>NZ_BDBQ01000103.1 GCF_001613065.1 Nocardia miyunensis NBRC 108239
GGTCACCACGGCAACCGCGTTGTTGATCTGCATATGACGTTCCCTTCTGCTCTGCGTCCGCTCGAGATTAACCGCCGCGTGTGGAATAAGTAAATACAGCTTCGCTATATCGACAGGTGAAACCTGTTACAGTTTTGTCGATATTGTGGCAGGTCGGACTGATTGCGTGACGCCGAGCAGAAGGGTGTTGTTATCCGTATGCCGCCTAGGTGAGCCGGACCGGGAAGCTCGTCATACCGTGGATCAGCAGGCTGGGCTGCCAGACCGGATCCTGGTCCGAAGCGCTCGGGCCCAGGTCCGGGAACCGGCGCAGCAGCGTCCGGAACGCGATATCGGCCTCGAGCCGGGCCAGCGGCGCGCCCACGCAGTAGTGGATGCCGTGGCCGAAGGCCAGATGCGGGCCCGAATCGCCGGTGATGTCCAGTCCCTCCGGATCGGCGTAGTGCTCGGGATCCCGATTGGCCGCACCCAGGGCGATATACACCAACTCGCCCTCCGGGATCTCCACTCCCGCGATCTCCACGGGTTCCGCGGTGTACCGCACGGTCGCCCAGCCCACCGGCCCGTCGTACCGCAGGAACTCCTCCACCGCGGCGGGCACCCCGTCCGGGTTCTCGCGCAGGGCTTGCAGTTGCGCCGGGTTGCGCAGCAGCGCCAGGGTGCCGTTGGCGATCAGATTCACGGTCGTCTCGTGGCCGGCGACCAGCAGCAGGAAGGCCATCGAGACCAGTTCCTGTTCGGTGAACCGGTCGTCGTCCTCGTCGCTGGTGTGCACCAGCCCGGACAGCAGATCCTCGCCGGGCTCCGCGCGCTTGGCCTGGACGAGCCGCCGCAGATAGTCCGACATGTCCGAACCCGCGGCGAAGACCTCCTCGTCGGTCGTCGCCGCGCCGCCGATGAGGAGTTTGGTCCAGCGCTGGAAGTCCTCGCGGTCCTCGAACGGAACGCCGAGCAGTTCGCAGATCACGGTGACCGGCAGCAGCACCGCGAAGGACTGGATCAGATCGACCTCGTCCCGGCCCTGCATCGCGTCCAGCAGACCGTCGGTGATCTCCTGGATGCGAGTGCGCAACGCGGCCACGCTGCGCACGGTGAATGCCTTGTTGACCAGCTTGCGCAACCGGGTGTGGTCCGGCGGATCGCTGTTGAGCATGTGCGCGGACAGGTCGAACGCGCCCGGATTCGCCCTGGCCGCAGGATTTTTGCGTTCGAAGATCGCCCGCAGGCCCGCAACGTTCTTCTGTAGCCGGGCATCGGTGAGCGCGGCGCGCCCCTCGTCGTACCCGAGGATCACCCAGCTGGGTATGTCGGTTCGAGGCAATCGGACCTGTAGCACCGGCCCGCGTTCGCGCCAGCGACGGTAGTACGCGTGCGGGTCGGCGAAAAAATCATCGCCGACTGTTTCGATTCGGTCGGGTGCTTCGGTATCGACCATGATGTCCTCACTGTCTCCTGCGATCGGGATCCGATCGCGCTCCCTGTGCGGCCGTCGGCCCCACCCCCACCAAGCTACTCGCGAGTACCGGGACAGGCTGTGGCGCAAGCGATCACGAGAACGGGCCGCAAATGGGACGAGCGTCGCATCCGAAACCGTCCGGTTCCGGGTCGACGGACCGGTTCGGAATGCGCGGCGGGCGTACTCTTCTGCGCGTGTCGCGCGCGCCACGCCGGGGAATTACGCCTGTTGGCTATCTTGCGGTTTCGCCATGGGCGGTCTATCGACTATTAATGCTATGTGCCGCTACCAACCGTGACCCTTTGGCTGCCGCAGCATCTCACACGCTTGGAGGCGCGATGACCATCGAGCACTCGGGCGAAGACGATGTCACGCATCTGGCGAAACGGGTCGAGCATGCCCGCGGACGACTGGCCTATCAGTTCGATCCCGCGCTGACCGAGGCCCTGTCCGAAGACGAGTTGCGCGCCGAACGTGAACTCGCCGAGAAGATCCGCGAGGCCGAGCGCGACCAACGCTGGAAGCATGTCCAGGCCGCGGCCGCGGCCTCCGACGAAGCCAGGACAACATCCCAGAAGATCGCGAAGGCCGACATGCGTGATCTGTTGCTCGCCCGCCGGGCGCTCGCCGCACAGCGGCGCGAATCCAGCCCACACGCCAAACTCGCCTCGCTGTACCGGCATCGGGCGTGGTCGCTGCGCGCGCTGGCCGGCGTGGTGGCGGCCGGAATGCTGTGGTCGGCGGTCAACGTGCAGCACAACATCGCCCCCGGCGGCCCGACCGATCCGCTGTACTGGTTCAGCTACCTACTCGAAGCAATGATCAGCGTGTGTCTGGTCATCATCATGATCGGCACCAACAAGGTCGCCGAATGGGGCATCCTGGACAGCCGCAAGCAGGTCGCGATCGCCGAATTGGCCCTGCTGTCACTGACTGTCGGGCTCAACACCTACCCGTACATCAGGTCGGGGCGGTGGTACGACGTCGGCGTGCACGCGGTCGCTCCGGTGATGATCGGTGTCGCGCTGCTGATTCACCACGCCGCCAGCTCGCGATACGGCATGGCCATCGCGCACGCCACCGAACAGGTTCGCGATCTGCCCGACCCCTCGGAGCAGATCCGCCGCACGATGCCGACATTCGTGAGTTTCTTCCGGCAGAACGTCTCTCCGGACGTGACCCGCCCCAGCGGCGCGCTGATGGCGTTGCCGGGCGGTGAGGCCACCTCGGCGGAGGGCTCCACGAAGGTGGACGCCATGGCCGGTGAGTCGGACAAGCACTCGACGGTGGACGCCGACGATTCACTCTCCTTCCGTCCCTCGGCCGCCGCCGATGCCGCAGTGACCACCGAATACCGCGCCAACGAAGCCTGGCTGAACGGCGCGGACACCAACGGCTCGGCCAAGCCGAACGGAAAG
Organism: Nocardia miyunensis NBRC 108239; assembly: GCF_001613065.1. Taxonomy (GTDB): domain Bacteria; phylum Actinomycetota; class Actinomycetes; order Mycobacteriales; family Mycobacteriaceae; genus Nocardia; species Nocardia miyunensis. Next base: position 2,875 of record NZ_BDBQ01000103.1, read on the forward strand.
TCCGCCGCCAACGGCAAATCCGCGAGCAACGGCGCGGATGCCGATGGCGCACAGGACGATCCGCTCAACGGGTACGACACCGGCCAGTTCCGGATCGCCGAGACCCTCGAACAGGAACTCGCCGAACTGCGCGCCGAACGTCGCCGCGCCCGCGCGAGCAAGCAGCGCGCCTCCTCGTTCAGCGAGGACTGACCGAACCTTCTCGGATGCGCTGTCACCGCTGGTGGCAGCGCATCCGGGGCGGGGCCTGCACTCTGCGGGCGCGACGTCGCGCGGCTGGCGGTGGTCATTCGCGCGGGTTGTGCTGCGTTGGGCGTCGGGGTGGGGCAGGGTGGTGGCGTGCACAGCATCGTCCTGGAGCAGGTCGGGGTGAATTTCGGGCCGACCACGATATTCGCCGACGTCAACGTGCGGCTGCCGGGTGGCCGGTGCACGGCGGTGGTGGGGCCGAGTGGAGTCGGCAAGACCACGCTGCTGCGACTGCTGAATCGGCTCGCCGAACCGTCCAGCGGGCGGATCCTGCTGGACGATGTGCCGATCACCGAACTCGACGTCCTCGATCTGCGTCGCCGGGTCGGGCTGGTGCCGCAGCACGCGACGCTGCTCACCGACGTCGTCGCCGACGAAGTGCGGGTCGGCCGTCCCGAGCTGACCGACGAACGGGCGGGTGCGCTCCTGCGGCGGGCCGGGCTGCCGGAGACGTTCCTGCGTCGGCGCTGCGGCGAGTTGTCCGGCGGTGAGGCGCAACGGGTCTGCCTGGCGCGCGAACTGGCCGTAGGCCCGCAGGCGCTGATCCTGGACGAGCCGACCTCGGCCCTGGACGAGGCCGCCGCCGGAGCGGTCGCGGATCTCATCGGCGAGCACACCCGCGACGGCGGATCGGTGGTGCTGGTCAGTCACGACACCGCATTCGTCGGCCGGGTCGCCGACGAGGTACTGCTGCTGGGCGGCGGCGGACTGTCCGGGTTCGGCGCGCACGATGATCGGAAAGCCTGATGGTGCAAGGACTTTCGGTTCCGAACTGGCAGGGCGTCGGCACGTCGGTGGCGCTGGTGGCGCTGGCCGCGCTGATCGCCTACCGGCAGCGGCTGCACCTGACGCGTGAGTTGCTGATCGCCGCGGCGCGCGCCGGGGTACAACTCGTCGCGGTCGGGGCGATTCTGCTGATTCTGTTCCGGCACACCGGATTACCGGGTGCGCTCGGCTGGGTGGTGCTGATGATCGGCATCGCCGGACGGGTCGCCGGGCGGCGCGGCGCGGGCCTGCCGCACGCGATTCGAGCGGCCACCGCCGGGGTCGCGTTCGGGACGGTGATCACCCTCGGCGCGCTGATCGCGTTGCAGGTCATCTCGACTCAGGCGCGGGTGGTGGTTCCGGTGGGCGGGATGATCGTCTCGGGATCCATGCAGGCGACCGGCATCGCGCTGCGCCGCCTGCGGGAGGACGCCGTGGCGGCGCGTCCCGCGATCGAGGCCCGGCTGTGCCTGGGCCTGCCCGCCCGCACGGCATTCCTGCCGTACCGGCGGTCCGCGCTGCGCACCGCGCTGGTGCCCGGCATCGATTCCACCAAAGTCGTCGGCCTGATCAGCCTGCCCGGCGCGATGACCGGCCTGATCCTGGCCGGGGTCGAACCGCTCACCGCGATCCGCTATCAGATCGTGGTGATGTACATGCTGCTGGCCGCGGCATCGCTGGCGGCCCTGGCCGCGGCCCGGGTCGCCGAGCGCGCCCTGTTCGACGACGCGCAGCGGCTGGTCACCCTGCCGAGATGATCCGAGAACGTGCTGGTCGTCCGCTTCTCAGGAATCGCACAGGCGGATCTGGCGTTGTCCACACGTGTGCCCGGTTTACTGGAATAGCTGCCGCCGGGCAGTGTGGGGTGTGCTGAGCCCAAGGAGACGGCCGTGGACAGTGGAGTTACCGCCGCGTTTTCTCGTCGTGAGCTGGTTCGGGTGGCGGGCGTCGCAGGGGCATCGGTGAGCAGGCGCGGCCTGCGGTCGCTCAATGCCGACGCGTTGTCCAGCTGGACCGATCCGGTCACCGGGACGAGCGCGTTCGTCGTCGCGGACGGAGTCGGCGATCATCTGCTGGCCGCCCGCGCCGCCCGCACGGTCGCCGCGGTGGCCGCCCGGGAGGCGTCACAGGCCGGTGCGGCAGCCGGAATCCTTGCCGCGCAAGCGGAATTGCTGCGGCAGTTCACCGAGAAGGAGGCCGACGCGGTCCTCGTCGTCGCGGTGCTGCCGGCGAACGGCGGGCCGTGCGATATCGCCTGGGTCGGGGACACTCGCGCCTACCGGTGGAACGGCCGGGTGCTGCATCAGATCACCACCGACCACACCGCGGCGGAATACTTCCGGTCCCTGGGGCAGCGTCCCGCGCGGCGCTTCGAACATCTCGTGCTGACCTCCGCGCGCACGGTGTCGCCCGACGCCATCGGCCGCGCTGCGACCGGATCCAGTCACGGCCGGTTCCTGCTGAGCACCGACGGTGTGCACAAGCCGCTGGGCATGGCCGAGATCAAGGAGACGCTCGCCAGGTGCGCCACCGCCGCGATCACCGCGGAGGCTCTCGTGGATGGCGCGCTGCGGGCCGGAGGCAGTGACAACACCACGGCCCTGGTGGTGGACTGCCGTTGACGGCCGCCGCGCGATTCAGTCGGCGATGCTCTTCGCGGTGACGCGCCGGCCGTCCGTGGCCGTGTCGCCGGAGTCGGCCGAGTCGTCGGAGTCGTCGGAGTCGGCCGAACCGTCGGCGGGCGTCGAGCCGCCCGCCTGAGCGGCCAGCAGATCGCGAATCTGGGTCAGCAGTTCCTCCTGGGTGGCCCCGGCCTTCTTGGTCTCACCCCTGGCGAAGCGCTTCTTGAGCGTGTTCATCGGCAGGATCAGCGCGAAGTACAGCACGGCCGCGACCATGACGAAATCGATGGCCGCGCTGACGATCGGCCCGATCGCGATGAAGGTGGCCGGTTTACCGGGGACCAGCTGGAAACCCAGCCCGAACTGGCTGTTACTGCCCAGAATCGCCAGCAGCGGTTCCACGATTCCCTTGGTGACCGACCGGACGACCGCGGTGAACGCGGTGCCCATCACGACGGCGACGGACAGGTCGATGACGTTCCCGCGCATCAGGAAGTCTTTGAAACCTTTGAGCATGGTGGTGCGGACCCCAATCTGAGCTAGCTTCGTCCCCCTGGCGGAAGTCCTGGGTAGTGTAGTGGCCCGAATGCATCAGCACCGGCCGTGCTCCGGTGCGTGTGGCGATGAACACGCACGACTGTGCCCGCCGCGTAGTGTGTCGGAGGTGCAGATCCACCCGCCGCCGCGGTATCGGGAACGTCGTTCCCGGACGGTCTCCGGCGCGACGGTGTGGACCCGCACGATAGGCCCGGCCGACGACGCGCCGGTCCTGCCGGACGGATGTATGGATCTGCTCTGGCTGGGCGGCCGACTGGTCGTCGCTGGACCGGACACTCGCGGCTATCCGACCACCGCCCCGCCCGGAACGCGGATCGCCGGAATCCGGTTCTTCCCCGGCACCGCCCCCGCACTGCTCGGGGTCCCGGCGCGCGAACTGCTCGACCGCCGTGCCGATCTCGACCAGCTGTGGCGGCCCGCGCGGGTGCGTGCGCTGGCCGGGATCGTCGCCGCCTCTGCCGATCCCATGGCCGGACTCGACCGGATCGCCGGACGTATTGCCGCCGAGACGGATCCGGCCGACCCCGTACTGGGCGCGGTGGTGCGCCGGCTGAGCGAGGGGTCCGCGGTGGCCGCCGTCGCCGAGTCGCTCGGACTCGGCGAGCGCCGACTGCATCGAATGTCGCTGTCCGCCTTCGGCTACGGACCCAAGACGCTGGCACGGGTGCTGCGCCTGCAACGCGCGCTGGCCCTGGCCCGCGTGGGAATCCCGCTCGCCGAGACCGCGTTCCGCGCGGGATATGCCGACCAGGCCCATCTAGCGCGCGATGTGCGCGAGCTGGCCGGGACGTCACCGGCCCGGTTGATCGCCCGGGATCGACCCGCTCAGGTCAGCGGCGCGTAGAGGTCGACCCCGTTCCCGTCCGGGTCCAGGACGGTGGCGTAGCGCTGGCCCCAGAACGCGTCGAACGGTTCGAGGGCGCCGCGATACCCAGCCCCGGTGAGTTCGGCGAACGCCTCGTCCACCTCGGCGACGCCGTCGCATTCGACCGCCAGCCCGATCCGGCCGGGCTGCCCCTGCCAGTCCGGGTGGAAGGAGCGGACGGTGTCCTCGGTGTCGATCATGAGGTGTATGCCGCCGGGTAGCGGGGCCTGCGCGTGGCCGCCGGTCACCTCGCCGAACTCCAGCCCGAGACGGCGATAGAACCGCAGGGTCGCATCCAGATCCGCGGCGACGAGGCCGATCACATTCAGTCGAAGAGTCATGCCGCGGACTCTAGGGCGATGGCCGCGGTCCGGTCTTGAACAAATCGGACACCGTACCGGGGAAGTATCGGCGGTGATGCGATACTTTGCGGTCCCGGCGGCTACTCTGCGAGGTAGCTATTTCCAGGAAGATTCTTCGGGGAAACAGTAGGGCAGGAGGGGCATGGGGACCGATTCGACGCTATTGCACCGATTTGTGATTGCGAGACTTGCCGAGGCCGGACTGGATCGTGATCGGCTGCTACGCGAATGCGGGCTGCCCGATTGGGCCATGACCGGACCCGGCACACATGTATCGAACGACCATTTCGGTCGGCTCTGGGAAATCAGCGAGCAATGGCTCGACGACCCCGACGTCGCCTTACATGTCGCGAGCCGCTACGAGCTCCCGACCACTCGGCTCTACGACTATCTGTTCACCAGTGCGCCCACGGTGGGGGCCGGGCTGGCCACCTGCGGGCCGTACGTCACCGCGGTCACCAGCAATCACCGCTTCGAGCTGTTCCAGGAGAACGAGCGGGAGGCCACGCTGTCGCTGGACATGATCGTGGGGGAGGGCCGGGCCCGCGACTTGACGCAGATCTGGGGATTGGTGGCCGTGCTGACCAGGGCTCGCGTCGTCGTCGACGCGCCGCTGGATCCGGTCCGGGTCGCACTGCGGCAGCCCGCGCCGCGGAACCTGCGGACCTTCCGGGAGGTGTTCGGCACGGAGGCAATCGAATTCGGCGCTCCCATGGACGCGATGACGTTCCGGGCCACCGATATGGATCTGCCGCTGACCACCGCGGATCCGGTGCTGGCCGAGGTGCTGCAACCGCTGGCGGCCACCCTGCCGCCACCGCCGCCGCTGGAACTGAGCTGGGCCGAACGGGTGGGCGCGGCGCTGGCCGAGGCGCTGGACGAGGGTGAGGTCTCGCTGCAACGGGTCGCTCGCCGCCTGGCCACGAGTCCGCGCACACTGCAACGCAGACTCACCGAGGCGGGCACGACCTGGCGGCGGGAGCTGGATCGCGCCAGGCTTCATCGCGCCGCGGCCGCGGGCCCGGTGAGCCGTGCCCGGCAGGCGCAGTTGCTGGGATATGCGGACGCCGCCTCGGTACGTCGTGCCGCGCAGCGGTGGAACGTTGCGGCGCAAGCACGTTCGTTCGTGGAGGCGGGGACCGCCACCGGAACCTAGAATCTCAGGTGGGTGGCCGCGATTCCCCAGAACGTGGTGCGTTCCAGGGAGTCGAAATCCCAGCTCTCCGCTATCGCATGGGTTGCGGCGACGATCGCGGGTACATCGAAATCGTCGCGAGTTGCGGTGCCCTTCGCCTCGAGTGCGGCCACGACGTATGCCGTGGCGCTCTCACTGGTGTGCTGGGACCCGGTGTGCTGTGGCAAGGCAACCTCCAATCGTCGAGATACGGACTGTCGATCACGAATCATCGGGACGTGCGCCCCAGTTTTGTGTGCTGACCAATTGCCCTGCTAGCCCGGAACACGCCACTTTCGGGCAAACGCGCCAAACTCAGGCCGGACACCGGATACCCGTAGCAGAACTCGGATACCCCCGCTGGAGCTGCCGACTGGGAGACTATCCGAATCATGATCGACGCGTGGGCCATTACTCGGGTGTCGTTGTGCGAACGAGTTCTTCGTAACGAAATTCCGTCTCGATGGGAGTGCCCGAGGCGTGTGCTGTCTGTTCGCGGTGACGCAGTTCCACCCGTCGGATCTTGCCTGAGATCGTCTTGGGCAGTTCGGTGAACTCGACTCGGCGCACGCGTAGATAGGGCGCGAGATGATCGCGCGCGTATTCCAGGATGGCGCGGGCGGTCTCGCCGTCGGCGGACCACCCGGCGGCCAATGCCACGTACGCCTTCGGCACGGCCAGGCGGGTGTCGTCCGGCTGCGGCACCACCGCGGCCTCCACCACCGCCGGATGTTCGATCAGCACGCTTTCCAGTTCGAAGGGGGAGACCTTGTAATCCGAGGATTTGAAGACGTCGTCGGTGCGGCCGATATAGGTGATGTAGCCGTCGGCGTCGCGGGTGGCCACATCGCCGGAGTGGTAGTAGCCGCCCGCCATCGCCGCGGCATTGCGTTCGGGGTCTTCCAGATATCCGGTCATGAGATTGACCGGATCGGCGCTCAGATCCAGGCAGATCTCGCCCTCGTCGGAGAGTTCGCCGGTGATCGGATCCACCAGCACCACAGGAACTCCCGGCACGGGACGTCCCATCGATCCCGGTTTGACCGGCTGGCCCGGAGTGTTGCCCACCTGCAGGGTGGTCTCGGTCTGGCCGAATCCGTCCCGGATGGTCAGGCCCCACGCCTTGCGCACCTGCGCGATGACGTCCGGATTGAGCGGCTCACCCGCGCCGAGGATTTCGCGCAGTCCGGCCGGGCGTTCGCCGAGGTCGGCCTGGATCAGCATGCGCCACACCGTGGGCGGTGCGCAGAAGGTGTTCACTCCGGCCCGGTGCAGCTGGGCCAGCAGCGCCGCGGCGTCGAACCGCGCGTAGTTGTAGACGAAGATCGTCGCCTCGGCGATCCACGGTGCGAAGAAGCAACTCCAGGCGTGTTTGGCCCAGCCGGGTGCGCTGATCGCCAGATGGACGTCGCCGGGGCGCACGCCGATCCAGTAGAGCGTGCTCAGATGTCCGACCGGATAGCTGGTCTGGTTGTGCTGCACCATCTTCGGCTTGCTCGTGGTGCCGGAGGTGAAGTAGACGAGCAGTTCGTCGGTGATATCGGTGACCGCTCGGAACGGGCCCGCGCTGCGGACCGTGTCGGCCTCGGCGTAGGCATGCCAGTCCGGCGCCGGATCGCCCACGACGATCCGGGTGTAGTCGCCCTCGACCTCCGCGAACTTCGCGGTGTCGGCGGCGTTCGCGATGACGAAACGCACCGCGCCACGGGTGATTCGGTCGCTCAGGTCGGCGGGCCCGAGTGCGGCGGTGGTCGGCATGACGACCGCGCCGAGTTTGGCCACGGCCAGCATCGCCTCCCAGAGTTCGACCTGGTTGCCGAGCATCAGCAGCACCCGATCGCCCTTGCCCATACCGAAACTCGCGAACCAGGTCGCGACCTGATCCGAGCGCCGGGACATCTCCTGGAAGCCGACCTTGCGCTCGCTGCCGTCCTCCTCCACGATCCACAGGGCGGTGCGGTCGTTGCCGTGCGCGATCACGTCGAACCAGTCGATCGCCCAATTGAACTTCCCGGTCGGCCGAGGCCAGCGAAAGCTGCTGCGCGCGGTCTCGTAATCGGTTGCCGCACCGAGGAGTTGGTCGCGAGCCGCACGATAGAGCGCGGTATTGGACGTGGGTTCGGGCCGGGTCACCGATCGTCTCCTGTCGGGCCTTGGGTGGTGTCCGCCGAATCGGCGGCGAACAGGTTCGCGGAGATCTCCCGCATCTCGACCTTGCGGATCTTGCCGGTCACGGTCATCGGGAATTCCTCGACGAGGTGCACGTGGCGGGGAATCTTGAAACGGGCGAGCTGGCCGGTGCAGAATTCGCGCAGCGCGGCAGCGTCCAATGGTGTCGCGCCCTCGCGCATTCGGATCCAGGCGACGAGTTCCTCACCGTATTTCGGATCGGGTATGCCGACCACCTGGGCGTCGAGGATGTCCGGGTGGGTGTAGAGGAATTCCTCGATCTCGCGGGGATAGATGTTCTCCCCGCCGCGGATCACCATATCCTTGATCCGCCCGGTGATCGCGACGTATCCGTCCTCGTCCATCACCGCCAGATCGCCGGTGTGCATCCACCGTCCGGCGTCGATGGCATCGCCGGTGCGGCCCGGGTCGTTCCAATAGCCGAGCATGACCGAATAACCGCGCGTGCAGAATTCGCCCTGTTCCCCGCGCGGCACCGTGAGACCCGTTGCGGGATCGATGATCTTGACTTCCAGATGCGGGCCGACTCGGCCCACGGTGGCCGTGCGCTGAGCGAGTGAATCGTCGCGGCGGGTCTGGGTGGACACGGGGGAGGTCTCGGTCATGCCGTAGCAGATGGACACCTCGCTCATGCCCATTCGGTCGATGACCTGCTTCATGACCTCCATCGGGCACGGTGATCCGGCCATGATCCCGGTCCGCAGCGAGGTCAGATCGTAGGAGTCGAATCCGGGATCGGAGAGTTCGGCGATGAACATCGTCGGCACCCCGTACAGCGACGTACAGCGTTCGGCGGCAACGGTATCCAACGTCGCGGCCGGATCGAACGCGGCGGCCGGGATGACCATCGTCGCGCCGTGACTGGTCGCGGCCAGATTGCCCATCACCATGCCGAAGCAGTGGTAGAACGGCACCGGAATGCAGATCCGGTCCTGCGCGGTGTAACCGCACAGCTCGCCGACGAAATAGCCGTTGTTCAGGATGTTGTGGTGGGAGAGCGTCGCCCCCTTGGGGAATCCGGTTGTGCCCGAGGTGTATTGGATGTTTATCGGATCGTCGGGAGACAGATTCTCCTGTGCCGCGGCCAGTTCCGCCGGGTCCGCGGCACTACCGGAGTCCTGTAGGGCGGACCACTCGTCGCTGTCGAGCATGATCACCCGCTCGAGGTCCGGGCATTGCGGCCGGGCTTGTTCGATCATCGCCGCGTAATCGGATCCCCTGAACTCGGTCGCGGCGACCAGCAGCCGGATTCCGGCCTGCTGCAACACGAATCGCAGTTCGTGCATCCGGTACGCGGGGTTGATGTTGACCAGGATCGCGCCCATCTTCGCGGTCGCGTACTGCACCAGCGTCCACTCCGCGCGGTTGGGCGCCCAGATGCCCACCCGATCGCCCTTGCCGATGCCAGCGGCCAGCAGGCCCGAGGCCAGTGTGTCGACCCGAGCGCCGAATTCGCGATATGTCCACCGCGCTCCGGTGCCGCGATCGATGAGCGCGTCGCGGTCGCCGTAGGTTGCGACCGTGCGATCCAGATTTTCGCCGATGGTATCGCCGAGCAGCGGTGTGTCCCACGCCCCGTGTGTATAACTGGTCGGCCGAGCCCGGCCCGTACTCCCGTTCACAGATATAGGATCCAGGTCACACTTGTCCGCCCGCTACCCCCGGAAAGGGGTGCCGAGAATGAGTTCCGCCGATGCCCTGCGCCCCCGCGATTCCGATGCGCTGCGGGCGGAGTTACGGCAGGTCGCGGCGATGTCGGGGATGCCGGTGGTGTTCGGCGGCCAGGTGCACGCGGGTGCGTTGGTGCTGAGCGAGTTCCTCGGTACCCGGACCAGTGCGATGCGGGGTTTGGTGGTGTCCCCGTCCTCCGGTGTGGGCGGTGCGGCCTTCGCCAGTAAACGTCCGACCTCGGTCGCGGACTATCGGGAGGCGTCCACTATCACCCACCACTACGACGCGCCGGTGCTGAGCGAGGGATTGCGCGCGGTGGTCGGGATTCCGGTCGTGGTGCGCGGGGAATCGCGTGCGGTGCTGTACGTCGCGAGCCGCGATGCGGGTCCGGTCGGTGATCGCACGGCCGATCTGGCCATGGCGGCGGGGCGGCGGCTGTCGGTCGAACTGGCGATCCGTGACGAGGTGGACCGGCGGCTGCGTCTGCGCGAGGCCGCGGCGGGTGCGGTCGCCCCCGGGGCGGATGCGGTGGTCACCGAGCAGTTGCGCGCCATTCACGCCGAGATGCGGGGTATCGCCCAGACCGTCGCCGACAACGTGACCCGCATCCGGTTGCGGGATCTATCCGACCGGCTGGCCCGGCTGATGGCCGATCCCGGGATCCCGGACGAGGTGCCCACGCTCGCGCCCCGCGAACTCGACGTACTCGCGCAGATCGCCCTGGGGTGTGCCAATGCTGAAGTCGCGGAACGTCTTTCGCTTCGGCCGGAGACGGTGAAGAGTTATCTGCGCAGTGCCATGACGAAACTCTCCGCGCACACCCGGCACGAGGCCGTCGTGCGGGCGCGGCGGCACGGGCTGCTGCCCTGACCGGTTCGCGCCGGCTCGGCTGCCGACACGTCGAAGCCGCCCCAGCCGGGATCGGCGAGGGCGGCTTCGCGCGCGTGGATCAGACCCGTGGCCCGGTGCTCAGGCCTGCGGCTCGACCAGCTGGATGTCCAGCTCGATGGCGATCTTGTCGCTCAGCATCGCGGCGGGCACGCCCGGGGCGACGTCGAACTCCGAGCGCTTGAACGAACCGGTGGCGGAGAAACCGGCGTGGCGCTTGCCGTCGCCCTGGAACTCCTGCACGCCGCCCCACTCGACCTCCAGCGTGATCGGCTTGGTGACGCCGCCGAGGGTGACATCGCCGGTGACCTCGAACTCCTCGGCCACCCGCACCGGCTCGGACGCCTTGAAGTGCAGGGTGGGGCGCTTGTCCACATCGAGCAGGTCGGCGCTGCGCACGTGGTTGTCGCGGCCCTCGTTGCCGGTGTCGAAGGAGTCCAGGTGGATGGTGGCCTCGATGGTGGCGGTGCCGGACTCGTCGACCACGAAGCTGGTCTCGAAGTTGTTGAACCGGCCGCGAACCTTGGAAATGCCCAGGTGGCGTACGGTGAAGTTGACCGAGGAGTGGTTGGCGTCGAGCTCCCAGGCTCCGGTCGAGAGGGTCTGTTCGGAAGTCGTCATGCGATCAGTCTTCCGGACCGTGGTCCGCTTATCCACACCGCCCCTATCCTGGTACTGGCAGGGCGCGGATAACGAGTCCCGGATAGTAGAGGATGGATGTCGTGTCCAGGTCCGAATTCGCCGAGTTTCTGATAGCTCGGCGCGCGCAGTTGCAGCCCGAAGAGGTCGGGTTGCCCTCGGGGCGCCGACGCCGCACGCCGGGCCTGCGGCGCGAGGAGGTCGCCGCGCTCGCCGGGGTGAGCGTGGACTACCTGGCCCGTCTCGAACAGGGCCGCGACACCAATCCCTCGACCGCGGTCCTGGCCGCGCTGGCCGAGGCGCTGCGGCTGAACGAGGTCGAACGGCACCATTTCAGCAAGCTGGCGCTCGGGCTGGACCACCAGGTCGGCGGCTGTCCCTCCGACGGACGGGCCTTCGAGCGCGTCAGCGAGACCGTGCAGGCGGTACTCGACGCGCTGCACCCCACCCCGGCCTTGGTGCTGGGCCGACGGCTCAACGTGCTGGCCTGGAACGCCGCGTGGCGCGATTTCGCCGAGCCGCTCGGACTACTCGACGCCGAGGTCGAGGGCAATCTCGCGCACTACCTGTTCGGCCACCCGGCGGCGGCGAAATGGTGGACCGACTGGCCCGTGGCCGCCGACCTGCTGACCTCGTCGCTGCGCGCGGCCCGCTCCCAATGGGCCGACGATCCGCAACTCGCCTCGACGATCGAAGCGCTGCAACGCTTTCCGGAGTTCGCCCGGCGCTGGCAGGAACATCGCGTGACCGATTACCGTTCGGCCACGGTACATCTGCGCCATCCGATCCGCGGCGAGGTAGAGGTGGAGATCGAAACCCTCAATCCCGCGGTGGATCAGAGTGTGATGGTGTGGTTGGTGGACCGGCGTCAGGTCCGTGCGCCGGGACTGCGGCTGGTCAACGAATAGTCCGCGGCACCGGCACACCACGCGGCGACTCGGAGGTCGGGCTCAGGCTCAGCAGGGCGCGCCCAGACGTGCCGCGTTGGCCGCGTCGTCGTCCCCGGCGGCATTGGCCGCGAGTTCGGCGTTCACTCGGTCGCGGTAGCGAGCCAGCTCGCGGGACTTGGCGGTTTCGTCCCAACCCAGTTGTCCCGCAACGATATCGGCGATCACCGCGGCTGCGGCCAGGCCGCGGTCGGGCACCTCGATGGAGATGCGGGTGCGGCGGGTGAGGATGTCGTCCAGGTGCAGCGCGCCCTCGTGGGTGACCGCGTAAACCGCCTCCGCGCCGAGGTATTCGGTGCCCGGCAGCGGCATGCCGAGTTCGGGTTCGCGGTCGATCATCGCGAACAGCTCGGTGGCCAGTGAGCCGTAGCGGGACACCAGGTGGGTGGCCGCGGCGACCGAGAGCCCGGCCCGCTGGGCGACGCTGTCGATGTCGTCTCGGAGTTCGTGATATCCGGCCGCCCCCAGGATCGGCAGATTCCCGGTGACCGAGGGGGCCACCCCGCGCCCGAATCCGGCCACCGCGGCGTCGATCACGTCCGCGGCCATCACCCGGTAGGTGGTGTACTTGCCGCCCGCGATGACGAACAGTCCCGGAACCGGTTCCGCCACAGCGTGTTCGCGCGAGAGCTTGGCTGTGCTCGACGACGCCCCGGACAGCAGCGGCCGCAGGCCCGCGTAGGTGCCGACGATATCGGCGCTCGAAAGGGGTTCGCGCAGTAGCGAATTGACGTGATCGAGGATGTACCGCACGTCCGCCGCGCTGGCCACCGGATGATTCTTGTCCAGCGACCAGTCGGTGTCGGTGGTGCCGATGATCCAGTGCTCCCGCCACGGGATCACGAACAGCACGCTCTTCTCGGTCCGCATGATCAGCCCGGTGTCCAGATCCAGGCGCTCCCGCGGCACCAGGATGTGCACACCCTTGGACATCCGCACGTGGAACGGGAAGTCAACGCCGGTCATGGCATTCATCTCGTCGGTCCACACGCCCGTCGCGCTGATCACCCGCCGCGCGCGCACCGGGTACCCGCGCCCGGTCTCCTGATCGGTGACCACCGCGCCCACGACCCGCTCCCCCTCACGGAGCAGTCCGGTCACCTTCGCCCGGGTCAGCACGGTCGCGCCGTGCCGGGCGGCGGTGCGCGCCAACGTCATCGTGTGCCGTGCGTCGTCGACCTGCGCGTCGAAGTAGCGGATCGCGCCGACCATCGCGTCCTCGCGCAGGGCCGGAGCCAATTCCAGTGCGCGCGAACGGCTCAGGTGTCGATGCATGGGCAATGCCCGTGCGCCGCCGAGGGTGTCGTACAGCGCGACGCCCGCACCGATGTAGGGACGTTCCCAATGACGTTGCAGCGGAAACAGAAACGACACCGGATGCACCAGATGCGGGGCCAGCGTGTTCAGCAGCAGGCCCCGCTCCCGCAACGCCTCCCGCACCAGCGCGAAATCGAGTTGTTCGAGATAGCGCAGCCCCCCGTGGATGAGTTTGCTGGAGCGGCTCGACGTTCCGGCCGCGAAGTCCCGGGCCTCGACCAGCACGGTGGTCAGGCCCCGGGAGGCGGCGTCGAGGGCGGCTCCGGCACCGACCACGCCGCCGCCGATGACGAGTACGTCCACCTCGTCCTTACCGAGCGAGGCGAGGGCATCGGCGCGATAGGTTGGGTCCAGATGTGCGGGCACTGCCGTATCTCTCCTTGTTGCAAAGGTTTTCGAAGAACGGGCCCGGACGCGGCCGGGCCCGGGTCGCTCACTCGTCGACGTCGATCCAGTCCAGGGTCCGCTCGACGGCCTTCTTCCAACGCGCGTAACCGCGTTCGCGCTCCGGCTCGCCCAGGGCGGGCTCCCAGCGCTTGTCCTCCTGCCAGTTCTGCTCGAGTTCGTCCGTGCTGCGCCAGAACCCGACCGCCAGGCCCGCGGCGTACGCGGCGCCCAGCGCGGTGGTCTCGGCGACGACCGGCCGCGAGACCGGGACGCCCAGGAAATCGGCCTGGATCTGCATGCACAGCTCGTTGGCGGTGACGCCGCCGTCCACGCGCAGCACGTCGAGTTCCACACCCGAATCGGCCTGCATGGCGGCCACCACGTCGCGGGTCTGGTAGCAGATCGACTCGAGCGTCGCGCGGGCCAGATGCGCGTTGGTGCTGTACCGGGACAGGCCGACGATCACCCCGCGCGCATCCGAGCGCCAGTAGGGCGCGAACAGCCCGGAGAACGCGGGCACGAAGTACACCCCACCGTTGTCGTCCACCTGCGCGGCGAGCGATTCACTCTGTGCCGCACCGGAAATGATGCCCAGCTGATCGCGCAGCCACTGCACCGCCGAACCGGTGACCGCGATCGAGCCCTCCAGCGCGTACACCGGTTTCTGCTCGCCGAACTGGTAGGCGACGGTGGTGAGCAGTCCGTGCTTGGACCGCACCAGCTCCTCGCCGGTGTTCAGCAGCAGGAAATTGCCTGTGCCGTAGGTGTTCTTGGCCTCGCCCGGCCGGAAACACACCTGTCCGACCGTCGCGGCCTGCTGATCGCCGAGCACGCCGGCCAGCGGCACCTCGCCCCGGAACGGGCCGTTCGCCAGTGTCTTGCCGAACAGTCCAGGATTCGAGGACGGCACGATATCGGGCAGCATCGCGCGCGGAATTCCGAAGATGGACAACAGTTCCCGGTCCCAGTCCAGCGTCTCGAGATCCATCAGCATGGTGCGGCTGGCATTGGTGGGATCGGTCAGATGCACACCGCCGTCGACGCCCCCGGTGAGATTCCAGATCAGCCAGGTGTCCGTGGTGCCGAACAGCGCCTCACCGCGTTCGGCGTCATCGGCCACGCCGGGCACGTTGTCCAGGATCCAGCGCAGTTTCCCGCCGGAGAAGTAGGTGGCGGGCGGCAGTCCGGCCTTGCGGCGGATGGTGTCGCCGTGCCCGGCGCGCTCGAGGTCCGCGGCGATCTTGTCGGTGCGGGTGTCTTGCCAGACGATGGCGTTGCAGTACGGGCGGCCGGTGCGCCGATTCCACACGACGGTGGTCTCGCGCTGATTGGTCACCCCGACCGCGGCCAGGTCGGCGGCGGTGAGATTCGCCTTGGTGAGCGTGGATTCGATGACGGCGCGGGTGCGTTCCCAGATCTCGGTGGGATTGTGTTCGACCCAGCCCGCCCGCGGCAGGATCTGCTCGTGCTCGAGCTGATGACGGGCGATCTCGTTACCGTCGTGATCGAACACCATGAAACGGGTGCTCGTGGTGCCCTGGTCGATGGCTCCGACGAACTGGCTCATCGCGGTCCTTTCGAAAGAATGTGCTGGAGAAGGGGTTCAGAAGTCTGTAATCGGATCTTGCGGCGTTGGCAAGGGCCGCGGCCGGGAAATCCCCGATCTACAGCACCAGGTGGGCGATGATTCCGGCCAGCGCGCCGCCGATCAGCGGTCCCGCCACCGGAACCCACGCGTAGGACCAGTCGGAGTTCTTGCGCTGCGGCTGTGCCGGGACGGTCCGCTGTTCGGTCCGCTGCTGTGTCCCGTCGCCCGCACCGACCTTGACCGGGACCCGCTCCGGCTCGGCCGCGGCGGTGGAATTCATCGGCAGCAGCGCGTGCGCGATGCGCGGGCCCAGGTCGCGGGCCGGATTGATGGCGTATCCGGTCGGACCGCCCAGCGATGCGCCGATACCGACCACCAGCAGTGCGACCGCGGCCGGGCCCAGGCCGGTGGGTGTGTGCCCGAAGGCCACCACGACGAAGACCAGCACGAAGGTGGCCAGGATCTCGGTCACCAGGTTCCAGCCGTAGGAGCGGATCTCCGGGCCGGTGGAGAACACCGCGAGCTTCTTGGCCCCGTCGGTCTCGGCGTCGAAGTGCCGCTTGTAGGCCAGATAGGCGGCGCACGCACCGAGGAACGCGCCGATCATCTGCCCGAGCAGATAGGCGATGGTATTGCCGACGGTGATCGGAATTCCCGTCGCGTACTCGTGCGCTCCGCTGAACGCGATGCCGACGGTGACCGCCGGATTGAGATGCGCGCCGGTCTTGTAGGCGGCGTACACACCGGCGAAGACACCCAGTCCCCAGCCGAAGTTGATCAGCAGCCAGCCGCCGTCGAATCCCTTGGATTTGGTCAGCAGCACATTCGCCACGACACCGGCGCCGAGCAGGATCAGAAGTCCCGTTCCGAACGCCTCACTGACGAAAATCGAGCCGAAGTTCACCGTTGAGCCTCCGTGATGAGCAATTGGGTCGCCACTGCGACCGCACCGGCAAACGGTACGAATCGCCCGCGTACGGTGGAATCGACAGCGTTCGACAATGCCGAACGGGCGGGCTGGTCGTGCCCGGTCCGCACGGTTACGTTCCTTCCGGCTGGGAGGACTTCATGGTGCAGGTCACATATGGTGCCGGTGATGTTGTCGGTCGATCACCCGGCGTTCGACATTGTCGAATCGGAACTTTGCAGATAGGTTTCCGCCATGCCCGGTCCGATCCAATCGATCGAACGGGCGGCCGCAATCATGCGACTGCTCGCCCGCGGCTCCGGCCGCCTCGGCGTGGGCGATATCGCTGCCGCACTCGATCTCGCCAAACCCACCGCACACGGCATCCTGCGCACCCTGCAGGGCGTCGGATTCGTCGATCAGGACGCGGCCAGCGGCAAATATCGGCTCGGCGCGGCGGTGCGGCAACTCGGCGCGGTGGGGATCGACGCCAACGAACTGCGATCCTGGGCGATCAACTGGGCGGACTCCCTGGCCTCGCGCACCGGTGAGGCGGTGCGGGTGGGCGTCTTGACCGACGGCGGAGTTCTGGTGGTACATCACGTCTTTCGGCCGGACAACTCCGAACAGGCCCTACAGGTCGGCGAGCGGTTGCCCCCGCACGCCACCGCACTGGGCAAGGTGCTGCTCGCGGCCGAACCCGATCTCGCGGGAGCGGTCCGGCGCGTCGAGCTGACCTGGCTGACGCACCGCACCCTCACCGATCGCACCGCGCTCACCCGCACGCTGACCGAGGTGCGGCGCAACGGCTGGGCCGGTGAGGTGGAGGAGTTCCGGTCCGGCGAGGCCGGTATCGCCGCGCCCATCCGCGCGCACGGTGGACTGGTCATCGGCGCGATCGGCATCGCCGGACCGGTCGATCGACTGTGCGGCGCGCAGCTGCGGCATCGTCCGCCGCTGATCGCACTGGTGCGTGACGCCGCCCACGCCATTTCCCGCGATCTGGCCGCAGGCCATTGACCCCGCCCCGGTATCGAGCCAGAAATTCCGATACGCCGATCAGAGAGCTGGGCGGATGACACAACGATATGTGTTGGCGATCGACCAGGGCACGACCTCGACCCGTTGCATCCTGTTCGATCAGCGGGCGCAGCTGGCCGGGGTGGCGCAGCGCGAACATCAGCAGTACTACCCGCGGCCCGGGTGGGTCGAACAGGACGCGATGGAGATCTGGCGCAATGTCGACCGGATCGTGCCGCAGGTATTGCGCAATGCGGGCGTCGGCGTGGAACAGATTGCGGCACTGGGCATTGCGAATCAGCGGGAGACCAGCGTCGTGTGGGATCGGCGCACCGGCAATCCGATCGGGCACGCGGTCGTCTGGCAGGATGTACGCACCGAGGAACTGGTCGCCGAATTCGAGGAACATCCTGGCGCGCAACGGATCCGGCAACTGTGCGGCCTGCCGCTGGCCACCTACTTCGCCGCGCCGCGGCTGCGCTGGATGCTGGACACCACGCCCGGCCTGCGCGAGCGGGCCGAACGCGGTGAGGTGCTGTTCGGCACCATGGAGACCTGGCTGATCTGGAATCTGACCGGCGGCGTCGACGGCGGCGAGCACCTCACCGACGTCACCAACGCCAGCCGCACGCTGCTGATGAATCTGGCCAGTCTGAGCTGGGATCCGGAGCTCCTCGAATTCTTCGGCATCCCCGCGGCCATGCTGCCCCGGATCCAGCCCTCGACCGCCTCCTACGGCACCACCCGGCGGGTGGTGCCCGGTATCCGCATCGCCGCCGCGCTGGGCGATCAGCATGCGGCGTTGTTCGGCCAAACCTGTTTCGCGCGTGGGGAAACCAAGTGCACCTACGGCACCGGCGGATTCCTGATGATGAACACCGGCGGCGAACTCGTGCAGTCCACACACGGATTGCTGACCACCATCGGCTATCAGATCGATCGCGATCCGGTCTACGCGCTGGAGGGGCCGATCGCGGTGACCGGCTCACTGGTGCAATGGATCCGGGACAACATCGGCCTGGTCGCCAGCGCGCCGGAGATCGAAACCCTCGCTCGCACAGTGGAAGACAACGGCGGCTGCTGTATCGTGCCCGCCTTCTCGGGGCTGTACGCACCGCATTGGCGCAGTGACGCAAGGGGTTTGGTGATCGGGCTGACCTCCTACATCACCAAGGGGCATCTGGCGCGGGCGGTGCTCGAGGCGACCGCCTGGCAGACCCGCGACGTGGTCGACGCGATGAACGCCGATTCCGGATTACAGGCCGCGACCCTGCGCGTGGACGGCGGGATGACCTCGAACAATCTGCTGATGCAGATGGTGGCCGATTTCCTGGGCATCCCGGTGATGCGCCCGTTCGTGCCCGAGACCGTCTCACTCGGCGCGGCCTATGCCGCGGGACTGGCCGTGGGCTACTGGCCGGACCTACAGGGACTGCGCAACAACTGGCGTCCGGCCGGGCGCTGGGCCCCGCGAATGGATGCCGCGCGGCGTGAGGACCAGTACGACGACTGGAAGCGCGCGGTGCAACTCAGCTTCGGCTGGGCCCGTCGCCGGGCGCCCGGTGTGCCCGCCGACCGGTGAGCGCGGCCCGTTCGCTGAACGAATCGGCACGCCCGCACGGCGCGTAATGCGAGGTGAGCGTCATTTTCGGTTACTGTTCGGCTATTGCGGGGGGAGCAGCTGATCGGCCCCTACGGAATACCGGAGGTACTGATGACGAGCATTGTCGGCGGTGTCCCTGCTGTATCCAGTCCGGCCGCAACGGCGGTGATACTGCGGGATGCGCCGGAGGTCACCGATCCCGGCGCGGTGGGCACGATCGCGGCCGAGGCCGCGCGGGAGATCACCGGCGTAGGCGCCGACGTGCAGGTCCGGGCCCGCATCGTGCGGGGCGCCGCGGTGCTGAGCATGCGGTTGCCGATCCGCTATCCGATGCCGGTGTGGCAGGTGAGCTCGGCCTGCCGGACGCATGTCCTGGAACGTCTGCGGAACCGGCTCGATCTGTCGGTGCGTCGCCTGGAGATCCAGATGTGCGAGCTGGTGGAGCTATGAAGCGGCGGCCACGACGGGCGCTGCCCGCGAGCGTGCTGGCCGTCGTATCGCTGGCGGCCTCTGTGGTGATCGTCGGTGCGCTGATACAACATCTCAACGGTACAAGGGAATTCGTGCCATACGGCCGGGTTGTCGCGCGGCTGCACGAGATCTCCTGGACCGACCGGTGGGTCGCGGTCGGCGGTGTATTCGCCATCGCCGCCGGGCTCGCACTGCTGATGCTGGCGATTCTGCCCGGCCGCGCGGTGGTGCTGCCCCTGGCCGGTGGCGACGGATTCGCCGCGGGCGTCGCCCGCCGGGGTCTGCGCCGGGCACTGCGGGATGCCGCGCAATCGGTGGAGGGCGTGCGTTCGGCTCGCGTTCGACTGCGGCGCAAGAAGGTTCGCGTCACGATTCGCACGGCATGCGTCCACTCCGCGGGTCTGAGCGAGCGCGTCCACGCGGCCGTGGACGAACGCATCACCCGGATCGGCCCGGATCCCGCGCCGCGCGTGGTGGTGGCGGCCCGTCGAGGGCGCGGATCGGACGAGTCCGAAGGTCGGCGGGGTGTGTCCGATGCGGCGCCGATTCGTGGAGCGGGTGCGCTATGACGACTCGCAATGGCGCGGCGCGGCTGAACCGGGCAGTGCTCGCGGTATTCGGCTCGGCGCTGATCGCAGCGGGCGGGTATGCGCTGGCCGCGCACTACGGCCGACTCGAGTGGGTGGGCTCTCGCTCGGGCCTGATACCCGACGCCACGCCGCCCAGCGGGGTGTTGTGGGCGATCGTGGGAGTCGGCTGTCTGGTTGCGCTGGGGTGCGTGGGATGGGCGTTCGCGCAGTTCCCCCGGATACCGCGTGCGGTCCGATGGCGTGGTCGCGCCAGGGATTGCGCGGATACGGTCGCGCTCGATACGGCGGTCGCCTGTGCTCCGGTGTCCGCGGATATCGAGTCGTACGACGGGGTGCGCAGCGCCGCGGTCCGGCTGTCCGGGCCGGGGAGCGGGCCCGGTCTGCATCTGGTCGTGACGGCGGCCCCCGACGCCGACGTCACGGCACTGCGCGATCGGATCCGCACGCATGCCGTGCCCCGGCTGCGCCAGGCCCTCGAACTCGAGGAACTGCCCGTCGAGATGGAATTGCGCCTGGCGCGCGAGCGGTCCCGCTGACCGGGGTCAGCCGAGCGGGCCCAGCACCCGGTTCACATACGGATTGCTGAAGCGTCCCTCGGGATCCAGGCGGCGGCGCACCTGCTGGAACCGCTCCCATTCGGGATACCGCTCGCGCAGGGTGTCGGCGGTCTGGAAGTGCCGTTTACCCCAGTGCGGGCGGCCCTGGTAACGATCGAAAACCGCTTCGCAGGCACGGAAATACGGTTCGTACGCCATGCCGTGGTACTGGTGCACGGCGATATAGCAGGTGTCCCGGCCGGCCGCGGGCGAGAGGTACGCATCGTCGGGCGCCACCCAGCGCACCTCGATCGGCATCGGGCTGGCGAACCGCCGGGACACCTCCTTGATCTCGCGGATGGCGTCCACCGAATGTTCGCGCGGCACAGCGTATTCCATCTCGGTGAAGCGAAACAGCCTGGGGGAGGCGAAGACTCGGTAGGACCGGTCCACCTGGCGACGGTATGAACCGGCGTAGGCGGCCGCGCGCTGTACCCATGGAATCAGTTGCGGCCGAACGCGACACAGCCGGGCGAGTGCGTCGAAGGTGTAATTGGACAGCAGGATGTCGGCGAACCAGTCCACCGGCTTGGCGCGCGGCTGCTCCGGTAGTTCGACCCGATTGTTGCGCTTGGTCATCGCGATCGGGCTGTGCGCGAACATGTAGAACTCGAAATGCTCGTTGCCGTCGACGAATTCGTCCAGATCGGTGAGTACCTCGTTCAGCGGCAGCGGACGTTCGACTCCCTCGAGCACGAATGCCGGCACCAACGCGAGCGTGACCGCGGTGACCACGCCCAGCGCGCCGACATTGACCCGCGCCGCACGCCAGCCCTCGGGATCGGTCTGCTCGCTGAGCTCCACCCGACTGCCGTCGCCGAGGACCAGTTCCACCGAATGCAGTGCGGCGGAGATGTTCTGCAACCGAGACCCGGTGCCGTGGGTGGCGGTCGCGGTCGCGCCCGCGATGGTCTGCACATCGATATCGCCGAGGTTGGGAAATGCCAGACCCAGGGGATGCAGTGCCGTGCTGAGCGCGTTGAGCGTCGCCCCGGCCTCGACCCGCACCAAACCGCTCGACCGATCGACCTCCAGAATCCGATCCATCCCGCCGAGCCGCAACAGCGTGCCATCGGTGAGCACGGTGTCGGTGAACGAATGCCCCGCCCCCGCGACCCGCACGGTCCGCCCCGCGTCTCGCGCGCTCCGGACCAGCTCGGCGACCTCGTCGGCGGAGCTGGGCGTAGCGATCACATCCGGCGCACACCGCTGATCGCCCGCCCAGTTCGCCCACGAGTTGGTCATGCGTCCAACTTTAGGGTATGGATGTGCGACATGCCACATCGCCGCCCTGGCCAGGGCGGTTCGGGTCAGGCCCGGTTGGCGGCGACCGGGCCGGGTATGGAATCGGCCGGTGTGACTACTTCTTGCGAGGGGTGAAGCAGGCGGCCTTGGCGCGGTCGATCGCGTCGTCGTCCAGCGGGGGGATGGTCAGCGGGCGGCGCGGGACGCAGTCGGCGCGCACGCCGTCGAGCACGATGGTCATATAGCGCCGCCAGACCTCCGGGTCGACCGGGCGCGCGAAGGCCGCGATCGTCTCGACCATGCTGACCAGGAAGAAGAAGTCCGAGGGCGCGATACCCTCGCGCAGGACCCCGGCGGCGCGGGCACGCTCGATCAGGCGCTCGATCGCGGGCTTGATCCGCTCGCGCACCCAGGCGAATCGCGCCTGCGCGTCGGGAATCTCGAGCATCACCTCGCCGAAGCCGCGGTTCTGGGCCATGTGCTGGCAGGCGTACTCGAACACCGCCGTCAGCCCCGCCCAGGGATCCGGATTGCGGTTGGCCGACTCGACCATCTCCGCCATCTCCGCGACGTTGTGCTCGAACACCTCGACGATCAGTTCCTGCTTGTTCGCGAACCGCCGGTACACCGTGCCCACGCCGACGCCCGCCGCCTCGGCCACGTCGTCGAGGGTGACGTCGAGTCCGCGTTCGGCGAACAGGCGGCGCGCGGCCTCGAGGATGCGTTGTTGGTTCCGGGCGGCGTCTGCACGCAGGCGTCGTCGCGGCGGTGCGGCGGCAGTGGCGGGGTTCACAGGCCCATATTACCAAGATCCGGGATTAAGTGGAGACAATGCCTCCGTTATTGTGATAGCTTTTCCAGTGAAGCGGAGGTACCTCCTCCACATAACGGCATTCGGACAAGGGGAGCCATGACCACCTCGATAGATCTCCGGAAAGACCGGGCGACATCGTCGTCCCGGCAGGACCGCGGCGCGAGCCGCCGCGGTTCGCACGCCCTGCGCTGGTGGGTGCTCGCCGTCCTCGGCGTTGCCCAGCTGATGGTCGTTCTCGACGCCACCGTCGTGAACATCGCGCTACCCGACGCGCAGAGCGACCTCGGCTTCTCCAATGTCGATCGGCAGTGGGTCGTCACCGGCTACGCCCTCGCGTTCGGCAGCCTGCTCCTGCTCGGCGGGCGACTGAGTGACCTGTTCGGCCGCCGCACGACGTTCATCGTCGGCCTGGTCGGCTTCGCCGCGGCCTCCGCGGTCGGCGGTGCGGCCAACGGATTCGTGATGTTGGTCGCGGCTCGCGTCGCGCAGGGTGCGTTCGGTGCGCTGCTGGCTCCGGCCGCGCTGTCGCTGCTGACGGTGACGTTCACCGAGGCCAAGGAACGAGCCAAGGCGTTCGGCATCTTCGGAGCGGTCGCCGGTACCGGCGGTGCGCTGGGCCTGCTGCTCGGCGGCGCGCTCACCGAGTGGGCGTCGTGGCGCTGGGTGATGTACGTCAACCTGATCTTCGCCGCAATCGCCTTGGTCGGCGCGGTCACACTGCTTGCCAAGCACGTCACGAACGAGCGGCCGAAGCTGGACATCCCCGGCACCCTGGCGGTGACCGCCGCGCTGTTCGGCATCGTCTACGGCTTCTCGCACGCGGAATCGAACGGCTGGACCAATGGCCTGACCCTGACCTTCCTGATCGGCGGCGTCGCGCTGCTGGGTGTGTTCGTCTGGCTGGAATCGCGGGTGTCGAACCCGTTGCTGCCCTTGCGGATCGTGCTCGACCGCACTCGCGGCGGGGCGTATCTGACCATCTTCGTGATGGGCATCGGGATGTTCGCGATCTTCCTGTTCCTGACCTACTACATGCAGCTGACCCTGCACTACTCGCCGATCGTGACCGGTGTGGCCTTCCTGCCGATGGTCGGGGCGATGGTCGCCTCCGCGACGATGGTTCCGTCGCTGGTGCTGCCCAAGCTCGGGCAGAAACTCGTCGTCGGCGGCGGCTTCCTGATCGGAGCGGTCGGTATGGTCTGGCTGACGCGGATCGGCCTGCACACCGGTTACGCCTCGCACATCCTGCCGGCGATGCTGCTGCTGGGCCTGGGCCTGGGTGGCGCGATGTCCACCTCGTTCCAGAGCGCAACGGCCGGTGTGCATCACGACGACGCGGGCGTCGCCTCGGCGACGGTCAACACCAGCCAGCAGATCGGTGGCTCGATCGGCACCGCGCTGCTGAGCACCATCTCCGCGTCGGCCGCCACGGACTACCTGTCGCACCGTGCGCCCACCGCGCTGAACGTCGCGCAGTCGGCGATCGAGAGCTACACCACCAGCTTCTGGTGGGCCGCCGGGATCTTCCTGGTCGGCGCGGTGGTCATGCTGGCGCTGCTGCCGAACACCACACCCGCCCCGGCCGAAGGTGAGCCCGTCATCGTCCACTGACCGCGAATTCCCTTTCCGGACAATGCCGTCCGCCCGCCGCCCGCCTGCCCAGCAGGCGGGCGGTGTTTTTTGCCTCCGTTTCGCTCCGGCGGGTTTTTCGGCGCCCGAATGGCTCGTCGTTCAGCCCTCGAGACTCGGGCTTCGCCCATGCGCTTCGAGGGCTG
>NZ_BDBQ01000104.1 GCF_001613065.1 Nocardia miyunensis NBRC 108239
GCACGTTGTGAGGTGGTTGCGTTGGTGCTTATGGGTGCAGCCACGTGCGTTGTCCAGGGGGTCGCAACGATGCGTTGAGGGTGGGGAAGTTTCAGGAGACGGTGCGTCGGGCAGATGTCCTACCGGGTCGTTGTGGTCCAGGTGACCGGCAGTTGGTGGACGCGACCGACGGATACCGCATGAGCTCCTCGATCGCGTCGGGCAGCAGATCCGGATCGGCGCGCAGTTCGGCCAGTTGCTCGGGATGCTCCAGCAGCGCGAAAGTGCCGAGCGACAACATGAAACTGAACCGGGTGTTGGCGAGCAGGCGGCGCACCGTCTCGTAACCGGTGACGAGCCAGCCCCGGTGGCCGTCCGGGAACAGCAGGGGACGGGTTGCCCTGCGGTAGCCGAAAGCGAGTGCCGGACGGAATCTTCACGCGGGCCGAATGTCACGATCCGGAGCGATCGAATCGAGTCTTCGCTCCGAATCTGCTGAAAGAACTTGCCGCTAGGGAGCGTGCGGCGATCGTCGGCCAACCGTTGGTGCCGACCGAGCCGACCGGTGGCGATCGCTGACAGTTAGCATGATCCGACGATCATCGGACCGGGGTAGGTGATTTCCCGGCGGTGCGAGGCCGCTGCGGGTACTCCGGCAGAACTGCGGTGGCGTTCGTGTGCGGTCGCCTTTCGGGAGGTTCGGGCGGCTGCGCGCCGACGAGGGCACGATGGATGGCACAGGGCGGTGCGAGGGACGGTGCGATGACACAGGGCTCGAGGCAACCGGGTACGCGGGCACGAGGATTGGGGGTACGCGATGAGTGAGGAACAGACGGACCCCGTCGTGGAGATCATGACGGAAGCCGATGCATGGCAGCCCGATCCGCGATGGCGGCCCGCTGCCCGGCTCACCGTGCTGCTCGGTGAGGATGATCACTGGAAGCACCGTCCCCGCTATCACGAGATAGTCCGTCGCGCCCGTGACGCGGGTCTGGCCGGGGCCAGTGTGTGGCGCGGCATGGAGGGTTACGGGGTCTCCTCCCGCATCCACACCACCCGGCTGCTGGATCTGGCCGAGAACCTGCCGGTCATGGTGATGATCATCGACGATGCCGAGCGGCTGCGCGAATTCGTTTCCGGCAACGCCGAACTGTTCGACATCGGCACCGTCGCGCTGTCGCCGGTACAGATCTGGACCGGCGGCGCCGGGAGCCGCCGGTGACATCCGACGGCCCCCAACCCTGTGGTCCGGGCACCCCGGTTCCGGTGGATCGTGCGAACCCAGCGCGATTCGCTACGGTAGAACGTCTGGGCACGGCGGCCGCCGCCGGAGCGACTCTCGCAGAGTGGGTGTGGCCGTGATCCTGATGACCAGCCGGGCACAGGCGACACGGAAAGGAGGCCCGACCATGGCCCACGATCGAGCCGGACGGCCGGCACGGGCCACCGATCTGGAGGATCTGCCACATCTCGTGACGGCCTACTACGCGCGCATTCCCGATCCGTCGGAGCCCGCGCAGCTGGTCCAGTTCGGTACGTCGGGACATCGTGGGTCGAGCCTGGACTGCGCGTTCAACGAGGCGCATATCCTCGCCGTCACCCAGGCGATCGTCGAATACCGTGCGACCCGCGGCATCACCGGTCCGGTGTATCTGGCCCGCGACACGCACGCGCTGTCCGAACCCGCGTGGACCACCGCGCTCGAGGTGCTCGCCGCCAACGAGGTCACCGCGATCATCGACGCCCGCGACCGCTACACGCCCACGCCCGTGCTGAGTCATGCGGTGCTGCGGCACAATCGGGGCGGTGCGCGTCATCAGGCCGACGGCATCGTGGTCACCCCCTCGCACAATCCGCCTCGGGACGGCGGCTTCAAATACAATCCGCCGCACGGCGGCCCGGCCGACACCGTCGCCACCGATGCCATCGCCGATCGCGCGAACGAGCTGTTGCGCGGCGGCCTGGTGGGGGTCAAACGCACCACGTTGCAGCACGCGTTGCTGACCAGCGTCGAGCGGTACGACTATCTCGACCACTACATCGCCGATCTGCCGAATGTGTTGAATCTGGACGCGATTCGCGGTGCGGGCATCCGCCTGGGCGCCGATCCGATGGGCGGGGCCAGCGTCGACTACTGGGAGGAGATCGGGCAGCGGTACGACCTCGAACTCGAGGTGGTCAATCCGTTCGTCGACCCGACCTGGCGGTTCATGACCCTGGACGCCGACGGCCAGATCCGGATGGATCCGTCCTCGCGCTACGCGATGGCCTCGCTGGTCGCCATCCGCGACGACTACGACATCTCCACCGGCAACGACGCCGACGCGGATCGGCACGGCGTGGTGACACCCGATGCGGGACTGATGAATCCGAACCATTACCTCGCGGTGGCGATCGAATATTTGGTCGCCAACCGGATGGGCTGGGATGCGCTGACCAAGATCGGCAAGACCGCGGTGACCTCCTCGATGATCGATCGGGTGGTGAGCGTGCTGGGGCGTCAGGTGCACGAGGTGCCCGTCGGATTCAAGTGGTTCGTGCCCGGATTATTCAGTGGCTCACTGGCTTTCGGCGGCGAGGAGAGCGCGGGCGCATCCTTCCTGCGGCACGACGGCACCGTGTGGACCACCGACAAGGACGGCATCCTGCTGTCCCTGCTGGCCGCGGAGATCACCGCGGTCACCGGCCAGAGTCCTTCGGCCCGCTACGCCGAGCTCGAAAAGCGTTACGGCTCACCGGCTTACGCCCGAATCGACGCCGCCGCCACACCCGACCAGAAGTCCCGCCTCGCGGCCCTGACCCCCGACGACATCACCGCGACCGAGGTCGCCGGCGAGGAGATCACCGCCATCCAGACTCGCGCCCGAGGCAACGGCGCGGCTCTGGGCGGGGTCAAGGTCAGCACCGAGAACGCCTGGTTCGCCGCCCGCCCCTCGGGCACCGAGAACAAATACAAGATCTACGCCGAATCCTTCGAGGGCCCGGAGCATCTCGCCCAGGTGCAGGCGGCAGCGGAAGAGGTCGTGGGTCACGCGCTGGGGTGAGGCGGCGGTGACGGGATTCGCTCAGTATTCGTCGCGTTTGCGGGGCCAGTCGGTGAAGGTGGTGCCGCGGCCGAGGGGGGCTCGGTCCAGGAGTTGCCAGGTGGCGTTGAGGGCGTCGGTGCCGCGGTCGTAGGTCGAGTAGGTGTGGTAGACGACGCCGTCCTGTAGGGCGAAGCAGCTCAGTGCCATCAGTTCCATCATGTCGAGCATATTTCCCGGCGGGCGGTGTTCGGCCGGGGTGCGCATGATCTCGAAGAAGTCGTCGTTGAAACCGCTCTCGCCGGAAGAGACCCATTCGATGTCCCAGCCGAAACGCTTCTTGTAGGCGTTCAGCGTCGCCAGGGGGGAGCGGGAGGCCAGGATGAACGTCACGTCGCGGTGGGCCAGATGGGGGACCGCGCCGACCAGATTGTCGGTCTCGAAGGTGCAGCCCGGGCAGCCCTCCGGTGTTTTCGGGCCGTGCATGAAATGCCTGATGATCAGCTGCGATCGACCGTCGAACAGCTCGGCCAGGGTCTTCTCGCCGGTATTGGTCTCGAACCGGTATTCCTCGGTGACCGGCACCCACGGCAGTGCCTGGCGCTGCCGGGCCAGGGCGTCCGAGCGCCGGGTCAATTCCTTCTCCCGCGCACGCAGATCCTCGTACGCCGCGCGCCATTGTTCCCGGGTCCCGATGTCGTGTGCGGGCATGGTGCTCCTTTCGAGCGATTCTCCTTCAGGTAGGACGAGACGCGGCCGGCGAATTCATCGGGTCGGCGGAGCGCAACTCGACATCTGTTGCCGGCCCGGCGATCACACGTCGAGCAACTGCTCGAAGAAGCCGCCGATATTTCGTTCCGGGTCGATCAGGTGGATCTCCAGGATCCAGTGGCAGGGTTTGCCGGTGGGGTCGAGGCGGCGCATCGGCGTGGTCGATCCGGGTGCGACGTAGCAGGTGATGTCCGTTCCGGAAATCTGCTTGTGTGGAAATTCCCCGACCAGATGCCCGGCTATGGCGGCGGTGAACTTCCATCCCCGTTTCTCGGCCTGCTCGATGACCGCGGCGTACAGCTGCTCCCCGGTGATGTCCGGACGGGTTTCGAAGTACTCGCGGCACCAATTCCAGAGCGGTTCCAGGGCGTCTCGCAGGGAGAGTTTCGCGGGGTCGTCGCCGAGAACGTAGGTGCGGCCGAAGTCGGCTTCCCACTCGGCGAAGACCGGCCCGAAGTCCAGGAAGCAGATGTCGTCCTCGCCGATGACCCGGTCCGGCGGATTTTCACGGTAGGGCTCGAGGGTATTGA
Organism: Nocardia miyunensis NBRC 108239; assembly: GCF_001613065.1. GTDB lineage: Bacteria > Actinomycetota > Actinomycetes > Mycobacteriales > Mycobacteriaceae > Nocardia > Nocardia miyunensis. The sequence goes on from NZ_BDBQ01000104.1 coordinate 4,304, forward strand.
TCCCGGACCGCACAATGCGCTTGTGCCAGAACCTGCTCGTGCCGAACATTTCCGCGGCCAGATCCCGGACCGCGTCGCTGACCGCGGACTCGGTCGCACCCGGTGCGATGATGCCGCGAGCGACGACCTCGTCGAACAGGGCCGCTGCCTTGGCCTCGGCGTCCAACAGCGCTGAAATGCGTTCCGATTCCGCAGTCTTCGGTGTTCTCATACGCGGACTCCAGGTGTCGAGGGTACGGCTCGTCCGCAGTATTCCACCGGAGCGAAATTCAGTACTCGGGCAGGTCAGCGTCGTGTCCCGGGCACGCAGTGCGCAAAAACGTCTGCGCAAATTCGGTTCCGCCGAAACATCCACGCTGACTAACGTTTTGACATGACCGGTGATCGTCGGCGACCGGTTGTCGGGGCTGAGGCCGTGGTGGGGACCGCCTCAGCTCGAAGACTGCCGAGCCCGATGCTTCACCTCTCCGGGAAGGAGGCCGAACCTGTCGACGAACGAGGCTCTGAAGCCGCTCAGGGAGTTGTATCCGCACGAGGTCGCGATGTCTACGACGTCCTGTGTGGCGCCCGGGTCGGCAAGCAGTTCGTATGCTCGTCTCAGGCGGGTTTCACGCAATTCCTGACCGGGTGAGCGCCCGGTGACCTTCTTCATCGCCGTCTCGAGTCGCCGTCTCGATGTTCCGAGACCTTCCGCGAGAGTGCGAACGGTCAGGTCCGGGTCGTGGCTGTACAGGTGGATGCGTCGCCGGGCGGCCGCCGCCAGTCTGGCATGCGAGTCCAGTTCCGGGGCACGCCGATCGTCCAGGGTTCCCCCGACCAGATCGATGATCGCTCGACTGAACTCGACGAACTCCGTCGAGGTCACCGTCCGGCGATCGGCCGCCAGGCTGTAGATCATGCGCCGGATGTTGTTCAGGATGAAGTTCTTGGGCTGGATTCCCAACGGCCCCCGGGGTCCACGAGCCGGTGGCAGCGCGTATGCGGGGATGTTGAGGATATAGGCACGAGCGTCGTCCCCGTGCGACATGGCCATTTCCCGGTCCCATCGGACAATCCCGATCTCACCCGGCCCGAGGCTCACGGCGTGGTCGCATTGGGCGAGGTGTACCTGTCCGTCGAGAGGAATGAGCAGCCGGGCACTGTCGTCTCCGGCATTCTTCGCGATTTCGTCGCTACGGGTGTATTCGATAGCGCTGGAGCCGAATTCGACGAGCTGTAGCTTGTTGGGATCGTTGCTGTCCGGTGTGGTCAGGGCCTGTTGCGTCCATGTCCAGCCTTGGAACCCCTCCGGCGACTCGATCCGGGTGCGGACCGGGCCGTGGTTGTGCCCGACGTGCTCATGCCACATGTCGATCCGGTCGACCGCGGGTAGATCGGCCCCGATGGACGTCTGGAAAACCCCGTAACGCACACCGGCGTCCGTGCCATGCGCCGCCACGATCACCACCCCTTCGCGCCCGGAAACGTTCGCGCAAAACCGCTTCCGCCGGTCTCACCCCGCCCAGCGATGGTAGGGCTACACGCGTGCTCGCGCAGGGCGAGAGGGTACGAAGGATCGATCGGATGCCGCAGCACTTTTCGCCGGCGGCACGTCGAACAGCGGCATCAGCGGGTGATGTCGATGTGGTAGGCCGTGAAATGTGCTGTCGCTCCACATAATACGAGTGGATAGGCTCGCCGGGAACCAGATCGGCGTTGTGATCAACCCGGCTCTACGGGAAGTGCGACCGGGCCGCGATGCCGGAATCCGGAACGCCAGGCGATTTCGCTCTCTTGCACGGCGAGTCGGCTGTCGGGCCAGCGAGTGATACGGCGGACACTCCTGCCTCGGCACCGCGCTGGTACGCAGTCGCGAGCACGCGTCGGGGTCGCCGACGGTGCGAGAGTCATAGTGGCCCAGTCCAATAGGGCTGCGCGTTCGGTCGCGGCGAGACCGAGGAGTTGGCCCAGCACGGCCGCGGGGAGTGGAATCGCCAGATCGGTGATCACCCCATCGCTGCTCCGAGGTCGGTCGGCGTCATGCTGCGGACGTCAGCGAGATCGTGCACCGGTAGCGTCCATGCGACCGGTTGGGGCACGCCGGGAACCTATTGTCGGCCGCCGTCGATCGCGGTGGCATGGGTGCCCGGTCCTCGGCGAGACCAGCCGCTCACGACGTCGTCCGTGCGGGCTGTGCTCGGCGCCAGACCAGTGCGGGGGACAAGGTGGTCGTGCGGAAGACGAGGGGGTCGGACGACAGGGTGAGCAGGTCGCCGTCGAAGTGGACGTTTCGCTTCTGGTCGTTGCCGATCCAGTTCGGATACAGCGACACCGCCATCTCGTGCCACACGGCGGAGTTCTCCTCGTCGACGTGGTAGGGCCCCGAATAGGCGAGGTAGCCGCCGGCGGCCTCGCCGCGTTCGGCCACGTCGCCGCTGTGCACATTGGGCGAGCGGTACCGAGTCCGGCCGGGGCGCATGATCTGCGCCGACATGAACCCGTCCGCCGAATAGATGATCAGGCCGCGCGCGTCGGGGCCCAGCGGGTGACTGATTTCTCCCGTTTCGGACGTGGTCGAGTACTCGACGAGTTGCCAGGATCCGACGATCCGATCGGTGATGGAGACGCTGTCGGTGCTCATGCCATGCGCTTCCTTTCGACTCACGGCACATCGCGAGTACAGAGTAGGGACCGAACTCGAGATCTGCCGAGCCAACCGGCGGTGGCCACGGTCCCACCGGCGGTTCGTCGGCTGCGCGCAGTTAATCTAACGGCTATCGGTTACTTCGACAAGCTCTCGAACGAGGATTCCGGTCCGGAGGTGTGGAACAGGGCGATCGAGCTCGATTACGCGAAGTCGGTCGTGATGTAGTTCGCCGCCGCGGTTGTCCATGGCACGCCGGTTCCCGGCATGTTCTGCGCGGAGTAGAGCACGTGCTGGCCCTGCGGGTACGGGGTGAGGTAGCCGATCACGCCGTTGACCGCCTCCGTATAGCGTTGCAAGTTGGTCAGCGGGTTCGACGTCAGGAATTCCAGCAGCTGGGCGAAGATCAGATAGCCGACATTGCCCAGTCGCGCGCCCTCGACGAAGGAGAAGGGCGAGATTCCCACGTCGATGATGCGGAGCGGCGAATCGGCCGGTGAGGCGGTGATGATGTCGCCCGGATTCGCGTACTCCCGGGTCGCGACCTGGGCGGGCCAGGTTCCGCGCTGGCCGTGCAGGCCGAATGTCGTTGCCGGGCATAGGTTGTCCACCGAATCTCCCGCCTTGCGCAGCGGATTGGCGATGAAGACGGCGAAGGCGATCTCCAGCGGACTGCCGTCGGTGTTGGTGTACTGCCCCGACGCCACCCCCTCGAGGATCCGGCTGGCGCAGATCCCGCCCAGCGAATAACTGAGCAGCCCACAGATATTCGGTGATTGCTGAATCGCCTGCACTCCCGCGGCGGTGCCCAGTCGCACCGAGGTGTTCAACGACGGTCCCCACAGATCCGGGTCCGGGCCGACCGAGGCGGGCCAATCGGGTTCGAAGAAACTGAAACTGTCGGTCGACAGTAGGTCGGTGATCGAGGCCAGCATGCCCGCGGGCGATCCGTCCGCGTTCCGTGTCTCTCCGGTTCCTCGCAACGTGATGATGTCGATCATGGGTTCTCCTCGACCGCAACAATTTTCCGGTACTTCCAGAGTAGAGCCGAGGAGTGATTCAGGACACATTCCGGCCCTGGTCGTCAGTGAACAGTGCTGCGGCTCGGGCGACGATATCTTTCTCATATGCCCCCGAATCCCCTCGGTATCGCACTACGTAACCGGCGCGCCGGTCACCACACCCTTGTCTGGGCTCGTCCCGACCTGCAGGCGCCGGAGAACTTCACCCTGACCAGCCCCGCCTTCGACCACGAGGCGCCCATACCGGAAAAGCACCGCGGCAAGCTGTTCGGCGCGAACATCTCTCCCGCCCTCGCCTGGACATCGCCGCCGACCGGCGCTGTCGAGCTCGTGCTCATCGTGCAGGACCCCGACGTCCCGTTCGGCAAACCGGCTACCCACGCCATCACGCTGGGCATCGACCCCGCGTTGCAAGCGATCCCGGAGAACGCCCTCGCAGACCCGAGCCCGATCCCGGGAATCCGGCACGGCAAGGGCCCGCTCGGCCGTCGCGGCTGGGCCGGGCCCATGCCGATCCGATCACACGGACCGCACTCCTATGTCTTCCAGCTCTTCGCCCTCGACCGGCCCCTCGGACTGGCGGCCGGTTGCACCCTCGACGAGGTGACCGCCGCCATCACGGGCCACGTCATCGGCCGTGCCCGGCTGGACGGCACATACGAAATCCGCTAGCGAAATGTCCTCGGCGGCTACGGATTCCGAGTTCGCCGAGGACATTTCTCCAGCTGAATTCGTTGCGCGGCAACTACTTCCGGCCACAGGAGTCGACCATGACGGAAGGTCGAGGTCAGTTCTTGCGGGCGACTCCGGCATAGAACTGGACTTGGCCATCCATGGTCTCGGAGGGGGCTATGTCCGGATGCCACCGGTGCGGTGTGGTGATCCCCGGGTCGACGAGGTCCATGCCGGTGAAGAAGCGGGCGAATTCGTCGTGTGTGCGGACCTGGGCGGTCATGCCGGACTCGCGGTACACGCGAGCGACTTCTCCCATCTCCGGCCCGAAATCCGCTGTCGCGTGGGACATCACCAGATACGACCCGGCCGGGACCGCGGCCATGAGCTGGTCGACGATGCCGAAGGGATCCTGGGGGTCGTCGAGGAAGTGCGCGATCGCGATCACCGACACCGCGACAGGTTGCGACAGGTCGAGGGTGCCGAGTAGTTCCGGTGCGGTCAGGATCGAATCGGGGTGCCGGACGTCCGCGTGGACGTAGGTGGTGCGGCCTTCATCGGTGCCGGTCATCAAGGCGCGGGCATGGCTGAGGACCAAGCGGTCGTTGTCGACGTACACCACTCGCGCGGCCGGCTCGATCTCCTGCACGGCCTGGTGGAGATTGGGTTCGGTAGGGATACCGGTGCCGATGTCGAGGAACTGCCGCACCCCCTGCCCGGCCAGGTAGCGCACTGCGCGCAGCATGAATTTGCGATTCTCGAGCGCGGAGGTGCGCACATGCGGATGCACCCGCTCGGCATGCTCCCCGGCGATACGATCGGCTTTGAAATGGTCTTTGCCGCCCAGGTAATAGTCGTAGACGCGGGCGGTGTGCGCGGTACTGGGGTCGAAATCGGTCGTATCGTCGTCGGTCGTCACGTGTGCGCACTGTAGTGGTCGGATGCGTTCTGCCGCTACATGATTCACCCGGTCGCGACCGAACGGTTACACATCGGCACGAGCCTCAGCGCAATGGCACAGTCCACTGCAGGCGTGTGCCCGGACCGGCGTCACCCGGCTTCGCCGCGGCGGTGATCTCGAAGGAGCCGCCGTATTCCTCGGCGCGGCGCGCCAGATCGGCCAGGCTGCCCGGGGCCGATTCGGGCGCTACGCCGGTCGCGTTGTCCTCGACCACGACGCTCAGGTCGTCACCCACACGGATCTCGACGGCGAGCCGGTCGGCGTCCGAGTGGTGCACGGCATTGCTGATCGCCTCCCGGACCACGGCCTCGGCGTGGTCGGTCAGTTCGGTGGCGACGGTGGACAACGGGCCGACGATCCGCACAGTTGCCGAAATCCGTGAATCGGCGGTGTGCTGACGGACCACCTCTTCCACGCGGCATCGCAGCTCGTCGAGTGCGAGATGCTCGCCTTGCAGGTCGAAGATGGTGGTGCGGATTTCCTGCACGACCTCCTGCAACTCGTCGATGGCCGCGGCGATGCGTTGCCGTACCTCCGGCTTGTTGCTGCGCGACATGGTGCCCTGGAGCCCCAGTCCGACCGCGAACAATCGCTGGATGACCTGATCGTGCAGATCACGCGCGATGCGATCGCGATCGGCGAGTACGGTCAATTCCTGCACCCGCTCCCGGGCGGCCGCCATCTGCATGGCCGCTGCCGCCTGGGCGGCGAAACCGGTGGCCAGGTCCAGGGTCTCATCGCTGTAGGGCATCGCGTCGGCCGGTCTGGTGACGATCAGCACGCCGAGGGCTGTTCGACGCGCGTGCAGCGGCAGTAGCAGTACCGGTCCGTCGCCGAGCAATTCCTCTCCGGGCCCGGCTGCGAGCCGCTGCGGGTTCCGCGTCCGGAAGACGGCGCCGATCTCGCTGTCGACGTCGGAGATCGGGATCTGCCGTTCGAGCAGTTCGGCCGGTGCGGCGGCGGCGATCTCCAGCGTGGTGACGCGATCGGCGGGAACGTCCATATCAGGGCTGATCGCCAGCAGCGCGTGCGACGAGGCGGTCAGCTGCCGGGCGTGGCCGACGAGGTGACCGAGAACCTCCCTGGAGCCGGCCCCTTCGAGGAACTCCGCGGTGAGATCGCGGGTCGCCGAGATCCATGCGTGCCTCGCGCGTGACGACTCGTACAGACGGGCGTTGTCGATCGCGACGCCGGCCGCCGCGGCGAGCGCTTGGACGACGACCTCGTCTTCATCGGTGAAGGGCTGGCCGGTGACCTTCTCGGTGAGGTAGAGATTGCCGAACACCTTGTCGCGGATACGGATCGGCACGCCCAGGAAGGTGCGCATCGGCGGGTGGTTCGGGGGAAATCCGACGGATGCCGGATGATCGGAAATGCGCTCGAGCCGAATCGGTTTCGGTTCATCGATCAATACGCCGAGAACGCCGCGTCCCTGTGGAAGATCACCGATCAGGGCGCGCTGATCGTCGTCGATGCCCTCGAAGATGAACTGGGTCAGTTCGTGCCTTTGCCCACGCACACCCAGCGCGCCGTAGCGGGCGCCGACGAGCGTTGTCGCGGTGTGCACGATCGTTCGCAGGGTGTCGTCCAGATCGAGCCGGGAGGTGACCGTCAGCATGGCCTCCACCAGGCCGTCTATCCTGTCCCGGGCATCGCTGATCTGGTCGATCCGTTCTTTCACCTCATCGAGCAGTTCCCGCAACCTCAATTGCGACAGCGTTTCGCGGACCGAGTACCTGCTGGTATCCGACGACCGGGGCATTCGCACCCCTCTTCCGCAAAGGTTTCTTGCACCGAGTGCCTGCACATTCGGAACGCCATCACAGTCTAGCCTCAGGGCTTGTTCGCGATGAGACTCTCCGGGTCAGGCAGGACGTCGTCGGTCATGGCCGCTGTGGCTGAGACTGCGGCGGATCGAGTTGAGTCCAGTCGAAAGTGCCGTCGGTGATGCGCCGGGCCAGCGTGGCCAACGGCACGCCGCGGATACGGGCCTGGCTTCGCAGGATCGCGGTGGCCTGGTCGATGTCCGTGTTCAATCGCCCCGCGGTCATGCCCAGCGCGTGTTCGTAGCGGACCCGGTCGTCGAGTTCGGTGAGGGTTCGTCGGGCGAGCAACTCGTACCGGGTGTCATCGCTTTCCTGACACAGTGACAGGGTTGTCAGATCGGCCAGGGTCTGGGCCAGCGCCCGATGGCCGGGTGCGAGACCCGCGCGTTCGCGGTAGAACAGCGACAAACTGCCCACTGCCTGGTCTCCCAGGATCATCGGGATCGCGTGGATCGCGCGATACCCGGCGGCGAGGACATCGGCGGTCAGACCCGGCCACCGGTCGTCGCGGTCGATGTCATCGGCGACAACCACATCCTGGTCGGTAGCACTGTCGTGCCATGGACCGTCGTGGGCGTGGGTCTCCAGCAGCCGAACCAGGATGGGGCGGTCGTCGGCGGTCGACAGCACGCGCATCCCGCCGCGTGGGTCCAGGACCATGACCGCAGACGTTTCGGCATCGAGCACTCGGGCACAGGTGTCGACGGTCAGCGGAAGGATGCCCGCAGGATCCGCGTCGCGGACGAGGTTCGCCGTCATCTGCGACAACAGATCTACCAACTCCGGCTGCACAACAAACCCTTTCGACAATTCGCACTGTTATGATCTTCGCATCGAATTTTGCGGCATCAACGATCATTCGGTGGCACTGTCCAAGTCGAGACGTCGCTCGAGCACGTCGCGCGCAATATCCGCCAGCGGCCTCTCCGCAGCGAAAGCGGCGGCGCGCAGCCGTACGAACGCCTCGTCGATGGTGATACCCAGTTGAGCGGCAATCATCCCCGTTGCGACGTTGATATCTCGATTACTTGTCGTGAACGAGGGAATTTCGAACCCGTCGTCGCCGATGAGGTCCTCCACCAGGGTGTAACTGATAAGACTCGCCAGTAGTGTCACGTTGGTATTCATCCTGGTCGGCAACGGTCCGGTTTGCCGCCGACACAGATCCAGAGCGCCGATCCGGATGCCGCCGACCTGCAGCGGGAACGCGAACATCGCGCCGATGCCCAGCTGGGTGGCCTCGCGCACGAACATCGTCCACTGCTGTGCCTGCCCGGCCAGATCCGGCACGAGAACCACCTGACCTGTGGTGAAGGCTGTTCGCCCTGGTCCTTCCCCGACCACGATCTGTGTGTCCTCGGCCCGTTCGGCCAATGCGCCGCTCACGCCGATCACGTTGACCGTCCTGCTCGGCGCGTATATCGCCAGCGCCACCGAATCGATCCCGATCAGAGCGGCCTGGCAAGCCGCACAAGCCTGATGGCCCCAGTCCGGCTCCTCGCGCGGCCTGCGGATCGCAGCCAGCACGGTACGAATCCGACCCCCGAATCGCTCGTCCACTGGTCCCTTCCTGGCTGTGCGCTGCATGCATGCGCCGAGGCGTCGAGACCCGGGTTGCCATCCCAGAACTCGCAGCCGTCACCCCATGAGATAGCGGCCCCGGCCGCCCCCAGTGCTGCCGGCCGCGCCCTGCGTCCGCGGATCCGTCCCAGGTCCGGCGGGTGATTCCACGTGATGGCATCGCACACCGGCAGGGCACCAACGTCCGGATCGTGAATTCGCCGCGCGGCCTCGACGAGTGAGCTCCGGGTGGAAATCACGCACGCCGGCGTACATGATTTGCCGAGCCGTGGTCATGGTGATGCCTCCTCGAACAGATGCCGAATTTCCGTCGGCCGCCCTCATCGTCGGCCGATATGCCGATTTCCGACAGAGGCGAAAGTCTGTTCGCGCGCGAATTCCGGGGATATTCGCGGCAGCAGCGGCGAAAAATATCGGGAAAAGACATTTTCGTCGGCTATGTGACCGGTGATTCACGTGACCGCCCGATGCTTCCTCGCATATCGATGCGTTATCGATGCGCTGATCGTTCGTTCTGATGAATTGCGGTCGCATCCGGAGCCGACGGTGAAACCGTTGCGCGCAGGCTTGTGCGACTGTGCCCGACCGGTCGGACTCGCACCGCGGCCGCAGCGGCACACCGCGTGGGCGTGACATGCCGGGCAGAGCGTCTCGGAGAGCCGCGAACGGGTACGTCGGGGCCGAGCATTCACGCGCGATACCGCGTTCGGTCGGCGGCTTCCGTTCATCGTCGTTTTTGCATCGTTTTTGCATCGTTTGGTAGTAGACTGTGAGGACCGTGCTGAGAAGGGAACCTGCCCGGATGGGCCGATGGGCGGGAAGTGCTTGCGTTCGACGTTCATGTACGCGGGCCGGCGGTGCGGTGCGGCGATGGGCGCAGCCATGGCCGGCTGCGACGAACCCATGATGTCGGCGCCGAGCCGATACGGGCGTGCGATCGGCGAGGCGTGCCAGCTTCGCGATGATCTGCTGGGTGTTGTCGGCGCCACCGACGTCACCGGCAAACCCAGTGACGGCGCTCTGGCCCCGCGCAAGGCCACGGCCGTCGTCGTTGCGGCCAGACGGTACGCCGAACCCGCTGCGCGTGTCGAGTTCGACGCACTTCTGGCCGCGCCCTTTCTCGAAGGCGCCGCAGTCGAGCGCCTGCGAGAGTTGATCATCGCCTCGGGTGCGTGCGACCGCGTCGAGGCGATGATCAGCGACTGCCTCAGCGAGGCCCGGCACGCGGTCCGAACGGCCGCGCTGCCCGACTCGGCCTGCTGCCTGCTCGACGGCCTGGGAGTCATCTGCGGTGCTCGCCGGCAGTGAGAAAGGCCTGCGGCGCAACGTTTTCCGCTACCTCCCGCTGCCACGCCTCGTGCGGCCGGGTGGTGTCGAGTTCGAATTCGAACCGGTCGACCATCGCGGGCTCGATGTCGGCGACATCGACGTAGAACTGGTCGTACCAGCGGCGCAGCTGGTAGACCGGGCCGTCCTCCTCGCACAGCAGCGGATTGTCGATTCTGGCCTTGCTCTTCCAGATCTCGACGTCCTGCTCGAACCCGAGCTTGACGTAGTCGCCGAGCGCGATCGCGGCCTGCATGGCCGCCTCGTCCGGAAGTGTTGCGGATTTCTTCACGATGATGCCGTATTGGAGCACGAACGAGTTGGCGTCGATCGGGTAGTGGCAGTTGAGCAGAACGGTCTGCTGATCGCCGTGCTCGAAATGGTAGAGCAGATCGTCGATCATGAACGACGGGCCGTAATACGAAGCGACGGAAGAGGATCCGAGCATCTTCGGCCGGCCCTCGGGAGCGGGGTGGTCCTCGCGAGCCTCGCTCTCGAAGTACTGGGTGGCGATGTGGCCTTCGAAGACGTTCTTGAAATACGTCGGCAACGCCCGCTTTCCAGCAAGTTGGGAAAGCCTGAAACGGGCCGTATTTCACTGAATGGACGCTGTCTCGACTCCCGGTCAGCGAGACGGTCTCCGGATCAGGTCGGAATTCCGTCCCACTCACCAGGAGACCGGCGTCACTTCCGGAGTGGGAATTGCCAAGCTCTATCCGACGCGAGACGTTCCGTGACGGCAACCGGGACGTCCTGTCTCGAAATGCCTTTCAGCTCGAAGGATCAGGAGTTTCAATGCCGAGCCCAGTCCTGGACAACATCGTGGCCATCGCCGAGGAGATCCGCACCGGCGCGGAGGAGGGTGAGTCGCTGGGTCGGTTGCCCGACGGTATGGCCGAGAGCCTCCGGCAGGCCGGTCTCATCCGCCTGTTGCAGCGCAAGAAGTACGACGGGTACGAAGCCCACCCCCGCGAGTTCGCCGAGGCGGTAATGAAGACCGCAGGCCTCTACGGTTCGGCTGGCTGGGTCGGCGGAATCGTCGGTGTCCACCCCTGGCAGCTGGCTTTCGCGGATCCCAGAGTGCAGGACGAGATCCTCGGCGAGGACAGCAACACCTGGCAGGCCTCGCCGTACATGCCCGGCGGCGTCGCGGTGCCTGCCGACGGCGGTTACGTCATGAGCGGCCGCTGGCAGTTCTCCTCCGGTACCGACCACTGCGACTGGATCTTCCTGGGCGCGATGGTCGGCGGCGCCGACGGCAAACCGCTGATGCCGCCGCAGAGCCTGCATGTGATCCTGCCGCGCTCGGACTACCGGATCGTCGCGGACTCCTGGGATGTGGTCGGCCTGCGCGGCACCGGCAGCAAGGACGTCATCGTCGAGGACGCCTTCATCCCCGACTACCGGGTTATGAACGGGGACAAGGTGATCGACGGCACGGCGGCCGAGGAGTACGGCGTCACCGAGACGCTGTACAAGATGCCGTGGTCCACCATGTTCCCGCTGGGCATCACCGCGGCCACCATCGGCATCTGCGAGGGCGTGCTCGCGGCGGGCATCGACTACCAGCGCAATCGCGTGGGCGCCACCGGCACCCTCGTCAAGGACGACCCCTATGTGCTGCACGCCCTCGGTGAGGCCGCTTCGGAGATCGACGCCGCACGCCAGCAGTTGCTGGCCAACGTCGACCGCATCTACGACCGGGTCGACCGCGGCGAGAAGATCGATTTCGCCACGCGCGCACAGGTTCGCCGCGATCAGGCGCGCGCTGCCTGGCGTGCGGTCCGTGCCGCCGACGAGATCTTCGACCGTGCCGGTGGCAACGCGCTGCGCATGGACAACACGCTGCAGCGGTTCTGGCGCGACGCCCACGCGGGTCTGCACCACGCCATCCACGTCACCAGCACCACCTATCACGCCGCCGCCATGGCCTCGCTGGGTGTGGAGGTCCCGGCCGGGCCGCTGCGCGTGATGATCTGACCGGCTCGGAGAGGAACACGAAAACGATGACCACCGAAATCAAGGGTCTGGGCTATATCCGAGTTCTCGCAACGGATTCGGAGCGCTGGCGCGAACTGGGCTTCGAGGTCCTCGGGTTCGCCCCGGGCTTCGGAGTCGAACAGGACGCTCTGCACTTCCGCATGGACGAGCGGGCATCCCGCATCACCGTCGAACACGGTGACGTCGATCGCGTGACCGCGGTGGGCTGGGAGGTCCGAGACGGCCTCGCGCTGCGCCGGCTGGCGGCGACACTCGAAGCGGCGGGCATCGAATATGCCCAGATGCCAACGGAATTGGCGGATCGTCGCAGGGTCGAGGCGGGCATCGTGGCGAAGGACCCCGGCGGCACTCCGCTGGAGTTCTTCCACGGTCCGGTGCTCGAGCACAGTCCCGTGCTGACCAAGTTCGGCCAGCGTTTCGTCACCGGCGAGCAGGGCCTGGGTCATGTGGTCATGCCGACCACCAACTTCGACGAGTCCTTCGCCTTCTACACCGAGACCCTCGGATTCCTGTCTCGCGGTGCGTTCCGGATGCCGACGCCGCCGGGAGCCCCGCCGCAGCGGATCCGGTTCCTCGGAGTGAATCAGCGCCACCACAGTCTGGCGATCATGCCGAGCCTGGCAGGCCGGGACCCCGGGCTGATCCACGTGATGGTCGAGGTGGACGAACTCGACGCGGTCGGTCGCGCCTACGACCAGGTGCTGGCGCGCGAGTTCCCGGTGTCCTCGACGCTCGGGCGGCACACCAACGACAAGATGATCTCCTTCTACGTTCGGGTGCCCGGGGGCTGGGACATCGAATACGGCACCGGTGGCGTGCCGGTCGACGAAACCTATTACACCGCAGAGGAAATCACCGCGGACAGCTACTGGGGCCACGAGTGGATGTGGATGCGGGAGATGAAGGAAGCGCAGTGACGAACCAGGACAGCCATTTCGATGCGGTCGTCGTCGGGGCCGGGATCGCTGGTCTCTACGCTGTGCACAAGCTCCGCGAACGCGGTATGAGCGTGCGCGGATTCGAGAGCGCGTCGGGACTCGGCGGGACCTGGTTCCACAACCGGTATCCCGGGGCCCGCTGCGACGTCGAGAGCATCGACTACTCGTACTCGTTCGACGAGGATCTCCAGCAGGAGTGGACGTGGAGTGAGCGGTTCGCGACTCAGGAAGAGATTCTGCGCTACCTCGAACATGTCGCCGATCGCCACGATCTGCGCTCGGCCTACGAGTTCTCGACCCGGGTGACCGCGGCGGTCTACGACCAGGACACTCGGCAATGGACCATCGAGACCGATACCGGCGCGAGCGTGACCGCGTGCTTCTGCCTTCTGGCGACCGGGGTGCTGTCCGCGACCAACATGCCGGACATCCCGGGACGTGACACCTTCGCGGGCGAACTGCACCACACGGGCGAGTGGCCGCATCAGCCGGTGGATTTCAGCGGAAAACGCGTGGGCGTCATCGGAACCGGGTCCTCGGGAATCCAGTCCATTCCGATCATCGCCGAGAGCGCGGACCACCTCTTCGTCTTCCAGCGCAGCCCGAATTATTCGATTCCGGCGCGAAACCATTCGCTGACACCGGAATTCGTCGCCGAGGTCAAGGCCGCATACCCCGAGCGCCGACGGCTGTCGAGGATCAGCGGCGGTGGTTCTCCGTATACGCCGCATCCGAAGGGCGCGCTGGAAGTCGATGCCGCCGAACGCATTCGAGTTTTCGACCAATGGTGGGATCGGGGTGGCGTGCTGTTCGCCAAGGCGTTCCCCGACCAGACGTCCGACCCGGCCGCGAACGCCGTGGCGCGGGAATACGTCGAGGCCAAAATTCGCAAGCTGGTTCGCGATCCCGAGATCGCCGAGCAGCTCATCCCGACCGATCACCCGATCGGCACGAAGCGGATCGTCACCGACACAGGGTATTTCGAGACCTACAACCGGCCGAACGCCACTCTGGTGAACCTGCGCCGGACGCCGATCACCGAGATCACCGCGAGCGGGGTGCGCACCTCGGAGCAGGCCTACGACCTCGACATGCTGGTATTCGCAACGGGATTCGACGCGATGACCGGTGCGTTGTCCCGGATCGACATCCGCGGGCGGGGTGGTCGTGAGTTGCGTGCGGAGTGGTCGGCCGGCCCGCGAACCTATCTGGGCCTGGCGGTCGCCGGATTCCCCAATATGTTCATCATCTCCGGGCCCGGTAGTCCGAGTGTGCTCGCGAACATGGTGCTGACCGCGGAGCAGCACGTGGATTGGATCGCGGATTGCCTGGATTTCATGGACGAGCGCGACGCGCGCACCATCGAGGCGACAGCGCAAGCCGTCTCGCACTGGGTGGCCGAATGCAATGCGAAGGCGGCCGCCACCTTGTTCCCCACCGCTGATTCCTGGTATCTCGGCGCGAACATTCCCGGCAAGCCCCGGGTGTTCATGCCCTACATCGGCGGATTCGGCGCGTACAGCGCGATCTGCGACGAGGTCGCCGCCGCCGGCTACCAGGGGTTCGAACTCGATGCCGCCGAAGGGCTTTGCGGTGGTGGACAGCATCGACGATGAGACAGGAAGTGTCCGAATGGGCGGACAGCGCAGGCCGGATCTGCACCCCGAGGTCGAGGCGATGTTGCAGGCTTTGGCAGCCTTTCCGGACGTGACCGGGTACGGGCCCGCCGAATTACGGACGCTCCTCCGGTCGCGGCGGGGACCACTGCGCGACACCCCCGCGATGTGGATCGCCCAGGATCGGGTGATCGAGGGGCCGGGCGGGGACCTGGCCCTTCGGATCCTCGTACCGCGTCACGAGCGGCGCGGGCCGTTGCCGGTGATCGTCTTCGCCCACGGGGGCGGTTTCGTCTTCTGCGATCTCGACAGTCACGACGAACTGTGCCGGGCGATGGCCGAGGGTGTCGGGGCCGTGGTGATCTCGGTCGACTACCGGCTCGCGCCGGAGCACCCCGGGCCCGCGGCGATGGAAGATGTTTACGCCGCGCTGATCTGGGCGTCCGAGCATGCCTCCGAATACGGTGGGGACACCGGCCGGATCGCCGTCGCGGGCGACAGCGCCGGCGGCAATCTCGCCGCCACCGTGAGTCTCGCCGCTCGGGACCGGTGCGGCCCGCGGATCGCCGCGCAGGTCCTGCTGTATCCGGTGATCGATGACGATTTCGCCACCGAGTCGTACCGCCGCTACGGAGTGGGCTACTACAACACCGCGAAGGCCATGCGGTGGTACTGGGCGCAGTACGCCCCGCACGGCACCGACGACCCGTACCTCGTTCCGACGCGGGCGGCCACCCTCGCCGGTCTACCGCCGGCGGTGATAGTGACCGCGGAACTCGATCCGCCGTGCTCGGCGGGTGACGATTACGCTCGGCGCCTGAGCGACGCCGGTGTGCCGGTACTCGCACACCGTTTCGACGGACTGTTTCACGGATTTCTGACATTTCCCGATCTCTCGCTGACCGGCCCTGCGCGACAACGGCTCTGGCAGATGATGCGACAGGTGCTCGCGGACCCGGCGTCGAGCGGCGGTCGTCATGATTATTGAAATCGCCTCAGCCGCAACGGTTTCGTCGGCCTGGGCGGTGGGTGCCCGAGGTTGTCGCTCACTGGAATCAGCTCGGGGAGAACGCGATTCGCGCAGTTCCGTTGCTCGACCGTTGGTCCGATATCGAAATGGAGTTCGAATCCCATGAAGAAGAAGATGCCTGCGCCGGTACCGGCTCACGACGTGACAGTGGACCTGCTCGTCGTCGGATCGGGAACCGGAATGGCCGCGGCGCTGGCCGCCCACGAGTTCGGCCTGTCGGCCCTGATCATCGAGAAGACCCGATACGTCGGTGGTTCGATGGCACGCTCGGGCGGAGCGTTCTGGATACCGGGCAGTTCGGTGCTGCCCGAGCAGGGTGCGCAGGCCCTTGCGGACGCCGAGAAGTACCTGCATTCCGTGGTCGGGGACTCGGCGCCTGCCGAACGCGGGCAAGCATTCCTGGAACACGGACCCGCGGCCGTCGAGATGCTTCGCCGCACCACGCCGATGCGGTTCTTCTGGGCCGAGGGCTACTCCGACTACCACCCCGAGGAGCCCGGCGGCCGTGCGGAGGGCCGTACTTGCGAATGCCGTCCCTTCGACGCGTCGAAGCTGGGCGCCGAGCGGGCGCGCCTGCGTCCCGGTGTCATGGCGGCTCCCGTGCCCATGCCGGTGACGGGCGCCGACTACAAGTGGATGAACCTGCTGGCGCGCAAGCCGGCCAAGGCGCTCCCGCGCATCTTCGCCCGTGCGGCGCTCGGCCTCGGCGGCATGCTGATCGGCCGCGACTACCTGGCCGGCGGCCAGGCTCTGGCGGCGGGCATGTTCACGGGTGTGCTGCGCGCGGGTATCCCGGTATGGACCGAGACGAGTCTCGAGCGCCTGCTCCACGAGGACGGCCGCGTCTCGGGCGCCGTTGTGCGCCAAGGTGATCGGGAGGTCACCGTGACCGCGCGCCGCGGCGTCGTCCTCGCCGCCGGCGGATTCGACCACGATATGACGGCGCGTCGCGAGTTCCAATCGGCGCGGCTGGGCAGTCACGAGAGCCTCGGGGCGGAAGGCAACACCGGCGACGCCATCCGCGCGGCCCGGGAGGTCGGCGCCGGCGTCGCGCTGATGGACCAGTCGTGGTGGTTTCCGGCGTTCGCGCCACTGCCCGCTGCCCAGCCGGCGGTCATGCTCGCCGAGCGGTCGCTGCCCGGCTCGTTCATCGTCGACCAGACGGGACGGCGATTCATCAACGAGGCCACCGATTACATGTCCTTCGGGCAGGCCGTGCTCGCGCGCGAACGCGTGGGTGATCCCGTGGAACAGATGTGGTTGGTGTTCGATCAGCGCTACCGCAACGGCTACGTCATGGCGGGCGGTGTCTATCCGCGCCAGCCGATTCCCGAGACCTGGTACCGGGCCGGTATCGCGCACCGAGCGGACGACATGACCGAGCTGGCCGAGAAGATCAACGTGCCGAGCGCTGCGTTCGTCGACACCGCCCGGCGCTTCGACGAACAGGCCGATGCCGGAACCGATCAGGAGTTCGGCCGTGGCGAGAGTGCCTACGACCGTTACTACGGCGACCCGACCGTCACCCCGAACCCGAACCTCGCGGCGTTGCGCCAGGCTCCCTTCTACGCGGTGCGCATGGTGCTGAGCGACCTCGGCACCTGTGGCGGTGTAGTCGCCGACGAGCACGCCCGCGTCATCGGTGGCGACGGTGTGGTCGTCGAGGGGCTCTACGCGATCGGGAACACTGCCGCCAACGCGTTCGGCGCCTCGTATCCCGGTGCGGGAGCGACGATCGGACAGGGCATCGTGTACGGCTACATCGCCGCGCGGCACGCGGCCGCGAAGTAGCGCACGCGAATGGGGCTCGCCCGGAAACGGGTGAGCCCCACTGTCTTTCGCCGGGCAGACTACCTCTGGGGGAGACGTTCCAGTCCGCTCAGAGCCATGCCGAAACCGCGGAACTCCAATCGCCCCACCTCGGAGTAATCACCGGAACCACTGGCGTCGACCCAGTGATAGATGGCGTGGCGCATGGTCTGCACCACGAGCCGGGCCGGAAGATCACGCAGGAACGGCTCGGCATCGAGTTCGTAGTAGCGGGACAGGAACTTCGTGATCCCGTCGGCGAGTCCCTCGCTCCACTCCACGAAGCGGAGGCGGTACTGCGGGGTGTTGACGATCAGCCGCACGAGCTGGCGATCGAAGTCGGGCACCTGCCTGCTGCCGACCTCCAGGGTGAGCGCGTAGGTGAGAATCTCGACCGGATCGGCGTCGCCGGGCGCGTTTTCCAACTCTCCCAGGATGATCGTCTCGCTGCGCCGCAGCAGTGGCATGAGCACGTCTTCCTTGACGGGAAAGTGCCGGTGGAAGGTGCGCGGGGCGATTCCCACGATCTCGCAGATCCGCTCCACCGTCGCCGAGGCGTCGCCCTCGGCGACGAACAGATCCCGGGCGGTGAGCGCGATGGTCATGCGCAACTCCTCGGCGCGACGTTCGGTGAGAGTCTGCCGCTTCGGTTTCGTCACCCGGTCTCCCTCCCTACTGCTGCACGGTAGGTGTCAGTTTATGACACGTTCCTCCGGACGCAGGATGGCCAGGTCATCCGCTTTACAGCGACCCGCGCATATGTTTACACTCACACCTGTCAGATTCTGACAATAAGGCATGATCTGACATATCTTTTCGGAGGTCGTAATGGCAATGACGCAACTCGAGGAAACCCCCACGGCGATGATCGATCGGGTCGCATCGCTCTTGGAGTCCTTCGTGGGTGAACGACCGCTGACGCTGGCGGAGATAGCGCGCCGCTCTCATGTGCCGAGGTCGTCGGCGCATCGCATCCTGCAACGTCTCGTCGAACTCGGCTGGGTGGAACGCAAGCAGTTCAAATACACCCTCGGCGTCCGGATGTTCGAGCTCGGTGCGCAGTTTCGCCGGCGGCACAACGTCCATCGCGCGGCCCTGCCGGTGATGACCGACCTGCATCGGCGCAGCGGACTGACCGTGCACTTGAGCATGCTGGTCGGTGCCGAGATCATGCATCTGGACCGCGTGGGCCTGTGGCCCTCGGTCGGCGGCCAGTGGAGTGTCGGCGCTCGTCAACCGGCGGCGATCACCGCGGCCGGCCGGGCGGTATTGGCGACCCTGCCGCCCGGCCGGTGGGCCGAACTCGAGTTCGAGGATGTCCCGACCTGCTATTCCATCCGGTCGCGCAATCAACTCGCGCGAGATCTGGAGCGAGTGCGCGACCGCGGCGGCGTGGCGGTGGACAGCCAGGGCACCGCGTTGGGGGTCACCGTGGTGGCCGCCCCGATCGCCACCGCGGACACCGACGCCGAGGAGCATTTCGCGCTGTCGCTCTGTGGCCCGACCCGGACGCTCGGTCTCGAGAGCGTGACCGCCGAGGTGCGCGATGCCGCCGCGACCATCTGGCGAGTCGCCGCCGGAGTGCCGCCGCTGCGGCCGCGCCCGGTCGCGGCAACCGGGCACGGTTCGCGAATCAGCAGGCCGCACATGACCGTTGCCCACTCCGGCTGGTGAACGGCGAAACTATTTGAGGCAGTGTCCCGCGTCCACGGGCAGAGTGACGCCGGTGATGCACCGTGCCTCGTCGGAGGCCAGGAACAGGCTCGCGTTCGCGATGTCCTCGGGTTCGATGAAGGTGAGGGGAAGCAGATGCATCGTCCGCACACCGGCTTCGAACTGCTCCCGGGTCGGGTCCGCCACGCCGGAGAACGTCCGCATGGTGGCCGGGTTCTCGATCATCGGCGTGCGGACGATCGCGGGGTGAATCGTGTTGACTCGCACCGCATGTGGCGCAAGCTCGTTCGCCAGCGACCGCATCAGGCCGACCACGCCGTGCTTGGCGGTCGTGTAATGGCCGACACCGACCAGCCCGCGCAGCCCGGCGATCGAACTCATCAGAACGAGCGAACCACCTCGGCCCCCGGCGAGGATCGAGGGAATTCCCGCCTTGCAGGTTCGCCACACACCGGTGAGATTCACATCCAGCATCGTCTGCCAGCGCCGCGCGTCCAGTTCCACGGCCGCACCGGTCGAGCTGATGCCCGCGGTCGCGCATATGACATCCAGCCTTCCCAGCGCACCGACTCCCTCGGCCACCGCCGCGTCGAGGGCCTGCTGGTCGCGGACGTCGGCCGCGAACGCGCTGATCCGGCGGCCGACGGCCTCGACCGCACGGACCGTATCGGCGAGGGTTTGCGAGGGGCCCGTCGTCGTGCGCTCGGGCGGCGTGGCCAGGTCGATCGCGATGATATCGGCGCCCTCCTGCGCGAACCGGATCGCCTGTGCGCGTCCCACACCCCCGGCCGCGCCCGTGATCAGCGCGACCTTGCCTTCGAGTCGTCCCGTCATCACGCGACCTTCTGCGTCAGGCCGGCATCGACGACCATTTGCAGGCCGGTGATGTACCGGGATTCGTCGGAGGCCAGGAACAGCACCGCGTTGCCGATATCGGTCGGCTCCACCCACGGGACCGGCAACAGCGTTCTGGCCGTGAGGAATTCGGCCACGTCGTCGGCCGTGGGCTCGTCCAGGTCGGGACGCAAGCGCGCGAAGGTCGCGGGGTTCAAGATCATCGGGGTGGCGATGGAACCCGGATGGATCGTGTTCACGCGAATGGATCGGGCTCCCAATTCGTTCGCGAGCGTCTTCGCCAATCCGGTGATCGCGTGCTTGGCCGCCGAGTAGTGCGAGGCCCCGGACAACGCCTTGATGCCCGCGGTGGAGCTCACGATGATCACCGACCCGCCGGCCGAATTCATCTGCGCGACTCCGGCTTTGACGGTGTGCCACGTCCCGGTGACGTTGACGTCGATCGACCGGTTCCAGGTGTCGTCGTCGATCTCCCACGACGGTCCGGGGGTGTCGTAAACTCCGGCGTTGGCAAGCACGACGTCGAGCGGCCCGAGTTCGCCCACCCCGCCGCGCACGGCCGCGTCGACCGCGTCGAAGTCCCGGATATCGGCGGTCGCGGTGAATACTCGTCGTCCGAGTTCGCGCACCAGGCCCGCCGTGTCCGCCAGATCGGCCTCCGCCTCCCGCCCGGCCTGATCCAGCAGCAAGACATCCGCCCCCTCCTCGGCGAGCCGAACCGCGCAGGCCCGCCCCGCACCTCTTCGCGCGCCCGTGATCAGCGCGACCTTCCCGGCCATTCGTGTCATCTCGTCGACTCCCCGGTCCCAATCGGCCATTTCATAGGGACGCGAGGCTAGTGATCCGCGCGGCACATCCGGGGCTGATCTCCCATGCAGTGGGATTCTCCCTGCCGGAGTTGGTGGAGGCCGCCATCCGGTGCGGCGAGCCCGCCGCGGACGTCACCTTCGAACGCCTCCGGGACGCCCTGCACATCAGCCTGATCGGATTGTCACAGTAGGCTCGTCGTCTGGTGATCCGACCCCTCGGCAGTATGGTTAACCTGGAAAGATGCGAGGAGTTGGAACCCGTGGTGGTTCCCGCACTCGGGCCCGGGCAGCATCGGCGGTAGCAACAGCGAGCCTCATGTCCTGGACTACGGGAGCTTTCTTTTTCGTCGGCGGACTGCTCGCCGGCACGGTGACCGCACTGACGGGCGGCGGGTTGGGCAGTCGGGGCATCGTGTTCGGGGTAGGGCTGGTCGCGGTTCTCACCGGCATCCTGCTGTATCTGATGGGTGAGCGGATACCGGTGCGCGCGCACCCGATCTTGGTCTCGCTCGGGACCGTGCTGATCACCATCGCCATTCATTGGCTGCCCGGCATCACCGCCGCGGTCACGCTGTCGTCGTTGTATGTCTTCGTCGCCTGCGACGCCGCGTTCTTCTTCAGCACGCACGTCACCGGCCTGGAGATCGCGTTCGCCGTGGTGTGCTGCATGGTGGTGTTGGGCGCTCGCGGGGAGCTGCCATGGTGGACCGGGGTGGTCCCGGCCGGGGTGACCGTGGTGGCCGGCGTGGTGGTCATGATTCTGGCCCGAATGGCCGCGGAGGCCGATATCGATGTGCTCACCGGCCTGCTCAACCGGCGCGGCTTCGATCGGTTGCTGAACGCCGAGATCGCCAAGGCCGGCCGGCTCGACCAACGTCCCGCGCTGGTGCTGGCCGACCTGGACCGCTTCGAGACGATCAACGGCCACCTCGACCAGCCCGCCGGTGATGCGGTGTTGCAGCAGGTT
Source organism: Nocardia miyunensis NBRC 108239 (assembly GCF_001613065.1). Taxonomy (GTDB): domain Bacteria; phylum Actinomycetota; class Actinomycetes; order Mycobacteriales; family Mycobacteriaceae; genus Nocardia; species Nocardia miyunensis. The sequence continues at coordinate 26,014 of NZ_BDBQ01000104.1, forward strand.
GCCGACACCTGGGGCGACCTGTTGGAGCCGGAGCAGACGCTGGCCCGGCTGGGTGGCGACGTGTTCGCGGTGCTGCTTCCGGACACGACCGAACGGACCGCGGTCGGCTTCACCGAGCGCATGCGCGCGGCGACAACCACCGGCTGCTGCGCGGGCGTCACGTCATGGCAACCGGGCGAACCGGCGTCGATCCTGGTCAGCCGGGCCGATGTGGGCCGGTATCGGGCCAAGCAGGCAGGCCGCAACCTGACCAGGCTGGAATCCGGGCAGCGCATCGCCCTCACCGAGGAACTGCGCCGGGCCATCGCGGAAGACAACCTGGAAGTCCGCTACCAGCCGATCGTCAGCCTGCCTTTCGGCGGCAAGATGGTCGGCGTGGAGGCGCTGCTGCGCTGGTCCCCGGCCACCGAGCCCGGCCTCGGCCCGAACGGGGTGATCCGCGCCGCGGAGGAGCACAACTTGATTGCCGACCTGGACCGGGTGGTGCTACGCCGGGCCTGCGCGGACGCAGCCCGGCTGCAGCGAACTGTCGCCGATCTCGACCTCATGCTGAACGTCAATGTCAGCGGTCTGGAGCTGGCAGACAGTGATTACGCCAATCGGGTGCGGAACACTCTGCGCGGCACCGGCTGGCACGCCGGGCAACTCGTGCTCGAGGTCACCGAGACGCAGCTGGAGGCCGAGTCCCAGAACGCGATCGACAACCTGAACGCCTTGCGGGACACCGGCGTACGCATCGCCATCGACGACTTCGGCACCGGTTACTCATCGTTCAGCAGGCTGGCGGCCATTCCATCGGACATCCTCAAGGTGGACCGGTCCTTTGTCGCGGCGATCAGCGCGGACTCACCCGTGCCGCCGCTGCTCGGGGTGATCAAGGCGCTCAGCAAGGCGCTCGACATGGAGGTCATCGCCGAAGGGGTGGAGAACGCACACCAAGCGGCAGTGCTCGCCGATCTCGGCTTCTCGCTGGCGCAGGGCTACCACTACAGCGCGCCCCGGACGGTGCAGGCGATTCTCGACGAACTCGTCGAGCAGCGCGGCGTGGCCGCGCGCAACGAGCGTTGATCGTCGGGGAGGAATGCAAGATCCTCTCGGCGTCAAGGCATTTCGCGTGCTGCCAACTCGACACACACGAGCCCGGTGCGGTATCACTGGTGATGATTTGTACTGTTGCGCTTGTGAGGAGGACCCATCTGTGACCGACAGCCCCTCGCTGGACCTGCGGACGGACTTACCGCACAGCGCCCGCATGTACGACTATTTCCTCGGCGGGAAGGATAACTACGCCGCCGACCGCGAAGCTGCCGAGATGGTCAAACAGCAGTGGCCGACCGTGGTGGTCGCAACGCGGGTCAACCGCGAGTTCATGCACCGCGCCACGCGGTTCCTCGCACGCCAGGGGGTCCGGCAATTCCTCGATGTCGGGACCGGTATCCCGACGCGGCCGAATCTGCACGAGATCGCGCAGCAGGTCGATCCCACTTCCAGGGTGGTCTACGTCGACAACGACCCGATCGTGCTGACCCACGCCAGAGCGCTGCTGGTCAGCACGGCACAGGGGCGCACCGACTATATCCAGGCCGACGCGCGATCACCGCGGTCGATCCTCGAGTCCCCCCAGTTGGAGCAGGTGCTCGATCTGTCCCAGCCCGTCGCGTTGAGTCTGATCGCGTTGCTGCACTTCATCACCGACGACCAAGACCCGCAGCAGATCATCGCCACCCTCGTCGACGCCCTGGCCCCGGGGTCCTATCTGGTGCTCTCGCATGTGAGCGGTGATTTCGACCCGCCCGCGATCCGCGAACTCACGCGTATCTACAACGAACAGGGCGTGCCCCTGCAAGCGCGCAGCCGCGAGGAGTTCCATCAGTTGTTCCAGGGCCACGAACTGGTCGAGCCCGGCATCGTGTCGGCGCACCGCTGGAAACCCGACGGCATCGAACTGCCCGGGAGCCTGGACGCCCAGGCGTCGTTGTACGCGGGGGTCGCCCGCATCTAGCACGGCACCACCGCCTCTCGGACGAAAAAGACGTTCATGCCCGGTTGTCGGAGAGATTGGTTTCGATCTTGGTGATCTTTCCGTCCCGCAGGCGGCTGACGGGCGACAAATATTCGTCGAGAACCGCGTCCGCGCGGCGGGTAGCGCTGCGCAGGGAGAGAGCGGATCGTCGCACCGATCTACTTCCGGGTGGTGTTCTCGATCCAGGGGACCGGCGAGGACTATGCGCGTCGGCTGGCCGACGAA
>NZ_BDBQ01000105.1 GCF_001613065.1 Nocardia miyunensis NBRC 108239
CTGCGCACGGCGGGAATCGGTCTGGAGACCCATATCCAGGACGTGGCCTCATTGCTGCACTACGAGGATCTGCGCGAGGTGATCCTGGTGGGGCACAGCTACGGCGGCATGGTGATCACCGGTGCGGCCGACCGTGCCGTGGATCGCATCGGCCGGGTCGTGTATCTGGACGCGGCCAATCCGGTGAACGGTCAGTCGCTGGTCGACGTCGCCGGGCCGATCATCGAGTCCACGCGGCCGATGGGCGAGACGGTCGACGGAGTGGAACTCGTGCTGGTGCCCGCGGCGGAGGCCCCGCTGTTCTACGGGGTCACCGAGCCGGAGCAGGTGGCCTGGATGGCCGAGCGGCTCACCGCGCATCCGTGGCAGTGTTTCGAGGACCACCTCGACCTGCGCAACGAGGATGAGCTGTGGGCGCTGCCGCAATATCACATCGTGTGCACCTCGACCCTGGCCACCCGTGACCCGGAGTTGGTCGCCAAGGCACGGGCGCAGGGGCGGCTGTGGGATATCGACACCGGCCACGATCTGATGATCACCGAACCGCGGGCCGTCGCCGACGCGCTGCTGGAGATCGCCGCCTACTGAGCGGCGACCTCCCCGAGAGCCGAATCCGATACCCGGAACCTACTGTCCAGCAGTCGGATTCGGGTCATCGGCCAGCCGCCGCTCGGCCAGTGCGCGCAGATCGCTGGACTTGATCTTGGCGCTGCCGGTCAAGGCGATATCGGACTCGTCGAAGAACAGCACGTGCCGTGGAACCTTGTAGCTGGCCAGGCGCTCGCGCAGATGCGAACGGATGGCCGCGGCGTCCGGTGTGGCGCCGTCGTGCGGGACCACGCAGGCCACCACCACCTCACCCAGGGTTTCGTGCGGAACACCAACCGTACGAGCGACTTTCACGCCCGGATAGCCGATCAGCGCCTCGTCCACCTCGAGCGGTGAGACGTTCGCGCCGCCGGTCTTGATGATGTCGGTGAGGCGTCCCTCCCAGAACAGCCGTCCGGTCGCATCCAGATGGCCGCCGTCGCCGGTGTGGAAGTAGCCGTCCGGGTCCAGGGTCTCCGAGAGCGGCGTGCCGAGGTAGCCGAGCATGAGAGTCGGTCCCTTGACGCAGATTTCGCCGGACTCGCCGAGCGCGGTGACCGTGCCGGTGATCGGGTCGACGATCTTCACCGTCACCCCGGGCAGCGCGACGCCGCTGCTTCCCGCGTGCACGTCCTCCGGGGTATCGGAGGGGAAACATGTTGTGATGGTGAAGGTTTCGGTGTTGCCGTAGGCGTGCCCGGGCTCGTACCAGACCGTGGACACGCTCGGGTGGTGCGCGATCGGGGTGTTGTAGTCCACGAACCGCATGGCACTCAGATCCACGGTGTCCCAGTTGGGTGCGGCCTCGAGCTGGGCCCATTGATGCGGCCACGCACCCGGAAAGTTCACCCGCTCGGCCTGCATCAGCTCCAGCGCCTCCGGCGCGTCGAAGATCTGTTGCAGCACAAGGGATCCGCCTGCTGCCAGGGTCGAGCCCAGCGCCTGCGCGAAGTTCCCGGACCAGAAGAATCCATTGGCAACCCAGGCGCGGACGTCGTCCTCGGGACCGAATCCGAACAGCCGCCGGAACCGCCACATCTGGATGGTCACACCGCGATGCGCGCTCAGGACGCCCTTGGGTGCGCTGGTGGATCCGGAGGAGAAGAACAGCACCCCGGTATCGCTCGGGCGGGTCGAGGCGGCGGTCGCCTCGACCAGCTCGCGCGGTTCGGTGCGCCCGCGGGCGAGGAAGGTGTCCCAGGTGTCGATCGCCGCGGTGGGCAGCGCCGGTCCGAGCATGGCCAATCGGCGCAGGAACGGATAGCGCGCCGACCGCAGCGGGCCGAGCCCGGCCTCGCCGAGCGCGGGTTCGAGCTCGGCGAGGATCTGCGCGAAATCCTTGTTGAGCACCCGTCTTTCGAACAGCAGTACCGACACCTCGGACAGCTGTAGCAGCTGATCGAGTTCCGTCGCGGTCGAGAAGGTGCTCAGCGGCACCGCCACGCCCCCGGCCAGGCTCGCGCCGAAGACCGCCGCGAGCCATTCGGGACGATTCGTCATCAGCACCCCGACCCGGCCGTCGCGGCCGATGCCGCAGGCCCGCAGCGCGCGGGCCACCGCCATCGCGCGCTCCCACAGCTCGGTGTAGGACCAGCGCACCACGCCCTCGCCGGTGTGCCCGGCCACGGCTTCGCGGTCACCGTACAGCTCGGTGACCTCGCGCAGAAAGCCCGGCAGGGTCAGCGCGCCCAATCCGGGCTCACTGTCCAGCGGAGGTCCCGATACGATCGAGATGTCCTGTGCGGCAGTGGTATCCACCGCTGACCCCTTCCCGCCGCTACAGCGGCAGTTCGACCTCGGCGATGCTCTTGACCAGCACGCCGCCATCCTGATTGGTCAATTGCAACTTGATCTGCACCAGCGGCACGCCCCACTCCGACTGGTCTTGCTTGTCGATGACCTCGGCGTCGAAATAGGTGACGTCGCCCTCGAACGACGGCAGCCGGTAGTCGGATTTGATATGCCGCACCAGGCCGTCGTTGCCCGCCCAGTAGGCCACGTAGTCGGTGCACCAGCCGCCCATGGTCGCGCCGTAACCGTAGGCGCGGGCCATGCCGACCTTGCCCGCCTTGTCCTGGTCGATATGCCCGCGCGAGGGTCCGACGTACAGTCCGTCCCGCAGTCGCGGATCGATCTTGGCGCCCTCCTCGTCGAAGCCGAACCCCTCGGTCCAGCCCGGATCCTGATACACCCACGGGTCGTCGACGCCCTGCGGGGTGACCCATTCGAACGTGCCCCAGATGTTGAACAGGAACGCCCGGTACTCGGTGGTGAAGCTCGCGATGCTGTGCGGGCCGATCACCCGGCGCGGCAGGGTGTCCCCGACCTTCACCTCGTCGTAATGCGGTGAGACGCCGAGGCGATTGGACATCAGCCATTCGGTGCGCAGGCGGCCGACCTCGTCGAGTTCGGCCTCGGTCCACTGCTTCTTCTCGCCGAGCTGATTCTCGTACATGCCGCGCTTGTTCGCCTCTTCGGCGAGGTAGCGGATCGAGGTGGATCGTTCGCGGGCGACCAGCGCGCCGTGTTGATTGCGGTGTGTGGTGTCGCCGCGCTGGAACAGGGTGGGCCCGGCGAAATTCGTCTGCGCGACCTTGTAGTCGTGGAAGCGCCGCTCCTGCAACAGTTTATCGCCCGGCCGCACCGGGGTGCCGTAGAACCACCACTCCTCGCCGCCGAAGATCAGGTGGCTGCCGGGGATCCGTCCGACACATGCCGGGGCCGCGCCGTGACCGTAATCCAGTGCGATGGCGATGGATTGGGGCGCGACGATGCCGCCGTAGCGCGATGCTCTGGCGAATTCCTCATCCCAGTGGATTGGATTGGGGTAGTCCATCGCCATCACCCAGCGGCGAATGTCGGAGGTGCTGCACGGATCCCACAACTGGCCGCCGCCGACCGGTTGTCCCACGCGGGGGATCACATCGGACAGGTCGAGTTCGACCGTGTCCTCGGCGGTGGTGTTCTCGGTGGACTTGTTCGATGAAGTGCTCACTGCTGCCTGTCTTTCTACCGGGTTCCGGGGAGAAATTGGTTGTCGCCCAATGGAACCGGGTGTTGCTCTCAGCGGTTGACGTCCACGACGATGCGCCCGCGCACCGTGCCGTCGATGAATTTGCTCGCCGCCCCGATGGCGTCCGCCAGGGCGATCTCCTCGGTCAGCGATTCCAGCGCGGTGGCGTCCAGATCACGGGACAGCCGCTCCCACGCGGTGATTCGCCGTTCCCGGGGCGCCATCACGCTGTCGATGCCCAGCAGGCTGACCCCGCGCAGGATGTGCGGGGCGACCGTCGCCGGGAAGTCCATGCCCTGGGCCAGGCCGCAGGCGGCGACCGCGCCGCCGTAGCGGGTCTGCGCCAGCGCGTTGGCCAGGATGTGGCTGCCCGCGGTGTCGACCACACCGGCCCAGCGTTCCTTCTGCAACGGCTTGCCGCGCTCGGCGAGTTCGGCGCGGTCCACCACGGTGGTCGCGCCGAGCCGGCGCAGATAGTCGGCCTCGGCGGTCTTGCCGGTCGCCGCGGCCACGGTGAAGCCGGCCGCGGTGAGCAGGGCGATGGCGATACTGCCGACACCGCCGGTCGCGCCGGTGACCAGCACCTCGCCGTGATCGGGCCGCAGGCCGAAGGAGTGCAGCGCCTCGACGCACAGGCTCGCGGTGTAGCCCGCGGTGCCGATCGCCATCGCCTGGCGGCTGCTGAATGCCGACGGCAGCGGCACCAGCCAGTCACCGTTCAGGCGAGCGCGCTGAGCCAGTCCGCCCCAATGCTTTTCGCCCACGCCCCAGCCGTTGAGCACCACCCGGTCACCAGTGGAGAACTCGGCGTGGCTGCTGTCGGTGACCACACCGGCCAGGTCGATGCCGGGCACCAGCGGGAAGGTGCGCGCGATGGGCGAGGACCCGGTGATCGCCAGGGCGTCCTTGAAATTCAGCGTCGAGTACTCGACGTCGATGGTGACGTCGCCGTCCGGGAGCCGGTCCTCGTCCAGGCTCGTCGCGGAAACCGTCTGCCCGGCATCGGATTTGTCGATCACGAGTGCGGAAAACATAGGGGGAGAAGTCCTTTCTGGTTTTTAGCGTGCGGTCCAGCCGCCGTCGACGACGATCGTCTGGCCGGTGACATAGGCTGCCGCGTCACCGGCCAGCCATACGATGGCCCCGGTGATGTCACCGGCGACCCCCTGCCGTGGCAAGGGTGTGTTTCGGCGCAGATATTCCGCGCCGCGTTCGCTGTCGTAGAGGGAGTCGGTGATCTCACTGCGGAAGAAGCCCGGGGCCACGGTGTTGACCCGGATCGAATGGCGTGCCCACTGCACCGCCAATTCGGCGGTGAGCCCGGACAGGCCCGCCTTGCTCGCCGCATAGGATGCCTGCGGAATGCCCGGCACGCCGACGCGCCCGCTGATCGAGGAGACGTGCACGATCGAGCCGCGCCCGACCTCGAGCATGTACGGAAAGACCTGCTGCGCCAACAACAATGGTGCGATCAGGTTCAGCTCCATGGTATGGCGCACATCGGTGAGGGGTTCGGATTCGGCGCGTTCGGTCCCGAATCTGTTGCCCGCCGCGTTGATCAGGATCTCCGGCGGTCCGAGCGTGTCGGCCACCGCGGGCCCGAGCTGCCCGATCGCCGCCGGGTCGGCCAGATCGCAGGTGATCGCCGCGCCGTCGATGTCCTTGGCCAGCTCCGCGAGCCGGTCGTGCCGCCGCGCCACCACCGCGACCCGCGCGCCGAGTCCGGCCAGGGCCCGGGCGACGTCCGCACCCAGGCCCGAGGACGCGCCCGTCACGATCGCCACGCGATCGCGCAGGTCGAACATGCGGGCGGCGGTGTCACCGGGGGGTGCCGGTTCGGCGGCGTTGTCGGCCACGGGCTTACCCAATCGTCAGTAGGTGCGGGGGTTCGGCGACCGGTGGCGGTCGAGCAGTTCGGGTAGTCGGGTGCGTTCGACCTTGCCCATCGCGTTGAGCGGCAGTTCCGGCACGGCACACCAGATTTCGGGGACCTTGTAACCGGCCAGCTCGCGCCGGCACAGTGCGTCCAGGGCATCGAAATCCACTGTGCCGCCCGCGCTCTGGACCAGCGCGGCCACGCGCTGACCGAGTCGTTCGTCGGGCACCGGGCAAAGGGCGACCGCGGCGACGGCGGGATCGGTAGCGATGATCCGCTCCACCTCGAGCGGATAGATATTGGCTCCGCCGCGGATGATGATGAGTTTCTTGCGGTCCAGCACCGTCAGCCAGCCGTCGGCGTCGACGGTGCCGATATCGCCGGTCTCGATCGGGCCCGGCTCCGGTGGGCGGATGCGGCCGTTGTCCCAGTGGCCCAGGAACGGTCGCCACTGTCCCGCATGCGGTCCGGATGTGGTTGCGGCGAGTCGCAGCTCGCCGAGCTCACCGGCCGGAAGTCGTTGGCCCGCATCGTCGTAGGCCGCGACGTCGTACTGCGGCAGCAGTTGTCCGCTCGCTCGCGCGCGTCGCTCCTGGCCCACGGGATCGATCGAGACCACGGCGGGTGCTTCGGTGAGTCCGTATGTGGCCCTGGGGGTTACGCCGTGTGCGGCGGCGAAATCGGCGAACAGGTTCTCGCCCGCGTCGCCGCCGCCGCTCCAGACCTCTCGCAGGGAACCGAGATCCAGGTGCGGCCGTCGCGCCAGATCGAAGACCTGCGCGGGTGCGCCGTTCCAGACCGTCACGCCGCGGGTCGTGATCCACTCGGCGACGCCGTCGACATCGCGCCGGTCCATGATCACCGCGCAGCCGCCCGCCTGGGCGGTGAGCAGGGTGGACAGCACCATGAGGTTCAGGATCGTCAGGGGGAAGCTGTCGCCCTTGCGCAGGTCCGGTCCCCAGCCTCGGGTCTCGACCAGCGTCGCGCCCGGCAGGAGCAGGTTGTGGTGGCTGTGCACGACGGCCTTCGGGCGACCGGAGGTGCCGCTGGTGAAGGCGATGGCCGCGGGCGCGTGCGGTTCGACCGTGACCTCCGGGGCCGCCTCGGCGTGGTCGAGCAGTTCGACCCAGCGAGGCGCGTCGATGCGGCCGGGGACGTCGATGCGGCAGCGTTCCGCGGCCAGCAGGACCGCCGGTTCGCAGGTCTCGTGCAGTCCGGCCTGCTCACTCTCGGCCAGCGCCTCGCCGATGCCCGCCCAGATCGCGCCGATGCGCGCGACGCCGTGGAAGGCGGCGACGATGTCCAGGTCATTGGGCAGGCAGGCGGCCACCCGGTCGCCCGGACGCACGCCGAGCGACCACAGGGCGCCGGCGGCGCGATCGGCCCGCTCGTCGAGTTCCGCATACGACCAGATACCGGAGGCGGCCTCGATCGCGGGGGAGTCCGGATGTGTTCGCAGCGCGGTGTCGAGCACCCGGGCGATCGTGCCCGGACTGTTGCGCTGGGACGCCGCGCCGGTGCTACTTTCCACGCTCCCTTTGATATCAGCATCTTTACTATCCTTGCAAGGATTAATCCGATACTCTGGCAGACGCGCCACCGGGGCCCGGTCCGTGATCGCTCCGTCCCGGCGTGCTGCGCACCGAATCACGCGGGCAGCGTGATCAACCGAAAACCGGGGTGTCCCGGCCACATCCGTCATCCGCGCTCGACACCCTCGATTCGGCGTCCTCTGGCGGGAGCGCCGGCATCCGAAAGTGGAGGACTGACGCAGATGAAACACACCGGTCCACTGTCGGGAATACGGGTCATCGATCTCACGGCGATGGTCATGGGGCCGTACTGCACGCAGATCATGGCGGACATGGGCGCCGACGTGATCAAGATCGAACCGCCCGCCGGGGACAACACCCGCTACATCTCCGCCGGGCCGGAGCCCGGGATGGGCGGGGTGTTCGTGAACGTCAACCGCGGAAAGCGAAGTGTGGTACTGGATCTGCGGTCCGACGAAGGCGAACGGGCGCTGCGCGAGCTCATCCGCGACGGCGATGTGTTCATCCACTCCATGCGCGGCAAGGCGATCGCCGACCTCGGCTTCGACTACGAGGCGGTCGCCGCGATCAATCCCGCCATCGTCTACACCAACTGCTACGGGTACGGCCGCCGCGGCACCGATGCGAATCTGACCGCGTACGACGACACCATCCAGGCCGAGTGCGGACTGCCCTCGGTGCAGGAACAGCTCACCGGCACAGCGGGTTACGTCGCCACCATCATGGCCGACAAGGTCGCCGGGCTGACCGCGCTGTACGCGACGACGATGGCGCTGTTCCATCGCGAGCGCACCGGCGAGGGGCAGGAGGTGGAGGTCGCCATGTTCGAGACCATGGCCGCGTTCCTGCTCGTCGAACATGCCAACGGTGCGATGTTCTCCCCACCGCTGGGCCCGGCGGTGTATCACCGTGCGGTGGACCGCAATCGACGGCCGTATCGAACCAAGGACGGGTACATCTCCGCGCTGGTCTACAACGACAAGCAGTGGGCCGCGTTCGTCGAGGCGGTGCAACCGCCTTGGGCCGGACCGGAATTCGCCACGCTGGCGCAACGCGCGGAACGCATCGATGCCGTGTACGCGCTGCTGGGGGAGACCTTCGCCGAGCGGACCACACACGAATGGCTCGAACTGCTCCGCTCGCGCGACATTCCGTGCGCGCCGGTGCGGACCCTGGACGAACTGTTCGACAATCCCCACCTGACCTCGGCGGAATTCTTCGAAACCGTCGAGGCCCCGTACGGCCCGGTGCGTTATCCCGGTGTGCCGACGTGGTTCTCGCGTACGCCGGGGCGGGTGGCGGGTCCGGCTCCGCGGCTTGGTCAGCACACTGCGGAGGTCATGGACGGGGAGGGCGCGTGAAGGCGGTAGGGGTCGTGGAGGCCGTTGAGGCGTGGTATCGGCCGATGCGTTATCTCGTTGTGCCGAAGTGGGTTTCGGGTATATCGCGGCCGGTGATGGGTCCGGCTCCGCGGCTCGGTGAGCACACCGCGGAGGTCGTGGACAGGGAGCGCGCGTGAAGACGATCGATATCGAGGATCCGGAGGCCGTCGAGGCGTGGCGTATGCGGGGGCGGGTGGTGGAGCCAACTCATCGGCTCGGTGAGTGCGTCGCGCAGATCGTGGAGGAGTGCGCATGAATGTGATCGAAGCCGATGAGCTGGACGTCGCGGAATTCCTGCGGCCGGGTGACCGGATTGTCGTCGGGCAGGCGTGCGGCGAGCCGACCACTTTGATGGAAGGGCTGCTCGCGGGGGCGGGGGCGATCGGGGGGCTGTCGGCGTTCATCGCGACCAGCTTCTCCGGGCTGCTGACTCCGGAAGCGACGCAGGGGCTTTCGATGTCGAGCATGGGGGCGATCGGCGCATTGCGATCACTGACCGCCGCAGGGAAGCTCGAGGTGATTCCGTGTCATGTCGGGCGGGTGGGGCCGTTCATCGAGACCGGGATCATCGGGTGCGATGTGGCCTTCGTGCAGGTCTCGCCACCGGATGCGCGGGGGGACTACAGTTTCGGGCTGATCAGCGATTACGTTCGGGCCGCGGTCGAGCGGGCGCGGCTGGTGGTCGCGGAGGTCAACGATCGGGTGCCCTGGACGTGTGGGTCGACGCTGCGTGCCAGCGAGATCGACTACGCGGTAAGGGTTTCCCGCGATCCGGTACAGGTGCCGCCCGCGCGGATCACCGACATCGATTCGGCCATCGCGAAATACGCCGCCGCCTATATCGAGGACGGCTCGGTCATCCAGACCGGTGTGGGGGCGGTGCCCGACGCGATCCTGCGGCTGCTGCACGACCGCCGGGACCTGGGCGTGCATTCGGGCATGATCGGTGACGGCCTGGTCGATCTGGCCGAGGCCGGTGTGCTCACCAACGCGCGCAAGCGGATCGATCCGGGCGTCTCGATCACCGGCGCGCTGATCGGCACCGACCGCCTCTACGCATTCGCCCACCGCAACAACGAGATTCGCATGTGCCCGACCTCGTACACCCACGACGCGGCGGTGCTCGCGCAACTGGACCGGCTGGTGACGATCAACTCCGCGCTCGAGGTGGATCTCACCGGCCAGGTCAACGCCGAGCAGACCGGTGCGGCCTATCTCGGCGGGACCGGTGGCCAGGTGGATTTCGTGCGGGCCGGAGTGTGTTCGCCGGGCGGTCACTCGGTGATCGTGCTGCCGTCCACGGCGAAGAAGGGCACGGTCAGCCGGATCACCGCCGCACTGTCCGGACCGGTGACCACCGCGCGCAGCGATGTGGACGTGATCGTTACCGAGTACGGCGCGGCCGAGTTGGGCGGGCGGACCCTGGCCGAGCGCACCCGCCGCCTGGTCGCCATCGCGCATCCGGACTTCCGGGAAGACCTGGAGCGGGCCGCGCACATCATCCAGCAGAGAGGTTTCTGAGTGAACGACGCCGTCCTGTTCGAGGCCCGCGACGACGGTATCGCCGTCATCACGCTCAACCGCCCCGAGATTCGCAACTGCCTGACCGCGCAGGTGCGCGCGGGCCTGGCGCGGGCCTGGGCGAGGTTCGAGCGGGATCCGTTGCTGCGCATCGCGATTCTGACCGGTGCGGGGGACCGGGCGTTCTGCGCGGGCGGCGATCTGAAGGAGATGGTCGACACGGGTATGCGGGTGCCGCCCCGGGACATGTTCGCCCTGCCGTACGACACCGTCGAGCTGTCCAAACCCACCATCGCGGCGGTCAACGGCGTCGCCTACGCGGGCGGCTGGATGATCGCCCAGGCCTGTGACCTGTGCGTCGCGTCCACCACCGCTCGCTTCGCGATCACCGAGGTGAAGGTCGGCCGCAGCGCCCCCTGGGCCGCACCGCTGATCCACATGATCCCGCAGCGGATCATGATGGAGATCATGCTGACGGGCAAGCCGATCACCGCCCGTCGTGCGTACGAGGTCGGCCTGGTCAACCGCATCGCCGAGCCCGATGAACTATTCACCGCCGCAGTGGAATTGGCCACCGAGGTACTCGCCGGAGCACCGCTCTCGGTCCGCGCCGCCCGCGAAACAGTCATGCTCGCAACGGAAATGGGCCGGTCGGCGGCACTACAGGCCGCGCGCAACGCCTCGGAGCTCTGCTACAACAGCGACGATGCCCAGGAGGGCCCGCGCGCCTTCGCCGAAAAGCGTTCGCCGCGTTGGCAAGGGCGGTGAACCGGAACCACGCTGCCTCGGCGACTGTGCGAGGAGATCCGCCCGGAGCGCCGCTGTCGGTCGATATCGTCTGTGAAACCGTCATGCGGACTACGCACATGGGTTGTACGGGTGCCCGGGGGATCGTGTCCAGGCTGGGCTGTCATCGCACCGATGGACGTGAGCGGCGTCCATCGGCGAAAAGCGTTGTCCACGTCGGTATGGTGGAAATCGCGCTGCCCGGGAGGTTCGGCCGAGCGCGGCTGGGGTGAGGCTCTCCGGCCCGCCCGCTGTTCGTCGAGGTGCGTGGCAGGCCGGACGCACTCAGCTGTGCACGGCCCCGGTCAGAGGGTGTGCCTGGAAAAAATCCCACATGATCGCGGTGGCGTCGATCGATGTGGTGGTGGGGCCGACGATCGGTTCGGGCGAGATGATCGTCCGGTGGCCGGGCCACGAGTGTCCTCCGCCGAGAACGGAATACAACTCGACGGTCGCGTTCGGCGGGCACGGATAGGTGGTCAGGGTGACGTCGGCGGCGATCGAACGTTGTTGCGGCTGTGGGCCGCAGCCGTTGCGGTGGGCCCAGGCCGCGGCGTTGGCGGGGATGTCGGTGGGGCCGGGGCCGTTCAGCGGTTCGCCGAGCGGGCCGTTGGGGGCGGGAAGGAATTTCGCGCCGACGCCCTGCCCGCCTCCGTAGGCGACGAGTGGATCCGCGGTGCCGTGGAAGGCGACTACGGGAACCGGACGGCCGGTGCGGCACCAGGCGAAGTTCTGCAGCCCGGCGACCGGTGCGATGGCCGCGATCCGGTCCGACAGTTGGCAACCCAGCGACGAGGTGGTGAAGGCGCCCATCGACAACCCCGCCACGTACACCCGCCGCAGGTCGATGCAGGCCGAGGATTCCACGTTCGTCATCAGCTGTGACAGGAAGGACACATCGGCGCTGTTGGGGTTGAAATCCCAGCGGGGGAAACCGGATTCGTCGATCTGCGGGGTGATCGTCACGAAGCCGTGGCTGTCGCCGTACGATCCGAGCCCGCTGCCGATGTGCTCGAGCGCGGCCGGTTCGAGATAGCCGTGCATGTCGAAGACCAGCGGCATCGGATGATCCGTGGCCGCGGGAACATCCTCGATGTAGGTGCCGGATCGGCGGCCCGCCGCGAACTGCCGAGTCGACTGGCCCGACGCCGGCGGTGCCATATGACATCCGGACGAGCCCACCGGGGCGACGGAGCTCGCGGGCGCTGCCTCGGCGGCCTGCCCAGCTGCGGTAATGGCGGTCGCGGCGAGGACAGCGGCGGTCAGCGCGCGGCCGGTGCGACCGAACCAGTCCGCGGTTCGGTGGCGAGCGCGCAGATCCCGATGTGCCGCACACGGCGGGATGATAACGGCATTCTCATTCATGAGAGGAATGCTTGCATGTAATAGTGCGTGCGTGGACCGGTTCGCCATCGGATTCCCGCTGGAACCTCGGCTCGAAATTTGCGAGAATCCACGCTGGCAAGAATAATATTCTTGTGAGTGAGAATAACGCTGCGCGTCCTGCGGGTGATATAGCGAGCCGGATCGCGGCACGCACACTCGCCGACCGGGAGGCGGCCTACGCGGGTGAGGTGCGGCGGTTGCTGGACGCCGCACTCGAACTCATCCGCGCCGGGGGCACCGGCGCGCGGCCCAGGGTGGCCGATATCGTCGCGGCCGCGGGCCTGTCCAATGATGCGTTCTACCGGCACTTTCCGTCGAAGGACGCACTCATCGCGGTGCTCATCGAGGACGGGGCCGACCGCCTGGTCAGCTATGTCGCCCATCGCATGGACAAGCGCGACTCCCCGCGCGAGGCCGTGCGGGCCTGGGTGGAGGGCGTGCTGTCCCAGGCCGCCGACGAGACCGCGACGACCACCCGTGCGGTGCTGTGGAACGCGGGCGTGCTGACCCCGGCCATCGACGCGGGCTCACCGCTGCCCAGCGGACGGCTGGCGCTGCTGCTGCACCGGCCGTTCGCCGAATTGGGCAGTGCCGAGCCGGAATTCGACGCGGGACTGGTCGCCCACGCGACCGTCGGCCGGCTCTCGGACCATCTGTGGCGGCGCGAGGAACCCACCGCCGCGGATGTGGACCGGGTGACCGCGTTCTGCCTGCGGGCGCTCACGATTCGGCCGGATGCTGGGCAGCACCCCGGAGGGCGCTGAGCCGGGTGTGGTGGGCCCAGTCCGTACCGGGCCAATACGCGCCAACTCGGGACCGGGGCCGGATCTCGTGGGCAGTTGAGCGGGGCGTACCTGGTCCGGGCCGATTGCGCCGATGCTCACGATCGGCCCGGTGCTAGCTGGGCTGCCCGTCCGAATTCCGCAGATAGCTGAGGGGGGCGTAGTTGGCCCAGCCCTGCTCGGGCCAGTTGAACCAGCCCGCCGAGGCCGAGGTGCCGCCGTCCGGATGCAGGGTCGTACCGGTCAGATACGCCGACAGATCCGAGGCCAGGAACACCACGCAGCCGGAGATGTCGGTGACCTCCCCGGACCGCCCCAGCGGAATCGCCACCCGCACGCCGACTGGATCGTCCATCGCGCTGTCACCCTGCCCGTGCCCGATGCGCGCCAGGTTGGGCGTCGGAACATAGTCCGGCGCAACGCAGTTGACCCGGATCCGGTCGGGCGCGAGTTCGATCGCCAGCGTCCGGGAGAACTGCTCGACTGCGGCCTTGGCCGCGGAGTAGACCGCGAAACCCGGTGCGGCACGGTGCGCTTCGATGGTGGTGATGGTGACGATGCTGCCCCCGCGCCCGCCCGCGCGCATCCGCGGCGCGGCCAGCGAGCAGGCGTGCATGACGTGCAGCAGATTCGCCCGCAGCAGCGCGTCCCAGCCTTTGGGGCGGGTCTCGGTGAAGGGCGCACGGAAGGTGCCGCCGACCACGTTGACCAGCGTATCCAGCCGTCCCCAGCGCCGATCGACCTCGTCGAACAGCGCCGCGAGCACATCGGGATCGCGGGCGTCCCCGACGTGCACCACCGCGTCGTGGCCGTCGGCGACGAGTGTGGCGCGCAGGTCTTCGGCGGCCTCGGTATCCAGGTCCAGTACCGCCGTGCGCACACCGTTGGCCGCGAGATCCGTCACGATGGCCCGGCCGAGACCGCCTGCGCCACCTGTGATCACGGCGACCTGGTCGGCCAGCCCGCTGCGCTGCTCGAACCAGCCGGAGCCGGGTGCTCGGTCGCTGAGCCGGTTCCTCGGCTCGCTGTGTTGCTCCGCCGACTCGGGTTCCCGGGCGGTGGCTTCGCTCGTCGGCGCGCTCGGCTGCTCTATTCCAGCGGACTCGGGTTTCCGGGCGCCGACTCGGCTCGTCGGCTCGCCGTGCCGGTTGCTACCCCCGGTCTCCGCCTCCCGGTCGAATTCCGCTGTGTCGTTTCCTGATTCGCTCATCGTCTACCGCAGATAGGTCGCGCCGAAGGATTCGATGAAGTCCAGTGTCGCGGTGCGCTCCCGGGTCCGCGAGGAGACCACGATCCAGGTGACCCCGGCCTTGTCGAGTTCGGCGAACGTCTCCCGATTGCGGTCGGGGTCGTCGGTGGGGGTGCCCAGGCCGTCCGCGTGGTAGGAGTACACCACGTCGATCGGATCGGTGCGCCCCTGCTGCTGCGCGGACGCCCGCAGTTCGGCGATGTCACCGGCCAGCTGACCGATCGGGCCGAGCTCGGGAGTTCTTGTGGTGGAACTCATCTGGGCTCCGCCGGACATCGGCATCCAACCCTGCGCGTGTGCGGCGACGCGGCGCTGGGTGAGCTTGGAATTGCCACCGATCCAGATCGGGATCGGATCCTGCACCGGCCGCGGACGGGCGATCACGTCCCGGGCGTTGAAATGCCGTCCCGCATAGCTGAACGGCTCACCGCTCCAGTGCAGCGGCAACGTCTCCAGCGCCTCGTCGAACAGCGCGTTGCGTTCCTCGAAATCGATTCCCAGAGCATGGAATTCACTCTTCTGATAGCCGGCGCCCAGCCCCAGGATCACTCGCCCGCCGGAGAGTTTGTCCAGGGTGGCCGCCGCCTTGGCGAGCAGGAACGGATTGCGGTACGGCGCGACGGCCAGATAGGTCAGCAGCCGCAGTCGTTCGGTCGCGCCCGCGATGTAGCCCAGCGCCACCAGCGGATCGAGGGTCTGATGTCCGCCCGAGGCCAGCCAGCGCGCACCGGGAATCGGATGCTCGCTCAGCGACAGCGCGTCGAATCCGGCGCGCTCGACCGCGATCGCGACCTCGCGCATCGGGCCCGCGTCCAGAACGTCGCCGTCGTATCCCGTGGTTTCCGGGTAGTGGAAGATGAAGCGCATCTCAACGTCCTCGCTTGACCTGGTTGAACGGCACATCGCGGTCCGCGGCGTATTCGCGGGGCATGCCCAGCACCCGTTCGCTGATCATGTTGCGGGCCATTTCGGTACTGCCGCCGGCCAGGCTCCACGCGTTGCGGAACAGGTAGTCCAGGCCGATTCGCGCGACGCCGGGCCCGTCGGCGTCGCCGGTCACCGACGCCGCGCCCGCGATCGTCATCGCGGAATCGGTTTGCAGCCAATTGGTTTCGGCCCCGAACAGCCTCACGATGGATCCCGCGGCCGGGGGCATCGCACCGGTGGAGATGGCCTGGGTGACGTGATCGATCAGCTGATTGCGGACCACGGTCATCACCCGGGCCGCGCCGATGTCCTCGCGCACGCGGGGATCGTCCAGGCGTTCGGTGTCGCGGGCGAGATCGACCAGGACGTGCGCATCGCTGCCGAAGTGCGGACGCCGGCCGCTGGTGTAGGGCGAGGTGCCGCCCATCGCCGCGCGCTCGTGCACCAGCAGTCGCGAGGCCGCCGCCCAGCCGCCGCCGACCTCCCCGACCACGGCGTCCGCGGACAGCCGCACGTCGTCGAAGAATTCCTGGCAGAACTCGGTGGACCCGGTCACCTGCTTGATCCGCTGAATGGTCACCCCGGGCGCGTGCACCGGGACCAGGAACATCGTGAGCCCGTTGTGTTTGGGCACATCCCAGTCGGTGCGGGCCAGGCACAGTCCGTAGTCCGCGCCGTACGCGCCCGAACTCCAGATCTTGGAGCCGTTGAGAATCCATTCGTCCCCGTCGCGGTCCGCGCGCGTGGTGAGCCCGGCCAGATCCGATCCGCCCTTGGGTTCGGACAGGAATTGCGCGAGGATCTCTTCGCCCTTCAGCACGGCGGCCAGGTGCGTGAGTTTCTGCTTCTCGGTGCCGAGATCGGCGAGGGTGGCCGCGCAGATGGCCAGGGTCGGCACATTCAGCTCGAGCGGCATCTCGTAGCCGAACGACTCCTCGGTGAACGCGCGCTGATGAGCGGGCGTGAGTCCTTGTCCGCCATAGGCTTTCGGGAAGCAGATGCCCGCGAAGCCGCCCTCGGACAGGATGCGCTGCAATCGGCGGGCGCGGTCCCAGCTCTCGTCGTCGGGGACGCCGAGGCGGCCCTGCGCGACGTTCGGGAGGTTCTCCTTCAACCAGCGCCGGGCCCGGTCGCGGAAGGCGTCGACGGGTTCGAGCTCGGTGGATTCGGGTGCGGTGGTCATGCGGCGCTCCGGACGAGTAGATCGGTGATGCGGCGGTGGTGCTCCTCCGGGGTGCCGTACAGCGCCCGGCCGAGGGTGACCCGCCGCAGGAACAGGTGCAAATCGTGTTCCCAGGTGACGCCGATGCCGCCGTGGATCTGCACGCAGTCCTGCACGATGACCGGCGCTTTCCCGCTCACGTACGCCTTGGCCACGCTGACGAGTTCGGCGGCGGTGAGCGGGCTGTCGTCGATGGCCGCGGCGGCGGCGCGGGAGGTGGCCTCGCACGCCTCGAGCCAAGTCTTGTTGTCGGCCATGCGATGTTTGAGGGCCTGATAGGAGGCCAGCGGACGGCCGAAGGTGTAGCGGTCGAACATCCACTCCACGGTGGCGTCGAAGGCGCGGCGGGTGGCTGCGGTCGACTCGGCGGCGGTCAGCGCGGCGGCGATGTGGAGTTGGGATTGCACTGCGGCAGAGGCGCTTTCGCCGTGCTGGACGACAGCTTCGGCACCCACGGCGACATCGTCGAACTCGATCCGCGCGGTGCGGCGGACCAGGTCCAGCGTCCACGTCGGGGTGACCGTGACCCCGGGGGCGTCGGTGCGGACCAGCAGCTGGATCGGGCCGTCCGGGCCCTGCGCGGTGACCAGCAGGACGTCGGCGGTATCTCCGGCCTCGACGCGGTCCTTGCACCCGGTGAGGCGGTAGCCCTCGCCGTCGGGT
Source organism: Nocardia miyunensis NBRC 108239 (assembly GCF_001613065.1). GTDB lineage: Bacteria > Actinomycetota > Actinomycetes > Mycobacteriales > Mycobacteriaceae > Nocardia > Nocardia miyunensis. Next base: position 16,949 of record NZ_BDBQ01000105.1, read on the forward strand.
TCGGCGCGGGTCTGCCCGGGGGCGAGTTCGAGCCCGTGCCGTGGTTCGTACAGCGCCCACGCGGCGATCAGGTCGCCCGCGACGATTTCCCCGATCACCTCGGCGAATCGATCACCTGCGGCGACCAGGCCCGATAGCGCTGTGCTGGTGGGTATCAGCGGTCCCGGCGCGCAGGCGTGCCCGAATTCCGCGGCCACGAGGGCCAGTTCGGTCAGCGGTCGGCCGGAGACCGAACCGCCGCCCAGACTCTCGGGCACCAGCATCGCCGTCCAGCCCAACTCCGCTCCGCGCCGCCACCAGTCGCGGTCGAATCCCGTTGCGGTGTCGGCGAGTTCGCGAATCACCGGAATGGGCGCGGTGCGGTCGAGGAACTCGCGGGTGGTGGTCTGGAACAGCAGCTGATCGCCGTTCGGTTCCGCAGTCATGGTGTTCGGTCCTCCACTTCTCAGCGATCCTCATTTGACGGCCCCGCCAACCGGTGTGAGAATCGGATCATCAGTTAATGAGAGTATCATTCTCATGAGTCGGATGGACGGTGCAACCGCCGCCGCCCGAAGGGAGTCAGCAGTGGTGAACGACGTCACGTCGACGGACTTTTTCCTGGGGCGCGAGCTCCTCGAGGACCCGTACCCATACTTCGACGCCCTGCGGGCGCAATGTCCCGTCACCAAGGAGAACCACCACAACGTCTACATGGTGACCGGGTACGACGAGGCGCTCGAGGTGCTCAACGACGCGGAGAAGTTCTCCTCGTGCACCTCGGTGACCGGGCCGTTTCCGGGATTTCCGGTCCCGCTCGAGGGCGATGACATCAGTGGCCTGATCGAGGAGCACCGCGACTCGCTGCCCTTCAGTGATCAGCTGCCCACGCTCGACCCGCCGGTGCACACCCAGCACCGCGGCCTGCTCATGCGGCTGATCACGCCCAAGCGGCTCAAGGAGAACGAGCAGGCGATGTGGGCCATCGCCGACCGGATCCTGGACAGCTACCTCGCCGACGAGTCGGCCTGCTTCATCCGTGATTTCGCCGGGCCGTTCACGCTGTACACGATCGCCGATCTGCTGGGCGTGCCGCCGGACGATCAGGAGGACTTCCTCTACACCTTGCAGCGTGATCCGCACCGCAATCAGGGCAACACCATCGGCAGCACCAAAGGTGATGCCATGACGGAGAATCCGATCGAATTCCTCTACGAGAAGTTCTCTACCTATATCGAGGACCGTCGCCGCGAACCGCGCGGGGACGTGCTGTCGAGTATGGCCGCCGCACCCTTCGCCGACGGTACCGAGCCGCCGGTGCGCGATGTGGTCGCGGTGGCGTCGAATCTGTTCTCCGCCGGGCAGGAGACCACGGTCCGGCTGCTCAGTTCGGCGCTGCGGGTGATCGCCGAACAGCCCGAGGTGCAGCGGCTGCTGCGCGAGGATCGTTCGCGGATCGGCAACTTCCTCGAGGAGGTGCTGCGCATGGAGAGTCCGGTGAAGGGCGATTTCCGGCTGTCCAAGGTGCCGGTCACCGTGGGCGGGGTCGATCTGCCCGCCGGGACGACGCTGATGGTCGTCAACGGCGGAGCCAACCGGGATCCGCGCAAGTTCGCGGATCCCTCGGCCTTCGATCCGCAGCGTTCCAATGCGCGCCAGCACATTTCGTTCGGGCGCGGCATCCACACCTGCCCGGGTGCGCCGCTGGCGCGGGCGGAATCGCGGGTGGCCATCGAGCGGCTGCTGGATCGCACCACCGACATCCGCATCGACGAGAAGGTCCACGGGCCCGCCGATGCGCGCAAGTACACCTATGTGCCGACGTTCGTGCTGCGCGGTCTGACCGAGTTGCACCTGGAATTCGATCTGGCCGAGAAGGAGTCGTAATCCCGATGAAGGTATCCATCGATACGGACCGCTGCCGCGGCCACGGCATCTGCCTGGGCGAGTGTCCGGAGGTGTTCGAGCTCAACGATGACGGGTACGCCGAGGCGGGACCGGACGTTCCGCCGGAGTTCGAGAAGGCGGTGCGCAGCGCCGCCTCGGCCTGTCCCGAGCGGGCCATCGTCGTGAGCTGATCGCAGTCTCGATCGGAGGGAGCGCGAAGATGCGCGAAACCGGCACATCGTCCGATTCCCCTGCGGCCGAAGGAGATCGGCCGCAGGGCGCGGCGCCGCTGACGCCCGGCTGGCATGCCGAGCGGACACCGGACCGGCCCGCGATCGTGCTCGCCTCCAGCGCCGAGGTGGTGACGTACGCGCAACTCGAGGAGCGGTCCGTTCGCTTCGCGCGGGCGCTGCTCGCGCGGGGGGCGAAGGTCGGCGACCATATCGCGATTCTGCTCGAGAACAATCGGGAATTTCTCGAGATCGCCTGGGCGGCACAGCGTTCCGGGCTGTACTACACCGCGGTGAATCGGCATCTGACCGCCGGTGAGGTGCAGTACATCCTGGACGACTGCGGCGCGACGGCGCTGGTGACGAGCGAATCGCTGGCCGAGGTGGTCGCGGGTCTGGATCTGTCGCGGATCCCGGTCCGGATCTGCGCGGCCGGGCGGATCGAGGGTTTCGAGGACTACGCGCGGGTGCTGGCGGACTCGTCGGCCGAGCCGCTGGGCGCGCAGGAGTGCGAAGGCCGGGAGATGCTCTACTCGTCGGGAACGACGGGGCGGCCCAAGGGAATTCGCAAACCGCTCCCGGCTACGCCGCTGGGTGATCCCGATGCGCCGCCGGTGCAGATCGCGCGCGGTCTGCTGGTGAGCGGCGCCCGCGAGGACGCGGTGTATCTCTCGCCCGCGCCGCTGTATCACGGTGCGCCGCTGGTGTTCTCGATGTCCTGGCAGCGGATGGGCGCGATCGTGATCGTCATGGAACGCTTCGATCCGCGGCTGTATCTCGAACTGGTCCAGCGGTATCGGGTGACCCACAGCCAACTCGTGCCGACGATGTTCGTGCGGATGTTGCGGCTGCCGCGCGAGGAACGCGAGAGCTACGACGTCTCCAGCCTGGTGGACGCGGTGCATTCGGCCGCGCCCTGCCCGGTGCCGGTCAAGCGGCAGATGCTGGACTGGTGGGGGCCGATCATCAGCGAATACTATTCGGGCACAGAGGATGTGGGTAACACCTACATCTCCGCGCCGGAATGGCTCGCGCATCCCGGTTCGGTGGGCAGGCCCGCGCAGGAATGCCATATCGTCGGCGCGGACGGCGCGGAGGTGCCCGTCGGGCAGGTCGGCGTGGTCTACTTCGCGGGTGGCCGCCAGTTCGAATACCATCACGACGCGGCCAAGACGGCGTCGGTCACGCACGAGAAGGGCTGGCGCACCCTCGGAGACATGGGCTACCTCGACCAGGACGGCTACCTGTACCTGACCGACCGGCAGGCCCACATGATCATCTCCGGCGGGGTGAACATCTACCCGCAGGAGGCGGAGAACATCCTGGCCTCGCACCCCGCCATCGCGGACGTCGCCGTCATCGGCGTCCCCGATGAGGAAATGGGCGAATCGGTGAAAGCCGTTGTGCAACTGGTCGACTCGTCCGCCGCCACCCCGGCCCTCGCCGCTGAGCTGATCGCCTGCTGCCGCGCGGAACTGGCCGCCTACAAATGCCCCCGCACGGTCGACTTCGTCACCGAACTGCCGCGCGACCCCAGCGGCAAGCTCTACAAACGCAAACTGCGGCAACGCTATTGGGAAGGTCACGACAACCTGGTGCGCTGAGACCGGTCGCGGCCGAACTGTCCCGTGACTCGGGGGGCGACTGGGCGATTGGTAGCTACGGCCGCTATCGGAGGGCTTCGGCAACCTGGTGCGTTGAGGTCGGGATGCGGCGCGTTGTCAGGGCGTAACGATCCATGGTCGATGTGCGTTCCGATAGTTGCCATAGCTCGGCGCTGTAACGCTCCGCGTCCCGTTCCCGCAGGTCGCATCAGATATCGGTGCTTGGCGCAGGCGGCCGGTACATGCTCGTCGACAATGGTTGCGGCGGAGCCGATTCGGTGCTTTCGGCCGTGATGATCCGTCGTGTGGTCGGGTTCCGGGCATCGATGGTGGTCGATATGTCGGCTGCGCGTGGTGTGACGCGTCGACGTGGGCGGCGGTGTGGCGAAGTCAGGATGTGAGTGTTGTGTCGGTGTCGGCCGGGGTGGCGTCCGCGTGCACTTGGTTGCGGCCGCGGGCGATGACCGCTGCTCGGCGAGCGCCGACATTGCTGAGGCCGGGGCGCCAGGTTTCGGCGAGGATGCCTTCCAGCAGATGAGCCTCGGTGAGAGTGGCGGTGTCGGCGAGGCGGTTGTAGTGGGCCAGGAGGTGCCGTACCGCATGGGGGTCGTTGCCCGCGATATCGGTGGCGAGGCGGTGTGTGAAGGGGAGTAGGTCCTCATGTGGCACAACGTGATTCACCAGGCCCAGGCGGAGTGCCTCGGCGGCGGTGAGGAAGTTGCCGGTGAGGGAGAGTTCGATGGCCTTGCGGGTGCCGACCGTCGCGGCGAGCAGGACGGTGGCGCCTGCGCCGGGCATGACGCCGACGCGGGCGTGAGTGTCGGCGAACCGGGCGCGGTCCGACGCGATCAGGAAGGTGCACTGCAGGGCCACCTCGAGGCCGCCGGTGACCGCCGCGCCGTTGATCGCGCCGATGACGGGTTTGGCGATCGGCGGCAGGAATCGGAACAGGCCGTTGGTGTCGCGTCCGGGGCCCTCGCCGGGTGCGCGCAGGGGTGACATGGTGCCGCTCGCGGCCTCGACGAGGTCCACGCCCGCGCAGAACACCGGATCCGCGCCGGTCAGCACGACGACGTCGATTCCGGGATCGTTCCCGGCCGCGGTGACCGCATCCCACAGTGCGTCCATCAGCGCGCGGCTCAGGGCATTTCGCGCCTCGGGGCGATCGAGCGTGAGGGTCGCGACACGATCCGCGGTCGCGACGCGGACCAGTGACTCGGCATCGGTCACGGGGCACCTCCGATCGTTGCGGTGGCGGTCCCTGCGGGGCCTATCGTCCACACCGCTGTGAATATATGATTCTCTTAATGAGAGAGTATAGTTTCCACTCTGCTGAGGTGTCGGTATCCGGCATGAGATCGTGCGTGCGCCGGAGGTTTTCGCGATGAAGGTCGACGCGACCATCGCGGGGCTGAGCGTGGCCTCCGCCCGTGCGCGCGAGCTCGAGGCCGACGGATTCGACGGTCTGTGGGCCGGGGAGATGAATCAGGATCCGTTCCTGGCGCTGGCCGTGGCCACCGAGGCCACCGAACGCATCCGGCTGGGCACCTCGATCGCGGTGGCCTTCGCCCGCTCGCCCATGACGCTGGCCTACACCGCCGACGATCTGCAGCGGCATTCGGGCGGTCGGCTCACCCTCGGACTGGGTTCTCAGGTCCGGGCGCATGTCGTGCGCCGGTTCGCGATGCCGTGGGGTCGGCCCGCCGCGCAGATGCGTGAATACGTGCTGGCGCTGCGTGCGATCTGGTCCCGCTGGCACGAGGACGTCCCGCTGGCCTTCGAGGGCGAGTTCTACCGGCACACCCTCATGCCGCCTGACTTCGTCCCGCCGTCACACGATTTCGGCCCGCCCCCGGTTCTGCTGGCCGGGGTGGGCGAGGCGATGACGCGGGTCGCCGGCGAGGTCGCCGACGGCTTCCTGTGCCACGGCTTCACCACCGCCCGCTGGCTGCGCGAACGCACCGTCCCCGCACTGCGCGAGGGCCGGGCGCGCGCCGGTGCGACCATGGCCGGATTCGACATGGTCGCAACACCTTTCGTCATCACCGGCGCCGAATCGCAGATCGCCGCCGCGATACCCGCACTCCGGCAACGCATCGCGTTCTACGCCTCGACCCCCGCCTACCGCGGCATCTTCGAACTGCACGGCTGGGCGGAGACCCGCGAGCGCCTGACCGCCCTGTCCAAGGCGGGCGACTGGGACGAGATGCCGCCCCTGATCACCGACGAGATGCTCGACGCCTTCGCTGTCATCGCCCCGCCCGACGAGCTCCCGTCCCGCATCGCCGACCGCTTCGGCGGCCTGCTGACCCGCCTGTCGCTGCCCCTCCCGCCGAGCATCGACCGCGATCAGGCCGCCGACCTCGCCCGTCGGATCCGGGATACGTGCCGGGCACGGGAAGTGAATTCCGCGGCCACCCGGAGCTGAATCTGCGGTGTCTCGGACCATGCCCCAGTGGGGCTGCCCGGGCTCGACGCCACAACGGTGAGGTCTCCAGAGTTCGATCCGCATGGCGATTTCCTCGGGCAGCTGCTCCAGCTCTTCCCAAGTCATGTATTCCGGGAGGTCAGGGCGCTCGACACCTGGCATGGACATGCGCCCATGGTACGGAGAAGGTCCTGCGGGCATAGCCTCCGTTGTTCATCTACCGGCGGAGTCTCCGAGTCCGGGTAGCCGGGGAAACAGCCCGGCGGCGTGCTTGCGCGTTTGTCGCTGACCCTGCCGCCGAACATCGACCGGGACCAGGCCGCCGACCTCGCTCACCGGATCCGTGCGGAATGCACGTCCCCAGAGACCGGATCCGGATTCCACTGAGCTGCGGCCCTACCGGCCGTCGGTATTCGGTGGGAGTCGGTTCGGCGGGGCCGCGCGGCGGCCCTGGCGGGTGCCGTTCTCGATGGTCGACATGAGGTCTCGGGCTTGTTCGGCGGTGCGGTTCGGGCGTGGGGCTGGTGGCTCGGTACCCGGGGTGTCGGCCGCTAGTTCGGGGGCGAGGCTGGCCTGGCGGCGGCGTTTGGGGAGTGCGGGTTTGGCCTGGCGGGGCGGGGCGTGGTGGGTCTGTGTGGGGGCGGGCATGTGGGGGGCGGCGCCGACCGGGACCGCTACGGGTTCGGGCGGGGGTGAAATGCGGTGCGGGGCATTCTCGTCGGTGATCGGCTCGATGCTGACGCAGGAGTTCGGGATGAGGACGATGGCCCGGACGCCGCCGTAATCGGATTCGGCCAGGCGTACCGAGATGCCGTGGCGCGCGCCGAGCAGCGCGACGACGAACAGTCCGAGCCGGGAATCGGCCGACAGCGTGGCGACCGCGAAATCCGGTGGGCGGGCGAGCATCTCGTTGGTGCGGCGGATGTCCTCGGGGCTCATGCCCATACCCTGATCGCCGACCTCCACCGCCACGCCGCGTCCGACCACCGTGCCGGTGACGTCCACGCGGGATTCCGGCGGCGAGAACGAGGTGGCGTTGTCGACCAGTTCGGCCAGCAGGTGGATCAGGTCGCCGACGACATTGCCCAGGATGTACGCCTGCGGCATCCGGCTGGTGTGCACCCGGGCGTAATCCATGGTCTCACCGACCGCGCTGCGGACCAGTTCCATCAGCGGCACCGGTTTGCGCCACTGGCGGCCGGGCCGCCCGCCGCCGAGGATGAGCAGATTCTCGGCATTGCGGCGCTCGCGGGTGGCAAGGTGATCGAGCCGGAAGTACACGTCCAGAACCGCCGGATTCTCTTCTCCCCGTTCGGCTTCGTCCAGGATCTCCAGCTGCCGGTGCACCACGAGCTGGCTGCGGTGCGCGATATTGAGGAAGACCGCGCGCACGCCCTCGCGGGTGCGCGCCTCGGTGACCGCCGCGTCCACGGCGGCGGTGTGCGCCTGATTGAAAGCCTGTGCCACAGCGCCGATCTCGTCGCGCCCGAAGTCCAGCTGCGCGGCACGCTCCTCGGCGGAGACGTTCTCACCGGCCCCGAGCCTGCGCATGGTCTCGGGTAGCGCGATCTCGGCGAGGGCGAGGGTCTCGGTCCGCAAGCGCTGGAGGCGTCCGATGATCCGGTTGGCCAGCAGGAGTGAGAGCGCGAATCCCAGCAACGCCAGGGCCGCCGTGCCGATCCCGACGATCAGTGAATTGTGTGCGTTGCGGCTGCCCGATACGGCGGACTGTCGCTGCGCCTGCGCGTCATGGTCGACCCACAGCGACGTCATCTGGCCCTCGACGGTGTCGGCGGTGCGCAGCCAGTCGGTGAGGTTCGTCGGCAGCACCGTGGTGTTACCGGATTTCGCGGATGTCGCGGGGCGCAGGATGGCGTCTTCCATGGCGCTGAGCTGACGCCAGTCCGGGGAGGCGATCAGATCGGCGATCCGCTTCCCGGTGGCCGGATCGGTCTGTGTGTATCCGGCCTGGACCTTGGTCAATTGCGTGTGGTACCAACCGACCTGGTTGCGGTAGTCGGTGGTCAGGGTCGGTGGTAGGCCACCTGTCCCGGCCAGCGCGGTCAGGGAGATGGACCGGGACATGGCCTCCATGACCCCGAGTAGATCGGAGGCATGGGTGAGCTGGATGACCGAGGCGACATCCGGTGCGGATTGCTCGATCGTGTACTTGCCCTGGTCCTCGCCGTCGAGCAGGTGGCAGTAGAAGGTGTAGATGTCGGCGATCGGAGCGGTGCGCGCGTCGATTGCCTTGCGCAGCAACGGAAGCTGTGTTTTGAGCGCGTCGAATGCGTGCAGGGCCGCATCGACCGAGGTGCCCTGGGTCCGGGCGTACTGGACCTCGACCGGGATGATCCCGTCCAACGCACCGTCGAACTGAGTGCGGGCGGTCTGCAATGCGTCGGGATCGATCTGCTGCCCGGCCAGATGCCACAGCGACAGCAGCCGTTCCCGTTCCACGGACAGAATCAGATTCCGGGCCGGGGCCTGGTTCGCCTGCAGGTCCTTGGCGAAGCTCTCGGCGCGATGTCCGGTGATCACCAGATAGATCGCGCCGGTGATGCCGATGGCGAGCAGGACGAGGCTGGGAACGAGTGCGACGGCGAGGATCTTGCTGCGGATCCCGGCGAATCTAGCGGGTAGCACCGAGCCAATATAACGGAAAAGCATAGAACTTAACTCGCTCAAACAGAGAGAATTCGCAGCTAATCGCCGGGATCTCGATAATCGGCGGCGTCGATGGCCGTGGCCAGCGGGCCGAGGTCCGCATTCAGCTCGGTGGCGAGGTTCCGAGCTACCGAGACGTCCTTGCGGAGGAATTCACCGACCGATTCGGCGAAGGCCGCTACCGACCCCGTGGCCGCGACGCTGCCGAGCGCGCGCCCGGCACTGCTGGCGTGCGGCAGGGCCGACAGCAGCGCGGACTCCTCGACGCCGAGTTGTGTTGCCAGCCGGACCGATTCGGCCACCAGCCCGATCTGCGCCGCGAACAGCACGTTGTTGACCAGCTTGACGCGCTGACCCGAACCCAGCGGGCCAAGGTGCAGGATCGGATCCCCGTAGGCGGCCAGCGCGGGCCGGATCCGTTCCAGCGCAGCGGCGTTCCCGCCGCCGAACAGCGTGAGCTGCCCGGCGTCGATATCGTGCGGGCCGCCGCTGACCGGTATGTCGAGCACCTCGATGTCATGGGAATCGGCCACCGCGGCAATGTCTTCCACGGTGCGCGGGCTGCCGGTGGTGTGCACGGCCAGGACCGATCCGGGCGGCATGGTCTCGAGCAGCGGCGTGTCCAGGCAGACCGCCCGCACCTGTTCATCGGTGAACACGCAGACGATGACCGCGTCCGCGTCGGTTCCGGTGGCCGCAGCGAAGGGCACCGCCTGGGCGCCCAGTTCGGCCAGGGCCCTGCGGGTTTCGCCGCTGCGGCCCAGCGCGCTCACCTGATGTCCGGCCGCCACCAGCCGCCGGACCATGGGTCGTCCCATCCGGCCCGTACCGACGAATCCGATTCGCATCGCGAGTATTCCTGTCCGGCAGTCGAATTCAGCGCGGGTTCTGCATCATCGCGAGCGTGGCGTCCGCCGCGGTGAGCACGATGCCGGGCTCGGCGTCCGCGGTCGAGGCCAGTCCGGCGATCAGGCCCACGTCCTTGCGCAGCAGACCGGCCGCGTGCCCGGCGAGCAGCTCGAAGCCGCCGGGATTGGTGATCCGGCCCAGTGCGAAGCTGTTCGCGGTGCCGTGCGTGATGACCTCGCCCAGCCGGGCCGCATCGATGCCGAGCGCGCTGCCCAGGTCCAGGGCGCTCTTGGCGGTGGCCAGGTTCGCGGTGAACAGCAGGTTGTTCAGTAGTTTGGTGGTCTGCCCGGAGCCGACGCCGCCCAGGTGAACGATCGGGTCGGCATAGGTAGCGAACACGGGGCGAACCCGTTCGACCGCATCGTCCTCGCCGCCGACCATCACCAGCAGCCGCCGCTCCGCCGCGGCCATACCCCCGCCGCTGACCGTCGCGTCGATCAGGGAGATGCCCTGTGCGGCAGTTTTTTCGGCCAGCTGCCGACAGGTGTCGGGGTGGACCGTGCTGTGGATGGCGATGATGCCGCCGGACCGCATTCCGGCCAGCACGCCGTGTTCGCCCTCGAGCACCTGCCGCACGTCGTCGTCGCCGACCACGCACAGGCACACCAGATCGCTGGCCGCACCCAGCTCCGCCGGGGTGGCCGCGGTCTTCGCGGCGGTGTCGGCGTAAGGCTCCAGCGACGCGGGGCGGCGCGCCCAGAGCGTCGTCTCGTAACCCTCCTCGACGATCCGGCGAGCCATCGGGCCGCCCTGACTGCCCAGTCCGATGAATCCAACCCGCATCCGGTGTCCTCCATATCGAAAAGCGTTGCCGCGCAGCGCTGTCCGGCGACGCGCGACGATGATCTCTAGTTCTGCGGCGCGGCCTCGGCGGCGGGCGCGGGCTGGGGCCGGTAGAACGTCGCCAGCAGTCCGCCGGTCGCGACCACCCCGAGGATCAGGGCGATACCGCCGCCCGCCCAGCCGGTGACATCGATACCGGCCGCGTGATCCACCGACAGCCAGCCGGGCCCGAGAATGCCCAGCGCCAGCGCAACCACGCCCAGCACCAGCACGTACTCGTAGCCCTCCTTGAACACGAAGAACCCGTTCGAGCGATGCGCGAGCAGTCCGGCGACCAGCATCACCGAGATCACCGCGGCGGCCGCGAACGAGGTCAGCAACCCGAGCACCAGCAGCACCCCGGCCGCGATCTCGGTCAGCACGCTCAGCCATGCTTGCAGGACGGGCCGGCGCAGCCCGAGACCGCCGAACCACCCGGCGGTTCCGGCGATCTTGCCGCCGCCCACCCAGTGGTTGACGCCGTGCGCGATCATGGTGACGCCCAGCACGATTCGTATCAGCAGCAACGCGACATCGGTCACGTTCATGAATTCTCCTCCGATAGCATTGGCCGATCAGGTGTCGCTGCGCAGCAGCAGCGCCCCACCGGGGGTCAGGCCGCCGCTGGAGACGACCGCGACGTGGGCGTCGGTGACCTGACGGGCACCGCCCTCGCCGCGCAATTGCACGATAGCCTCGTGCAGCAGGCCCATGCCGTGCGTTCTGCCGTGCGAGAGCTGGCCGCCGTGGGTGTTCAGCGGCAGCAGTCCGTCGCGGGCGATGTTCTTGCCGCCGTCGAGGAAGTCCTTCGCCTCGCCGATACCGCAGAAGCCCAGCGATTCGATCCAGGACAGGCAGTTGAACGAGAACCCGTCGTAGAGCTCGGCGACGTCGACGTCGGTGGGACGCAACGAGGTTCGGCTCCACAGATGCGCCGCGGGCCCCAGCGACTGCGGCTCGTGGGCCAGGGTGCTCTGGTCCCAGTCGATGCGCTCCATGATCTGCGTGCCGACCGCCTCCACATGCACCGGCGCGACGGCCAGATCGCGCGCGGCGTCGGCGGCCGAGACGATGACCGCGACCGCGCCGTCGCACGGCACGTCGCAGTCGTACAGGCCGAACGGGGTGGTGATGGTCCGCGCGGAGAGGTAGTCCTCCATGGTCATCGGATCCCGGTACACCGCACTGGGATTCAACTCCGCGTTGGCCCGCTGGTTCAGCGCGATCCAGCCGAGCGTCTCGCGCGTGGTGCCGTAGCGGTGGAAGTGCCGCTGCGCGTTCTGCGCGAGAGTGTGCGCCGCCGAGGACGCGCCGAAGGGCATCAGCCAGCCCGGCGAGCGCCCGCCGCCCGAGGGGATCTTGCCCGTGCGCATGCGCTCGTTGAACGTCGCCTCCCACACGGTCCGGAAGCACAGCACGTGCCGGGCCAGGCCACCGGCGACCGCGAGCATCGCCGCGATCACCGAACCGCCGGGCCCGAACGTCTCGATCCCGCCGTTGTGCCAGGTGGGCCGCAGGCCCAGGGCCGCCTCGAGCGCGGTGACACCGCCCTCGGCCATACCGCCGAGATTGCCGCCGCCGGGATAGGTCGACAGCCCGTCGATATCGGCCATGGTCAGGCCCGCGTCGGCGACCGCCTGCTCACAGGCATCGATGGTCAGCTCGAGCGGCGGGCGCATGAGCCGCCGCCCGATCTGCGACATGCCGATTCCGGTGAGGGCTACCTTGTCCTCGAACTTCTCGGTGCGGACCATCGGGCGCACGTATTCGCCGAATCGCGCCGGGTCGATCTCGTCCTGCGGTAGCGGCGCGGGCTCGGGCTGATCCGCCACCGGCCGGAACAACGGCAGCCACACATCGCCGTCGGCGAGGAAGGTGACCTCCACCCGCATGCCCAGCACCAGCGAGTCCGGATCGGCGTCGATGACGTTGGTGGTCAGTCGAACTCGCGGATCGTCCTCGAGCGCGACCTGCGCGATGACGTACGGCGCGGGCATGCCCGGCAGGCTGAACCGCTCGTTGACGGTGAAGCCGGCGAGCGTGCCGAATCCCGACACCACCCGCACGCCGAGCTCGCGGCTGCGGCAGTACCGGCAGATCGGCTGCGGCGGATGAATCAGTGCCGCACAGGATTCGCACTCCTGCACCCGCAGGTTGCCGTCCGCACCCGAGGTCCAGAAGAATTCGTTCTCCAGGGTGAGCAACGGTAGCGGTCGTCCCGATTCCTCTGCCATATCGCCTCCTTACTTCGCCGGATGTCCTCGTGCGGGTGGTGCCGATCAGATCTCGGCGCTGCCCTTGCGGGCGGTGACCGGTTCGGCCAAGCGCTGCTCGTCGCAGATGCGTTGCAGCGCTTCCAGCGTCTCGTCGAGTCCGGCGCCCAGGCGCGGGCCCGGGGTGAAACTCGCGGGCAGATGCCGCATGCCCTGGATGACGCCGATGGTGTCGTAGTGCACCGTGCCCTCGGGATCGCACCGGAAGTCCGGCATCCGGTCCAGGACGGCCAGCAGCATCCGCTTGAACACCATGCGCGCCATATTCGATCCGATGCAGCGGTGCACACCGAGGCCGAAGCTGTAGTGCCGGTTGCCGCGGCGCTCGAGGTCGACCTCGTGCGGATTGTCGAACACCCGGGGATCGCGGTTGGCCATCGCCCAGGACAGCCACAGCCGCTCGCCCTCGACGAATCGTTTCCCGGCGACCTCGCAGTCCTCGGCGATGGTGCGGCCGTCGCCGGGGGCCGGGGTGAAGTAGCGCAGGAATTCCTCGGTCGCCGAGTCGAGCATGAGATCCCGCTCGCGGCTGAGCAATTCGCGTTGATCGGGGTGCTCGGACAGCCATTCCAGCGAGTGCGCGGTGAGCGCGGTGGTGGTGTCGAACCCGCCGCCGATGATCAGCGCGAGCATGCCGAGGGCGTCCATGTCCGAGATGGGCTCGCCGGACAGCGTGGACCGCGCCACCGCATCGATCAGGCCGGGGCGCGGATTCTGCTTGATCGCAAGGTAATTGGTGAGCAGATCCACGCCCATGGCCTGGTTCATCTCGCCGACGCGCGCGTTGTCCGGCGAATCGGGCGGGGTGTAGACCGAGGCGTGCGCGGGTTCGTTGTAGATGGTCCAGTTGTCCAGCCGGATGCCCATCATCGCCAGGGTGAGCACCGCGGGAACGACATTGGCCAGATCGTCGACGAAATCGATCCGTCCGGATTCGATCTTCTCGTCGATGCTGGCGCGAATCACCTCGTCCGCCACCGGAATCCAGCGTTGCACGGCCGCGGGAGACAGGTAGGGGTTGAGCGCGGCGCGCAGTTCCTTCTGCTCGGGCGGATCCATCTCCAGGATTCCCGAGCGCCTGGTCTGCCCGCGGTCGGGGCTCGGGATCGTGATCCCTTGGTAGCCACGGCGTTCCCCGTCGGGGTCGCGGTCGTTCGAGGTGTACGGGCAGCGCGCGAGTTCGAAGACCTCACGGTTGCCCGCGGCGACCCAGTGCCCGCCGTAGGTCTCGGTCCAGGCGATCGGGCAGGCGTCCTGCATCTGCTCGGTGATCGCGGTGAACTGCTCGCGGTACTGCGGGGTGTGCCGATCGAAATGGAAGACCGGCGCTCTGCGTTCGGCGTCGGCGACGTGCTCCACGCTCATGGCGGTATCCCTACTCGGTGATCGCGATCGCGCGCTCGGGGCAGGAGCGCACGGCCTCGCGCACATTCTCCTCCTGATCGGCCGGGACGTCCTCGCTCACCGGTGAGGAGTGACCGTCGATCTCGCTGAGCTCGAACATCTTCGGGGCGATCATCGAGCAGAGCGTGTGGCCCTGGCAGCGATCGGAGTCGACATGAACCTTCACGATATTTCTTCCCTTCAGATGTGGTAGTCGTACCACTTGAGATAGCCACCGGCATCGACACGCAGCTGGGTTCCGGTGATGAAGCGGGACTCGTCGGAGGCCAGGAACAGCACGGCGTTGCTGATCTCCTCGGGTTCCACGTACGGCACCGGCATCGCCTGCTGCACACCGAAGGCCGGTTCGGCGTCCGCGCGGGTGGGATGTTCGAGATCCGGGCGGAACGACCGGTACATGGGCTCGCTCTGGAGCATCGGGGTGTTGCAGTTGGTGGGGTGCACCACGTTGGCGCGGATCTTGCGCGCCGCAAGGTGCGTCGCGATCTCGTGAATATATTGCGAGAGAAGACGTTTGGCGGTCATGTAGGCCACGCCGCCGGGATCCTTGCCGGGCTGGTCGACCTTGGACACGTCCATCAGGGCCGCGGTCGATCCGGTGGCGATGATCGAAGCGCCGTCCGGAAGGTACGGCAGCGAGGCCTGCACCGCGTTGATGACGCCGAGCAGATTGGTGTCGATGACATCGGTCCACGCCTGCCACTGCGGTTCGCCGCGCATACCGGCGATCCCGGCCTGGGCGACCACGATGTCCAGATGACCGAATTCGGCGACGCCGCGTTCCAGGGTGGCGGCCAGTTGCGCGCGGTCGCGCACATCGCCCTGCTCGGCGATGATCCGGCGGCCCGTCTTCTCGACCAGCCGGGCGGTCTCCTCGAGATCCTCCGGCCGGGACAGGTGATATCCGATCGTGTCGATGTCGCGGCAGATGTCCACCGCGATGATGTCGGCGCCCTCTTCGGCCAGGCGCACCGCGTGACTGCGTCCCTGCCCTCGTGCCGCTCCGGTGACGAAGGCGACCTTGCCCTCAACGCGTCCCACGGGTCTTCCTTTCGGTACTTACTCGATTGCTGCTCGCCCGCGCTCGCGGCGCGTGCGCTCAGGTGTTGCGCCCGCCGTTGACCCCGAGGATCTGACCGGTGATGTATCCGGCGTCCTCGGAGATCAGGAACGAGCAGGCCGCGGCGATGTCGGCGGGTTTGCCGACGCGCCGCACGGGAGTGCGCTGAGTGTGCTCCTCGATGGTGCCGCCCAGCAGCCCCTTCTCCTCCGAGCGGCGCAGCATGGGGGTGTCGATGAAGCCCGGCGGGACGGCGTTGACCGTGATCCCGTACGGACCCAGTTCCAGCGCAAGGGATTTGGTGAGTCCGTTGAGACCCGATTTGGCCGCGACGTAGGCCGCCATGAACGGCTGGCCGGAGTGGGTGCTCGAGGAGGAGATGTTCACCACCCGGCCCCAGTTCGCGGACATCATGTCCGGCAGCACGGCCTGCACGGTGTGGAACACCCCGTGCAGGTTGACGTCGATGATCTGCTTCCATTCCTCGAAGCTGAGGTTCTGGAACCGCCGGTACTTCTCCACGCCCGCCGCGTTCACCAATACTGTTACCGGGCCCAGCTTCTCGCGGATGTCGGTCAGGGCGGCGGTGATCTCGTCGGAGTTGGTGACGTCGGCCCGATAGGCGAAATCGTCGTCGGCGGCCGGGTTCAGGTCGAGGGTGGCGACGTGCAGGCCGTCGGCGCGCAGGCGCTCGGCGATACCGAGACCGATACCGGACGCGCCGCCGGTGACTACGGCGGTTTTCACGAAAGAATCTCCCTTCCGAATGCTGAGAACGGTACTCTCGCGCTGAACGGGTGCGCAAGGTTTCCGCGGTTGTGGAACCGAGTGGTTGCCGGGCATTCCGGGCTGGAGTGTTTGCCGGGTCACCGATTGTTGCTACAGTCCGCTGGAGAAGAATGTATCATTCTCCGTTAAAGAGAATGCAATTTTCACGCGCAGTTGGGAGACGCGATGTCAGCGCAAATACAGGAGTCGGGTGTCACGCGACGACTGCTCATCGACGGGCGCTTGGTCGAGACCGAGCGCACGCTCGCCTCGCTGAATCCCGCGACGGGGCAGGTGTACGGTTACGCGCCCGAGGCCGGTATCGCCGAGACCGACGCGGCCGTGGCCGCGGCCCGGCGCGCGTTCGACACCACCAGCTGGGCCACCGACCACGCGTTCCGGGCGCGCTGCCTCGATCAGCTGTACAAGGCGTTGCGGGACAACGTGGAAGAGCTGCGCGAGCTGACCATCGCCGAGGTCGGCGCGACCCGCCAGCTCACGCACGCCAATCAGCTGGAGGTTCCGTTCGAGATCGTCCGGTACTACGCGGATCTGCTGCCGAAGTACTCCTTCCGCGAGGAGATCGGCGACATCGAATTCCGGGGCCGTCCGCACCGGCGCTGGACCGAGCGCGAGGCCGGGGGCGTCGTCGCGGCCATCGCTGCCTACAACTATCCGCATCAGCTGGCCCTGGCCAAGCTCGCGCCCTCGCTCGCCGCCGGATGCACGGTGGTGCTCAAGGGTGCGCCCGATACTCCGCTGGCGACGCTGGCCCTGGGCGAGATCATCGCCCAGCACACCGACATTCCCGCGGGCGTGGTGAATGTGCTTGCCTCCTCGGATGTTTCGGTGGGCGAGCGGATGACCACCCACCCGGACGTGGACGTGGTCACCTTCACCGGTTCGACCCCCGTCGGGCGCAAGATCATGGCCGGCGCGGCAGGCACGCTCAAGAAGGTGTTCCTCGAACTCGGCGGCAAATCGGCGGCGATCCTGCTGGACGACGCCGACTACAACAACGCCGCGATGTTCGCGGCGTTCAGCATCGTCAGCCATGCCGGTCAGGGCTGCGCGCTGACCTCGCGGCTGCTGGTGCAGCGCAAGGATCACGACGCGGTCGTGGAACAGGTCGCCAACTTCATGGGCATGGTGAAATACGGCGATCCGGGTGATCCCAAGACCATCATGGGCCCGCTGATCAGCGAACGTCAGCGCGACAAGGTCGACGGTCTGGTGCAGCGCGCGGTCGAGGCCGGGGCCAAGCTGATCACCGGCGGCGAGAAGGTCGACCCGGGCTACTTCTACAAGCCCACGCTGCTGGCCGGTGTCGATCCCGACAGCGAGATCGCGCAGGAGGAGGTCTTCGGGCCGGTCCTCGCGGTGATCCCGTACGAGGACGACGAGGACGCGGTGCGGATCGCCAACAATTCGATCTACGGCCTGTCCGGCGGCGTGTTCAGCGCCGACGAAGAACGTGCGCTCGGTGTGGCGCGACGCATCCGCACCGGAACCATGAGTATCAACGGCGGCAACTACTTCGGGGCCGACGCGCCCTTCGGTGGTTACAAGCAGTCCGGCATCGGCCGTGAGATGGGAGTTGCGGGTATGGAGGAGTTCCTGGAGACCAAGACCTTCGCGGCGGCGTCGGCATGAGCGGGCCGCTGGCGGGGATTCGGGTCCTCGAGGTCGCGATGTACGGGTTCGTGCCCTCGGCGGGGGCGGTGCTGTCCGACTGGGGCGCGGACGTGATCAAGGTCGAGCACGCGGTCACGGGCGATCCGCAGCGCGGGCTGCGGCAGATCGGGAAGTTCAAGGTCGAGGGCGATCCGAATCCCAATGTGGAGCATGCCAATCGGGGCAAGCGCAGCATCGGGGTGGACATGTCGGTGCCCGAGGGGCGGGAGGTGATCCACGAACTGGCCAAGACCGCCGATGTGTTCCTGACCAGCTTCCTGCCGCAGCACCGCCGCAAGTTCGGCATCGACGTGGACGACATCCGCGCGGTGAATCCGGCCGTCGTCTACGCCCGCGGCAGCGGTCTGGGCCCGCGCGGCGCGGAGGCGGACAAGGGCGGCTACGACATGACCGCGTACTGGTGCCGCGGCAGTGTCGCGGCGACGGTCACCCCGCCCGATGTGGACGGGCTGATCGGGCCGCCGGGCCCGGCGTTCGGGGACACCATCTCCGGGACGAATCTGGCCGGTGGCATCGCCGCGGCGCTGTTCAAGCGCGAGCGCACGGGGGAGACCTCGGTGGTCGACGTTTCGCTGCTGTCCAGCGGACTGTGGTCGATGGGCCACACCATCGCGCTGTCGTCGTACGCGGGCGAGGCGTTGCAGGCCGGGCCGACCGGTGCGCACGGGTCACCGGCCAATCCGCTCTCGGGGCTGTACGCCACCAAGGACGGCCGGTATCTGTCGCTGGTGATGTTGCAGCCGGGCAAGTTCTGGGCCGATGTGTGCCGTCATATCGACCGGCCCGAGCTCGCCGAGGACCCGCGGTTCGCCGACGCGGCGTCGATCGCCGCCAATACCGCTGCGGCAGTGGAGATTCTGCGCGAGGTCATCGGCACGCGCACCCTCGCGGAGTGGACCGAGCGGTTCGGCACGTTGTCCGGGCCGTGGGCCCCGGTGCAGGACGCGCTGCAGGTGCTCGCCGATCCGCAGGTGCGGGCGAACGAGTACATTCGCGAAGCCGGTGAGCTGCAACTGGTTTCGAGTCCGGTGCAATTCGACCTGACCCCGCCGGAACTGCGGCCCGGCCCGGAGTTCGCCGCGCAGACCGACGAGGTGCTGCAGGATCTGGGCCTGGACTGGGACCGCATCATCGCCCTCAAGTCCGCGGGCGCGGTCACGTAATTCGCTGGAGTACCAATGCCGTTCATCGCATCGCTGGGGACGTACCTGCCGTGCTGGGGCGCACCGCGCCACCGGGTGCCCGGATCGGACGAGGACGCGGTCACCCTCGCCGTGGAGGCCGGGCGCGCGGCCCTGTACGACGCCGGTCCGGTGGAACGGGTCGTGGTGGTCAGCCGGGATCTGCCGCTGGTCGGCAGCAGTAACGCCGCGGTGTTGCTGGCCGGGCTGGGCCTGGATCCGGAACTGGAGGTGATCGAGCGGCTCGGCGGTGCGCCCGCCACCCTCGACGCCCTCAGTTCCGCGCGTTCGCGCACGCTGATCATCGGGGTGGATCTGGATCCCGCCGGTGCGGCGGCGGTCCTGGTCTCCGATCACGGCCTGCAGATCCGCATCGCCGCGCGGGTGGCGC
Organism: Nocardia miyunensis NBRC 108239; assembly: GCF_001613065.1. GTDB lineage: Bacteria > Actinomycetota > Actinomycetes > Mycobacteriales > Mycobacteriaceae > Nocardia > Nocardia miyunensis. The sequence continues at coordinate 36,247 of NZ_BDBQ01000105.1, forward strand.
GGAGTCTGCCGGTGCGCACCCGCAATGCGATCGGCACGGTGCACGACTACGGCGATCCACGGCTGCTGCACGAACGCGGGCTGGTGGCCTCGCTGGCCGCGGCCTGGCTGGACACCCCCGCGGCGGTCGCCGGGGTCGGCGACAAACAGGCCGCGGACCTGTGCCGCTCGGTCCCGCCCTCGCTGCCGACCCTCGGGGCGAGTGCCAGCCTGTTCGCGCTGGCGGCGATGTCCGATTGGGGCACAACGGGTTTGCTGGTCGGCGTGGAACAGGCCGGATTGTCCGGGATCACGGTCGTCGGCGGGGACGCCGTGGTGCACCGCCGCGAACCCGCGGCCCGGGATCTACCGCCGAGCGATCTGGTGCCCGGCTCGGAGATCCCGATCTCGCTGGCCGCCTACGAGCGTGCCTTCGAGGCGAAGGTGCGCTGGGAGGCCGGAAAGCATTCCGGCAGTGACGAACTGGACTTCCCGCCGCGCTACCGGGTGGGCGAGGATGGCACGTTGAGCACCGAGTACACGCTGGTGCCGCTGCCGCGCACCGGCACCGTCTACACCGAATGTACTGTCGCGGTTCCGGTTCCGGGTCTGCCCACGCCCTACACGCTGGTCATCGTGGAACTCGACGACGTCGGGGTGCGGGCGCTGGCCAAGGTCACCGGCACCGATCCCGGGACGGTGGCGATCGGCGATCGCGGGCGGATGGTGCTGCGGCGCGTGGCGGTGCGATCCGGGGTGCCCGACTACGGCTACGCGTTCGATCCGGAGGGCACGACATGATCGTCCGGAAAGGCACATCCGCGTCGGCTGCGCGACACGATCATTCCGGAGAGCGTGGTGTGAGTGGTAGCGAGGTGACCGGTCGCGGCGGCGGGCGGAACGGTCTGGAATCTCGGTTGTGCTGCTGTGGAGTGCGGCGGCGGGTCGGGAGTGCACGGACACCGGTCACACCGGAGAGGGAGTAATTATGCGGCGCGTCGCTGTCGTCGGTGCGGGGATGACTCCGTTCGCCGAGCATTTCGCTTTGGGGATGAAGGATCTCGTGCCTATGGCGTTCGCCGAATGTCTCGGCGGGGTGGATCGGGGGATGCCCAAGTCCGATGTGCAGGCGGCCTGGTTCGGGGCGATGGGCAATACCGACGGGTTTCCTGCCGGGATTCTCGCCGATGCGCTGGGGATGCCGGATTTGCCGGTGACTCGGGTCGAGAACTCTTGTGCCACAGGCAATGACGCCGTGCGCAACGCCCTGTTCGGAATCGCCTCGGGCGCGTGCGACGTGGCATTGGTGGTCGGCGCGGACAAACTGCGCGAGACCGCGCAGAAGGACATGCTGTGGGAGTGGGAGGCGATGGCCCGCGATATGGCGTGGGACTATCCGCTGGGCCTGATCGCGCCCGCCGGATTCGCCCTGCACGTCTCGCGCTATCTGCACGAATCACCGGCCACCCGTGAGCATCTGGCCATGGTGGCGGTGAAGAACCACCGGCACGGCGTGCGTAATCCCAAGGCGCGCTTGCGGTTCGAGATCACCATGGCGCAGGCCCTGGACGCGCCCACGGTGGCCGGGCCGTTCGGGGTGTACGACTGCGCGCCGCAGAGCGACGGCGCGGCCGCGCTGCTGCTGGCCGCCGAGGACGTGGTGGACCGCTACACCTCCCGGCCGGTGTGGATTCGCGGCGTCGGGCTGGGGCTGGATTCGGTGATGCACCAGCACAAGCAGGACATGACGACGTTCCCCGCGACGGTGCGCGCGGCCCGCGCGGCGTTCACCATGGCCGGGCTGTCCCCGCGCGACGTGGATGTCGCCGAGGTGCACGACTTCTTCACCGGCATCGAACTGATCAGCTACGAGGACCTCGGCTTCGCCGAACGCTTCGAGGGCTACAAACTGCTCGAGACCGGCGCGACCAGCGTCGGCGGCATGCTGCCGGTGAATCCCAGCGGCGGGCTCAAGACCAAGGGGCATCCGCCGGGCGCGACCGGGGTGGCGCAGTGCGTCGAGTTGTTCGAGCAGTTGCGCGGCGAGGCCGCCAATCAGGTGGACGGTGCGCGAATCGGGTTGGCGCACAATCTCGGCGGGCCGACCGCCGTATCCGCGGTGACCCTGCTGGAGGGACCCGGAGCCTGAGATGACCGCAGCACCGGGGCCCGAGGTGGTCGCCCTGATCTCCGGCAGGCCGTCGGTGCGCCGGATCGTCCTGGAATGGGCCGCGCGATTCGTGGGCCACACCGGCACCGTGCACGTGGTCTGCGACGGCATGCCCGATCCGCTGCTGCTCGGCTCGATGGCGCTGTACGGTTTCGTGCTCGACGACGGCAACCGCGAGCATCTCGATTTCCGCTGCACCGCAACAACTCTCGCTCCGCACGGGTGCGGCTGGACGTGGCAGTACGTCGCCATGGGCGCGGCCGGGCAGGCGCTGCGGCGGGCGAAGCTGGCCGGGGTGGTCGCGGTACTGCCGCGCCGCTCCTCCCTGCTGCGCCCGGCCTCGATCCGGGTGGTGCGCCCCGAACGCGGCTGAGCGGATACTTCGCTCCGTACCCGCTGTCGCCGCTCGACGGGCACGAGGGTGGCCGGCCGGTTTCATTATGCTGTGACGATGCTGTGACGGCAGAATGGCACGAGAGAGGTGAGCCACGAGAGCTGCGAGGAGGACCGGATGGGCGAGGCGGATGCACCCGCGCGTCGCGGGGCCGGGCGGCCCACTCGCGAGCAGGCGGCGGCGCGGCAGCAGGAGCTGCTCGACACGGCGCTGGATCTGTTCCTGGAGAACGGATTCGACGCGACGACCGTGGAGATGATCGCCTCGCGGGTGAATATGACCAAGCGCACCATCTACGCGCGGTATCCGGACAAGGCGGCGTTGTTCCTGGCGGCGGTGCATCGCGCCGTGGAAGGTCAGATCGTGCCGCGCGAGGTGCTTGCGGGCTTCGATTCCGGGGATCTCACGCAGACGCTCGAATCGGTCGCCCGGCTGCGCATCGATCAGGTGATGACGCCCAACGGCCTACGCCTGCAACGGATCATCAATACCGAGGGCTACCGGTTCCCGGAGATCTTCGTGGCCAACTACGAGCGCAGCGCCGGGCCGGTGATCGACTTCGTGGCCGGTGTGCTCGATCGCGCGATCGTGGCCGGGACCATCGCGCCGATCGATACCGACCAGGCCGCGCGCGCCTTCATGAGCATGGTGGTCGGCGGGCAGGTGCGCAGCATCGTGGCGGGGCGCCCGCCCAGTGCCGCGCAGCTCGAGGAGCGGGTGGGGTTCACCGTGCGCCTGCTGCTGGACGGTTTGCGCCCGCGCTGAACCGCTGCGATCAGATCGGTTCCCAGACCGTCATCGTGGTGTGCTCGGGATCGCCCAGGGTGCTCGCCTGCATGCGGCCGTCCTCGAGCCGCGCTCCGATCTCCTTGCGCACGGCGTTGATATCGCCGTCGATCTCGTAGATCGCCAGGAATTCGGGAGGCTGCCCGTCCTTGCCGAGAAGCCGGTGGCGCGTAACGGAACTCACGCCTTCGATGGCGAGCATCTCCGGGACGTGGACGGTGGCGTACCAGGTGTTGTACTCCTCGTCCTTGCCCGCTATGGCACGGGAATTCACCAGCATCTTCATCGTGTCCTCCGTTCGTGTGACCGCGCTCGCGGTGCGCGACGACGGTCTTGTCTCTGTGACGAAACATCATTATCTTATTTAGAGAACCACATTTCCACCAGCGTCACCGGATGACGCCGGCGACGGCGCGGGAGGTCGGCCGATGAACAGCGACATCAGTGCGGTCGGCTCCGCCGTGGCGAGTCGCTGGTCCACGGCGTCTCGATCGAGGGAATGCGCGGTGCTGACCGACCTGTGTGGTGGTGCGCGCGGCGGAGCTGCTGCCGGCGTGTCCGAGCGACGGTGCGGGAGGTACGAGAGTGCCTGGCGCAGAGTTGATTCCGCGTCGTCCAACGGTCGGATCGCGGTGCGGGCGCCTGCCGATCCGGCCGCGCGATACGTCTGCGCGCACGGCCCGCGCGGCAGGTTGCCGTGGTGGCTCGGGCGGGATGAGTTGGCAGGTTCGAGGAAGGGGACAGTGTCATGGCACGTCCGCACGGGAAGGTGAATTCGGGGGAGCATCGGCGGGTGGCGCTGGTGACGGGCGCGGCGCGGGGGATCGGCGCGGCCACGGTGCTGGAACTGGCCGACCGGGGCTGGTCGGTACTGGCGGTGGACGTCGCGTGTGACGATCCGGCGCTGCCGTATCCGATGGGTAGCAAGAGTGAGCTCGTGGCGGTGGCGGCCGAGGCCAGCAGCCGGGTCAGCCGGGTGGGTGCGGTCCGGCCGTTCGTGGCCGATGTGCGCGATCCGGAGGCGTTGCGCGCGGCGGTGGCCGAGTCGGTCGAGACCTGGGGCGGGCTGGACGCGGCGATCGCGGTGGCCGGGGTCATCGCGGGCGGAGAACCGCTGTGGGAGATGCCGGTCGAGCGGGAACGCGCCGTCATGGACATCTGCCTGGGCGGGGTGATGAATCTGGCTCGGGCCGCGATTCCGGCGCTGCTGGCCCGTCCGGAGCCGCGGACCGGACGTTTCCTGGCCGTCGCCTCGGCCGCGGCCACCAAGGGATTGCCGCAGCTCGCGGCCTACTGTGCCGCGAAAGCCGGTGTGACCGGCCTGATCCGGGCGCTGGGCGCGGAACTGGGCGGCACCGGGGTCAGCGCCAACGCGGTCAGCCCGGGATCCACCGACACCGAGGTCCTGGCCGAGACCGCGCGGATCTACCACCTGCCCGACGCGGCGCGCTTCGGCGGGCAGCAGCCGGTCGGCCGATTGCTGGATCCGGCCGAAATCGCCGCGGTGCTGGCCTTTCTCGCCGGACCGGATAGCAGTGCGATGACCGGCGCTGTGGTTCCCGTCGACGGTGGCCTGGCGTTGTGACCGAGTGGTGTCGGTGTTCTGCCGGTACCGATAGCGGTGTGATGGCCAATGCGTCGGCGGTCCGGCGTGGTGACCGAATGATTCCGGTGGTTCCCGCCGGTCCTGACAGCAGTGTGACACGCGGTGCGATGGTTCGGCGCTGTGCGAGAGGAATGTCCTGATGGCCGAGTGGTTCCTGTTCCTGCCGCAGATTCGGATGGATGTCGCCGATATCGTCGAGCGCGCCCGAGCGGCCGAGGCCGCCGGATTCGACGGGATCGCCTTCATCGATCATCTGCTCGCGCCCGGGGCCGATCAACAGCCGCTGTGGGAGGCGATGACGGTGGCCACCTGGGTGGCCGCGCGGACCGAGCGGTTGCGCATCGGTCATCTGGTGCTGTGCGACGCGTTCCGGCATCCGGCGGTGCTGGCCAAACAGGCGGTGACGTTGCAGGAGGCGTCCGGCGGCCGATTCGAGCTCGGGCTGGGCGCGGGATCGCAGCCGGGGGAGCTGACCGGATTCGACATCACCCGGGACAAGGCCGCGGCGCGGCGAGCGCGGCTGGGACGCACACTCGAACTGCTGCAACAGTATTGGGGAGCCCCCGGTGCGGAGAGACTCTTCCAGCCGCCGCGCCCGAGCGTACCGATTCCGATCGTGATCGGCGGCACGAGCACGCCGGTGCTGGAACTGGTGCGTCGGTATGCCTCGTGGTGGAATCTGCCTGTCTCGCACCTTGATCGGCTGGAATCGCTGAAATCCGAGGTCGGCTCGGCCCGCGTGTCGGTGCAGCAGATGGTCGGATTCGTCGGGCGCGCAGGCGATGCCGAACAGGTGCGCGCACAGAGCGACCGCCGATTCGGTTATCTCGATGACGGTCTCGTCGTCGGCGATGCAGCGCGACTCGCCGGTCACTTCGCGGGCCTGGCCGCGCGCGGGGTCGAACGGTTCTACGTGTGGTTCGCCGATTTCGCTGCGCCGCAGACACTTACCGAATTCGGGGAGACGGTCATCGCCGATCCCCGTTTCGGCCGCCACGGCTGACGGGACGCTGACGTACGAGCCTGCGCGAGATCGACTCGCCGCCACCGTCGTTCGCGCTCAGCTCACTTCAGCTGATCCTTGACCACCTTGCCGGTGGCGTTCATCGGCAGTTCGGTCCGGAACTCGAGCGACCGCGGCACCTTGAATCCGGCCATCCGCTCCCGGCTCCAGCGCAACAACTCCTCTTCGGTCACAGCGCTTTTCGGCACGACGAACGCCTTACCCACCTGGCCCAGCCGCTCATCGGGCACCCCGATCACCGCGACCTGCGCCACTGCGGGGTGTTCGAGCAGAAAGCCTTCGATCTCGGCCGGATAGGCATTGAAACCGCCGACGATGAACATGTCCTTCTTACGGCCGACGATGCGCAGCCGCCCCTCCGGATCGAGTTCGCCCAGATCGCCGGTGTGCAGCCAGCCGTCGGGATCGATGGCCGCGGCCGTGGCCTCGGGATCGTCGAGATAGCCCTGCATGACCGAATATCCGCGCACCAGAACCTCGCCGTCGTCGCCGAGACCGATCTCGATGCCGTCGCAGGCCGTGCCCGCGGTGGTGGCGATCTGCTCGAAGGTGTCGCCCGGCCGCGAGGCGGTGACGGTCCCGGCCTCGGTCAGGCCGTAACCGGTCATGATCGAGCGGAACGGCAGTTCCTCACGCATGCGGCGGACCAGTTCGACCGGAATATCGGCCGCGCCGGTCACCGCCGCGCGCAGTGAGGACAGGTCGTGCCCGCTGCCCTGTGCCTGTAGCAGTGAGTGGTACAGGGTCGGCGGGCCGGGCAGCATGGTCACCCGTTCGCGCTCGATGAGATCCAGGACCGCGGGCATGTCGAGCACCCGCACCGGCAGCATCGTCGCGCCGCGGGTGAGCGAGGAGATCAATCCGGCTTTGTAGCCGAAGGTGTGGAAGAACGGATTGACCAGCAGATACCGGTCGCCCTCCCGCAGATCGGCCAGATCGCACCATTCGGCGTACAGGCGCAGCGTCTGACGGTGATTCATCATGACGCCCTTGGGCTTTCCGGTCGTGCCGGAGGTGTAGATCACATCCGCCACATCGGTACCCAGCATCTGCGCCTCGAAAGGCTCTCCGCTGGAAAGGAATTCCGAGGCAAGATCGATCACCGGCACGTCCGCGGTGTACTCGCGGCCCAGGAATCCCTGCTCCGCCAACACCATTCGCGCACCGCTGCGGCGGATCACGTCGGCGGCCTCGGCGGCGGTGAAGCGGGTGTTCACCGGGACCAGGACCGCGCCCGCGGTCAGCACGCCGAAGGCCGCGACGATCCACTGCGCCGAATTGGGCGCCCAGATCGCGACGCGCTCACCCTTCGCGATTCCCGCCGCCGCGAAGGCGCCCGCCGCGCGGCGCACGCGATCGGCGAGTTCGGCGAAACTCCAGCGCAGCGTCCCGTCGACGACCGCTTCGGCCGGACCGAAGCGATCGCCCGCGATCGATACCAGCTGCGGGATGGTGTCGCAGTGAGTCATACGCTGTGCCAATCGGGCGCATGGGCGGGGCACTGCGTGGTTACGCTCCGCTGCCGCCGCTGTATCCGATGGCGGCATTCCCGGGTCGCTCCGTGGTTACGCAGGCTGCCGCCTCCGCTCCTGCCGCTCATACCGCAGGCCTGACCGCTCATACGCCCAGCAGCCGAGCCAGGTTGCCGCCCATGATCTTCGCCTGGTCCGCCTCGGAGAGGTGGCCGAGCATATCCGCGAAGTGGGTGGGCTCGGCCAAGCCCTCGGGATGCGGGTAGTCCGAGCCGAACAGCACCCGGTCCACGCCGATCAGGTCGATCAGATCGGTGACGCCCTCCTCGTAGAAGGGGCTCACGTGGATGCTCTTCTTGATCGCGGCGACCGGATCCTGCATGCCGAAGCCCTCGGGGGCCTTCTTGTACACGTCGGCGAGGGTCTCGAGCAGCGGCTCGAGCCAGGCCGAACCGTTCTCGATGACGGCGATCTTCAGATCGGGGAAGCGGAACAGCGCGCCGTGGCACACCCACGAGGCGACGGTGTCCTGCACCGGCCGCCACTCGTTGACCATCCGGAAGGTGTTGGTCACGAACGGCAGCATCTCCGAACCGGTGCCCTCCCATTCGGCGTCGTAGCGGGAGTAGCCGCTGTCCGAGGAGTGCATCGCGACCAGGATGTCGTGCTCGACCACGCGCTTCCAGAACGGGTCGAACTCCGGCAGCGCGAACGAGCGCGGGCCCTCGAGACCGGGCACCGGCGCGGGACGCACCAGAATCGCCTTGGCGCCGTTGGCGACCACCCAATCCAGTTCCTCGATCGCCTTGTCCACGAACGGCAGGGTGATCACCGGAGTGGTGAAGATGCGGTCCTCGTAGTTGAACTTCCAGACGTCCAGCAGCCATTCGTTCAGCGCGTGCACGACCGCGACGATCAGCTTCGGATCGTCGCGCATGCGCTCCTCGACGAGGCTGGCCAAGGTCGGGAACATCAGCGACCGCTGCACCCCGAGCTCGTCCATCAGCTTCAGCCGGGCGGCAGGCTCCCGGAAGGCGGGGATCGACTTCATCGACTTGCCGAAGATCTCCCGGCGGCTCTTGCCCTCGGGATTGCCGTTCTTGAAGTACTCCTCCATCGCGCCCGGCCGCGCGACCACCTCGAAGGTGGGGTTGGGGATGTAGTCGCTGATCTGACCGCGTACGGCAATCTTGGTGCGCCCGTTGACATTCACGTACTGGATCGCGTTCTTATACCGCTCGGGCAGGTACTTGGTCAGCGACTCTTCGGTCTCGTAGAGATGGTTGTCGGCGTCGAACAGCGGGTACGGCAAGGTCCGCACTGGCATGAGATCCTCCTTCGCTTGTTTGGAGAATCTTATTCTCATCCGAGATGCATGGCAATCGCTCGGTCGAGACATGCGGTGCGGGCCGGATTCAGTCGACCCCGGCGGCCACTTCCGCCTTGGCGGTCTCGGGGGCCGGGCGGGGCTTGCGTCCGGGAGCCCACGCGCCCAGCACCACCGCCACCACCACGGTGGCCGCACCCAGCGCGGTCGTGGCCTGGTGCAGCCCGTGCACGAAGGCCGCCTCGGCCATATCGGCGAGGGGTCGGGCCTGCGGGCCGATCCGTTCGGTGACTTCCAGCGCGCCCGCGAGTGAGCCGGATACGGGCCCCCGGATCTGCTCGGGAACGAGTGGAATCACACTCGCGATGCGGTTGCTGTACCCCGCGGCCAGGATGCTGCCCGCCAAGGCGATGCCGATCGCCGCGCCGACCTCACGCGCCGCGTCGTTCACCGCAGCGGCGACGCCGTGCTTGTCCGGCGGTGCGCCGTTGACGATGGCCGCGGTCGCCGGGGCCGAGGACAGGCCCAGTCCGGTGCTCATGATCAACAGCGGCCACAACAGATCGATGAACGTGCTGTGCGTGTCCAGATGTCCGAGCGTGAGCAGGCCGATGCCGACGATCGCCAGGCCACAGCCCATCGGCCAGCGCAGCCCGTAGCGTTCGGCCAGCCAGGGCGAGACGACCGAAAGCGCGACCATGGGCACGATCATCGGGGCCATCGCCACCGCCGACATCAGGGGCGAATAACCCAGGATCAGCTGCATGTACTGCACGATCAGCATGAACAGTCCGAAGGACACCATGAATTGCAGTGCGACCGAAGCGGTTCCGGTGCCGAATCCGCGCTGGGCCAGCAGCCGCACGTCCAGCAGCGGATGCGCGACGCGCAGCTCGATGACCGCGAAGCCCGCGCCCACCACCACCGCGCCGATCGCCGTGCCGATGACGATCGGCGCGGTCCAGCCGTGTTGCGGCGCTTCGAGTGCGGCGATCACGGCCAGCGCCACCGCGCCCGCACCGGACAGCGCGCCCCAGGGATCGAAGGACGGGCGGGAGGAGTCGCGCGACTCCGGGACCGTCCCGGTGGCGATCGTCAGCACGCCGCCGATGGCGGCCATCGCGATCATGATCGACTCCCACGAGAACCGCGTCAGCAGCAGTCCCGAGCCGAGAATGCCCACGATCGCCCCGACGCCGACCGTGCCGGCCCAGATGCCCACCGCGACGTTGCGCCGTTCGCGGGGCAGTCCGGCGGTGAGGATCGACAGGGTGGAGGGCATCACGAACGCGGCCCCGGCCCCGGCGACCGCACGCGCCGCGATCAGCCAGACCGGTCCGTGCACGGCCAGCGGCACGATCGAGGCGACGGTGAACACGGTCAGCCCGCCGAACAGCATCAGGCGGCGGCCGAAGCGGTCGCCGAGGGCTCCGGCGGGCAGTACCAGGCAGGCCAGGGCCAGGGTGTACCCGTCGATGATCCAGGTGAGTTGTCCCTGTGTCGCACCGGTTTCGGTCGCGATGTGCGGCAGCGCGGTATAGAGCGCGGCCATCGCCGCGACGACCAGCGCCACGGCCATACAGGACAGCAGCACGACCCATCGCATTCTTGCGGACATCTGCTTCACCGAACGGTTCATTCTTGTCTCCCAAGAAACGAAACTATGAGTATCGCTACGCAACTACAAGTAGCATAAGTGCCGCCAGTGGCGACAGACCTTCCCTGAGGAGCATCCTTCGTTCATGTCCACGAGCAGTGCCGATGGTCGGCCGGACCACGATGACGATCCCCGCAAGGCGCGTTCGCGCGCCCGCCTACTCGACGCCGCCACCGCGTTGCTGGAGTCCGGCGGTCTCGACGCGGTCACCATCGACGGCGTCACGCGGATGTCGCACGTCGCCCGCACGACTCTGTACCGGCATTTCGACAATGTGGTGCAACTGCGCGCCGCCACCCTCGAACGGATGCTGCCGCCGGTGGTAGCGATCCCTGCCGACGGTACTCTGCGCGAGCGCCTGATCGAACTGGTCACCCGTCAGGCCGAGGTGATCAACGACGCACCCGTGCACCTGACGACCCTGGCCTGGCTCGCCACCGCCGAACGCGCCGACGACAGCGCCGGCGCCCGGGTCGGCTCCCTGCGTCACCGCCTGATCGAGCAGTACCGCAAGCCTTTCGACGAACTCTTCGAAGGCCCCGAGGCCCGCGCCCTGCTCGCCGGTCGCGAATTGTCCACGGTCCTGGCCCAACTCATCGGGCCCGTCATCTTCCCCCGCCTCACCGGCATCGGCCGCGCCACCCGAGCCGACTGCACCCGCATAGTCGACGACTTCCTCACCGCCGCAGTGGTTTCCAACGGACAGTCCGCCGCATCAGCCTGATCTGGAACCCCGTGCGGTCGAGGACGGTTCACGGCCGGTGCGGCACTCCGATGCGAGAAGGCGCACTCGCGAATATCGGTGTGCGACAGGCCGAACGACTCGAGACGCAAGGCATTCGGCACGAATCACGTCTCTACACTGATGACGGCTCAGCGAAAACGAGCTGGGGCGGGTCGGCCGGGCGATATCTGGAACCGCTGATGGTGAACGGGTCCGATTACATCTGCCAACGCTGGGAATCACTGGTGCAGACGGCGATTGGTCGCCGTCAGCTGGCGCTGGGTAGTGGTGGTGAGGCGGTCGACCTGGTCGATGTCGAGGCGGCCGCAGACGTGGTCCCAGTGCAGCGCGATATGGTCGCCGACCGCGATGTCGGCCGCGGATTCGTCCGCCGGGGCGGTCACCTCGACCGTGCGCGGGACCTCCTCGGACAGGAACAGGCGATCCCCGTCCCAGCGCAGGCGGCGGGCCTGGACCGTGAGGGTCGCGCCGTCCCGTGCGCGGACCAGTGCCGGGGTGATCCGGCAATTGTCCAGGATCCGCAGCGGTAGCTCGTCCGGGCCGCGTCCCAGCAGGCGGGTCCAGGGATAGATGCCGAAGACGTGGAAGCTGTGATCGGCGGCGACCTCGTCCGACAGATCCGCGCCGAGGTGCTGCCAGTACCCTCCCGCGATCGGCCCGATCAGCGTGAGCAGATTCGACAGGAAGGCCGCGGGGTCCACATCGGAGCCGATTCCCCCACCGAGCCAATAGGATTCGACCAGCCGTGCGTCCAGCGGGTCGTCGATTCCGGTCATCCTCGCCAGCACCCGCAGATACGGCCACACCCCCGAAAACTGTCGGGCCAGCGCCCGGATCTCGGCATCGGTGCCGCGGGCCATGGCCGCCGCGTCGGGGGGACCGCAGTAGCCCAGGGCATTGGGGGCGTACGCGTAACGCGCGAACAGGCGTGGCCCGCTCACCGGAGTCACGGCGCGGGGCCCACCCGGTGCGGGGCCACGGTCACGCCGGTCAGCAGCGTTACGCTGTGACCTTGCGCGCGAACGGATTTCGACCGGATTCGGCTGGACGCCGCCGGTATCGCCGACCGCGTCCGCACCGCTGTCCGTCATCGCCTCGCCGGTGATCGCTCAGCAGATCCGCGGCAACTGTTCACCGGCGGGGAGGTCCACCACACGCGTTCCGCCCAATGCGGTGCGTGCGACCACCATGCCCGGATGATCCTCGACGCAGACCCCGATCGTCCGCGCACCCGCGCCGAGCGGATGCGCCCGCATCGCCTCGAGTGCGCGATCGGCATCCTGCGGCGCGACGAACGCGACCGCCTTGCCCTCGTTTGCGACGTACAGCGGGTCCAGCCCGAGCAGACCGCAGGCGTCGCGCACCGAGTCCGGGATCGGCAACGCGCGTTCATCCAGTCGCACACCGACTTTCGCGAGCGCGGCGATCTCGTTGAGGGTGGCCGCCACCCCGCCGCGGGTCGGATCGCGCAGGACGTGCACGTCCGCGCCGGTGGCCAGCACGTCGGCGACCAGACCGTGCAGGGGCGCGGTGTCGCTGCGCACGGTGGTGCCGAATTCCAGCCCTTCCCGGCAACTCATCACCGCGATCCCGTGCACGCCGATATCGCCGCTGATCAGGACGACGTCACCGGGCCGTGCGCGCTGCGGGCCGATGTCCACGCCCTCGGGGACCAGGCCGATTCCGGCGGTGTTGATGAAGATGCCGTCCCCATGTCCGGCGTCGACGACCTTGGTGTCGCCGGTCACCAGCTTCACCTCCGCCGCGACGGCCGCCGCGCCGAGAGATTCCGCGACACGGGCGATTTCGGCCAGCTCGGTGCCCTCCTCCAGGATGAACGCGGTGGACAGCACCAGCGGTCGCGCGCCCATCATGGCCAGATCGTTGACGGTGCCGTTGACCGCGAGCTCGCCGATGGTGCCCCCGGGGAACATCAGCGGTTTGACCACGAACGAATCGGTCGAGAACGCCAGGCGGGCCCCGGCCACCTCCACCACCGCCGCGTCGCCGAGACTCGTGTCGGCGGCCGCGCCGAACGCGGGCAGGAACAGGTGCTCGATCAGCTCGCCCGACATCGCGCCACCGCCGCCGTGCGCCATCACGATGTTCGGCGAATCCCGCAGCGGCAGTGGGCATACCCAGCTTCCGGCGTCGATTCCCGGTGCTGAGCCGGGGCTTGCGGCCTGGTCAAGCATGTGCCACCTCCGCGGGCTGATCCAGGCGCCGATACAGGTAGTAGGCGGCGCACGCGCCCTCGGAGGAAACCATGGTGGCCCCCAACGGGTTTCGCGGTGTGCAGGTGGTGCCGAAGGCCGCGCAGTCGGTCGGCTTGATCAGACCCTGCAGCACCTCGCCGGACCGGCAGATCGAGGATTCGTCGGTGTGCACATCGCTCACGCCGAACCGGTGTACGGCGTCGTAGTCGCGATACTTCGGCGACAGGCGCCACCCGCTGCGCGGAATCACGCCGATCCCGCGCCAGCCGCGATCGGTGACCTCGAAGACGTCCTCGAGCATCGCCTTGGCCGCCGGATTGCCTTGCGGCGGAACCGCACGCGGGTAGGCGTTCTCCAGCTCGTATCGGCCATCCTCCAGTTGCGTCACCGCGCGGCGGATGCCCTCGAGGATATCCAGCGGCTCGAATCCGGTGACCACCATGGGAACTCGATACTTCTCCGCGAGCGGCGGGTATTCGCTGGTCCCCATCACCGCGCAGACGTGCCCGGCGGCGAGGAATGCCTGCACACGGCAGTCGGGGGATTCCATGATGGCGGCGATGGCCGGCGGGACGAGCACGTGCGAGACCAGCAGCGAGAAGTTCTCGATGCCCAGGCGCTGGGCCTGATACACCGTCATCGCGTTGGCCGGGGCGGTGGTCTCGAATCCGATGCCGAAGAACACCACCTGCCGATCGGGATTCTCCTTGGCGATGGTGAGCGCGTCCAGCGGTGAGTAAACCACCCGCACATCCCCGCCCTCGCTCTTGATCCGGAACAGATCCTTGGAACTGCCGGGCACGCGCAGCATGTCGCCGAAGGAGCAGAAGATCACCTCGGGGCGCGCGGCGATGTCCAGCGCCTTGTCGATGATCTCCAGCGGGGTGACGCACACCGGGCAGCCGGGACCGTGGATCATCTCGATCTGATCCGGCAGCAGCTGATCGATGCCGTGGCGGATGATCGAATGCGTCTGTCCGCCACAGACTTCCATGATCGACCAGCGGCGCGTGGTGGTGGCGCGGATGCGTTCGAGCAGGTGCTGGGCCAACTCGGGATTGCTGAATTCGTCCAGGTATTTCATCGGTTCACCTCATTGTCGGTGGTCGGCTGGGATGGTGCGGTCGGGTCGGGCAGACCGGACTGACGGGACGCGATCGCGAACCCGTCGCCGAATTCCTCGTTCAGCACGCCGAGATGCTCGAATTCGGCCAGCGTGCGCAGCGCCGATTCCTCGTCCAGCCGCTGAATCGCGAATCCGACGTGGACCACGACGTAGTCGCCGACGGCCGCGTCCGGAATGTATTGCAGGCACACGTCCTTGTGGACGCCGCCGAAGTCGACCACCGACATCAGGGTCTGGTCGCGCTCGTAGAGTTCGAGCACCTTACCCGGGACTGCCAGGCACATGATCGGTTCCTACCTTTCGCTCACTGGGCTCCGGCAGCGAGCAACTGTCCGAAGGCCAGGCCGCCGTCGTTGGGTGGCACCCTGTGATGGGTGATGACGTGAAATCCCTTCTCCGCGAGCCGATGACGCGCGAGCGACAACAGCAGGGCGTTCTGGAACACCCCGCCCGAGAGGGCGACCGGAACGCCCGGTTCGCCGAATCGGCGCGCCGCGTCCACGATCAGCTCCGCGACCGCCGCGTGGAAGCGCGCACCGATCAGCCCGGCGTCGACACCGGCCAGCGCGTCGGCGACCACCGCGGCGAGTACGGGGGCGGGGGAGATGCGTGCCGGGCCGTCGGCGTCCGGGTCGATGATCGCGAAGCGATAGGCGTGCTCGGGCGTGACATCGCGGGCCAGGCCCTCGAGTTCGATGGCGGCCTGGGCCTCGTAGTCGACGCGGTGCCGCACCCCGGCCAGCGACGCGACCGCGTCGAACAGGCGACCCATACTCGAGGTCGGCACGCAGCCCAGCCCGGTCTCCAGCTGATGGATCAGCACCCGGCGTTCGTCGGACGGACAGGCGGCGACCGATGCGATCGCCTCGGACCAGTCGATTCCGGCGGCGTGCAGGTGGGCCAGGGCCATCCGGTATGGCCGGTGCACGCTGGCGTCCCCGCCCGGCTGCGGGACGTAGGCCAGGTGCGCGAGGCGTCGGAATCCCTTGTATCCCGCCGCGAGCACCTCGCCACCCCAGATCGCCCGGTCGGTGCCGAATCCAGTGCCGTCGAAGGCGATTCCGGTGACCGTCGCGGTATCGGGCAGGCCGTGCTCACCCATCACCGCCGCGATGTGCGCGTGGTGATGCTGCACCGAATGCACCGGTCGCTCGCCCGCGCTGCGATGCGCCCACGCGCTGGAGCGATAGCCGGGGTGCGCGTCGGCGGCCAGGCGCTGCGGACGGACCCCGGTCAGTTCCTCGAGGTGACGTTCGGCGGCCTCGAACGCGTGCAGGGTGGCCAGGTCGTCCATATCGCCGATGTGCTGGCTCAGCCACGCGTACCGGCCGTCGGCGACCGCGCAGGTGTTCTTCACGTCCGCGCCGACCGCGACGGTGGGTGCGGCGGGCGTCGGCAGGGCCAGCGGCAGCGGCGCGTATCCGCGCGAGCGGCGGATCGGCAGCTCCTCGCCGTCGACCACCCGGACCACCGAATCGTCGCAGGGCACCAGAATTCGCCGGTTGTGCCCGAGGACCGCATCGGCGAGTTCCGGAAGCCGTTGCGCGGCATCGTCATCGGTGTAGCAGATGGGTTCGCCGCCCAGATTGGCCGAGGTCATCACGAGCACGTCCGGGCCGGGCGGGTCGCCGGGCAGACCGAACAGCAGCAGATGCAGCGGCGTGTAAGCCAGCATGACGCCCAGATCGCGGTTGCCCGGAGCCACCGCGGCCGCGAGCGGGCGAGTGCCGCGCGGCAGCAACAGAATCGGACGTTGCGGGCTGCTCAGTATCGCGGCGGCATCGCCGTCGATCCGGGCGATCGTGCCCGCGGTGGCCCGATCGGCGACCATGACGGCGAAAGGCTTGTCGCCGCGACGTTTCCGGGCGCGCAGCAGCGCCACGGCGTCCTCGTCGGTGGCATCGCAGGCCAGGTGATATCCGCCGATTCCCTTGACCGCGAGAATTCCGCCCTCGCGCAACATCTTTCGCGCCGCGGCGAGCGGATCATCGGTGTCGGCGATGGAATAGTCCAGTGCGGGACCGCAATCCGGGCAGGCGATCGGCTGGGCGTGGAAGCGGCGGTCGGCCGGATCGTGGTATTCCCGGGCGCACCGCCGGCACATCGCGAAATCGGCCATCGAGGTCCGGTCGCGGTCGTACGGCAGGCTCGCGATGATGGTGAACCTCGGCCCGCAGTTGGTGCAGTTGATGAACGGATGACGGTATCTGCGATCGGCGGGATCGGTCAGCTCCCGGGCGCAGTCGGCGCAGATCGCCACGTCGGGGGAGGCCAGCGTGCGGCCGCTGCCGCGGGTGGTCCCGGCGATGTGGAATCCGGTGCCGCCGCGCACCGGCAACTCGCTGCGTTCGATCGATTCGATCACCGCCAACGGCGGTGGGCGATGCCGCAATCGCTCGGTGAACTCGCGCAGCGCGGCGGGCGCGCCCTCGATATCGATGATCACTCCGGCGCTGTCGTTGGACACGCTGCCGGTCAACGCGAGTTCGGCGGCCGTGCTGTAGACGAACGGCCGGAAGCCGACGCCCTGCACGACGCCGCGCACGAGCAGCCGGCAACGACCGCGATCGGCGTTCACGGCTGTTCACCGCGGCCCATCAGTTCCAGGCCCGCCAGCGCCTGGCGGGCGCCGACCTCGTCGGTGCGTTCGACGGCCAACCCCATGTGGATGATCACCCATTCCCCGGGCTGTATCGGATCATCCTGCAGCAGACCGATATTCACCTTCCGTCGCTCGCCGGAGACGTCGACCAGGGCGAGTTGGCGGTCGTAGCCCTCGACGATCTCCACCACGCGTCCGGGGATACCGAGACACATGCTCACACCTCCGCTCGCTGTGCTCGCAGATCGGTCACGACTCGTCGCACGGCCTCGATCGCCGGTTCCACCGCGGCCGCGACGGGATCGGACAGCCCGATCTCCTCCTCGGTCGAGCACGCCTGGCAGCCGACCACGACGGTGGGCGGCATGCTGCCGCCCAGCGCCCGCACACCGGCGAACACCGCGGCCGGATCCATGCCGTGCGCGTCGAGATCGGCAGGTCGGTCGCAGTCGGGTTCGGCGCGGAAGATCTCCAGGCGGCCGGGGTCGCCCCGGTTGGGCACGGCGTCCACGAGCACCAGCGCCTCCCAGTCCTCGAGCAGGTCGTAGGCCAGATGCATACCGCGGATGCCGTAGTCGACGATCCGCACCGACTCCCCGGGCCAGGACGGCATCCGGCGCACCACTTCGGGGCCGAACCCGTCGTCGCCGAGGAAGATGTTGCCGATCCCGGCAACCAGTACCCGAGCGGTCACATCCGCCGCATTCGCATGTAACGCCGCATGTCGGGGACCGACCGCAGGCCGATCGCCGCGGCGAGAACGATCGCCACCACGATGGCCACCGTCAAAATGATTCCCATGACCTCCATGGGTGC
>NZ_BDBQ01000106.1 GCF_001613065.1 Nocardia miyunensis NBRC 108239
GCCGGAGACTCGCACGGCCGTCGTGACGGGCGGGGCATCGGGAATCGGCGCGGCCACGGTGCGGGCATTGGCCGCCCTCGGGTATCGGGTCGTCGTGGCCGATATCGATGACGCCGCCGCCGCTGCGCTGGCGGACGAACTCGGCGACGCGGTCACCTCCGCGCGGATGGACGTGACCGACGAGGACTCGGTCGCGGAGGTGTTCGCCGCGGCGGCGGGCGCGCACGCGGTCGTGCACTGCGCGGGCGTCTCGGTACCCGGTCCGATCACCGAACTCGAGCTGTCCGGCTGGCGCACGACCATCGATGTCTGTCTGACCGGCACCTTCCTGGTGGTCAAACATGCCGGACGGCATCTCGCCGACCGCGGCAGCATCGTGTGTATCGCCTCGCTCAACGGCCGCCAACCCGGTACCGGCATGGCGGCCTACTGCGCCGCGAAGGCCGGTGTGCTGATGTTGATCGAGGTCGCCGCCCTCGAACTGGCCGAGCGTGGAATCCGCGTCAACGCCATCTCCCCGGGCCTGGTCGACACCCCACTGGTGGCCGGAATCGCGCTGGTCCCGGGCCTGCGCGAGGAATACCTGGAGAACACTCCGCTCGGCCGCAGCGGCCGTCCCGAGGAGATCGCGGATGCGGCGGTGTTCCTCACATCGGATCAGACCCGGTGGATGACCGGCGCGACGATCGATCTCAACGGCGGCGCACACCTGCGGCGCTACCCGGATGTCCTGGGACGTGTCCGGGCGCTGGCGGAGGACTCCTCCGACACGTGATCTGTTGTGCAGCAGCGGTATACGAGCGCCGTCCAGGTCGTACACAGCGGTGGGTTCCCGGGGCCGATCGTCGGCTACCGGGACGGATGTTCGCCGGATCGGTCAGGATTGGGCGAGGGTGCGGGCGATGACGAGGCGCTGGATCTGGTTGGTGCCCTCGAAGATCTGGGTGATCTTGGCTTCGCGCATGTAGCGTTCGACGCGGAAGTCGCGGGTGTAGCCGTAGCCGCCGAGCACTTGGACCGCGTCGGTGGTGACCTTCATGGCGGCGTCGGTGGCGACGAGTTTGGCGACGGATGCGTTGCGGGAGTACGGAAGTCCGGCGTCGCGGCGGCGGGCCGCGTCGAGGTAGGTGGCGCGGGCGGAGTCGACGGCGGCGGCCATGTCGGCGAGCAGGAAGCCCAGACCCTGGTGGTCGATGATCTTGCGGCCGAACGCCGTTCGCTCCTTGGCGTAGGCCACGGCCTCGTCGAGCGCGGCCTGGGCCAGGCCGACGGCTACCGCGGCGATGCCGAGACGCCCGGAATCCAGTGCACTGAAAGCGATCTGGAGGCCCTGGCCCTCGTCGCCGATGCGTCGCGCGGAGTCGATGATCGCGTCGTCGTAGTGGGCGGTGGTGGTGGGGATCGCGGACAGGCCCATCTTCTCCTCGGGCTTGCCGAAAATCAGTCCCGGGGTGTGCTTGTCGACCAGGAAGCACGAGATGCCGCGTGAGCCTTCGCCGGTGCGGGCGAACAGGGTGTAGAAGTCGGCGACGCCGCCGTGGGTGATCCACGCCTTGGTGCCGGAGATCCGATAGCCGTCCGGGGTGGGGGTGGCCCTGCAGGCCAGTGCCGCGGCATCGGAACCCGCCTGTGGTTCGGACAGGCTGTAGGCCCCGATCGTGCTGCCGCCCAGCATATTCGGGAGCCAGCGCTGTTTCTGGTCGTCGGTGCCGAACGCCATCAGGGGATGGCAGGAGAGGCTGTGCACGCTGACCGCCACCGCGACGGCCGCCCACCGGGCCGCGATCTCCTCGAGCACCTGCAGATACACCTCGTACGGCTGATCGCCGCCACCCCATTCGGACGGATACGGCAGGCTCAGCAGACCGGCCTCACCGAGCGTTGCGAAGACCCCGTCGGGATAGGTCTCGGCCTTCTCGTGCGCGTCGACGATCGGTGCGAGCACCTTGTCGGCGATATCGCGGGTCAGCTGGATCAGATCATGCGCCTCGGCGGTGGGCAGCAGACGATCGACGGCCACGGACAACTCCCTTGCCACTCGAACGAAATGGGTACGTGTATCAGTACCGAGTTACGAGCCACAGTACTGTCAGACCGCACAGTACTGCAAGCAGTACTTCAGTACTGCTCCGGATATGGCATCATCGCGAATATGACTCCGACCGAGTTCGCCACGCAGCGGCGCACAGAACTGTTCGACGCCCTGGTCGACCTGTTCCTGGCCGAGGGGTTCGCGCACCTGACCCTCGGGGATATCGCCGCGCGGCTGCGCTGCTCGAAGTCCACGCTCTACACCCTCGCCGGCAGTAAGGAACAGCTGGTCCGCGCCGCGACCGTACACTTCTTCCGTCGCGCCACCGAGGAGGTCGAGGCCCGGGTCCGGCCGATCACCGGCGCGCGCCAGCGGATCGTCGCGTACCTGTCCGCGGTGGGCGCGGAACTGTCCACGGCCTCGGATCGCTTCATGACCGATCTGGACGCCTTCCCGCCCGCCCGCGAGATCTACGAACGCAATACCCGCATCGCCGCCGACCGCGTGCGCGAGTTGATCGACGAGGGCGTCACCGCGGGCGAATTCCGCGGTGTCCACGCGGCATTCGCCGCGGACCTCACCGCCACCATGATGGTCCGGATCCAGCAGGGCGGCGTGCGAGACCGCACCGGACTCGATCACGCCGACGCGTACCGGGAACTCGCCACATTGCTGACCGCGGGAATCAGCGCTTGAATGTGACTGCGGCACAACGCTGGTCGAAGCCGGGATGCCGACGGGGCGAAATGTGGCGCCATAGACGGATCACCCGACGTTCACGTGCGTCTCAGCGTCTCCACAGCGGAGGCACGGCAGGGTGCGCGTCATGGATTACGCATCGGGTAGTTCCGGACACGGCGGTGCGGGGGAGCGGGAGGCCCCCGGCCGCGCCTCGTCGAGTGAATACAAGCTTCCGCAGATCACCGCGCTGTTCTGGGTGCTGAAGATCGCCGCGACCACATTGGGCGAGACCGGCGGCGACATGCTCTCGCAGACACTGCATCTGGGATACGTCGCCGCGTCGGTGGTGCTGTTCGCGATTTTCCTTGTGGCACTGCTGGTTCAGTTGCGGGTTCGGCGGTTTCACCCCGGGCTGTACTGGCTGGTGATCGCGGCGACCAGTACGGCGGGCACCACGATGGCCGATCTGCTGACCAGGGGACCCGGCTCGGGAACCGACACGGCGGGCGGGCTCGGCTACGCGGGCGGCGCGCTGGTGCTGATCGCCGGGCTCGCGCTGGTGTTCGCGGTGTGGAAGGCGACCGGCCTGAGCTACGACGTCACCAGGGTCACCACGTTCCGCGGCGAGCTGCTGTACTGGGCCGCGATCCTGCTGTCCAATACGCTGGGCACCACGACGGGGGATTACCTCGCCGACGAGACCGGCCTCGGTTTCTGGCGTGCCGCGCTGGTGATCGCGCTGGTGATGGCGGTGATCCTGGCTGCGCACTACTTCACCCGCATCTCCGGAGTGGTGCTGTTCTGGATCGCGTTCATCCTGACCCGCCCGCTCGGCGCCACCGCGGGCAACTACCTGTCCAAACCGCGGAGCGAAGGCGGACTCGCACTGGGCACCTACGCGGTGTCGGCGGTCCTGGCCGCAGTCCTGATCGGCGGTGTGGTCTACTCGTACGTCATCCTGCGTCGCGCCGGGCAACCGAGTGTCCGTGACCTGGTGAGTGCGGAGTGATTCCGGCCCGGTCGTAGGTCTGCGCAATCCCGTGCTGTCCCAACCGAGTCGTCCGTCGTCATCGCGGCGGGGATTCGGTCACGCCCCGCGTGCTGCCGCCGCGGCGATGCGGATGTCACGTGTGCGGACCTGATGGGCGATCATCGCGGTGCGGGCGGTTTCGGCGTCGCCGTCCAGGACCGCGTTCAGGATGTCGCGATGCTCCTTCTCGATCTGCGCCAGATTGTCCGGTGACTGGGAACGTTCGGTCTCGTAGACCCGCATCTGCGCATCGAGCCGATCCATGAGTTCCTCGATGGTCCGGTTGTGCGCCGCGGCGCGCAGCGCGTGGTGCCAGTCGCTGTGCAGGCGCAGGCTCGTCTCGGGATCGCTTGCGGCGACGGCGGTTTCGAACATACGCGTCAGGCGTGCCAGATCGATTTCCGAGCGGCGGGTCGCCGCGGAGAAGGCGACGGCCGATTCCAGCGCGATGCGCGCGTCGCAGATCTCGAGCAACTCCTCGCCGGTGCGTTCGCGGACCCGGTAGCCGCGCGGGGCCTGCACCACCAGTCCCTCGTATTCGAGGCGGTGCAGCGCCTCGCGCACCGGTGTCCTGGACACGCCGAGCTCCGCGCCGACCGTCGCCGGGATCAGCATCGTGCCCGGGGGATAGGTCTGCCCGGTGATGCGGTCGCGCAGTTGCTTGTACGGCGACGACGACTCGTTGCCCATCGGCCCCACTCCCTTTCGACTCCCTCTCCTGCTGCCTTCCAACGACTACCAGGGCGCGCCGCACCGTGCAAAGAGTTTGAATCCTGCTGTATACAAATGGCGGCATCTGTGTCCGATGGTGACAGTGTCTTGCTCGCACACGTTGTTCTGCGAGGAGAGCCATGTACGTTCCCACCCGGTCGCCGAGGTCTCGGCACCGTGTCTGACACCCTGATCACCCCGGTCGCGCCGCCGCGGCGCAGCACCGCGCCCGCCCGCCGCCGGATACCGTTCACCGCGCTGCTGCCCTGGACGGTCCCGGTGCTGCTGATCGTCGTCTGGCAGTGGACCGCCTCCACCGGGATCGTCTCGGCCGAGATTCTGCCGCCGCCGAGCAAGGTGCTCGATACCGCCGAAAACCTCTGGGGCACCGGCGAATTGCCGCGCTACCTGGGCGCCAGCGTTCGCCGGGTGGCGATCGGATTCGGCATCGGCGCCGCTGTGGGCCTGGTCCTGGGGTTCCTGGTGGGCCTGTCGCGAGTCGCCGAGGCGCTGATCGACCGCAGCGTGCAGATGCTGCGCGCGGTACCGCATCTGGCGGTGGTGCCGCTGCTGATCGCCGCGTTCGGCATCGGTGAGTTGCCCAAGGTCGTACTGGTGGCCCTCGGCGTCGTGTTCCCGGTCTACCTGAACACGGTCTCCGGAATCCGTTCGGTCGACCCGAAACTCGTGCAACTCGGCCGTTCCTACGGGCTCGGGTACCCGGGTCTGCTGCGCGAGATCGTCATCCCCGGAGCCATGCCGATGATTCTCACCGGCATCCGGTACGCCCTCGGCGTCGCCTGGCTGACCCTGGTCGTGGGCGAGACGATCGCCAGCAGCGACGGCATCGGCTATCTCGCCCAGAACGGCCGCGACCTGCTGCGCAACGACCGCATCGTGCTGGCGATCGTGCTCTACGCACTGGCCGGACTGATCGCCGATCAGCTGGTCCGGCTGATCGAGTGGCGCGTGCTGCGCTGGAATATCAACTACCGCAAGGGAAATCGCCGATGAGCCGGACGCGTGCCGGTGGCGGGCTGGAACTGTCCGGCGTCGGCCACCGCTATCGGGGTCAGCAGATCCTCGACGGGATCGACCTCACCATCGAACCCGGGGAGTTCGTGACGATCCTGGGACCCAGCGGAGTCGGGAAATCGACGCTGTTGCGGCTGCTGGCGGGCATCGAACAACCCACCGCGGGCCGGGTGCGCTCGACCGGCGGCGCGGAAGTGCTCTCGCGCATGATGTTTCAGGAGGATCGGCTGCTGCCCTGGCGTTCGGTGCTCGACAACGTCCAGCTGGGTGTGCGAGGCCGACGCGACCGCGCCGTGGAACTGCTGCGCGCGGTGGGTCTGGCCGGGCGCGAGCGGGACTGGCCGCGGGAACTGTCCGGTGGCCAGCGCCAGCGCGTCGCCCTGGCCAGGGCCCTGCTGCACCGGCCCGACGTGCTGCTGCTCGACGAGCCCTTCGGCGCGTTGGACGCGATCACCCGCGTCACCATGCAGCGGCTGCTCGAACGACTGCTGGCCGAACATCCGCGCACGGTAGTGCTGGTCACCCACGACGTCGAGGAGGGCCTGCTGCTGTCCGACCGCGTGCTGCTGCTGACCGGCGCCGGCATCGTCCGCGATATCCGCATCGACCAGGCCCGCCCCCGCTCACCGGGCGATATCGAACTGGCCGCCCGCAAAGCCGATCTCCTCGACGCGCTGCTCGCCGCCGACCAGGCACTGCAGCCCTGACTCCATGAACGGAAGGTTTCCCATGTCATCACCCCCGCGCACGCTGAACAGACGCGGCTTCGTCGCCGCCGGGGCCGGGCTGCTGGGCCTGTCCGCCCTCGCGGCCGCCGGATGCGGCACGACCACATCGGACAGCGGACCGCTGACCAAGGTGCGTTACGCGTTGATCGGCGACGGCCGCGCCGAACCGGGCACCGTGCTGCGCAACAAGCTCAGCGGTGTCGACCCGAGCGCCGAACTCGGCGTGCCGATCGAGTGGCCCACCGGATTCCCGGCCTCACTGCCGGTGATGGAGGCGATCAAGGCGCACAGCGTCGACTTCTCCTTCGCGACCGCCACCGCCGTCATCTACGCCATCGGCGGCGGGGTGCCGATCGTCCCGCTGGTCGCGTATCCGCTGCCGGCCAACGAGGTCGACATCCTGGTTCCGCAGGGCTCGCCGATCCGGTCGGCCGCGGATCTGAAGGGCCGCCGCGTCGCCGACCAGCGCGGCACCACCGGAACCTACAGCCTGATCAAATATCTGGACAGCGCCGGACTCACGATCTCCGACATCCAGTACGCGAATCTGACCGCGGCCGACGCCGAGGCCGCGTTCGCGCAGGGCAAGGTCGACGCCTGGATCACCTGGCAGCCCACCGCGGAATTGGCTCGCCGCAAACACAATGCGGCGACGCTGCCCGATGTGCGCACCTACGACTACGCCTTCTTCGTGGCGAGCGAGTCGTTCGCGAACAACCATCCGCAGCAGGCCGCGACACTGGTGCGGAACGTGCGCGACGCGCAACGCTGGATCGAGAGCGATCCGCAGCGTGCGGTCGGCGCATTCACGCGTCTGGGCGGATTCGGCAACAGCGCGCTGGAGGCGCAGGTGTATCAGGACCTGATCGTGAGCCGACGGCTGTCGTACTCCGGTGCGGGCTCTTTCGGCACGGTCGGCCACGACGCGATCGCGGGCACCCAGGATCTCGCCGACAACTTCCATCGCCTCGGCGTCTACCCGGACCGGGTCGATGTGACCAGCTGGCTGCAGAACTCGCGGTTCGACTCGATCAAGCGCGTCATCGACCAGGAACTCACGAAATAGATTGCGACCGTAACCATGTCGATTCCACAGATGCATCTCGCCGCCTTCGTCACCGCCGGGCCCGGCCGACCCGGTGGCTGGCGGCACCCGTCCTCGGTGCCGGGATGGCTGAATGCCGACTACTACCAGAACATCGCCCGCACCCTCGAGGCCGGACGTTTCGATCTGGCCTTCTTCGCCGACATCCTGTCGGTGCCGGACCGATTCGGCGGGAGTACCGACAGCCAACTCCGCAACGGGGCGCTGGGCTCGCTGCGCCTGGATCCCCTGCACGTGCTCTCGTCGATGAGCGCGGTCACGAACCGGCTGGGCTTGGCCGCCACGGTGTCGACCACCTATGCGCAGCCGTACACGGTGGCGCGTTCGTTCGCCACCCTGGATCATCTCAGCGGCGGGCGCGCGGCCTGGAACATCGTCACCTCCTTCCAAGAGGCGGAGGCGCGAAATTTCAACCGGGACAGCCAGTTTCCGCGCGAACTGCGTTACGAGCGGGCCGACGAATTCCTGGAGGTGGCCGGAAAGCTGTGGGACAGCTGGGACGAGGACGCCCTGGTTCTCGACGCGGCGGAACCGTTGTTCGCCGATCCGGGAAAGGTGCACGAGATCGACCACGACGGCGAATTCTTCACCGTGCGTGGCCCGCTCAACGTGCCGCGCCCGCCGCAGGGCTATCCCGTGCTGATCCAGGCGGGCGCCTCGGCGAAGGGAAAGGATTTCGCGGCCCGCTGGTCGGACGTCATCTTCTGCAGCCACGCCTCGCTGGAATCCGCGCGGGCCTTCTACACCGAGATCAAGGAACGCGCGGCAGCGCACGGACGTGATCCCGGACAGATCAAGATCCTGCCGTCCATCACGCCGATCATCGGCACCACCACCGAGAACGCCCGCCGGTTGCATGACGAAATCTACGACATGGTGCCGCCGCTGGGCGGATTGTCCACGCTCGCTTACCATCTCGACGTCGACCTGTCGACGTTCCCGCTGGACGAGCGGCTGCCGGAGGTGGAGGTGCCCGGTGTGGAGGGGCACTACCGCGAGGTTCGCGAGATCACCGAACGGGACGGGCTGACCCTGCGCGAACTCGGCAAACAGTACGGCGGCCGGGTCGAGGGCGGATTCGTCGGGACCGCCGCCGAGGTGGCCGACGGCCTCGAGGAATGGTTCACCGGCGGCGCGTGCGACGGTTTCACCGTGCAGGTGCCTTATCAGCCGGGCGGATTCGAGGAATTCACCCGTCAGGTGGTGCCGGAACTGCAGCGGCGCAAGCTGTTTCGCACCGAGTACGAGGGACGTACGTTGCGCGAGAATCTCGGCTTGGACCGTCCGGGAGCGGGGGAGTGGGAGCATCGCGCACCGGTGTCCCGGCGGGTGGCGTCATGAGCGAAGCACGATCGGACAACACCGTAACGGTCTCGGGCCACACCATTTCGGGCGTTCCCGGCCGGTTCGTCCTGGACGCCCGCACCAACCATCTCCTCACCGATTCCCGTTTCGGACCGGGCGAATCGATCCAGGCCGGAGAATTGTTTCTCGCTTCGCTGGTCTCCTGTGCGATGGCGAATATCGAATCCACCGCCACCGAAGCCGGATATCCGGTGACCGGCATCCAGGTCAGCGCAACCCACACGCGCGGGGTGGCGGATCCGACCCGCTACGACCACACGCGAATCACCGTGCGAATACAGGGAGTCGGCGCATCGGTTGCCGAGACGCTGGCCGCGAGATTCACCGAGACCTGCCCGATCTACAACACCGTCCGCCGCGGTACCGGCATCGAATTGGAGGTCGTCGCCGGGCAACTTCGATAACTGTTCGGCCCCCGGGGCGGGGCTGACGAGGTGTCCCCGCCCCGGAACGGTTCACAGCAGGTCGAGTTGGTGCAGGTCGTCGATGTACTTGACGATCAGACCGGGAGTGACCTGCGGGATTTCGTGCCGGCCGCCGACTCCGGTCTCGGCGACCGCACGCCGGAACTCGTCCGTCGGTGCGACTTCGCCGGACACCGGGGCCTGCGGCTTCTCGTAGGAGTGCAGCAGCGGCAGGAGCGAGTGCCGGCGCTGCTTCTCCGGCAGCGCCTTGATCGCCGTCTCGAAACGGGACAGCCAGTCGGCGTAGTCGTCCACCCGCTTGATGGCGTAGCCCGCGTCGATGAGCCAGTCGACGTAGGTGTCCAGCGAAATACCGTCGTCGTGCGGGTTGAACAGGTGGTAGGTGCGGTAGCCGTCCGGGTGCTGGACGCCCAGTGTGTCCACCGCCTCGGCGCTGAAATCGACCGGCAGCCCGTCGTAGTGCGCGCGGGGGCGGGTGCCGTCCTCCTGCAGGGTGTAGAAGGACTTCGGCGCCAGGCCGGTGGCCACCAGCGTGAGCATCAGCCGGGTGAACATGTCGGGCACGTTGAGCTGGCCGGTGTAGGTGCTGTGGGCCAGGATCATATCGGACCGGAACACCGTCACCGGCAGGCCGAACGCGTCGTGCGCCTCCCGGAGCAGGACCTCTCCGGCCCATTTGCTCATCGCGTATCCGTTGGCGTA
Source organism: Nocardia miyunensis NBRC 108239 (assembly GCF_001613065.1). Taxonomy (GTDB): domain Bacteria; phylum Actinomycetota; class Actinomycetes; order Mycobacteriales; family Mycobacteriaceae; genus Nocardia; species Nocardia miyunensis. Next base: position 9,815 of record NZ_BDBQ01000106.1, read on the forward strand.
GCCGTCGTGCACGCGCCGCACCGAACTCAGCTTCCGGATGTCCGTGGTCTCGTCGAACGTTCCCGGCGCCATCTGGTCGGCGACGCCGAGGGTCGAGACATTGGTGAACGACTTGAGCCGGGTGGTGATCGCCAGCCGGATCAGCTCGGCGGTGCCGAAGACGTTCGGTCCGAACATCTGGTCGTAGGGCAGCACGTGGTTGACCAGTGCGCCCGGATGCATGACCACGTCGACTTCCGCGGTGAGGCGGTTCCACGTGCCCTCGTCCAGTCCCAGCCGCGGCGCGCCGAGATCACCCGCGAGTACCTCGAGGTGCTTTTCGGCGAGTTTGCGGTAGTGGGCCAGAAGTTCGGCGTCACCGGTGTCGAAGGTGTCGTCGAGCCGTTTGCGCGCCGCCGCGTCATCGCTGCCGCGCACGATGCAGATCAGTTTGCCGCCGCGTTCGGAGAGCCGTTCGAGCCAGTCGATGCACATGAAACGGCCGAGGTATCCCGTTGCGCCGGTGAGGAATACGGTTCGGGGCTCGGTGTGCTGCGGGGCGGGCAACTGCTCTGCGGCCGCGAGGATGTCGCGGTCGATGAACTTGTCCAGGCGCAGATCGCTCGCCTTGATCTCGGTCGCGCCGACGCCGTGCACCGAGCTGAAGGTCGGCAGGTTGCCGGTCTGATCCAGTTGCGCGGCAATGTAATCCGCGATCGCGCGCAGGTCGTTCGCCGGGCTGATCGCGACGCTGACCGGAACCTCGACCTCGAAGATCTCCCCGAGCAGATTCGAGAACGACAGCGCCGAGAGCGAATCGCCGCCCAGATCGGTGAAATGCGCGTCGGGACGGGTCTCGGCGTCCGAGCAGCCGAGCATCGCCCGGGTCGCGCGCGCGACGGTCTCGAATATCGGCTGGTCCCTGCCGTTCGTCCGCAGCGCCTGCAGTTCCGCGGCCTCACTCTGTGCGAGTTCGGTGTAGAGCTGTTCGAGCCGGTCGCCGTAACGTTCGCGCAACCGGGGACGCAGCAGCTTGCGGATATCGGAGAGCAGGCCGTTGGCCATGCTGAACGGTTCGGTCTCGATCAGGAAGTCGCGCGGGATCTCGTAGGGTTCGAGCCCGGCTTCCTTCGCGGTCCGCTGCAGCGCCTCCGCCAGGATCGGCTCGAGCGCCTCCACGCTGCCGGCGTCTTCGAGCGCCTGCTCGGTCGGCACGATCACCGCCAGCAGGTACGGTCGTTCGCTGTTGCCGTACGGATAGATCTGCTGGATCGACGGATTGGTGTTGAACACCGACTCCACCTTGGACAGCGCTACGAACTCGCCCTGCGAGAGCTTCTGCACATTGTTGCGCCGGTCGACGTAGCGCAGCTCGTCCGGGCCGGTCTCGGCCATGATGTCCCCGGTCATGTAGTACCCGTCCGCGTCGAACATCGAGGCCGTCACGTCGGGGCGATTGTAGTAGCCGGGGAAGATGTTCTCGGTCTTGATCAGCAGTTCGCCGCGCGGGTACGGCCGGTCGGTGTTGAAATAGCCGAGTTCGGGGACGTCGGCGAGCTTGTAGTCGATCACCGGCGGGCGGATCACCTTGTCGTCCATCACCACGATGCCGGATTCGGTCGAGCCGTAACCCTCGACCAGCGGCACGGCGAGGCACGACTGGGCGAACGCCTTGAGTTCCGCGGAGATCGGCGCACTGCCCACGAGCCCGTGTAGCACCCGCCCGCCCAGCACCCGGTCGCGCAGATCCGCCTTCACGGCCGCGTCGAGCTGCTCACTGTCATCGAATTCGCCACTGCGCGTGTGCAATTCGCTCTGGTACATCTGGAAGAGCATGTCGAAGATGCGCGGCACCGCGGCCAGTTCGGTCGGGCGCGCGAGTGCGATGTCCTCGAAGAGGGTCGACAGGTCCGCGCGTGCGGTGAAGTAGTTGATCCCGCCGCGGCTGAACGCGCCCATGATCGATGCCCGGCCCATCAGATGGCTCATCGGCATGTAGTTGACCGTGATCGAGGGGAATTCCCGCGTGCCCATCGCCTCGCCGGTCCAGTGTCCACGGACGAGATGTTCCTGGTACATCGCGCCCTTGGGGGCTCCGGTGCTGCCGGAGGTGTAGATCAGCAGGGTGAGCGGGCTCTCGCCGGGCTCGGGGTCGAACAGCGGCACGGTCGGCAGATCCGTTGCGGCGGTGGCGATCTCGTTCACGGTGTCGATGGACTGGCCGGTGGCGGTCAGTCGCTCGGTGGCAGCCGCCAGCGCTTCGCGGTCGTCGTCCACTTCGGGATCGACGTCGAAGACCAGGACCCGCGGCTTCGCGGGCGAGGCCAGGGCCAGTTCGAGCGCCTTGTCGAGGTAGGCCAGGCTCGTCGCGAGCACCTTCGGCGCGGTCTCGTCGACGATCGCCTGCAACTGGGGCACCACGGAGCTGGGCTGCAGCGGCACCGCGACCGCGCCGAGGTAGGTGGTGGCCAGATCCAGCGTCAGGTATTCGGCGCTGGTGAAACCGATGGTGGCGATGAACTCGCCGGGGCGGATGCCCTGTGCGGACCAGCCGGTCGCGACCGCGCGCGCCCGATCCCATACTTCGCCGTAGGTTCTGGTCGTGAATTCCGGCAGCAAACGTGTTGTGGCCCTGCCGGTTTCGGGGTCACGGACCAGTTCGGTCCGGCGCTGCGCGACCGCGGGCCGATCTGAGTAGCCGGTCATGATCCGTTCGATGGTCCGGGCCAGGCCGAGGCCGGGTTCGCGCGCGGCCGCGGTGACCGCATCCAGCGGTAATGCCTCTCGGAACTCACGGTCGGACGCTCTGAGTTCGGCCTCGAGCCGAGCTGCCCTGTCCTGGGGGTCTTGCTGATCCTTCTTACTCACGCCATCACCAGCTTCCGTAACGAGCTGCGGATATCGGTCCAATACGGCCCTGGGAGGGAGGGAACCGTCCTGCCCCTGCTCGGACTCACCGGACCCCAGAACCTATTGCTTGACTGTACTGTCAAGTAATGTAATTAGCACGGCGAACGACTGTGAGACTCCGCTCACTACGATGCGCGTTGATCGGGCGTGCGAGTGGGAACTCTGGTTGCCCCGACGTCGCCGGGACGCCGGGCCCGCGCGGCTACGGCGCGGTGCCCTCGCCGGTCGGCCGGCCGATCAGCGGCCAGAGGAATTCGACACTGTCCCTGTCGATTTCGAGGGAAGTGCCACCCGTCTCGAAGTGATCGACCAGTTGCATCCCGTACAGCATCTTCGCGGCGTGCGCGCAGTCCAGGTCGGCCCGGACCTCTCCGCGTGCCCGCATCGTCTCGAGCAGATCGGTGATCTCCCGGACCGGGGGGTCGAGCAGGTACTCCCGCAGCAATTCGCCCAATTCGGGCAGGCGGTGACTCTCGGCCAGGATTGTGGCGTGCAGCAGGCCCCGTTCGGGCTCGTCGCGTTGGTGCAGTAGCTCGAGCACGCGGACCAGCCGTTCCTTCGCGGGCAGGTCGTGCCAGGCGCGCGGCATCTCCGGAACCTTGCGTTCCAGTGTGCGGCGCACGGCGTCCACGACCAGTGCCTGTTTGGTCTCCCAGCGCAGATACACCGTCGGCCGGGTGGTGCCCGCGTCCGCGGCGATCCTGGCCAGCGTCATGCCGCGGTAGCCGTCCTCGACGAGCCGGTGGATAGTGGCCTTGACAACCGCGTCCTCGATCCCGGGCATACGGGGGCGTCCCGCTGTCGGGGCCCGGTCGGTCGGTGCGGCCACGATCACCTCTGGGTCTGTTCTCGACGAGCCGCCTCATCGTAAAGGGCGGATGTCCGATTCGGGTACGGATACGTGTTACCGGTGGCGGGGAGGGGCGGGTTCATACGCCGGGGGCGAGCGAGGCGACGGTCATCCGCCGCAGCACGTCGCGGGTGAGCGTCGGCGACGTGCGGCCCATGCTGTGCCGCGTGGAATTGATCAGTCCGAAGGTGGCGTGCGCCTTGGTGCGCGCCTCGGTCTCGGACAGATCCGGATCGGTTTCGCGCAGCACCTGCACCCACAGTTCGACGTAGCGGCGCTGGTACCGGCGCACCTGGCGGCGGGCCGCGTCGGGGAGCGATCCCAGGTCGCGGTCCTGGATGCGGATCAGATCGGACTCGCCGAGGGCGAAGTCGAGATGGAATTCGATCAGGCCCGCCAGAGCCGTGCCGGGGTCGGCGGCCGAGACGACGACGTCGGTGCCGCCCTCGAACAGGCGCGCGCTGATCCCGACGAGCAATTCGACCAGCACCGCCTCCTTGTTGGGGAAGTGCCGGTAGACCGCGGGGCCGCTGATGCCGACGGCCGAGCCGAGATCCTCGAGCCGGACCCCGGCGTATCCGCGTTCGGCGATCAGGCGCGCGGCCGCCTCCAGCAGCTGCCGCCGCCGGTCGGCCTTGGCCTGGCTGCGCCGGGTGGGCCTCGGCTCGTCGATCGGCGCACGGTCGGGCATCACGAGCGAATCTCCTCTCCGCGCAGGTGGTGTGGACAACTCAGTTAATCACAGTTATCTTGAATTTCGGTGATCGAGGATTAACCGAATCGACTCGACGGCCACGGACGGCCGGAATACGACGGGCGGCGAGATGGGTTTGGACCGGGACGGCAACAGGGCCGAACACGAGCGGCTGGTGGCGGAACTGCGCGAATATCTGCGAGTGGCCGCACTCGGCGGCGGTGAGAAGGCGCGCCAACGTCATCTGGACCGCGGCAAGCTGCTGCCGCGGGACCGGGTGAACTCGCTGCTCGACCCCGGAAGCCCGTTCCTCGAGCTCTCGCCCCTGGCGGCCAACGGCCTGTACGACGACCAGTGCCCGGGTGCGGGGATGATCTCCGGCATCGGGCGCGTGTCGGGACGGGAATGCGTGATCGTCGCGAACGACGCGACGGTCAAGGGCGGCACCTACTACCCGATCACCGTGAAGAAGCATCTGCGCGCGCAGGAAGTGGCGTTGCAGAACAACCTGCCGTGCATCTACCTGGTGGACTCGGGCGGAGCGTTCCTGCCGCGCCAGGACGAGGTGTTCCCGGACCGGGAGCATTTCGGCCGGATCTTCTACAACCAGGCCACGATGAGCGCCAAGGGCATCGCCCAGATCGCCTCGGTGATGGGCTCGTGCACCGCGGGCGGCGCGTACGTCCCGGCGATGAGCGACGAGGCGGTGATCGTGCGCAATCAGGGCACGATCTTCCTAGGCGGCCCGCCTCTGGTGAAGGCGGCCACCGGCGAGGTGGTCACGGCGGAGGAACTCGGCGGCGGCGATCTGCATTCGAAGGTCTCCGGCGTGACCGATCACCTGGCCGCCGACGATCGGGACGCGCTGCGGATCGTGCGGAACATCGTGGCCACGCTGGGACCGCGCGCGGCGCGGCCGTGGGAGGTGGCCCCCGCGCTGGATCCGGTCGCGGACCCGGCCGAGTTGTACGACGTGGTGCCCACCGATTCGCGCACACCGTACGATGTGCACGAGGTGATCGACCGGGTGGTCGATCGCGGTGACGCGGACGGCGGTTCGAGCTTCCAGGAGTTCAAGGCCGAGTACGGCAAGACGCTGGTCACCGGTTTCGCTCGCATTCACGGGCATCCGGTCGGCATCGTCGCGAACAACGGCGTGCTGTTCGGTGAGTCGGCCATGAAGGGCGCGCACTTCATCGAGCTGTGCGACAAGCGCAGCGTTCCGCTGTTGTTCCTGCAGAACATCACCGGATTCATGGTCGGGCGCGAGTACGAGGCGGGCGGGATCGCCAAGCACGGCGCGAAGATGGTCACCGCGGTCGCGTGCGCGCGGGTGCCGAAGCTGACGGTGGTCATCGGCGGTTCGTACGGCGCGGGCAACTACTCGATGTGCGGGCGGGCCTACTCGCCGCGTTTCCTGTGGATGTGGCCCAACGCCCGGATCTCGGTGATGGGCGGCGAGCAGGCGGCCTCGGTCCTGGCGACGGTGCGCAGCGAGCAGCTCGACTCCTCGGGCAAACCGTGGTCGGCGCAGGACGAGGAGGCGTTCAAGGCCCCGATCCGAGAGCAGTACGAGGCCCAGGGCAACCCGTACTACTCGACGGCGCGACTGTGGGACGACGGGATCATCGACCCCGCCGACACCAGAACGGTTCTCGGACTGGCACTTTCGGTGTGCGCGAACGCCCCGATCGAGCCGGTCTCCTACGGCGTCTTCCGGATGTGACCGTGAATCGGATGACTATTACGGCGAGGTTCGCCTGTTCCCTACCGTCCCGGTGGCCAGAGTGGGCGGATGTGACGAGATGACGGTGAGCAGATGGCGACAACAACCGCGGATGACGAGACTCGGCCGTTCCGCGACGTGCCCGTGGCCGATCGGACCGAGGTGACGACATGACGGTGAGCGGGATGACAACGGCTGATGGCGAAACCCGCATCTTCCACACAGTGCTGGTGGCCAATCGGGGTGAGATCGCGGTGCGGGTCATCCGGACCCTGCGGGCGATGGGCATTCGCTCGGTCGCGGTGTACAGCGAAGCGGACGCGGATGCGCGGCACGTGCGCGAGGCGGACGTCGCGGTGCTGCTAGGTCCCGCCGCGGCGCGGGAGAGCTACCTCGATATCGGCAAGGTGGTGGACGCCGCGCGCCGGACGGGTGCGCAGGCGGTGCATCCGGGTTACGGGTTCCTTTCCGAGAACGCGAGTTTCGCCGCGGCGCTGGAGGCGGCGGGGATCGTGTTCCTCGGCCCGTCCGCGCGCGCGATCGAGGTGATGGGGGACAAGATCACCGCGAAGAACGCCGTCGCGGCGTTCGACGTGCCGGTGGTGCCCGGCATCGCGAAACCGGGACTGACCGACGCCGACCTGATCGCGGCCGCCACCGATATCGGATATCCGGTGCTGGTCAAGCCGTCCGCGGGCGGCGGCGGCAAGGGGATGCGGATGGTCGAAGATCCGGCCGAGCTCCCGGCCGCGCTGGTCAGCGCGCGGCGGGAGGCGGCGTCCGCGTTCGGCGACGACACGTTGTTCCTGGAGCGATTCGTGTTGCGGCCCAGGCATATCGAGGTGCAGATCCTCGCCGATACCCACGGCAACGTGATCCATCTGGGCGAGCGCGAGTGCAGCCTGCAGCGGCGGCATCAGAAGGTGATCGAGGAAGCGCCCTCACCGCTGCTGGACGAGGCGACGCGAGCCAGGATCGGCGCGGCGGCCTGCGATACCGCGCGCAGTGTCGACTACGCGGGCGCGGGGACGGTGGAGTTCATCGTGTCCGCGGATCGTCCTGACGAGTTCTTCTTCATGGAGATGAACACCCGTCTCCAGGTCGAGCACCCGGTCACCGAGCTGGTCACCGGCCTGGATCTGGTGGAATGGCAGGTGCGTGTCGCGGCCGGTGAGAAGCTGACCATCGCCCAGGACCGGATCACGATGACCGGGCACGCGATCGAGGCGCGCGTCTACGCGGAGGATCCGGCGCGCGGCTTCCTGCCCACCGGTGGGACGGTCGTGGATCTCGTCGAGCCGACGGGTGCGGGGGTTCGCGTCGATTCCGGTCTGCGCGTGGGGACGGTCGTCGGAAGCGACTACGACCCGATGCTGGCGAAGGTGATCGCGCACGGCTCGGACCGCGCGGCGGCGCTGCGCGGGCTGGATCGGGCGCTGGCCGAGACGGCGGTGCTCGGGGTCGTCACCAATATCGAGTTCGCGCGTTTCCTGCTCGCGGATCCCGACGTCGTGGCCGGTCAGCTCGATACCGGGCTGCTGGACCGGCGGGTGGCGGATTTCGTCGCGGCCGAGCCCTCGGACGAGCAGATCATCGCCGCCGGGGTGTTCCGCTGGCTGAGCCTGTGGCCCGCCGACGCCGCCGACCCCTGGGAGGTGCCGACCGGGTGGCGGGTGGGCGGTGCGCAGCCGACCACGTTCCGGCTCGCGACGTCCGGTCGCGTCGTGCATGTCGGCGTCACCGGCAGTCCCGGCGCGGCGGTCGTCACGCTCGATGACGGCGAGCCCCGATCCCTGACGGCGTCGCTGGCCGGGCCCGAGCTGCGGGTGACGATCGGTGGCCTGGGCGAGGTGTACCGCGTCGCCGTGCAGGGTGAAAACCTCTGGCTGGCAACGTCTTCGGGGGTCGTGACGATCCGCGAGGTCGCGGAGGAGAATGTCCGTACGGGCGACGCGCACGCCGGGGAGGCGGAGCTGACCAGCCCGATGCCCGGCTCGGTCATCGCGGTGGGCGTCGAGTCCGGAACCGTCGTCAGCGCGGGCACGACCGTCGTGGTCGTCGAGGCGATGAAGATGGAACACGCGCTGACCGCACCCGTCGACGGCACCGTCGAGATCCATGTCTCCACCGGCGACCAGGTCAAGGTGGACCAGTTGCTGGCCCGGGTGATTCCCAACGAACAGAGCGAGAAGGACGACGAGAAATGACCGACTATCTATCCACCGGGGCGCTGCCGGACGAGTACGCCCAGCTGGCGAAGACGGTCCGCGACTTCACCCGGTCGGTGGTCGCGCCGGTCGCCGCCGAGCACGACCGCAACCACACCTTCCCCTACGAGGTGATCGCGGGCATGGCCGAACTCGGCCTGTTCGGCCTGCCGTTCCCGGAGGAGTACGGCGGGCAGGGCGGGGACTACTTCGCGCTGTGCCTCGCGCTCGAGGAACTCGCCAAGGCAGACCAGTCCGTCGCGATCACCCTCGAGGCGGGCGTATCGCTCGGCGCGATGCCGGTGTACCGCTTCGGCACCGAGGCACAGAAGCAGGAGTGGCTGCCGCAGCTGACGAGCGGAAAGTCCTTGGCCGCCTTCGGTTTGACCGAGCCCGGCGCGGGCAGCGATGCCGGTGGCACGCGCACCACCGCCACCGAGGACGGCGCGGACTGGGTGATCAACGGCAGCAAGCAGTTCATCACCAACTCGGGTACCGATATCACCAAGCTGGTCACCGTGACCGCGGTGACGGGCGTGAAAGACGGTGGCAAAAAGGAGATCTCGACGATCCTGGTGCCCGCCTCCACGCCCGGATTCACCGCCGAACCGGCCTACGACAAGGTCGGCTGGCACGCCTCGGACACCCACCCGCTCAGCTTCGACGACGTCCGGGTGCCGCGCGAGAATCTGCTCGGTGAGCGCGGGCGCGGCTACGCGAACTTCCTGCGGATCCTGGACGAGGGCCGCATCGCGATCGCGGCGTTGTCCGTGGGCGCGGCACAGGGATGCGTCGACGAATCCGTGCGGTACGCCAAGGAGCGCGAGGCGTTCGGCCGCCCGATCGGCGCGAATCAGGCGATCGCGTTCAAGATCGCGCGGATGGAGGCCCGCGCGCACACCGCCCGCACCGCCTACTACGACGCGGCGGCATTGATGTTGTCGGGCAAGCCGTTCAAGAAGCAGGCGTCGATCGCGAAGCTGGCGGCGAGCGAGGCGGCGATGGACAACGCCCGGGACGCGACGCAGATCTTCGGCGGCTACGGCTTCATGAACGAATACGCGGTGGCGCGGCACTACCGGGACTCGAAGATCCTGGAGATCGGCGAGGGCACCACCGAGGTGCAGCTGATGCTGATCGCGCGGGAGGCGGGACTGTGAGTGGAGTGGACCACGGCACTGTGCGGCTCGCGCGCGGCGGGCCCGAGTGTCGGCGAGGTGGAGTCGTGTGTGGAGGGCAGCGGACCATCGGCACTGCGCGGCCTGCGTGTGGCGGAGTCGAACGTTGGCGAGGTGGAGTCGTGAGTGGAGCGCAGCGGAGCGGACTATCGGCACTGTGCGGCTCGCGCGCGGCGGACCCGAGCGTCAGTGAGGTGGAATCGTGAGTGAGCAATCGGCGGGGCAGCCGCGTCGAATCGTGCAGCGCGGGTTGTGGTTCGAGGAGTTCGAGACCGGCGTGGTGTACGAGCATCGCCCGGGACGCACTGTCACCGAGGCGGACAACGTCCTGTTCACCACGTTGACGATGAACACCCAGGCGCTGCACCTGGACGCCGCGTTCGCCGACGACCTGCCGCCGTTCAACGCGCGCCTGGTGAATTCGATGTTCACCCTCTCCACGCTCGTCGGCCTCTCGGTGGCGCAGCTGACGCAGGGCACCATCGTCGGCAATCTCGGATTCTCGGAGATCGCGTTCCCCAAGCCGCTGTTCCACGGCGACACCATGTACGCGGAGACCGAGATCATCGACAAGCGTGAGTCGAAGAGCCGTCCGGGGGAGGGCATCGTCACCTTCGCCCATACGGCTCGCAATCAGCACGGTGACGTCGTCGCGACCGCGGTCCGCAAGACGATGGTGCGCAAACGGCCGGAAGGGCAGTGAGATGGTTTCGACGGATGTGTCCTGGACCCCGGCGGGTCCGGCGTGGTTGTTCTGCCCGGCCGATCGGCCCGAGCGGTTCGCGAAGGCGGCGGCCGCCGCCGACGTGGTGATCCTGGATCTCGAGGACGGTGTCGCGGCGGCGGACCGGGCGGCGGCGCGGCGGGCGGTGGTGGACACCCCGCTCGATCCGGAGCGGACCGTGGTGCGCGTCAACGCGCACGGCACCGAGGATCAGCGCCTGGATCTGGAGGCCTTGCGCGAGACGCGGTACACACGCGTGATGCTGCCCAAATGCGAGTCGGCGGAACAGGTTTCCTCACTAGCGCCGCTGGAGGTGATCGCGCTGGTCGAGTCGCCGCTCGGTGTGGTGACGGTCGCGGAATCCGCGCGGGCGGCCAATACGTTGGCCGTGATGTGGGGTGCGGAGGATCTGGTCGCCGGTCTCGGCGGCACGGCGAGTCGCCGTGCGGATGGAACGTACCGGGATGTCGCCGTTCATCTGCGTTCGACGTGTCTGGTGGCCGCGAAGGCGTACGGCAAGCTGGCGCTCGATGGCGTATTCCTCGATATCAAGAATCTCGACGGGCTGCGTGCCGAAGCCGACGACGCGGTCGCCGTCGGATTCGATGTGAAGGTCTCGATCCACCCGAGTCAGGTGGCGGTGGTCCGCGCGGCGTACGCACCTACCGACGAGGAATTCGACTGGGCCCGAAGGGTTCTCGCTGCCGCTGGAAACGAGCGCGGTGTCTTCAGTTTCGAGGGGAAGATGGTCGACGCTCCGGTGTTCCGGCACGCGGAGCAGATCGTGCGCCGGGCGGGTGACCGGCACACCGTGTGAGGGCTGGTCACAGGGATTTGAGCCGAACCGAGAGTCGATGGGCATGCTCGAGTAGCAGCGTACCCAGCTCGGTTCGTCTCGGTTCCCGGAAACGGGTCTCGACTCCGGTGAGGCTCAGGGCCCACGCGGGCCGGTCGTTCCGGTCGAAGACCGCGGCCCCCATACCCCAGCTGCCCTCGACGATCAGTCCGGGATTCACCGCGTAACCGTCCGCGAGCGTTGTCCGGATCCGCTGGCGCACTTGCTCTTCCGAATGAACCTCACCCCACTCCGGCGCGAGGTCCGTGTCCCGGAGATAGTCGTCGATCTCCCGGGCCGGGAGATGACTGAGAATGGCCAGGCCCGCCGAGGCCACGCCCAGTGGGAAGCGTTTACCTTCGTGCAGGACGTGTGACCGCAGCGGAAAGCTGCCCTCGCGGCACAGGATGCAGACGGTCTCGTCGCCTCGATGGGCGGACAGGAAGGCGCTCTCGCCGGTGAGCCGGGAGAGCTGATCGACGATGTCGCGGGCCTGGTCGGTGATGTCGTATCGGTTCGTGGCCACCGCGCCGAGCAGATACAGCTCGGGTCCGAGCGACCAGCGTCCGGTCTTCGCATCCCGATCGGCGAGGCCCTGTTCGGCCAGGGAGACCAGCAGTCGGTGCGCCGTGGGACGCGCCAGGCCGGTCGTATTCGCCAGTTCGGTGGTGGACGCGCCGTCGGCGCGGTACGCGCTGATGGCGCGCAGCAGGCGCGCCGCGCGCTCGACCACGTGCGAACTCTCCTGCGTCGATCGGGGCATACCGCCAGCATAGGCGGATGTGTTCATTCAATGAACGCGTGGGTGCCCATCCGGCCGGATATCGAGCACTTCGCTCGAAGTACTTTCCAGGTCGATGCAGCACAATGTTCACTACCGGGGTAGAAGTGCGACGTCCATTCAGTGGACGAAAGGTGCGGTACCCAGTGGCGGTGAAGATATACGATTCGGCGGCCGAGGCCGTCGCGGACATCCCCGACGAGGCCTCGCTCGCCGTCGGCGGATTCGGCCTGTGCGGCATTCCGAACGAATTGATCGGCGCGCTGTCCGATCGCGGGGTGTCCGGGCTAGAGGTGTTCTCCAACAACTGCGGCGTCGACGACTGGGGTTTGGGAATCCTGTTGTCGGCCGGGCGGATTCGTCGCGTCACCGCGTCGTATGTCGGGGAGAACAAGGAGTTCGCGAGGCAGTACCTCGCGGGCGAGTTGGAGGTGGAGCTCACCCCGCAGGGCACCCTCGCCGAGCGGCTGCGCGCCGGTGGCGCCGGGATTCCGGCGTTCTTCACCCCGGCCGGTGTCGGCACGCCGGTGTCCGAGGGCGGGCTACCGTGGCGCTACCACTCCGACGGCTCGGTGGCGATCGCCTCGCCGCCCAAGGAGACCCGCGAGTTCCGCGGCCGCAGCTATGTGCTGGAGGAGTCGATCGTCGCCGACTTCGCGCTCGTGCACGCCGAAATCGGTGACACCCTGGGCAATCTCGTCTTCGACAAGACCGCGCTGAACTTCAATCCGCTCGCCGCGATGGCCGGGCGGACGACGATCGTGCAGGTCGAGCGGCTCGTCCAGCCCGGTGAGCTCGATCCGTCGCAGGTCCATCTGCCGGGCGTGTTCGTCCAGCGGCTGGTGCATACGGGCGTGCAGGAGAAGCGAATCGAGAAGAGGACGGTCTCGGCGTGAGCGGTCGGCGAAGCGTGAGCACGAAGCGCCCGGCTCATGCCGAGAACCGGCACAGCATGAGCGGTCAGGTGAGCCGACGGCAGCGGAGCGTGACTACGCAGCGCCTCGCTCGCGACGGAAAGGACGCAGCGTGAGTTGGAATCGTGAGCAGATGGCCGCCCGTGCCGCTGCCGAAATGGTCGATGGTGAGTACGTGAATCTGGGGATCGGATTGCCGACCCTTATTCCGAACCACCTTCCCGACGGCGTGAACGTGGTGCTGCACTCGGAGAACGGCATCCTGGGCACCGGTCCGTACCCGACCGAGGACGCGGTCGATCCGAATCTCATCAACGCGGGCAAGGAAACCGTGACGGTGAACCCGGGTGCGGCGTTCTTCGATTCGGCGTTGTCGTTCGGCATGATTCGCGGCGGGCATATCGACACCGCTGTCCTGGGCGGGATGCAGGTCTCGCACGAGGGCGACCTGGCCAACTGGCTGGTGCCGGGCAAGATGGTCAAGGGCATGGGCGGCGCGATGGACCTGGTGCACGGCGCCCGGCGCGTCATCGTTCTCATGGAACACACCGATCGCGACGGCGGCCCCAAGATCGTCGAACGGTGTTCGCTGCCGCTGACCGGTAAAGCCGTGGTGCATCGCATCATCACCGATCTCGGTGTCATCGACGTCCGGGACGGCACGTTGCTGCTGCGCGAGCTCGCACCCGATGTGACCGTCGAACAGATCACTGCCGCAACCGGTTACGAATTGATCGTCGCCCTGGAGGAGCAAGCGCATGTCTGAGGCAGGTACTTCCGTCATCGTCGCCGGTGCCCGTACTCCGGTCGGGCGGCTGCTCGGCGGGCTCGCCGGATTCTCCGGGTCCGAGCTGGGCGGATTCGCGATCAAAGCCGCGCTGGAGAAGGGCGGCGTCGCGCCCGAACAGGTCGACTACGTGATCATGGGGCAGGTGCTGACCGCGGGTGCGGGCCAGATTCCGGCGCGTCAGGCGGCAGTGGCCGCGGGGATCCCGATGGACGTTCCGGCGCTGACGCTCAACAAGGTGTGTCTGTCGGGAATCAACGCAATTGCCTTGGCGGATCAGCTGATTCGCGCGGGGGAGTACGAGATCGTGGTGGCCGGTGGGCAGGAGTCGATGAGCCGCGCGCCGCATCTGCTGACCAAGAGCCGCGAAGGTTTCAAATACGGCGACGCGACCCTGGACGATCACATGATCGCCGACGGCTTGCAGGACATCTTCACCGGTCAGGCGATGGGTACGTTGACCGACACCCGTAACACCGTGGACGGCATCAGCCGCGAGGATCAGGACGCCTTCGCCGCCGCCTCGCATCGCAATGCCGCGGCGGCCTGGAAGAACGGCGTGTTCACCGACGAGGTGATCCCGGTGTCGGTCCCGCAGCGCAAGGGCGATCCGATCGTGATCAGCGAGGACGAAGGCATCCGGGCCGACACGACCGTCGAGTCCCTGGCCGAACTGCGTCCCGCCTTCGCCCCCGACGGCACCATCACCGCGGGTTCCGCCTCGCAGATCTCCGACGGCGCGGCCGCGGTGGTCGTAATGAGCAAGGCCAAGGCCCAGGAGCTGGGCCTGAGCTGGATCGCGGAGATCGGCGCGGCAGGCGTGGTGGCCGGGCCGGATTCCACCCTCCAAGAGCAGCCCGCCAACGCAATCGCCAAAAGCCTGTGCGAGGGAAGGTATCTCACCGACCGACCTGGACCTGGTGGAAATCAACGAGGCATTCGCGGTCGTCGGCATCGCCTCGGCCCGCAAACTCGGCATCGCCCCCGAGAAGGTCAACGTCAATGGCGGCGCAATCGCCATCGGCCACCCCCTGGGCATGTCCGGCGCCCGCATCGTCCTGCACCTTGCACTGGAACTGAAACGTCGAGGCGGCGGCATCGGCGCGGCAGCCCTCTGCGGTGGGGGCGGCCAGGGCGACGCGCTCATCATCCGATCGGCCGGCTGACCTCAGCTCGAGCGAGCCTGTCCGGGCTCGTCATCGAGGTGGCCGATTGGACTGCCGCAGAAGAGTTTCCGTGCTCGCGTGCTGCCACGGATTGCTGCGCGTTGCTGGGCGTGCGACTTCCTCGGGGTCGCTGCTTGCGTGACGGCGCATTCAGGAAGTGTTGCGGTGGCGCTTCCTGAGTGGGCACGCAGCGGCGTGAACCATCTAAAGATCCAGCGGCGTGGACGATTCGATACGACTATGAGGTTGACCTGGAGCATTCGATGCAGGTGAGAGGGGAACGCAGAGCATGGCAGAGATCGCCACGGTGTACCGCTGGAACCTGAGCAAAGGGACCGGCGTCCTCACCCGAGCGGACGGAACTCCGGCGTGGTTCCACCTGTCCACCATGTCGCCCGAGGACTACATGGCCTTGCGCGTGGGTGACCTGGTGGATGTCGAGATCGAAGATGTACCGCAGGGGGAGTTCACATGCCGGGCGATATCGGTGCGCAAACACATCGACGGGTGATTCTGACCGCCCGCCGTACGTCCGGTTCGGCGGACTGGCCTACTCGGCTGCCTTGGTGCGGACTGCGAGCGCCTTACGGATCAATGTTCGGGCAGCCTCACCGGTCACGGACTGCCCGGCGAGCGTATCGAATGCCCGGCCGTATTGGGCTATCTCTCGCGGTTGGATGATAGTCAGCTCAGCTGTAGCACCCTCAATCTTCACCACGCGGTTATCGAACATGACGAAGTTCTCTACCGCTGCCTTTGCCTCAGCCATTAGTGGAACAATTCCTAGCGTGACTCGAGGCATACCGATAATCGAATGAAGCCGGTCCAGTTGACCGGTCATAACATCATCACCACCTACTGTGGTGTACAACGCCTGTTCAGCTATCAAGAAGTAGAACCGATGAGTTCCTTTGTACAGGATTCGTTGACGATCCATACGGGCGGAGACACCTTTGTCGACATCATCCGGCACCCTGTAGAACTCTATACTGTATCGGAGGATCGCTGCTGCATAATCGGCGGTCTGCAACAGTCCTGGAATTACCTGCGGCTGCCAATTTCGGATTATTTCAGTTTCTGCTTCGAGCTTCAGCGATTGTATCTGCCGGTTCTTCGTCCCAGTAGCCAGTAATCGGCGCCACTCCATGTACGCCGCGTTGAGGTTTTTAAGACTGGCGAGCAGGTCAGGTAATTGTTCCTCTGCGCCGGTATGAGCGCAGTATGCCCTGATATCAGTCTCCGATGGCCTGATCTTTCCGTATTCGATTTTCGAACACTTGGACTCGTGCCAGCCCTCGCGGCGGGCAAGTTCCCGGGCAGTGACCCCGGATGCTTGGCGCATCTCCCGAAGTCTCTGCCCGAGTGCCTCCCGTTGCTCTTGAACCGAATTGGTCACCGTTGACCAGAATTGTAATCGGCGTACGGCGTAGCCATTGACCACATACGGTCTATGGCGTGCCGGTAATACGCCACGACACCGGGATCTGCGGTGACTGCTGCTCCGGCCGGGCTACCGTGGCTGTCAACGAGGTTGAACGCCACTGTGTTGCCGTCAAACACCCATGCGTCATCAGTCGGCACTTCGTCGGCGCTGGCGAAATGCCTTGGCAAGTACCGGATGTCCTCGCCGATATCGATGTTGTCGCCGGTCTCGGTCAGCAGCCACCGGTGATAGTCGCTGAGTGGTTCGGAGACGACTCGGATACGAGATACGGTTATGCCTCGTCCAGTGGCGTCCTTCACCACGTCGGCCCATGCCTGCCAATAGCTGTCCGGCTCAGCCTCCCGAGGTTCGCCGGCCAGGAACCGCCGGAACGGTTCCGATTCGGCAGGTACGGCGTAACTGTCGCGAACTTCGACGTGGATGGCCGAACGCTGAGCGCGGCCGAACAGTTCGGGCCAAGGGCTACTTGGCTTCAGCTCCATAGAAGGCTCTCCGGTTCTTCGGAATCTCGATAGCGGACTCATCGTCCGCCAAGGTCAGCTGTGCCAACACGTCCGGCTCCGAGATCGGTCGGCCGGTCACCAAAAATGTGCCCCGTCCGGTATCGGTCAGTGTTGCGCCGAGGTAGGTATCCGGCTCCGCGAAGCCGGTCAGCAAGTGCGGGATCTCAACGGTGTCGGCGCGGCCGGTCCGCCACCCTTGGGCCACGTACGTTCCTTGATCCGTGGCCAGCAAGCTCGGACAGTCGCCCGACTTGGAGCCGCCTTTTCCGAGCAGATGCAATCTCATCGGGCTACCTCTCGTCTACTGATGTGCACGGGCTTGCACCTCTGAGTTCCATGTTCCCTCGAGATAGTGCGCTACGAAAGCGAAAGCTTCATTCTGTGCAAGCTCGAGCAAGTTTCTGGACCAGTCTGTTACCCGCTTCGTAGCGTCGTACGTGGCCCCCGTGGCGTGTGACGCCACCGACTGCGGGGTGCCTACCAAACCAGCGGACGTATGTCCGTAACCGATGCTGTCCCCGCGCGGGCAGTGACACGACTACAGGGGGTCGAAATGGGTGTAGGTGGAGACCAATCAAACACGCGTACAAGACTTTACACGTTTCCGGGCGGGGTGTTCGAGATACAGGAGTGCCCCGGCGACGTACCGGGTGCCGGAGTGTATTTGGAGACTCGACAGTCTTGCGCCGATGCTCGGGCGTTCGGTCCCGGTGAGGAGACGCAGGGGCTCAGGCTTGTCGACGACGAGACGGAATCCGCGTGATGGGGTTGTGTCTGGCCTTCGGGGTGCCGTTGGTGGCGTTCTTCGCCTTGTTGCTCTGGCCGCGCAGAGGGTGAGATCCGTGCTTGATCAGCGCAGCGAGCCCGGAACGTACATGGCTCCGGAGTTGGCTACCGGAGCTGAGGCAGCGCCGTTGCCAGTTGAGGTAATAGCTCGGTTTCGTGACGCACTCAAATGCATGGAACCTGCAGATGATACACGAAATATGCAGGGGGACAGATGAATACAAGACCATGGCTCGTTCTCGTCGCTGTACTCGTTGGGTTGAGTCCAGCGCTCACAGTCGGCGCCGGTCCGGCTCGTGCGGATGCTGAGCGGCAAGATGGGGCGGTGACGCTGTACGTGTCGGGGGAGGGTTTGACCGTCGAGACTCCTACGGACCGACGGGCGAGTTTTGGGACGGCACACAACTGTGCGCGGGTTGGTGGGACCCGCTCGGACACACCACTATTCCGGGGTATCCGTGTGTAAGGATTCACGTATGACAACGCTCGCAGATGAAGGCTGGACGCCGGTAACCGCAGAGCGGTACGAGAGCGGCTACGCGTGGCGCGTGTGGTGCGACCCCAACAATCCGGACTGGACGTACATCGAGGCTCGAAACGAAGCGGGCCGAGTGGTCGCCGGAGGTATCGGAGGCCAGAGAGAACCGGACGAAGGTGTTCGGTTCTGGGTGTCCAAGGA
Source organism: Nocardia miyunensis NBRC 108239 (assembly GCF_001613065.1). Lineage (GTDB taxonomy): Bacteria > Actinomycetota > Actinomycetes > Mycobacteriales > Mycobacteriaceae > Nocardia > Nocardia miyunensis. The sequence goes on from NZ_BDBQ01000106.1 coordinate 27,978, forward strand.
TGACGGGTTCCCGACATTCGTAGGTGTTCGGTTCCCCGCCGAGTTCCCGAGTATCGAGATCGAGACGACGCACCGGGCCCTGACGGTCGAAGCCGAACAGACACAGGATCACTTCGGTATGCGGTACTACGCGATGCCGCTGGAAGACGATGAAGAATTGTTCGCAGTCACCGGGGGTGGGGAACGCGAGCGGTACATCCCTGCTCTGGTTGTCGGCTCTGGCGAGACCGGGTTCTATCCGTCCGAGCGCTGACGGGCGCACGACGGATGCACCCCAGGGAAATTTTCCGCTGGGGTGCATATCTCTATGACTCAGGCCAGAATCCCTCGCCGGGAACGTCTAGCGCGTCGCGCCCCATGACGGCTCGCGGCAACGTGAGCCTCTGGTCGAGGACGGCGTCGAACATGCCGATCATCGCGTGGCGGGATCGTCGAGGACGGCCAGCAGGTCGCACTGGACCAGGGAGCCGCCGTCGAGGTGAGCGGCGACGGCTTGGCGGGCGGGGCGGGTGGCGGGGTCGGGGAACATTGCGAGCCATTCTCGGTTGAGGGCTTCGCGGTTGCGGTAGTCCGCTAGCCAGAAGGTCATCTTCAGGATGTCGTCGGTGGTGCCGCCCGCCGCGGTCAGCAGTGCGCGAACGTGGTCGAATACGTTGGCGCACTGGGCGTCCAGGCTGTCGGGTAGCTCGTGGGTGACCGGGTCGCGGCCGGTGAGTACGCCGGAGGCGAGGAAGGGGCCGATTCGGCTGCCGACCGGGATGGGGTTGGCATGGCCGAATCCGGGGACGTCGATGCTGACGCGGCGGGCCATGTCATGCCTCCGGGATGACGCGGTTCTCGATGACGCCCAGGCCGCTGATCTCGGCTCGGACGATATCTCCCGGGACGATGAAATCGCCTGTGGGAGCACCGATTCCGGATGGCGTTCCGGTGGCGAGGATATCGCCGGGCAGCAGCGTCATCACCTGGGTCAGGTAGGCGATCTGATCGTAGATGTCGTAGATCATGTCGTCGGTCGACCAGTCCTGGCGGACGCGGTCGTTGACCGTCAGGGTCATGTGCAGATTCAGCGGGTCGGCGATCTCGTCGTCGGTGGTCAGCCACGGTCCGATCGGTCCGTGCGTATCGAAGGATTTGCCGAGAGTGAATGTGGGAGAACGCTTGTGCAGCCAGTCGCGGACCGAGACGTCGTTCGCGACGAGATACCCCGCGATGACCGACCGCGCATCCTCGACCTTCACGTGCCGACACCGCTGACCGATCACGACGGCCAGTTCGATCTCGTAGTCCAGTTCGTCGGAGACAGCGGGTTTCACGATGTCGTCGTAGGGCCCGACGATGCAGGAGGTCTGCTTGTTGAACCACATCTGGCTGGTCGGAATCGGGATACCGGCCTGCCGCGCCTCCTCGGCGTGCGCCTTGTAGTTCATGCCGATGCCGAGATACTTCTGCGGGTCGTCGATCGGCGGCTCGAGCACGATGTCGGACAGCGCGTGGCTCGGGCCGTCGGCGGCGAGGATCGAGTCCTTCAGCTCATCGAGCCGGGGCAGGATCGCGCGCAGTGACGTCCCGACGCCGGGGACCTCGGAGATGTCGGTGAGTCGGTCCCCGTCCACGCGGCCGAGCCGGGATGGGTTGTCGCCGAGATGAAATCGGGCAATTCTCATTCTTGTTCGCCTCCGCTGTTCGCTCGGGTGTCGATGGTGTCGCCCTCGTCGTCGGCGACGAGTTCCGAATCCAGTGCGGGCCAGACATGTTCGCCGTCGGGGGTCATCTGGAAGCTGACGAACAGCCACCCGCCGTCCGCGCGTCGGCGCAGCACCTGCGTGGCCACCCCGGCGACGATCCGCTCACCGCCGTCGGGCGAGCGCAGGCGGTTGATCAGCCGCCCGGTCATGATCGCGACGTGCTCGCCGATCAGCCGGACCCGCAGCTGCTCCCTGCGCATCTCGATGTACGCCTGGCGCTTCTGAACATGTTCCAGCAGTTGGGCTTTGCTGTGTGTCAGCCCGGGGGCGTGGATGTGCACCAGCGATTCATCGAGCAGTTCGCTCAGCCCATCGGTGTCGGCGGCCATCAACGTCTCGTGGCGCCGTTTCTCGACCGCGAAGATCTCCTGCCGGGTCTGCCCGTCCGCGCTGGTCACCGGCGTGGGGTCGGATTCGGTCATCGAAGTTCCTCCTCGGACACTCTGCCGTTCATGGCGGGGAGGACAAGGCGGGTGTGTTGTCCGTGGTGCACGACAACCTCTTTCGGATAGTGCGTTCGTATGAATGAGGCGGTGGTATCCGGCCCGGCGCGGCGCTGCGGGCGCGCTGCCGGCCGAATGGGGTCAGTGCGCGGTCTGCGCATACTTGGTGCGGAATCCGGTCGCGTCACCGGCCTCATGGCCGGGGCGCGGCTGGCCCACGAGAGCGTGGTATTTACTGAAGATCTCGTCGGCCTCGGCCAGCGGCAGCACGTCCTCGATGTCCGCGAACGGCTCGCCGTTCGTGCGTTCCTCGACCATCCGCCGGATGACCTCGTAGCCCTCGCCGCGGTGCGACAGAACGATGCCGTTGACCATGGCCAGGCGCTGTGCTTCGAACGCCTTCAGCGCTTCGTGCGGATCCTCGATGGTGGCGAGCTTGTCGGCCAGGGTGGCCCCGTCGACGATCGATTGGCACGCGCCGTTGCCGCCGCGCGGATACATCGCGTGTGCGGCGTCGCCGATCAGCACGACCCGTCCGTCGACCCAGGTGTCCAGCGGATCGTGGCGGATCAGCGGGAACAGGTAGACCTCGCCGGCGTCGCGCAGCATCTGCTGCACGTCCAGGATCGGGATCTGAGTCTGGTCGTAGTAGGGCAGGATCTCCTCGATCGAGCCGAGTTGGTTCCAGTCCTCCACGGATTCGTCGCGGGTGGCCTCGACGACCCAGTTGACCAGAGTCTTGCCGCTGCCCTGCCAGTCGTCGGCGATCGGGTAGACGATCATGCTGGAGATCTGCGGCGCGCCGATGTGCAGGATGGTGCCGCCGGTGGCGAACGGTTCCATGAGTGTGGTGCCGCGCCACATGGTGATGCCGGAGTACACCGGGTCCGCGCTCTCGGGGTGCATCTGGCGGCGGACGACGGATTTGATGCCGTCCGCCGCGATGACCACATCGGCGACGATCTGCTCGGTCGAGCCGTCGACGTGCTCGATGTCGAGAGTGACCTTGTCGCCGTCCTGGTGGTATCCGAGGGTGCGGGCGCCCAGTACCACCGAATCCTGGCCGAGCCGTTCCAGGACGGTCCGGTACATCAGCATCTGCAACACACCGCGATGCACGAACCGCTGTTCGTGCAGGTAGCCCATGTGCGTGCCGCACAGCTCGGCGTAGATCTCCTGGCCGTACTTGTTGTAGAAGACAGACTCCTGGGCGTCGACCGAGATCGCGCGGAACTCCTCGAGCAGACCGAGCTCCTCGAACTCCTTCGTGCCGTAGACCTTGACGTCGATGCCGACGCCCAGGGGGCGCAGCTCGGAAACCGTCTCGTAGATCCGCGGGCGGAAACCCTTCTGGTGCAAGCGAAGTGCCGCTGCTAGACCGGCCGGTCCGGCTCCGACGATGGCGATGTCGGTCATCGATTCCTCATTCCGTGGGGGGCGTTGTCCCGCGCCGAAAAATGTGTATGATTTCGAAAACAGTATCTTTATAGCAGAAGTCAGGAGAGGCCTGCATGACCGTCGTCGACATCAACATCCACCACCTGCCCGAGGACCTGTTCACCAACGAGAAGATGCTCAACGGGTTCCTCACGAGCGTCCCGCGCGGATTCGGTGAGATCGCCCGCGTCGAGACCATGGACAGCGGCAAGAAGCACATGATCCTCGAGAAGCCCGCCGGGCATCAGAACCTCAACTACGTCGAGGGCGACTACTCGGCGGAGGCGAAACTCGCCGTGATGAACGACGCCGGTGTCGATTACGCCATCATGCGCGTTCCGGTGTGGCAGGAGTGGCTGGGACTGGAGACGTGTAAAGCCGTGAACGACAACGCCTTCGAGATCACCAAGCGCTCGGAGGGCCGGTTGTTCATGACCGCGTGCGTACCCCCGTGGGGAGGTAAGGAGAACATCTACGAGCTAGAGCGCTGTGTCGGTGATCTGGGTGCGGTCGGTGTGCAGCTGGCCTGTCACTACGGCCAGCTCTACCTGGACGACCCGGTATTCGAGCCCTATCTGAAGGTCATCGAGAAGCTCGACATCCCGGTGATCGTGCACCACACGCCGCTGCCGGTCGAGTGGAAGTCGGTGATCGACTACACGAATCTGCGCCGTGAGTTCGGCCGCATCGTCGATCAGGCGACCGCGGTGGGGCGTGAGCTGTTCAGCGGGATGTTCGATCGGATGCCCGGTCTCCGGTTCGTGCACACGATGTTCGGCGGCAACTGGTTCGCCAATCAAGCGCTGCTGACTCCGCACGTGTCGAACAAGAAGGAGTCGCTGGTCCGCCTCGATTCGACCGGCGGCAAGGAGATCCAGAACTTCATGGAGCGCAACATCTATTTCGACATGACCCACCCGCATTCGTGGGGTAAGGATCAGGTCGAGTGCGCGATCAAGGTCAACGGTGCGGACCACTACATGTTCGGTTCGTCGTTCCCGGTGTTCTACGGCTGGATGAGCCAGGGCGTCAACTTTGTGCAGAACGAGCTCGACATCACTCCCGAGCAGCGCGATCTGATCTTGTACGGCAACGCCAAGCAGATGTTCAAGCTGCCGATCTGACGCATACGCCGGACCACAGACGGATCACGATCAGGACCGAGGCAGAGGGCGATGAGTGAGCACACACCGCAGGACGGCGAGGACATCGATGGCTTCTTCTCCACCGCGCGTACGGCCGGGCGCGAGGAAGCGATCGAACTCCCGGCCGCGGGATATACGAAATATCTGTTCGACCACGACGATCCGCAGATCGCCCAGTTCCGTGGGATGACCTACGAACAGTTCGCGACCGACCGATATCTGTCCGCCGATTTCCTGCGGGATCTGCTCAGCTTCTGGGACGAACTGCTCGACGAGCCGTTCGTCGGCATCACCTCCGACGGGGTCGTCCGGGAGGGGCTCTACTCCCTCCCGGACGACCCCGCGACCGACGACGCCGCCGCGGTAGCCGCCGCGGAGAAGGTGCTCGCGCTGCTCACCCCGCAGCAGCGCGAGAAATTCGCACATTCCCTGGGCGACAACGAATTCCGGGCATGGAGCAATCCGGAGTTCGTCTTCCATCGGGTCGGCCTGCGGCTCGAGGATCTCGGAGGGGAATCCTCGGATGCCTTCCTGGCCCTCGTGCAGGCGTCGCTGAGTGCCGAAGGATATGAACGCGTCCGAGAGGCCATGGCGCTCAACGGTTTCCTCGGGGAGCTCGTGGACCTGCCGACGATCATGAACGACCGCAGCTACTTCGCGGCGCTGTACGGCACGCCCGCCGTCGGTGGCGCGTGGGGCTGGCAGTTGTTCGGGCATCATGTCGCGGTCAATTTCGTCTCGGTGGCCGGGCGGCACGTCGCCGCGCCGGTGTTCATCGGGGCCGAACCGGCGATTTCGGACGGAGTGCGCCCGCCGATCTTCGAGGCGCGGGAGCGGCTCGCGATCGAACTCGCGTCGTCGCTGAGCGCCGATCAGCGGGCCAAGGCCGTGGTCTACGAATCGGTGCTCGATCCGGCGATGCCCGAGGGGCGCCTGCATCCCGCGGACGAGCGGCACGTCGCGGGCGCGTTCCGGGACAATCGCGTGGTGCCGTACGAGGGCATCCGGGCCGGTGAGCTCGACCAGCGTCAGCGAATGCTGTTGCGCGCCATCGCCGAGGACTTCCTGCTGATCCAGGACGCGCAGCGCGCGCTCACCATGGCCGAGTTCGACGCCCACCTCGACGAGACATGGTTCAGCTGGTACGGCGCGACCGATGGCACCCAGCCGACCTATCTGCGCATTCAAAGTCCGGTGTTCCTGGCCGAATTGGATCACCACGCGGGTGTGTGGCTGACCAATCGGCTACCGGCCCGATTCCATGTGCACAGCACGTTCCGGCTGCCCAATGGCAACGACTACGGGCGCAGATATATCGCCGAGTGGGAGTCGCGCTCCCGCTGAGGAGCTGACATCGACTGCCCCACACTTGTTTTGGAGTCATCATGCTACCTGTCACCAACCCGAATCCCGCCTTTCGGATCACCCGCGCGAGCCATGTGACCCTGGCCGTCACCGATCTGGCGAAGAGTCGCGACTTCTACCGCGACGCCATCGGCCTGGTCGTCACCGAGGAGACCGGCGACACCGTGTACCTGCGCGGCCTGGAGGAGGCCGCGCACCACAGCCTCGTCCTGGAACAGTCCGAAATCGCCCAGGCGCGGCGAGTCGGTCTGCGGGTGCGCACCGATGCGGACATTCGGTTCGCGGAAAAGTTCTTCGCGGACAACAACATCGAGCATCAGCGGATCGAACGCGCGTACCAGGGTGCGACCCTGCAGTTCCGCGACCCGGTCGGCACGCTCATGGAACTGACCTCCGAGATGGACGTCGTGCCGCGCCGGATGCAGAACTACGACGAGTTCAAATCCGGTGCGCCGCAACGTATCGACCACTTCCAGGTGGTCACCTACGACGTGGGCGCGGCCACGGAGTTCTGGACCGGACTCGGCATGCGCATGTCGGAGTACACCGCCAAGGACGGCACCGACGAACTGTGGGGTTCATGGATGGAGGTCAAGGGCAACACGCACGATCTGGTGTTCACCAATGGCCGAGGTCCGCGACTGCACCACTTCGCCTTCGCCGTACCCGACGCCACGTCGCTGATCCACGCAGCCGACGTCGTCGGTGCGCTCGGACTCGGCGACGAGATCGACCGCGGCCCTGGCCGGCACGGCATCAGCAACGCGCTGTTCCTCTATCTGCGCGACCCCGACCAGCACCGGATCGAACTGTTCAATACCCACTACCAGTTCATCGACCTCGAGACGCCGCCCATCCGCTGGGATGTTACCGACCCCCGGCGCGCGCAACTGTGGGGCATGCCCGCCTCGCGCCGCTGGTTCTTCGAGGCCAGCGAATTTCCGGGCGAAGCGGTTCACGAACCGCTGCTGAAGGCCAACCCGGACACCCTCGAGGACTACCTCGGCATCCATTAACGGTGCCCCTGCACCCCGAACCCGCCAACACAATTCCCCAGGAGCCCACGTGCTATCGAAAGAAGTTGTCACGCACCCGCGCTTTCATCTCGCCGCAGTGAACGACGGGGTATCCGAGGCGGAAATCCGATGACGATCGAGGCGGCTGATGCGGTGAATCCCTCGGCATTGCCGAATGCGTTGCGGGACAAGCTGATGAGTGCGACCGTTGCGGGTCTTTCGGCGCAGTTGCGCAAGCGCGGGCTGAACAATGTGACGATCGAGGGCGTGCGGCCCCTGACGCCCGGCGTGAAGATGGTGGGCACGGCGAGAACGCTGCGGTTCGTGCCCAACCGGGAGGACCTGTTCGCCGGGCACGGGGGCGGATACAACGCGCAGAAGCGGCTGTTCGACTCGGTCGGTCCGGGGGAGATCATCGTCATCGAGGCGCGGGGCGAAACCGGGTCGGGCACGTTGGGGGATGTGCTGGCATTGCGCGCGCGAGTCGCGGGTGCGGCCGGAATAGTCACCGACGGCGGCGTGCGCGATGTGGAAGCAGTTGCGGCGGTTGGCATTCCGGTCTACACCGCCGGTGCGCACCCCGCGGTGCTCGGCCGCGTGCACGTGCCGTGGGACACCGATCTCACGATCGCCTGCGGCGGGACGACGATCCAGCCCGGCGACATCATCGTGGGCGATGCCGACGGTGTGATCGTGCTGCCACGGGCCCTGGCCGAGGACGTCGTGGACGCCGCCCTCGAGCAGGAGGACGAGGACGCGTGGATCGCCACGCAGGTAGCCGCGGGACATCGCGTCGAAGGGCTGTTCCCGATGAACGCGCGGTGGCGCGAGAAATACGAGCAGTGGCGCGCCGCGCAGAAGGAGCACTGATGCTGCCTCCCGAGACGATCACCGCCATCGCCGACGAACTGGCCGAGGCCGGCCGCAGCCGCGGGCTGATCCCACGCATCACCGCCCGCTACCCGCACGCCGCCGTCGAGGACTCCTACGCGATCCAAGGGAGGTGGCGGGATCGCAATATCGCCGACGGGCGACGTCTGGTCGGCCGCAAGATCGGCCTGACCTCGCGCGCGATGCAGGCCGCCACCGGAATCACCGAACCCGACTACGGCGTGATCTTCGACGACACGGTGTGGGAGAACGGCGCGGTCGTGCCCTTCGACGACTTCTCCAACGTCCGCATCGAGGTCGAACTGGCCTTCGTCCTGGCCCAGCCGTTGCGCGGACCGCACTGCACCGTGTTCGACGTACTGCGGGCCACCGAATTCGTCACTCCCGCACTGGAAATCCTCAACTCGCACATCGAACTCGAGGGCCGCACGATCGTCGACACCATCGCCGACAACGCCGCCTACGGCGGTCTGGTGCTGGGCGGCAACCCGACCGCCCCGGCCGATGTCGACCTGCGATGGGTGTCCGCGCTGCTCTACCGCAACGAGGCCATCGAGGAGACCGGCGTGGCGGCCGGGGTGCTGAACCATCCCGCGACCGGGGTCGCGTGGCTGGCGAACAAACTTCACCAACACGACGCACATATCGGCGCGGGCGAGATCATCCTCGCCGGATCGTTCACCCGCCCGGTGTGGATCCAGCGCGGCGACAGCGTGCTGTGCGACTACGGACCGATGGGAACCATCTCGTGCCGCTTCCGCTGACCTCCACCTTCCGCGATGTCCTCGCCGCCCGCTCGCGTCCCTTGGCCGGGATGTGGGTGTGTTCGGGCAGCCCGCTGATCGCCGAGATCTGCGCGGGCAGCGGTCTGGACTGGCTGCTGATCGATATGGAACATGGCCCCAACGGCCTGGAATCGGTTCTCGCGCAACTACAGTCGATCGCCGCGTATCCGATCTCGCCGGTGGTCCGGCTGGCCTGCGACGATCCCGTGGTCATCAAACAGGTGCTCGATCTCGGCGCGCGAAACCTGCTGGTCCCCATGGTGTCCTGCGCGGAACAGGCCCACCGGGTCGTGGAGGCGGCACGCTATCCACCGCGCGGCCGGCGCGGAGTCGGCTCGGCGCTCGCGCGCTCGGCGCGCTGGAACCGTGTCGAGGGATATCTGACCGACGCCGACTCCCATGTGTCGCTGTTCGTTCAGGTCGAGACGATCGACGCGGTCGAGGTCGCCGGACAGATCGCGGCGGTCGACGGTATCGACGGCGTATTCGTCGGGCCCTCGGATCTGGCCGCATCGATGGGCCTGCTCGGGCAGCAGACGCACCCGGATGTCGTCGCCGCCGTGCTGCGCGCGTTCGAAGCGGTCGCGGATGCGGGAATTCCCGTGGGCGTCAACGCATTCGACCATGCCGTCGCCGACGGGTACTTGACCGCGGGCGCCGCCTTCGTGCTCGTCGGGGCCGACGTCGCCCTCCTGGCACGCGGTTCGGAAACCTTGGCCGCGCGCTTCATCAGTGCCGGGGAATCTGCCGCGCCCGCATGAGGGCGCGGCGGATCCACCGGTCCGTCCGGTCGGATCGGCGATCGGGGAGCGACCACCGAAAGCGTTGTAGGGAAGGAACTTTCAACCAAGTTCATACCGAGGGGCGAGACGCAGACGCTCCGCCCGGCGTGCGGAGACTTTCGGTCTCGGCATAGCGGAAACCATTCCCGACGAATTCGGCGTGCTCGCCGAACAACTCGGTGGGTGAGCTGCGCAGTTTTCCGGCCGGACAGGGCCGGGAAGGTGAGAAAAATCGAAATGAGAAATCATGAACAATATTCCCCGAGGCGCGGCACTGGCCGTGCTGGCAATGGCCACGACGGCCGCCACCGCGGGCGCCGCCTCTGCCGCACCCGCTCCGGCCGCATCGCCCGCAGTGGTCGATGCTTCCGATTCGCCCTCTCCCACAAGTGATCTCGACCGCAGCGCCGCCATCGATGCCGCGGTCGGCGCGGTGAGCAACGCGTTCAACAACGGCGCCAACGACGGCAAGCTCTTCGGCGGCACGATCGGGGCCGCGCTGGGCTGCCCCATCGGGGCGATCACCGGCGGCACGCTGACCGTCCTGGTCTCGGCGGGGACACTCACCCCGGTCGGCGTCGTCGGCGGCTGCATTCTCGGCGGCGTCACCGGCGGCGGTCTGGGCACCCTGGTGGGCGGCGCGCTCACCGGCATTCCGCCGTTGGTCGGCACGGCCACCGACCAGTACAACCAGTTGCACGCCAAGGGATTCGTCTCCGCCCCGCTGCCCGCCGCGCAGTAGCTCCCGGCCGATCGCCGGACCTCCATCACGATGAAGTGAGTATCACCATGAAATACACCACCGCGGGAACCACGGTCACCGCATTGACAGCCGTGGCCGTCGCGTTCGGCGCAGGTTCCGCGCACGCGGATACGACCCCCACCGATCCCGGCAAGGTAGGCGTTCAGGTCGCGCCCGGCATTCAATTCACCGGTGCGACATCGGACAATTCGTCGATGCTGACCACCCCGGCCGGAACCGTCACCATGCACGGCGGACAGGTCTCGGTCCAAAATGCCGCGCGGCAACAGGTTTTCGGCACTCCGTTGCAGACCGTCGCCGGTGATCCGGCCACGCCCGCCGCCATTCCGGCGGCCGCGCCCACCGCGCCCGCGGCGAGCGGCAACGTTCTCGGTGACGTGCACACCGCCTGGCAGCAGGCGGGCGCGTACACCGGCCTCGCGGCCGGAATCGGTGGTATGGCAGGCGGATTCGCCGGTGCGGCCGTCGGCTGTCCCATCGGCGCGATCACCCTGGGCAGCATGGTCACCGTCATGTCCGCCACCGCGCTGACCGTCCCCGGCATGATCGGCGGCTGCATGGGCGGCGCGGCGATGGGCGCGGCGGTCGGCGGCATGCTGGGCGCCGGAGCGGTCGGCATCCCGGTGGGCGTGGCCGTCACCGTGGACAAGTACAACCGGATGCAGGCACAGCGCGCCGCGGCCCCCCGCGGCTGACACTTCCGGTATGCCGCACGGTACGCCGGGCCGCGCGATGATTCCGGCACGGTCCAGCGAACCGGGCACCGGAAGCGAACGGGGTGGCACTGCTCCAGCGGTGCCACCCCGTATCGTTCCTCTGGACGTCAGTTCCGCCGGTATCCGGCACGGGCTCGTTGTAAGGGGCACGGCTGCACGGCCGCACGGATGACCGGGAGTCCGAGGTCGGCGTCGGGGGCGACCTCGCCGCCCGGGTGATCGCCCCAGACGACGGTCACTTCGGTGCCGGGCACAGCCGCCTGCTCGGACAGCAGGGCCAGGCTCAGCATCGTTCCGTAGGGGTCGTTGAAGGCGACGCCCACCGATTCGCCGCCGCGCTCGACACGTTGGTGCGCAAGGGTATTCACGATCCCATGGTCCGCGCCCAGGACCCGCTGTACGTCGTCGGCGTTCAGCACCAGCGTCACCTTGTGGCGTCGGTCGGCGTCCCGCAGCGCACGCAGCGCGTCACGACCGAGGAAGTCGCGGTCGAAGGAGATCGATGGTCCGTAGCCGAGTTCGTCCGGGGTGACGTAGTAGTCGGCGATGTCGGGTGAGTAGAAGCTGCCATGCAACGGCTGCATGCCGTCCGGCGTGTGCGGGGCAGCCACGAGCGATAGGCGATCTGATCCGGGGTCGCGTCGTAGATCGCCGGGACCGGCGCGGGGATCCATCCGCCCTCGGCCTGGGCCGTCGGGTAGGCCTGCGAGCCGACGAGCTCGAGGCCGAACTGCTCCCCGGCCGCCACGAGCGCTTCCTCAACCGCCGCATGATCCGCGTGGTCGGAAGAACGGCGGGATGTGGCTCGGGTCGCGCGAGCAATCCGGTGACGACGTAGTCCTGTTCGCCCCGCCGCAGCAGGATTCCATCGCCGACCAGCAGGCCGTTCTCATTCACGGTGACGAGCTGTTCGGCCTGGTCGGCGGCGAAATCTGCCGGTGGTCTCGGCCTGGCCGGTCGACCGATAGCGAGATCCGCTGCGGGGCAGCACCGTTCGAATGCCCTACATTCGCGTTCGGCGCACACCGATCAGCACTAGGGCTATGGCCCCGGCCAGCAGCATCCCGATTCCGGCGATCAGAGCACAGATGTGCAGGGCGTCGCTGAAACTCAGTGCGTAGGCGGCATGCGCGAGCGCGGTGCCGCGCCCGCTGTCGAGATGCATGAACGCTCCGGCCTGGATACCGGCCTTCGACACGATCCCGGCGACCATGCCCCGATCGCGGGGCTCCAGAGCGGAGCCGGCCAGGTGGCCGGGCAAGGTGGCCAGGAGCCGATTGGTCAGGACCACCCCGAACACGGCCGGACCCAGCGCACTGCCCATCTGCCGCAGTGCGCTGTTCGCCGAACCGGCCGTACCGGCCAGCCGCGGCGGCACGCTGTTGACCGCGATCGTGGTGATCGGCGCCAGCGCCAGCGCGATGCCGAGGCCGAACAGCGCGATGAAGAGCACTGCGGTACCGGTGCCGGTGTCGGGGGCGATGAAGCTCATGCACAGCGCCGCGACCCCGCCGATCCCGAGACCGGCGACCAGGACCAGGCCCGGGGTCAGCCGGTACATCATCCGGCCCAGTATCGGGCCCAGGACAACCGCGAAGCCGTTGAGCGCGATGAGCAGGACGCCGATGTAGAGCGTCGAGGCGTGGCGTACCAGGCCGAAGTATTCGCTGAGTGTGAATACGAGCCCGACCTGGGCGAACAGCGTGATCGTCATGACCAGCGCGGTTCCGGAGAACGCGGCCGAGGCGAACAGCCGGACGTCGAACATCGGGTTGGGAGAGCGCAACTCCACCACGACGAACGCGGGCAGCGCCAGGACGGCGACAACGAAGGCGATGATCGTGGCGGGCGTGCCCCATCCGGCGGCACCGCCCTGGATCACGCCGAAGACCACGCCCGTGAGCCCGATGATGGCGAGCAGTTGGCCGGGCACGTCGAGGTGGCGGGTTCGCTCGGTGCGGACCTCCGTCAGGGCCATGGCCGCGGCGGCCAAGGTCAGCGCGCACAAAACGAGTTCGGGCAGGAAGATCCAGCGCCATTGGGCATGTTCGGCGATCAGCCCGCTGAACACCGGACCGAGGGTCAGGCCCAGTCCGAGCGAGCCGGTCCACAGCGCGATCGCGGTGGCCCGCCCGCGATGATCCTCGCGAGCGTGGCTGACCAGAGCCAAGGTTGTGGGCATCATCGCGGCGGTGCCCATACCCGCGAGCACGAGGCCCACGTACAACTGCGGCACGCTGTCGGCGGTGAGACAGACCACCCAGCCGACGCAGGACAGCGTCATCGCGGTCAGATAGATCCTCTTGCGGCCGTATCGCTCACCGAGCGTTCCGAAGGTCAGCACCAGCACCGCGGTCGGCAGGATGAATGTGTCTGTGATCCATTGCAATTGGCTGGTGGAGGCGTGCAGTCCGGCTCCCAGGATCGGCAGGGCCGCCGAAACGCCGACGAGCGGAAGATAGGAGACGAACGCACCGAGACATGCCAGAGCGATGGTGATCCCGCTCCTGCTCGGTGTGGTGGGTAATGCGGTGGTCGACCGGTTCGGTGGGTTGAGCGCCATTGATGTAATCCACTCTTTTTCGGTTTCCGGAATTGCTCGACTGCCCCGCCTCGCTGAAACGAGGTCGAAGCAGGCAGTCTGATTCGATGAGATGGAGATCAATTCGACCTCGTCGCGATCCTCTCCTCGATGACCGGCATCGAGAGACGTGGATCCTGTTCCGCGGCAAGATATTCGAACTGTTTGCCGAGATCGCGGCGATTACGGTGGTCGTATTCCGCCGTCGCTGAACGAGCCCGGGGTGACTTTGACGATGCCCTATCCCTCGACTGCGGAGTTCGAGCGGTATCGGGTGCGGGTGAATTCGTTGTACGGGGACGGCTGGACGGTGGCGCGGATGCGGGGGAACCCGAGATCCGCATCGGGTGCGGTGCCCGCTCCCGGGTGGTCGCCCCAGACGACTTCGACCTCGGTTCCGGGCGCGGTGAACTCGTCTTCGACCAAGGCCAGCGACAAGATGGTGCCGACCGGCCCGATGGTCGCGGTCCAGAAGGTGATTCCCGCCAGGCCGCTCGCATTCTCGACGCGGTAGCGGCCGTAGCTGAGCTGGAACCCGCTGTCCGCGCCGAACACGTTGTCGACGTCGTCGGGGTTGAACACCAGCGTGACCCGCGAGCGGTGCACGTTCTGCTTGGCTTCGAGCAGGGCGTCGCGACCGATGAAGTCGTGGTTGAACGAGATCGACCGGCCGTACCCGAGTTCCCAGGGCGAGCAGTAGTAGTCCTCGATGTTCTCCGAGAAATAGCTTCCGTGCAGCGGCTTCTGGCCCTCGTAGGAGAACAGGCTCAGCGATCTGCGGTAGTCCTCGAGGGCCGGATCGGTATAGATCGCGGGGGTCGGCGTGGGGATCCAGCCGCTTTCGATGCCGTTGGTGAAGTAGGCCAGACCACCTACCCGGACGATCCCCGAATCGGTTCCGGCCGCCAACAGCGCGTCCCTGACGACTTCGTGGTCCTCGTACCGGCCGATGAACTCGTATCCGGCCTGCCCTGCCATGCCGTGCCGGAGCGCGCGAATCTGTTTGCCCGCCAACGCGACCGGCTGCGAGTGGAAGAACTTCACCTCGGGCAGCGGCCCGCCGAACGCCCGCTCGATGACCTCCATCGCGTGCGGCCCCTGGACCTGATAGCGGAACAGCTTCGGGTCGCGGTCGGTGCGCACCGACGAGTCGGGATCGGTGTCGAATTCGACGTCGTACCCGCCCTTCTCACCCCAGTACTTCACCCAGCTCTGCGCGGCCGGGACGCCGCTGAGGGTGTAGGTGTTCTCATTCTCCCGCAACAGGATTCCGTCGACGATGATGTTGCCGTCCTGGGCGACCGGGATGAACTGCTTGGCCTGGTCGATCGCGAACTTCCCGTAGTTGTTGGCACTGACCCCGCGCAGCAGGCGAGTCGCGTCCGGCCCATCGACGCGCGTGTCGAACATGTGGTACGAGAGATCGAACAGCGCCACGCCCGAGCGCCACGCCTCCTGTTCGGCTGCCCAGCCCGCGTATTCGGGCGCCACCACCGGCACCGCCCATGGCTCGGTGCCCGGCTTCCAGAGCAGATTGACGGCGGATCCGGTCTGTGCGATGCCGTCCTGAACGCTTGGCGTGACCACGCTGTGCTCCCTACCACTCCCATAGTGTGTATGTGTACGAAAGCATACGTACTAGAGTGGATAGCATGTCAAGAGTGAGCGAAGAAGCAGAAGAGGTTCCCGGGCGCGTCGAGTTCGACGAACGGCTGGCCGACGTCATGGACGCGATCAACAACCTCGCGCGCAAACTCGCCCTGCGGGGCGAGGATATGCGCGAGATCGTTCCGCTCACCGGTACCGAGGTGGAAGTGCTGCGTGAAATCCTGCGGAGCCCCGGTACCACTCCCACCCAGATCGCCACGGCCACGGGTCTGCGGCGCAGCAATGTCAGTGCCGCGGTTCGGGTTCTGGAATCTCGCGATTTCATCACCAAGGAGCAGAGCGCCGAGGACGCGCGCTACGTGCGACTGACGGCCACGGACGTCGCTGTCGACAGTACGGCGAGCGTCCGGGCGCTCTGGGTCCGGCGGCTGCGCGAGGTGGCGCCCGAGGAACTCCTCGAACAGGCCGTGACGTTCCGCGAGGTCCTGATGGCCCTGGATCAGGCTCTCCGACACTGAGTTTCGCCACCGTCGGGCTCGGGAGCCGCCCGTGTTCCGGGCCGGTTCGGTGGCGGTTGCCGGACGATGACTTCGGCCGCTACGGCAGTATGCGGATCGATATGGCCGGCACGACCGTGGACGTGCTGCGTACCGGCATCTCCGGGTGAGCTCGGCTACGAAGTGCACGGTCCGGTCGAGGCGGGCAACGAGATATGGCGAGCCGTCCGCGACGTACGCCCGGAGCCCTCGCACGCTGGCCGATCTGGAATGGAACGTCGATGACGTCGTCGCGACCTGGTGCGGTGGACGCTGCCGCCTCCGGAAGCGCGCGGGACTACGAACCGTCTTGTGCTCCGGGCGTTTTCCCTGGGAATGGATACGAGCAGGGGCTCGGCCGAGCCCCTGCTCGATGTTCTCCGGTCGATCTAACGCATGGCGGGACATTCGTTCGGTGCGGGCTCATCGCGGAGCCTGGCATCGATCCAGTCGGCGGCGCCGCCCGCGCCCTTGAGCATCGCGGATACGTGATCGCCAGGGACAGTGCGGAATTCGACGCTCACGCCGAGTTCGCACTGGCGGCGGTACACCTGGCGTGGTCCTGCGATCGGGATCCAGAAGTCGTTGTCGCCGTGGTAGATGTACAGCGGCGCGGTGGATTTGCGGTCGGTCAGGTTCGTGAGGCGCTCGATCCGGGTGGCGATGGCGCTCTCGAGCGGATGATCGATGTTCGCGGCGACATCGATCGGGATACCCACCGCGCCGAGCGGACCGTCGGCTTCACCGCAGATGTCCTTCAACGGCGAGATCGCCGCCCACTGAGCGAGGTGGTTCATGTACTGCAACATCTCGGTGTGTTCGCGGGCCATCGCCAGCGTCACCGACAGCAGGATGCCCGATGCGCTGTGGCCGTTGAACACGTGCGCCACCGCGCCGTAGTCGGTCACCAGGCCGCCGAAGGCCGCACCGACCAGCGAATCGGCCAGCTCCGGCGCGTATTCGTGCTGGAGCATCGCCGTCGCGTACGCGGCGATCGCCCCGCCGGAGTAGCCGGTCACCGCGTACCGGCTGTCGTGGAATTCGGTCGGGAACAGCGACCGTACGGCCCGAATCGAATCCAGGGTCAGATGCCCGGCGACGGCCGGTTCCGCGTACGTCATGTACGGCCCCTCGTGATCGGGGATGAGAACCGCCTGCCCCTTGTTCAACGCCGTCGCGACCGCCGGGAGGAACACGTTGATGTCGCTGTTGTCGCGGACTCCGTGCGCGATCGTATAACCGGGAGTGCAGCGCAATCCGAGAGCGTTGATCGGCATGGTGTCCACGTTCACCGGCCGGGGGCCGGGGCCGGTCCACTCGGCGGTGGGTACGAGAAATGTCGCCGTGCCGAACGAGGGCGCGCCGCTCGAGGAGGTGGTGCGGAACTTCAGCAGCGACGCACGCGCGATCGGGGCGTTGAACAGCGTGGCCGCTGTCGAGGTGATGTCCCGCGTCGAGATCGACTGGCCCGGACGCAGGGCGGCGAGGCCGGCGGGCCAGCTGTCGAACGTCGGATCCCCGGTGGGGGTGGGCAGTATCGACTTCCACAATGCCGATTCCGCACCGTTCGCATTCTGTTGCGCCGGTGCGGGAAGCGCGGGCTGTGGAACGTTGCCGTCGATCCATTTCTGCAATGGGGACGGGGCGGCGTTGGGCGTCACCGAGAATGGGGGATTACCGGATGATCCGTCGTCCGCGTGCGCGGTTTGTGCCGTAGACAACGTACAGCTGACAATCAAAGTAACTACACTCAGTATCAGGGTTTTCAAATCAGCATCCTCGTTCCGAGCGCCGGATCGCTGCACACCCTTGTACATCTGTATTTGCCGGTACTCATTCCTCTCCGAAGCCCAGGCGGGCAGGAGTGACAATCATCGTGTCTGACACAATAATTCGCGTCAGTGCGCCGGGCATTCACTGGGAGCCGGTACACCGTGCAGGCGTGCGCTGAGCCAATCGTTCATCTCGGGATATCCGGTGAGGAAGCCGATGATGTGTTCGCCGGGCACATTGCGGAAAACCGCCGGCACGCCCTTGCCGCATTGTTCCCGGTACATCTTCTCGGCATCCTCGATCGGGAGCCACCAGTCGAGCCCGCCGTGGTAGATGTACAGCGGGACACCCGATTTACGGTTGGTCAGATCCAGTTGACCGAACATCTCGTCGGCGATCGGGCTGTCCAGCGGATTACCGATGTTCGCGGCGATATCGACCGGGAAACCGGCCACGCCGAGCGGTCCGTCGGCGTCGCCGCAGATGTCCTTGATGGGCGAGGTCGACACCCACTCGCCGAGATGATTCATGTACTGCAACATCTCGGGGTGTTCACGTGTCATCGCCATCGCCACCGACAGCAGAATTCCGGATTCGATATTGCCGTTGAATCGGTGGGCCACGTCCCGGTAGTCGGTGACCAAACCGCCCGCGGCGGCTCCGACGAGAATGTCCTTCAGGTCGGGCGCGTACTCGTTCATCAGCATGGCCGCGGCGTAAGCGGCGATCGCGCCACCCGAATACCCGTTGACGGTGAAACGGCTGTCGGTGAATTCGCTCGGCGTGCTGTTGCGCACGGCGCGAATAGAATCGAGCATCACATGTCCGGCGATATTCGGCTCGGCGTACGCCATCCGCGGACCCTCGTGATCGGGCAGGACGACCGCATAGCCCTGTCCGAGAGCCGACCACACCGTCGGCAGGAATACCGCCAGATCGGTGTTCGGCTTGTCGAATACGCCGTGCGCCATCGTGTAACTCGTGGTGCAGTGCGCACCGAGCGAGTTGATCGGCAGTGCGTTGACCTGAACCGGCCGGGTCCCCGGTCCGGTCCACTTGGCGGCCGGGACGATCAGCGTCGCGGTCCCGAACGACGGTGTGCCGGTCGCCGAGGTGCTACGGAACTTCAGCAGGACCGCGCGCTGGATGGGTACCGCCACGAGCGGGGCCGCGGTCGCCGTCACGTCCCGTGCCTCGAGGATCTGGCCGGGGTGCGCGGCGGCGAGATCGCTGGGCCAGGCGTCGAACATCGGGTCTCCGGTGGGCGGGGACAGCTCGCCGCGCCACAGGGCCGTGAGTTGGTCGTCACCGGTGTACGGCAGGGCCGGAACGGTGTTGTCGATCCACTGCTGCAGCGGGGTGGGCCCCGCGGTGCCGGGCATCGGTTGCGTGCTCGGGTTTGTCGGCGCACCCGGATCGGCATGGGCCGCCCCGGCTCCCACGGAGGTGCAACCGACCAGCGCCGCGGTGAACGCAACTGCCAGTAACGCTTTCACAACGAATCCTCGCATCGAAATACCCGGTTCGGGCGAACCTCAACGAGTATCGGTCCCCGGCAACGGTTTTCACGAATCGACGCCGGATGTCTGTGATCGATTCGGCATTCGCTCGAGTCGGATTGTGTCGGATCCCAACTCCGATCCCGGGCAGCTGCAGGGGACTCTACCTTCACTCGGAAGTCCTACCACGCGTACGTGATTCGGGCCGGATCGTCCGCGAGCCGTCTATCAATGATTACAAGCGGCGGTATCGTCACCCGGTGACCACCGCGCTGATCGACGTCCACGCCCACTTCGTCACCGAGCGCTACGTCGCGGCCGCGCGCGCCGCCGGACACGACCGTCCCGATGGCATGCCGGGCTGGCCGGAATGGAGTCCCGAGGCGCATCTGGCGCTGATGGACGAATCCGGCATCGCGACTTCGATGCTGTCGGTGTCCTCGCCCGGCGTGCACTTCGGTGACGACACCGCCGCGCGCGAGTTGGCCAGGGAGGTCAATGAATTCGCGATCGAGGTGGTGCGTGCGCATCCCGGACGGTTCGGCCACCTCGCGAGTCTGCCGCTGCCCGACATCGACGGCTCGCTGACCGAAATCGCTTATGCGCTCGATGTTCTCGGCAGCGACGGGGTGGCGATCGAGACCAACGCGCACGGCCGCTATCTCGGCGACGACCACTACGTCCCGGTCTGGGCCGAACTCGACCGCCGCGGCGCCGCGGTGTTCGTGCATCCCACCTCGCCGCCGCATGCCGAGGCGATTTCGGTCGGGTTGCCGCGTCCGATGCTGGAGTTCCTGTTCGACACCGCGCGGTCGGCGACGGATCTGCTCTTCGCCGGAGTCTTCGAGCGGTATCCCGGGATCCGGTGGATCTTCACCCACGGCGGTGGCGTGCTGCCGTTGCTCGCCGATCGCATCCACCTGTTCCGGACCGCGTTCGCCGGGAATCAGCAGGAGCGGACGACCTCGGAACAGCTGCGCGGTCTGTGGTTCGACATGGCGGGAACGCCTTTCCCGCACCAGATTCCGGCGCTGGAGGCCGCGTTCGGTCTCGACCGTCTGGTCTACGGGAGCGACTATTGCTGGACGCCGCAGGCCGCCGTGGCCGCGCAGATCGCCGGTATCGATGCCGCCGACAGACCGGGCGAGCCCACGTGGCGCACCCTCACCACCCGGCATACCCGGAAACTGTTCCCGGCGCTGAACCGGGACTCCGAGTGAGCGTGTGAATCCGGATGCCGATCGTGGTCGGCATCCGGATTCATTCGGACATCGCGTCCGTCCGGCGTCGCCGATGCGGCGGTCAGCGGAGCCCGGCGAAGAGGTCGGTTTCCTGGTCGGGCGCGGTGGGGACGCGGTTGAAGTGGCGGGTGAAGCTCTCGGTGGCGAAGATCATCTGCTGTAGATCCGACGGCATGCGCAGGAACGGCACGCTGTCGCCCTGGCTGGCGTGGGCTTCGAGCGCCTTGACCTTGCGCTGCGCGTACGGGGCCACGTCGACGAACGCGGTGATCCGATCCATCGGTGTGCCGAAGTCCTCCGGCGGCTCGAAATCGGCGAAGCCCCGCGCGCGCAGTTCCGCGAACATCTCGAGGGAGCTCTCGCGCGGAATCGCGGCGTAGTACAGCTTGTCCGGAATACCGGTCGCCGTGGTCGCCGCCACCGCGATGCGGTTGGCCTGGATGTGGTCGGGGTGGCCGTAGTTGCCGTTCTCGTCGTAGGTGAGGACCACCTGGGGGCGGTACCGCCGGATGAGGTCCGCGAGCCGCTCGGTCGCCTGCTCGACCGGGATGTTGCGGAAGGCCTCCGGATCGTGGTTGCCCGCCCAGCCGTCCATGCCCGAATCCCGGTAGCCGAGCAGTTCGACGTGCTCGATGCCCAGCAGTGACGCCGACTCGCGGAGTTCGGAAAGGCGTTGTGCGCGTACCGCATTCGGGTCATGGCCGGGTTCGCCGGGCTTGATGCCGCCGGGTGCGTCACCCTGTTCGCCGTTGGTGCAGGTCACCAGGACCGTCCGGATGCCTTCGGCGGCGTACCGCGCGAAAACCCCGCCGGTGCTGATGACCTCGTCGTCCGGATGGGCGTGTACCGCCATGATGGTCAGTTGGTCGGCCATGAGTTCCCGTCCGTGTGTGCTCGGCGATTCGGTCCTGTCACTCTACGAATGAACACCGACATCGACGCGGTGATTCCGCGCCGAGCGGAATCGGGCGGCTGGGCTAGCATTGGCCGGTGAGCTCATCGCCGGGGCAGGCGGGGATGGATTCCAGCGCACTCGAGGCGTTGCGGGTTCCGCTGACCGGGTACTGCTATCGCCTGCTCGGCACGGCCGCCGACACCGACGATGCCGTGCAGGAGACCTTGATTCGCGCCTACACCCGGTTCGATGCGTACGATCCGAACCGGGCCCGGTTGTCGACCTGGGTACACGCCATCGCCACCAATGTATGCCTGGACATGCTGCGCGCGGCCCGGCGGCGCATGCTGATCTGGGAGGGGCCGTCGACGCCCGATTTCGATCCGGAGGCGGTACTGCCCGACCGGTGGCTGGATCCGATGCCCGACGCCCGCCTGATCGACACCGACGACCCCGCCGAGCTGGCCATCCAGCGCGAATCGGTGCGGCTGGCCTTCGTCGCGGCGCTACAGCATCTGCCGCCGCGGCAGCGGGCGGTACTGGTCCTGCGCGACGTGCTGGCCTTCACCGCCGCCGAGACCGCGGACATGCTCGGCGTCAGCGTCGCGGCGGCGAACAGCGCGTTGCAGCGGGCCCGCGGCACGCTGGCCGCCGCGCGGGCGAGCGCGTCGCAGCCCAACCTGGAGGCCGCCGACCAGGATCTGCTCCGGCGGTACACGACGGCCTTCGAGAATCACGACGTCGCCGGACTGGCCGCGGTGCTGTGCGCGGACGCCGAATCGGGTATGCCGCCGTTCGCGTGGCGGATGACCGGCCGCGATGCCACGCTGGCGGTGTTCGCCTCGAGCGACGCCTGCGCCGGGGACCGGATGGTGCCGGTCCGGATGAACGGCGTCACCGGTGTGGGCCAGTACCGGCCCGATGCGCAGGGAGTGCTGCGTCCCTTCGCGCTGGTGGCCGTGCACGCGCGCGCCGGCGCGATCGCGCAGCTGGTCACCTTCCTCGGCAGCGGGGACAGATTCGCCGAATTCGGACTCCCCGCGACAATCTGATCGCACACCGATTATTTCCGGTCGTCCCGGTCGTAACAGTGATGACCCACGTTCTCCGAGCGGAAGGATCGGCAATGACCGGCACCGACGACCACACCCCCGAACGCGAGCACACGATCGCCGAACGCGAACGTCTCGCGGACCTGCTCGCGGGATTGATCCCCGACCAGTGGGCGACGCCCTCGCTGTGCGAGGGATGGCGTATCCGGGAGGTCCTCGCCCACATGACCATGCCCTATCGGACCGGGCCGCTGTCGTTTCTGACGGGGTTGATCGCCGCCCGATTCTCCTTCGACCGTTATGCGGACAAGGCCGCGCACCGCGACACCGCCCGGCTCTCGGATGCCGAGTTGCTCGCGGCGCTGCGCGACAACGCGCGGCACCCGTGGCGTCCCCCGGGCGGCGGCGCCGCGGGCGCGCTGAGCCACGACGTCATCCACGGCCTGGACATCACCGAGCCGCTCGGCCTGCCGTCGGCACCCCCGGAGCGCATCGCCATGGTACTGAACAGCTCGACGCCGAAATCCTTCGCCTACTTCGGCATCGACCTGGCCGGTCGGCAACTGCGCGCCACCGACGCCGAGGTCGTTGTCGGCTCGGGCGCGCCGATCACCATGCCCGCCAAGGACATCCTGCTCGCCGTCACCGGCCGCCGCGCCCTGCCGGCGAACTGACCGCGGCGACGCGCATCGGGATTTCGTGGACATCGGTTCGTTCCCGGTGACTTTCGGCTCTTGTACATATTCGGTGGTTGCGTGTCGCCGCGGTCTCGCAATGACCTTGTCGTTCGACCTGGCCGCGCGGCCGGTCCCGCGTCGGCCCATCGAGTGAGGGTCGGACCGAGGACATCGTGCCGACCGTCAACGGCTGCTGTGCCGTGCCGTCGCGCTGACATCGCGCTACCGCTCCGCGAGCTGTCCTCGCGCTCCCCGTAAGCCCGCGCCGCCGTGCGATTCTCGCGCGCCCGCCGCGGTCGGCGGCGTCGCGGGGAACGAATTGGCGACTCGCAGTAGGGATGTGACCGCAACCAGCCGCTCGAGCAGATGGGTTAGGTTATGCTGTCCAATATTCTCTGTGGTGAGGGGGAGTCGGTTGAGTCTGTCGCGGCGGCGGTTTCTGGGGGCCGGTCTGGTTGGTGCGAGTGCTGTCGTCGCCGCGGCGGCCTGCGGCAACGACCCCGGGGGTGCGGGCGAGCCGCGACGTTGCTGATCGTGCTGTTCGTCGTGTGGGCGGCGGTAGACCTGCTGCCGGGAAACGGTGTCGCCGCGGTACTCGGCCGCGACGCCACACCCGCGCAGATCGCCGCACGTGAACACGCCCTGGGACTGGATCGTCCGCTGCCGGTCCGGTTCGCGTCGTGGCTGGGCGGGTTGTTCACCGGCGACTTCGGCGCGACCGTGCGCGGCGCGTCCATCAATGCCCTGCTGGACACCAAGTTCCCCAGCACCCTGCTGCTGGGTGGTGTGGCGCTGGCGGTGACGGCCGCCGCCGCGCTGGCCGGTGGCGCCTGGTGGACGATGCGCCCGCGCGGGCCGGTGGCGCGCGTGCTCGGGCCGACTACGACGATGGTGATCGCGATACCCGAATTCGTGATCGCGACGCTGCTGGTGTTCGTCTTCTCACTGGGTGCGGGGTGGTTTCCGGCGGTGACGCAGATCGATCACGCCGGGCGGCCCGCGCAGTGGTCGATGCTCGTGCTGCCGGTGCTCGCTCTGGCAATTCCCCAGTCGGGCTGGAACATTCGCGTCACCCGCGCGGCCTTGGCGGAGGCGGCGGCCCTGCCGCACGTGCACGCCGCCGAACTGGACGGCCTGCCCGCCCGGCGGATCATGACGCACCACATCCTGCCGATCGCCGCACCGACCATCGCCGCGTCGCTGGTGACCTCGGCCGGGATGCTGCTGGGCGGGGCGCTGGTGGTCGAGACGATCTTCAACTATCCCGGCATCGGATCGGTGCTGGCGAGCTCGGTCACCGACCGGGACGCTTCGGTCGTCGTCTCCGTCGTCGCGGTGACCGGCGCGGTGATCACGCTCGCGCTGTTGCTGGCGGATGCGTTGCGGGCGTGGGCAGTTCGGGGGCGGCTGTGAGCGTCTCGATGCGGTATGCGCGCGCGGGCGCGGTCGCGTCACCGGCCGTCGCGGTCGTCGTGCTGGCCGTCGCCGGACCGTTCCTGGCCGCGCATCCGGCCGCCGAACCCGTGGACATTCCGTATGCGCCGCCCTCGGCGACCGCGGTGCTGGGCACCGATCACCTGGGCCAGGACGTCCTGAGCCGGGTACTGCTCGGGGGATGGGGACTGCTGGTGCTGGCGGCGGTCATCGCTGTGCTGGTGACCGGGCTCGCCTCGGTGATCGGCGCGGTCGCCGCGTTGCGGCCCGCGATCGGCGCGCTGATCGAGCGCACCACCGACGCGCTGATGCTCGCCCCGCCGGTGCTGGCGATCCTGCTGGTCATGCTGTCGTGGCCGGAATCGGGCACGGCCGGGCTGGTGGTGATCGCGGTGGTCGTCGGAACTCCCTACACCGCAAGGGTATTCGCGGCCGCAGCCGCGCGGACCGCTTCCTCGGGGTATGTGGAGGTCGCCGTGGCGAGCGGAGAACGGCTGTCGTACTTGATTTTTCGAGAAGTGCTGCCGAACCTGCGCGAGACGGTCGCGACGCAGCTGGGGTTACGGTTCGTCGAGGCCACCTATCTGGTCAGCACGGCCGCATTCCTGCAATTGCCCACCTCGATCGGGGAAACGAACTGGGCACTGATGGTTCGGGAGAACAGCGCGGGCATCCTGCTCAACCCCTACGCCGTGGTCGCGCCCGCGGTGGCCATCGGGGTGCTCGCGGTCGGTGTGAACGCCACCATCGGTGTGCTCGGCCGCCGGATGGTGATCGC
>NZ_BDBQ01000107.1 GCF_001613065.1 Nocardia miyunensis NBRC 108239
CGCCGCAACGCGCTGGCCAGGTCGTCCGCGACGACGCGCAGAGCTCGCGCACGCGCGGAGTCTCCGACCGAGGCGGCCGGGTCGAACATGGCCGCTTCGGCGGTCCAGTCGGCGTCCTCGCCGACCAGCTCGTCGAGCCGGTGGGCCGAGCCGGGGCGCAGCGCCTCGGGCAGATGGTCACGAACCACGCACAATGCATGGCGCGGGCTCGGGGCGGCGGCGAATTCCACCGGGGCGTCGAAACCGTGGAACCGCACCCGATCTCGCGGCGCGCGGTCGGCATTGTGCGCTCGAAGCCATTGCAGCAGTTCGCGATTGCCCGGTATGCCGCCGAATCCGTGGCTGAATCCGGTCGCCAGGACGGTGTCGATATCGGTGCTCGCACCGGTCACATAGTCGTCGGCCACCGATGCGGACAGCGCGTCGGTCTCCAGTGCGATCGACCGGTATCCGCGCTCGACGAGGTGGGCGAGGATGTCGTTGCGCAGCAACGGAAACGCTTCGATCCCGTGCACCGGCTCGCCCAGTGCGAACAGCGCGGGCGGTTCGGCGCGGGCGGCGAGCACCTCGTCCAGGGTTCGGCCCAGACTCGCCGGATCGTCCAGTGGTCGGCCGATCGTGTGCAGTGCGGCGGCAGTGGACATGGAATACCCCTTCCCGAAAGACATCACCCTCGACGATATCGTTGAAGAATCGAGTGAGATTTCGGTGAAGTTCACTTGGTGATTTCGAGAGAAAAGCTCAATCGGAGGTGCGTTCTGCGACCCATCGACCTGGCCCGCGAGCACGGATTGTCCGCGCAGGCGATCCGCAATTACGACGAGGCGGGGATCCTTCCGGCGGCCGAACGCAGCGCCTCGGGCCACCGGCGCTACACCCCGGCGCACGCCCAGGCCCTGCGCGCATTCCTGGCCCTGCGCCGGGGGCACGGGCATCAGCAGGCGATGGAGATCATGTGCGCGATCAACCAGGGCCGCACCGAGTCCGCCTACCGGCTCATCGATGCCACGCACCTGGCGCTGGTCGCCGAACGCGATACCCGCACCGACGTCGCCTCGGCCCTGACCGCGCTGTCCGATACCGCACCGGCTCCGTTGCGCGGGCAGCCGCTGACCGTCGGTGAACTGGCCCGCCGACTCGGCGTGCACCCCGCGACGTTGCGCACCTGGGAGTCCCACGGCATCGTGCGCCCCGACCGCGACCGGGCGACGGGGTACCGCCGATACGGTCCGGACGGTGTGCGAGATGCGCAGATCGCACGGGAGTTGCGCCGCGGCGGATATCCGCTGCCGCAGGTCGCGCGGTTCCTGGATTCACTGCGCGAGGCCGGTGGGGCCGAACCGCTGCGCGTATTCCTCGATTCCTGGCAGGACCGGCTGACCTCCCGTGCCCGCGCCCTGCTGGCCGGCGCCGCCCAACTCGACGGCTACCTTGCCGTCCTGGATCACCACGGCGGAAGTTGAATGCTGTTGCCGCACAGTGGTTCCCGCACACCATCCGCCGGTGGGCCGCATCGCCTCGGGCACCGGACCCAGCAGCGCGGAATCCATTGACCGGAATCCGTCCGTGTCGGCGCGTCCATGGGATGGCTTGACCTTCACACTGTGACAACGACTCCAATGGGCGGCGAAGGAGGTGGTTGTCGTGAACACCATCCACGGCGAGCCGGATGCTCGCCTCATCGCCGCCCTCGCCCACGCCGAATCCTCGGTCCGGCTGCGCGCGGCGCTGTCGGCGGGAACGCTGGGCGACCCGCGTGTGGCGGAGGCCCTCGTCGCGCGGTGTGCGCTCGAACCGGATTTCTTCGTCCGGGACATGCTGACCTGGGCGTTGTGCCGGTTGCCGGCCGAGGTGACGGTGCCGAGGCTGCTCGCGGAGCTGGGGGCCGCGACAGCTCAGGCGCGCAGTCAGGCGCTGCACACCCTGTCCAAGATCGGAGACCGCGCCGCCTGGCCCGCGGTGTCGGGCTTGCTGCACGACTCGGACGACGAGGTCGCACTGAGCGCGTGGCGGGCCGCGGCGGCTCTGGTTCCGCCCGGGTCCGAGGGCTCGCTCGCCGCGGATCTGGCGGCCGCGCTCGGCCGCGGCGATCAGCCGGTGCAACTGGGCCTGAGCCGGGCGCTGGCCGCGCTCGGCGAGGCCGCGACACCGGTGCTCGCTGCCGCGGCGAATCATCGTGATCCCCGGGTCCGCGCTCATGCCGACGCCACCGAGCGGTTGCGCCGCGATCCCGGCAGCGGGTTCGAGCCCTCGCTCGAGCTGGCCCGGCGGGTGTACGTAACAGGTTCGGGCACATAGGGTTCCGGCACACGGGAGGAGGCGATGGGATGTTGATCGGAGAGGTGTCGCGGCGCTCGGGGGTCAGCACCCGCATGCTGCGCCACTACGACGCGCTGGGTCTGGTGACCCCGACCGGCCGCACCGTCGGCGGTTACCGCGAATACTCCGCGCAGGACATCCGTCGCCTGTTCCACGTCGAATGTCTCCGAACCCTGGGCCTGTCGCTGAACGAGGCCAAGCGGGCGATGGATGATCCCGATTTCGCGCCGGCCGCGCTGGTCGGCGAGCTGATCGAGCACACCCGGGCGCGGATCGCCGCCGAGCAGGAGCTGCTGCGCAATCTCGAGCGCATCGATGCCGCCGCCCCGGCGCAGTGGGGCGAGGTCACGAACATCGTCGCGCTGCTGCGCGGGCTGGAGTCGGAGTCCGGGAACCGTCGTCAGCAGGCGGTGCTGTCGCAGAACACGGCCGCCGCGCTGCCGGTGGCCGCGGTGGCGCAGGCGGCGCTGTCGGAGGAGGACCCGAATGTGGCTGGGGCACTGCGCTGGTCGCTGGCCCGCGCGGCCGGTGCCGGGTTGGCCGAGCTGGCCGTCGGTCTGGATGCGACGCAGGTCCAGGTCCGCCGCCGCGCGGTCCTGGCGATCGCGGCCGTGCCCACCGCCGAGGCGACCACGCTGCTGCGGCGGGCCCTCGACGACGCCGACACGACGGTCCGCGAACGCGCCGCGCTGGCCCTGGGCTCGCGGCAGGTGGCCGAGTCGATACCGGTCCTGCTGGAGATGATCGTCGCGGGCCGCTCCGACGTCGAGGCCGCGGAGGTCCTCGGATCGCTCGCCCGCGCCGACGACATCGTGCGAGCCATGCGAGACGAACTCGACGGCACCGCCGACCCCGCGACGCGGCTGCGAATCACGCAGGCGTTCGCGGAGATTCCCGGCGCCGCGGCCCGGGCGGCCCTGACCGATCTGACCGAGGATCACGATCGCACCGTCGCGGCGACCGCGGCGGCCATCGTCGGCGCCCGC
This sequence comes from Nocardia miyunensis NBRC 108239, assembly GCF_001613065.1. Classification (GTDB taxonomy): domain Bacteria; phylum Actinomycetota; class Actinomycetes; order Mycobacteriales; family Mycobacteriaceae; genus Nocardia; species Nocardia miyunensis. Next base: position 3,306 of record NZ_BDBQ01000107.1, read on the forward strand.
GACCGCCGCCGACGCGGCAAGGGTTGAACGGATTCATCACGGCGACCGCTCTCGACACGACGCAGCCGTCGAACCGTGACCGGAGCCGGGTCGTCATGTCCGCTCGGCGCGACGATCGGCCGGATCCCGCCGAGCCGGGACGTTACCGCAGGCCATTCGGCACGGAGGGTGACGAGCGTTGATGGCGATGCAGCCGAATCTCCGATCACCCGCACAACCCTCAGCGCCCGCCGGGGTGTGCCCACGCTGTGCGTCAACGGGACTGACCAGGCGTCATCTCATCGATTTCGAGCATTCGCCGGGACCGCCGAGCTCGGTCCGCACCAGGTCCTGGGCGATCGGCGGCATGTACGGGTCACGATTCAGGAGTGGACGGCGGATTGGGCCCGTCGAGGGCCGCGGTGACCCAGGGGCGCAGGATCGTGTCGATCTGTTCCTCGGAAATATCCGTGAGCGCGTCGAGTTCGAGGAAGTGCCGGGCGATGGTCAGGCCCAGGATGCTGCTGACGGTCAGGGCGGCGCGGAGTTCGGCGTCGGGGCGGTTGTCGGCGCGGGCGAGGTTCTGGATACGTTCGCCGAGGAAATTGCGCATCGCGGCAGTTGCCTCGGGTGCGGTCAGCATGGATCGGGCCAGGGCGCGAGCCTCGGGCGGCGGGGTGTTCAGGCGGACGCCGAGGATGTCGAACAGGTGCTCGGCGACGTCTTGGGGGGTGCTCGAGGCGTCCAGCTCGTCGGTGCTGCCGCGATGCAATTGGGTGGCGACGGCGAACAGGTCGTTCTTCGAGCCGTAGTGCTGCAGGACCAGGGAGGGGTCGACTCCGGCGCGCCGGGCCACACCGCGCACGGTGGCGCGCTCGAGTCCGTATTCGCCGAATTCGGCCTGTGCGGCGCTGAGAATCCGTTGCGCGGTGGCCGCGCGCCGGGCCGCGCGTGTCGTCGGTTCGTCCACCCGGTCACTCTACAGCTGTTGAGCGAACCTGTTATGCTCACTCAACAGACGATGAGCGAAGGAGCGCGATGAGAGTCGTCACCATCGAGGAGCACTGGACCACCGAGGGCATCGACCGGGCGGTGCGTGCCCACGCACTCGATGCCAGCGTGGCCCTCAACGATCGGGGCGACATCCCCGAGCGGCTGTTCGACCTGGGCGCGGACCGGATCGCGGCGATGGACGCGGCGGGAGTGGATCTGCAGATCATCTCCCTGGCCCCGCCGGGGACCTACGGCCTGCCACCGGGCGAGGCGGTGGCGCTGTGCCGCGAGGCCAACGATCGCGCCGCGGACGCGGTCGCGCGTCATCCGGACCGATTCCGGACGATGACGACCTTGCCGATGTCCGATCCGGCCGCCGCGGTGGCCGAACTCGAACGGACCGCGACCTCGTCCGCGCACGTGGGCATCATGTCCTACGGCCGCTGCGGCGAGCGCCCGCTGGACGATCCCGCCTACGACGATCTGCTCGCCGCCGCGGCCGCACATGCTCGCCCGCTGTTCATCCATCCGCAGATCCCCCCGGACGCGGTGCGCGAGGCGTCCTATCGCGGGCTCGGCGAGACGCTCGATCTGGCGTTGGCGACCTTCGGCTGGGGCTGGCACGCCGAGGCCGGGCTCGCGGCGTTGCGGCTGATTCTCAGCGGCGCGTTCGACCGGCACCCGGATCTGCGGATCGTGCTGGGGCACTGGGGTGAGATGCTGCTGTTCTGGCTCGACCGGGTCGACAGCCTCTCCAATGTGGCCACGCATCTGAATCGCCGTGTCGCGGACTACATCCGGAGCAATGTGCACATCGCGACCAGCGGCATGCTGACCCCGCACCTGCTACGCCACGCTCTGGACTTCACCACCGCCGACCGGATCCTGCTGTCCGGGGACTATCCGTTCCACCGCCTCGGGGCAACGAGCGTGCCGGATTTCCTGGACACCGTCCCCGCCCCCGAGGATCGCCGAAAGATCGCCCACGCCAACGCCGATGCGCTCTACGGCCTCACCCCCGTATCCGCCCAACCGACCCCGTAAGCAGGTCTCTGGACTACCTCGCGCACACGGTCGCCCGGTAGGCGGGGACAACCGGTCCGATCGATCGCCGGATGCTGCGCTGCGGCCGGGCGCCGGATCGACGCCGGCTCGAGTGGGGGGCAAGCAAACCGAGGCGGCTGCCCCGAAGCGGCCCTGATCGTCACGAGCCTTGGCATAAGTTATCCGCGCGGGAAACACCGGCGGAAGGCGAACGAGAATGGACCGGGCAATGACGAATGCGGGGGTGGCCGGACGCAGGTATGTCGTGACCGGGTCGGCGTCGGGTATCGGTGCGGCGACCGCGGCGATTCTGCGCCGGCGTGGCGGGGAGGTCATCGGTTGCGACCTCGACGACGCCGATATCCGAGCCGACCTGTCCACGCCGGACGGCAGGCGGGCACTGGTCGAGCAGGTGCACGAATTCGGTTCCGTCGATGCGGTACTCGCGATCGCGGGCGGCGGCAGGACCGGCCTGATCGAGACGAACTACTTCGGCGCGGTCGCGACGCTGGAGGGCCTGCGGCCGCTGCTGGCGCAGAGTGACGCGCCGCGCGCCGTGGTCGTGTCGTCGACCTCGTCGCTCGCGCCCGCGGACGAGCTCGTGATGCGGGCATGTCTGGATGGTGACGAGGCCGCCGCCGTCACCGCCATCGCGGCGTCCCCGTCCGGCGGCGGCGAGGCCGGTGCTTATGGCGTCGCCAAGCGCGCACTCAATCGCTGGGTGCGCACGGCTGCCCCCAACATCCGAGTGGGCAGGGGCCGGTATCGCCCTCAACGCCGTCGCTTCCGGTGTCGTCGACACGCCCGCGGCCGCGTGGATCTTCGCGAGCGACGAGGTCCGCACCGCGGTGGAAACCGCTGCACCGCAACCGTTCGGCGGCTTTCCCGGGCGGCCGGAGTGGGTCGGTGAGCTCATCTGCTGGCTCGCCGGCGCGGACAACCGATTCGTGACCGGACAGGTCGTGTTCGCCGCCGGAGGTGCGGAGGCGGCGTTGATCGGGGATCTGCACTGGCGCTGAGGATCGATGCGGACAGTGCACCGACCGGATACGCGCGCCGGTCGGCAGCATCCGGCGCTACCGCGCGAGGATACGGGTCAGCAGGTGGTGTAGCAGGTGGGCGGGAGCGGGCGGGGCGGTGAGGATGCGCGCGGCGATGATCTGGTCCGGCCGGACCAGCAGCGCGCCGTCCGGTTCGATGCCCACGGTCTGGGCCCAGGGGCGGATCTCCTTGTGGGACAGCGGGATCACGTGGGAATCGATCCGGATGCCCAGGCGGTCCGCGGCGTCGGAGGCCGCGGCGATCCAGCGGTGGTTACCGGCGATGACGGTGCAGCGCGTGCCGATCAGGTCCAGGGTCGACGCGCCGCCGGGGAGGCGGTGGTGCGGCAGGCGCGAGCCGGGGGCGCCGTCCAGGTCGGCGAATACGTCCTCGGTGGAGGGCAGGTCCGGCTGCGGGTCGATCACCGCGGCCGAATCGTAGCGGTAGCCCAGGTGCACCACGGGTGCGTGCAGCGCACCGGCGGCCGCACGGCGTTCTGCGGCGGTGGGATCCCAGTGCAGTATCGGGTCGGCGAGCCGGATCATGGCCTGCGCCAGGGTCATTGCCGCGACCGGGCGTCGTTCGGCATCGTAGGTGTCCAGCAGGGCGGGCCCGGCGTCGCCGCGTAGCACCGCCGCCAGTTTCCAAGCCAGATTGTGCGCATCGGCCACCCCGGTGTTCAGGCCGAACGCCCCGATCGGCGGGACGGTGTGCGCGGCATCGCCGGCGAGGAACACTCGCCCCTGCCCGAACCGGTCGGCGAGATGCCCGCGCGGCCGCCACGGCAGCGCACTGACGATCTCCACCGGCAGCGCATCGTCGCCGACCGCGGCGCGGATCAGCTCACGACAGTGTTCATCGGTGAAATGTGCTGCCGCATCGGACATCTCGTCGGCGCGGGCATGGAAGATCCATTCCTTCTCCCCATCGACGGTCACCAGCAGTCCGGGCGCGTCGGGATTGGTGATGGTGCAGTTCACGAAGTGGCGGCCACCGGTGTAGCGGGTCAGATCGGCGCGGAACAGGATGCTCACGGTCGGCTCGCCCAATGCGCCGGGCCCGCTGACGCCGATGCCGAGCCGCTCGCGCACAGTACTGCGCACCCCGTCGGCGGCGATCAGGTAGTCCGCGGCGATGACCTCGCCGGTGTCGAGCGTGACGCTCACTCCCCCGGATTCGATCGCGCACTCGCGCACCCGCGCCGAGAACCGCACGCGCGCACCGCCGTCGCGGGCCGCGGGCAGCAGCACCGAGTCCAAGCGGTGCTGCGGGCAGACCCCCCGCACCCGCGCCGGACTGGGATCGCCTTGGCTCCAAGCGCTTCCGAGGGCCATCCCTGGTGCGGCCGCGGACAGGTCCGCCGAGGCCAGGGTGTGCATCGTCAGCTTCACCGCCCCGCCCGCGGACATGTCGACCGCGACGTCGTCGACCGCCTGTTCGAGTCCGGCCTGGCGCAGGAATTCCATGGTGCGCGGCCCGATCCCGGTCGCCCGCGGATGCACCGAGATGCCGGGCTGCTGTTCGAGCACCAGCGGTGTCACCCCGTGGCGGGTCAGGAACACCGCGGCGGCCAGCCCGACGCTGCCGCCGCCCACGATGAGTACTCTCCGATCAGACATGACCACCCCTTACGGCTACAGTGTTCGCGTGTGGATACACTGTAGCCATAAGGATGGCCGCCCGGCCACCCACCGGTAAGGAGGATTTCCCGATGCCCGAGGACGAGCCGATCCTGGTGTGGATGCGCGAACCGCGCGCTCCGCGACGGCAGGGTCCGGGTATCGACCTGATCGTCGGCACGGCCGTCGCCATCGCCGACGCCGACGGGCTCGAGGCGGTGTCGATGCGGCGCGTGGCCGCGGACCTGGGTTCGGGCACCGCGTCGCTGTACCGCTCCCTGACCGGTCGCGACGACCTGATCGACCTGATGATCGACCGGGTGCGCGGCGAACACGCCTTACCCGAGCGGACCGGAGACTGGCGCGCGGACCTGACCGCGCTGGCACACCATCTGCGCGCGACGCTGCTGCGGCATCCGTGGCTGGGCCCGCAGATCGCCGGACGTCCCGCGCTGGGCCCGAATTCGCTGCGCGAACAGGAATTCGCCCTCGCCGCGGCCGCCGGACTCACCCCCGACATCGCCCGCGTCACCCACATCGTCGACGCCGTGGGCGCCTATATCTTCGGCGCGACCACCCGGCAGATCGCCGAGCAGCGCGCGCACCGCCACACGGGCCTGAGTGAGGATCAATGGCGTGAGGCCGTCGCCCCCTACATCCGCACCGTCCTGGCCGCGGGCGAGCATCCCCACCTGTCCCGACGCATCCACCAGGACACCGACCCCACTCCCGAGGACACCTTCGCCTTCGGCCTGACCGCCCTGCTGGACGGCATCGCCCACGCCAACCGCGACGCCCCCGGTAGAGTTTGACGATCGAGGGAGCCATGCGCGGTCTCGTCGTGTCCCAGCGGAGACCGATAATCTCGACCCGCTCGCATCCTGATCAACACGGCCGCCCGACGTGCCGCGGACTGGTTCAGCCGAAACCCCAGTGCCGCACTGGCGTTCGCTTACGGGGCGATGACCGGTATCGGCAGGCGTGGGCCATGGTCCTGGCGACACGGCACGGCCCGTGGTTGGTCGGTGCGCTCGCCCAGCCAGCCGAACCCTGTTGCCGTGCATAACTTTCCATCGCCTCCGCGACGCCCTCACGGGCGATGGCGCTGTGCATCGGGTGCAATCGCAGCCGATGCCGCCGTGGCCCACCGCACGCGATGCCGCACATCGGCCCCCGGACTCACCCGCTGATCGGATGCACCTGCAGCTCACAGCCGTTGATGCCGACCTGAACCGTATGGGTGTCGGTGGTGTTGGGCGGGGTCACCAGCAGGGTCGAGTACATGGTGCATTCGCCGCCGTCGGGTCCCATCGCGATGGCCTCCACGATCGCGTGCGCCGGACTGCCGGACCGCACGGTCACCAGGTTTCCCGCGCCCGGACCGCCCATGTATCCCTTCGGGGTGCGCGCGGCGTGGACGACCGGTCCGCCCGCACCGGTGTCCACGCCCGGGTAGCCCTGCAGCGTGCACGGCGCGGCCCCCGCTGCCAGCGCGAAGCTCAGTTGCACGCCGCGATGCATCACCGCCGCACCCAGACTCTGTCCGCTGATCACCAACTGCCCGCCCGCGCACGGCGCGATCGCCGCCGGGGTCGCCGAAGCACGCACCGCCCCACCGGGATCGGCCGCGGCGGACGAATCACCACCGGATGTGGCAGCGACACTGGTTACCGTGCCGGGCCCGCCCGTGCTCGTGCCGCTCGCGCTCGTCTCGGCCGCCGCGGCCCCGGTCGTGGCGGACGAACATCCCGCCACCGCACCGAGTGCACCGCAGACCATCGCCACCGCGAAAATCCTCGTCCTGCTCACCATCGTCATTTCCTCTCGTCCACGGTGATCGCCTCGAGCAGCGCCCCGCGAGCCTCGCGACCTTCCGGTGTGCGCCACGGGCCGCTGGCCAGCCCGCACCGGCCCTGCGGAGCGCCGTCTATGGGAATCCGGTTGACGCGCACGATGATCGGCGCATCGAAGGCCGCACGAGTGATATCCATGTCGGGGTCCGGGGTGTTATCCAGTTTGGTCGGAATCAGCGTGGTGTGGTGGATGACGGCCATGCTCTCGACGGTACGACGTGCACCGGAATCCTTCGGCGCGGCAACGCACGCGGGTCAGGACTGCGAGCGCAGCAGCCCCTGCACGCCGACGTGCTCGGGGACGGCTTCGGGCCGGGCGATGCGAGTGGCGATGCGGATCTCGCTGAGTCCCAACAGGATCAGGCATACCCCGGCCAGCACCGCGAGGGCGTCGAGGGTGTCGATGGGCCAGGTGACCACCGCGAGTCCGGCCAGCAGGGTGAGCAGCCCGGCGATCTCCTGGCGGCCGGCGCCGGGCAGCTGGTCCGACCAGACCGCCACAGTCGCTTGGACGATGCCGCGGATCACCCAGCCCAGCCCGAGCCACAGCGCGACCAGCGACGCCCAGTCCCCGCTGCGCAGGCACCACATCGCCAGCAGCACCGCCACCAGCGCGGTGCCGAACTCCACGATCTTGAGTCCGGGGCGGATGCGTCCGCGGAACGCGAGCACCATCTGCCAGGCCGCGGTCAGCATCATGGCCACGGCGAACAATAGCTCGGACATCGTGACGGACTTGTTGGGCCACACCATCATCACCACCCCCAGCCCCACCGATGCACAGCCGATCGCCAACGCCGCCTGCCAGGCCTCACCGATGAAGACATCGGTGCGCCCGGCCACTCTGAAGGTGGGCATAGCGACATCGTATGAGCACCATCGGCGTGTTGCCTAATATTTGCGTGATCATCGTCCGAGTTGTCGGTAATGCGATGGATATCAGGAAAATCACGACGACATTGCAGTCGCCACACGATTGCTCACATCGGCTGCGGAATGCCGTGCACCGGAGGGCCCGATCCGCGGCGACAGTCCGGCCCCATGGAACGTACCGTGGTAGTCGACACGCGGCGATCGTCCCGTCGCGGGGGCGTCCCAGAGGAAGGCATGAGCTGGTGAGCACCGCATATCCCCCCGGCCCGCGGCTGCCGCGGATAGCGCAGACGCTGTTGTACGCGACCGCGCGACCGCGGCTGCTCACCGCGATGTGCGCCCGCTACGGCGAGGTGTTCACCCTGCGCCTGCTGCCCCCGTACGCCGAGCATCTGGTGGTGTTCTCCCGGCCCGAGCACATCCGGGAGGTGTTCGCCGGTGATCCGGCCGATATGCATGCCGGAGAAGGCAATCGGGTGCTGGGCGCGGTCATGGGTGAGCATTCGGTGCTGCTGACCGACGAGGCCGAGCACGCGCGGGCGCGCCGACTGCTGATGCCCGCCTTCGCCGCCTCGGCGTTGCGGGGATATCGCGGACTGGTCGAACAGATCGCCACCGAACATGTGGACTCCTGGACGCCGGGCGCCGCCCTGCACACCCTGGACCGGATGAACGATCTCACCCTCGAGGTGATCATGCGGGTGGTGTTCGGGGTGAGCGATCCGCGCCGGCGTGAGCTGTTCGCGCCGCGGTTGCGCCGCATCGTGAACATCAACCCGCTCATGCTGTTCGGCGGAATCTGGCCGCGTCTGCAGACGCTGGGCCCGTGGCGGCGTATGCGCGAGAACCAGGATGCGTTGAGCGAGTTGCTGTACGGCGAGATCGCGCGTCGTCGCGCCGATCCCGATCCCGGTGGCGCGGACGTTCTCTCGCGGCTGCTGGCCGTGGGGTCCGGCGACGATGCCACCGACGTTCCGCTCTCGGACGCGGAGCTGCGCGATCAGCTCGTGACGTTGCTGCTGGCCGGGCACGAGACCACGGCTTCGGCGCTGTCGTGGGCGTTTCACGAGCTGGCCGCGGATCCGCTCGTGCAGGAGCGCGCGTACCGGGCCGTGCTCGACGGCGACGACAAATACGTCGAGGCGGTGCTGAAGGAGGCGATGCGCCGACGCACGGTGATCGGCGGGGCGGGCCGGAAACTGACCCGCGAGATGACGATCGGCGGCTGGCGCCTGCCGGGCGGGACCGTGGTGTCGACCTCGATCCTGCTGGCGCACCGCAACGCGGACCGCCACCCCGATCCCGAGCGGTTCTCCCCGGAACGCTTCCTGGACGGCGCTCTCGCACCGAACACGTGGTTGCCGTTCGGCGGCGGGGTGCGCCGCTGCATCGGGGCGGGCTTCTCGCTGATGGAGGGCACAGTGGTACTGCGCGAAGTGCTCTCGCGTTACACCCTGTCCCTGCCACCGGGCGTGCACGGCGAACGCGTCCGCATCCGCAACATCACCCACGTCCCCGCGGGCGGTGCGCGGGTGGTGCTCACCGCCCGTCCGCGCGAGGACGCCCCCGTGGATCCGGTGTGCGAGGTCTCCCCGACCCGCACCTAGTCCGGCGATCGCGCGTCGTGCGTGATCGCACCGGCTGCATCGATGCATCGACCGCGTACCGGAAACGATTGCGGTCCAGCGAATCCCGTCATGGGCACGCTGCCGGTCGGCAGTGATCCGGACCGGTCACGTCCTCGACTCTGCGCGCCGCGGCGCACCGGCCATGCCATGAGGTCACCGGATCGTTCTGCCACCACCGGAAGCTCTGCCGTGCGGAACACCGCGATTGCGCCGCGGACCTGCGCCGGGTCGCACCGATTCGATCCGGACTCCGAAGGATCCGACCGGCGGAGTGGATAGCACCGCGGAAACTCGTGCCCTCCAGTCGCTCGGCGCCCACAATCGTGAACTGACTCAGGCGGTTTGCTCGGCTGCGGTGAGCAGACCGAGCAGACTGCGCGGCGTGTTCTCCCCGAAGCAACGTTCGAAGTCCCTGGCGGCCTCGAGCGCTTCCTCGGCGCTGCGGGTGAACAGGGCCTGCTCGTAGATGTCGAGTGCGGCGTCGAGATCCTCGGGGTGCTCGGCGATGACGCGACCGAGTTCGGCCGCGTCGTACAGGGCCAGGTTCGCGCCCTCGCCGTTGGGCGGGGACAGGTGTGCGGCGTCTCCGAGCAGGGTCACTCCCGCGACCCGTGCCCAGCGGTGCTCGATCGGCAGCGCGAACAGCGGGCGCAGCACCGGCGTGGTGTCGCTGTCGGTTATCAGCGCGGTGAGTTCGGGTGCCCAGCCGTGGAATTGGCTTGCGATCCGCTCGGTCGCGGCGGGATCGGTGACGTCGATCTCGGCGAACCATTCCTGCGCTTTCGCGAGCGCCACGTAGGCGTGCAGGGTTCCGCCGCTCTCCCGATGCGCCTGGATGGACTTTCCTGGTACGGGGGCCATGAGCGCTCCGTCGCCGACCGCGGCGGCCGCGGCCGGATGCCGGGTGTCCGCGTCGAACAGATAGGTCTCCACGAAGGTGGTGCCGATGTATTCGGGGGTGGCCGCGGACAGCAGCGAACGCACCCGCGACCATGCGCCGTCCGCGCCGACGAGCAGGCCGGTCAGGATGCTCGAGCCGTCGGCGAAGCGCACCTCGTGACGGCCCTGTCCCGCCGCGCGCACGCCGGTGACCTTGTGCCCCCACCGCACGGTGCCCTCCGGCAGCGAGTCCAGCAGCAGTCGGCGCAGATCCCCGCGCTGTACCTCGGGGCGGGTGCCGGTGCCGTCGTCGGGTTCGTCCAGCAGGACCGTACCGTCCGGGGTCAGCACCCGCAGCGCCTCACGTCCTTCCAGCACCAGGTCGCGGAACTGCTCGAGCAGTCCCGCCGCGGCGAGGGCGGGCTGGCCGTTGTGTTCGTGGATATCGAGCATTCCGCCCTGGGTGCGCGCCGCGGATGAGGGGTCGGCCTCGTAGACCGTGGCGGCGATGCCGTGGACGTGCAGCACGCGCGCGAGGGTCAGGCCGCCGAGTCCGGCGCCGATGATGGTGATCGGTGTGCTCATCGTGGGCTCCTATCGCGATGCGGCCGCTCGGAGGTCGATCCGAGCGGCCCCGTCTGGTATGCCGTTCCATGATTGGAACGCCATTCCATGCTGGAACAACGCTCCAGGCATGTCAAGATGGGGTATGGCCACGCGCACTCCCCGATCACCGCGCCGCACCGAGGCACTCTCTCGTGAGCGCATCGTCGCGGCCGCGATCGAGTTGCTCGACACCGCAGGTGAGACCGGGCTGACATTCCGGGCGCTGACCGAACGCCTGGCCACCGGTCCCGGCGCGATCTACTGGCATGTGGCGAACAAGGGCGAGCTCCTGGCCGCGGCCACCGACGCGGTCGTGACCGCCGCCCTGTCCCGCGAACCCGCTCGATCACCCTGCACGCCGCGCGAACGGATCCACGCGGTGGCGCTGGGCCTTTTCGACGCGATCGACGAACACGCTTGGCTGGCAACACAATTGGCCACCCAGCTGTCCCGAAGCCCCGCGAGCTCCCTCGCGCCGCGCCTGTTCGAAAGCCTGGGCCGCGAGATCAGCGCCCTGGGCGTACCAGAGCCCGCGTGGTTCACCGCGACCTCCGCGCTGATGAACTACATCCTGGGCGCGGCCGGCCAGAACGCCACCAACGGCCGCGCCACCACCGGCTCGAACCGCCCCGATTTCCTGGACACCGTCGCGACCACCTGGGAGAACCTCGATCCCGAGGACTACCCGTTCACCCGCGCGGTCGCCCGCCAGCTGCGCGGACACGACGACCGCGAGCAATTCCTCGACGGCCTGGATCTGATCCTGTCCGGCATCACCACCGTGCATCCCCCCGGCCGCGACGGGTAGCCGCGGCCCTACTCCCGCAGCAGATCGATCACCTTGGTCTCGCCGAGTTCGCCGTGCCCCGCGGCGACCAGACGGGTGAAGATGTCCAGGGCGGTGTGGCCCAGGGCAGCGTGGGTGCCCAGCGCGTCGGCGGCTGCCACGCCCAGGCGGGTGTCCTTCAGGCGCAGGGCGGCGGTGAAGCTGATGTCGCGCTCGTGTGCGTCGTCCAGGATCAGCCGGGCGACACGGACCACGGTGGGACTGGCCGCGCCACCGCGCGAAAGCGTGTCGACCACCGTGGGCAGGTCCAGTCCGGCCAGTTCGGCGGTGCGCAGGGCCTCAGCGGTGGCGGCGATCTGGATCGAGCCGAGCAGGTTCTGCATCAGCTTGTAGGAGGTGCCCGCACCCACCTCACCGAAGCGAACGATGCTGGTGCACAACGGTTCCAGCAGCGGGCGGGCCGCGTCGAGGTGGGCCGGGTCCGCGCCGACGAACAGGGTCAGCGCACCGGCGGCGGCCGCCGCGGGCAACCCGGTCACCGGGGCGTCCAGATACCGGAGCCCACGTTCGGCGGCGCGCCCGGACAGGGCGAGCACATGCGGGCGGGAGATGGTGGAGCATTCCACCGCGAACGCGCCGGGTGCGGGCGAACCGGCCAGCGCACCGTCCGAGCCGAGCCACACCGCCCGCGAGGCCGGGTCGTCGGCGACCATGGCGATGATCATCGCCGCGTCCCGGACCGCCTCGCGCGGGGTGGGCGCAGCGATCGCGCCGCGCGCCACGAGCGATTCGATCCGCTCGGGGGTCCGGTTGAACACGTGGACCTCGTGTCCGGCGTCGACCATCCGCGCCGCCATCCCGGAACCCATCCGCCCCAGCCCCAGCCACGCGATCCTCGCCATGCCCCGACCCTACCGAGCATCGGGAGACACTGAACATCACCGTGTTCCACGTACCTCCACAGCTGCCCCGTGCCGCCGGCCGATCCGGCCTCCGCGCACGAAAGGTCCACCCGCAGAGCCGATTCCACTCTTTCCGGTTCGGATCTGCTGCGGCTCTGAGGTCCCCGTGCCCCTGATACCCGGGCCGTGCGACTGCGAACATTGTCCATGAGGCGCCCGGCCGCACCGCCAGGCGCGCATCCCCGGGGCCCGCGGGCAGCCTCAGCGCGACGCTTTGCGTCCCAGGAGATGGAACACGCGGCTCATCGCGCGGTACGGGTCTCGCAGGCTGGCTTCGTATTCGACCGCGATCGTGTCCGCGACCCGGTCGGTGTCGTGCACATCCAGTGTGACTCCGCTGAATTCGAGCCAGTCCACGAACAGCCACACCCCGTACCAGCGCACCGGATCCACGCCGTGGCCGCGCAGCAGGTCGCCGAGTTCCTCGGGGGTGTCCGCGCGGCCGGGCAGTCCCAGCACGACCCCGTGCCGGTCGTCGAAGGCCGCGAGCGCGTCGCGCCAGCGTTGCTCGAGGGCCGGTTGGACCGCGGTGGTGTGGGCGTTGGCGGTCATGATCGAGACGATCCCACCCTCGGCCGCGCATCGGCACAGCTGTTCGACGAACGGTTCGGGCCGGTCGAGATAACCGAGGACGCCGTGGCACAGCACCGCGTCGAACCGTTCGCCGTGCACCGCCTCCTCGGCGTGCTCCCCCTGGGCCCGCAGGAAAGCAACTCGTGCGCGCACCTGCTCGGGCAGCGCGTCGAGGCGTTCGCGCGCCTTGTCCAGCATCGCCGGTGACGAATCCAGGATCGTCACCTGGTATCCGGCCTGGGCCAGCGGGAACGACTGATGTCCCGCCCCGCCTCCGACGTCCAGGATCCGTGCCGGGGCCGTGGGCAGATGTTCGAGCAGATGCCGGTGGATCACCGAGGTGCGCACCCGCCCTTTGACGGTGGCGTAGGCCCCGTCGGCGAAGCGATCGACCAGACCGGCCCACAGATCGTCGTTCATGGCGACCATCCTATAAATAAGTAGTTAGTAACCAGTAACATACTGGGTGTGAGACAGCGCATGAGCGGATCGCAGCGGCGAACGCAGGTCCTGGGTATCGCCGCGGCCGAGTTCGCCGATCACGGCCTGCACGGTGCCTCGATCGAGGCGATCGCGCACGAGGCCGGGATCACCCAGGCCTACGTGTTCCGGATGTTCGGCACGAAGAAGGCCCTGTTCCTCGAGCTGGTCGGGGACGCGTTCGACGGGTTCACCGACGCGATGGGCCAGGCCGCCGACGGCACGCAGGGGCTGGACGCGCTGACGCTGATGGGTGCGCAGTACTACGCCCTGCTGGACCGGCGCACCACGCTGCTGCTGCAGTTACAGGGTTTCGCCGCGTGCGGCGACCCCGAGGTGCGCGATGTGGTGCGCGCCCGGATGGCCCGCATGTGGGACACCGTCTCGGCCACCACCGGCCTGGATCCGGTGGCGGTGAAGTCGTTCCTGGCGTTCGGAATGTTGCTGAACAACGCCGCGGCCCTGGACGTCGGCGAGGTGGACGAGCCGTGGGCCGCGGGGGTGCGCACCCGCATCCTGCCCGGGTTGTTCGAGCACATCACCGCCGAGACCAATCGGTGAGCGCGCGGATCCGCGGCCGCGCTCAGCCGAGCGTCCAGGTCCGCAGTTTCTCCGGATTCCGGACCGCCCAAATGCGAGTGATCCGGCCGTCGGCGATGTCGAAGGCGTAGACCCCGACGACGGTGTCGTCGAGCTGCGCTACCAGGCCGGGCTGGCCGTTGACCGTGCGCTCGAGCAGGCTCACCCCGGGGTTGCGGGCGGCGATCTGCACCCAGGCGTGGGCGATCCGCACACCGCCCAGGATCGGATCGAGAAACGCCGGAGCGAGGCCTCCGCCGTCGGCGGTCGCGGTCGCGGCCGGATCGAGCAGGCCGATCAGCGCCTCGATATCCCTTGTCTCCCAAGCCCGTTTGAAGTCCCGGACCACCTGTCCGCGCTGGGCCGCGGACGGTCCCCGCGAGGTGCGAAGGCGACGGCGGGCGGAAGAGGCGAGCTGACGGCAGGCCGCGGGTGTGCGCCCGACGACCTCGGCGACCTCGGCGAAGGAGTAGCGGAACACGTCGTGCAGGACGAAGGCCACCCGCTCGGCCGGGGTCATGGCGTCCAGCACGACGAGAAAAGCCATGCTGATCGACTCGTCGAGAGTGACCCGGTCGGCGGGATCGGCCGGGGCGGGACCCCCGAACCACTCCGAATGGCCGGGTACCGGCTCGGGAATCCACGCGCCCACATAACGTTCGCGCCGGGCACGCGCCGAGCCCAGCAGATCCAGGCAGATCCGGCTCGCGACCGTGTTCAGCCACGCGCCGGGCACCGCCACGTCCCGCCGCTGCCGCTCGGACAGCCCGTACCAGCGCGCATAGGTCTCCTGCACCACGTCCTCGGCCTCGGCCAGGGAACCCAGCAGCCGATAGGCGAGATTGAGCAGCTGACGGCGTTCACTGATCACCACCGGTAGGTGCGGGTCGGTCATGGTCGGCTCCTTCGGTCAACGGGTCCTCACCGAAATCGACGAATCAGCGACCCGATGTGTGACGCGGCCTGACATTTCCGAGCGTTGCGTCGTCGGAAGGTCGTGAGGTTCTCAGCACAGCAGGAGGTCGGACAATGATCAGAATCGGAATCATCCTCGGCAGTACCCGGCCCAACCGCAAAGGCCCGCAGGTCGCCCAATGGGTTCTGGACACGGCATCGCAGCGCGTCGACGCCGAGTTCGAACTGATCGACCTGCGCGATCATCCGTTACCGCACCTGGACGAGCCCGCACCGCCGATGTTCGGCCCATCGATCCATGCACACACCCGCGCCTGGGCAGAGCGGATAGCCCCGTTCGACGGCTTCGTGGTGGTGACACCGGAATACAACGGCGGCGCGCCCGGAGTGCTGAAGAACGCGATCGATCACGCGTTCGCGGAGTGGAACGACAAGGCGGTCGGATTCGTCTCCTACGGTGCGGGCGGCGGCGCGCGAGCGGTGGTGCAACTGCGCACGGTCTGCAGCACGCTGGGTATGGCCGACGTGGGCTATCAGGTCGCGATCTCGCTGCTCACCGACTTCGAGAACAACGCCACCTTCACACCGCGCGAACACCATTCCGACGCCCTGCACAAGACGCTGGATCAGGTCATCGCCTGGAGTACCGCTTTGGCGCCGCTGCGCCGACCCGTCACCGTCACCGTCACCGAAGGAACCGATCATGACGACGCCGAACAACTCTCGGTCACACGCTGACCGTATCGAGGCGGATGAAATCCGGATCCGCCGGCAGATCGACAAGGGGGCCGAAGCGCTGCGAGCCAAGGATCTCGACGCCCTGAAACAGCTCTACACGACCGACGTCGTGTCCTTCGATGTCGAGCCGCCACTGCAGCATGTCGGGGTGGCGGCGAAACTCGAGAACTGGGTGAGGGTTTTCCTGTTCTTCGAGAGCGTGACCTATGAGCTTCGCGACCTGCGCTTCATCGTGGGCGATGACGTGGCATTCGGGCACGGCTTCGCTCGGCTCAGCGGCATGCTGAAGAACGGCACGGCGACGAACGGCATGTGGGTGCGAGTCACGTACGGAATGCGCCGGATCGACGGCGTCTGGTTGATCGCGCACGACCAGGTCTCGGTGCCGCTGGACATGGCGAGCGGCAACGGCGTCACCGATCTCGAGCCCTAGCGGGTCGCAGGCCCCGACCTGCGAGTCCGCATTTCAACCACCGATCTGTTGTCGCGAATCGGTGGGAGCGGTTCCGGGCTCGGGGTCTCGTGGCGCGCACCTCCGGTCGGCGTCGCCGGTGGTGGTGACGCGGCTGCGGTACACGTCGATCGCACCTTCGCGAGTTCGGCCAGATGCCCGCGCTGACTCCGGTGTGCGTGCGGCGGCCTCGCCGATACTCATACCCGGTTCGGGCGCGGAGGTGGGCTCGGGTGGGTCGTGGAGCACGTCGGCGATCTTACCGTCCGCTCGCTGGCGTGCTCCGTGGCAGAGGTGTGCGAATCAGGTTCGGGCGGGGGCGGTTTCGGTTCGTGATCCGCCGTCGCGTGATCGTGCCAGCAGCTCGTCGGCGAGGCGTTCGGCGCGTTCGGCGCGGGCGAGAGTTTGCGCCCGCGCGTCCTCGACGGCGGCGAGGCGTTCGGCGGCGTCGCGGTGTGCGGCCTCCAGTGCGGCGGTGTGGGCGGCGCGCAGGGCGGCGGCGTCCTCGGCCGCGGCGCGCCGGGCCTCGGTGAGTTCGGTTCGGACTGCGGTGATCTCGGCCCGCACGGAGGCGAGTTCGGTGCGGGTGCGGGTGAGTTCGGCGCGCGTGTCCGACAGTGCTTCGGCCCGTTCGGCGGCCGCGGCTTCGGCGCGGTCGATGGCGCGTTCGGCGTCGGCGGCGCGCTGGACGGCCAGGTCACGTTCGGCCGCGGCGGCGGTGATCTGCTGTGCGGCTTCGCGTTTGGCGCGTTCGATGTCCGCGGCGCATGCGGCGCGGGCCCGGCCGATCTGCTCGTCGGCCTGTTCGCGGGCTCGTTCGAGGTCCTCAGTGGTCTCGCGGCGGATGGTGCGGACCTGGGTCTCGGCCTCGGTGCGGACGGTGAACACCTCCTCGGCGGCCTGGGTGGTGATGTTGTGCACCTCGGTGAGCGCGTCGTCGCGGGCGGCGAGCGCTTCGGCGATGCGGGCTTCGGCGTTCTCGGCGGCCGCGGCGGCGTCCTCGGCCGCGGATTCGGCGGCGTCCCTGGCCTGTTCGGCCTCGCGACGGGCCTGTTCGGCGGCGACCGCGGACATCTCGGCCTCGGCGATCCGGCGTGCGGCCTCGGCCTGCACGCTCTGGACCTGCGCCTCGGCGATGGACGGGTCGGCCAGGGTGGACAGTTCGGCGACCGCGGAACTCAGTGTGCCGCCGAGCTGTTCAGCCAGGGTACGGAACTGGATGAGCAGCTCATCGGCTCGCATCCGCGCGGCGGTCACCGGACCTTGTTGCGTCACAGTGACGTTCGCGGCCGATACGTCGACCTCCTCCTGCTGTAGCCGTTGCCGTTCCCGCCAGGCCCGCCACCGAGTGTGTTCGGGGTGATCGCAGTATTCCGAGGGTCGCCCCGGGCCGCCGCTCTTGGTGATGGTTCGCGAGCATCCCGGGTAGTTGCACATCGTTGCCACCGATAAATCGTAGCGTTTGTTTCGTCATTTCCAACGCAATAACACGAAACGAATCCCGATGCGCCCCAGAGCGATCCGCCAGATTCTGACCCCCGATAAGTGAACCTTATCGGGGGTCAGCTTTCCCTGGATCGCTCGGAACGTCCCGAGGACAAGGCAGATTTTTCGTTTCCGTTTGCGTTCACCAAACCAAACGAAACAGCTACGAAATACCTCGAAAACTGGAGTCGCTTGTACGGACGTACCAATTTCGATGACTTGCCGCGATGACGCGATGGATGACGCACAGCTCGCTCCCGCCGCCCCGGCCCCGGCATAGTCGACAGGCGTCCCCGCGATCATCCGAATCCCCCGGAGGCCCTGTGCAACGAGTCGTCGTGCTCGGTCGCAGCGGTGCGGGCAAGTCCACGCTCGCTCGCCGGTTGGCCATCGCGACCGGACTGCCGGTCACCGAATTGGACGAGATTTTCTGGTCACCGGATTCGGCCCCGCTCCCCCGCGACCGGTGGGCGGCGATCCAGCGGGAACTCATCGCGTCGCCGGCCTGGATTCTGGACTGCGATCTGGGCCCGTTCGATGTCCTCGAACCCCGGCTTCGCGCCGCCGACACGATTGTCGTGCGGACTTCCCGCTCGCGGTCTGCGCCTCACGCGCACTGCGCCGCTCCCGCGAGAACCTGACGTTCTGGCACTGGATGATCCGCTGTCGCCACCGCAGCGTGCCCCGAATCCTCGCGGCGGCCGCGCGTTACGCCCCCGGGGCGAACCTGCATCTGCTGTGCCGTCCCCGCGAGGTCGAGCAGTACCCGCGCGATCAGCAATGATCCGCCGGAGGCATCCCTTTCTGGCCCGGAAGGCTTGTGCCACAATAGGTCTGCGCACCCTTGCCGCCGTAGCACTCGGTGACGGCGGTGAACGCCGTCCAGCCGCACGGATCGCCGGTGCGCGGATCGTATTCGACGATCTCGTTGCTGCGCGAGGCCACATCGGCCGCGCCGTGCCAGGTGGCGGTGCCAAAACCGGTGATCGCCACCGGTTTTTCCCGTGCGACCAGCGCGCGCACGCCCGCGGGGAACGTTTCGGTGCGGTCCAAATCTGATTGCCGCACGCGCATCAGGGCGGAGTGATGGTACACCGACGACATCGAAGGATCGGAAAGTGCTCTGACACAAGCAGTTCGGTGCCAGAATTCGTCACGACACCGGTTCGCGGCGCGCCTGCCTCGCACCGAGCCGATCAAGCTTTGGTGGCTACGACCAGGACATTCTTGCCGAAGAATTTGCTGGTCAGGATTTGCAGGGCGCGGCTGACGGGGAATACGAGGCGGTCGTAGAACTCTAGTGAGCGCGGGTTGATGGTGCCGTCGCCGGGGCCGAGCATCTTGTAGGCCAGGGTGGCGAAGAATCCGAGGGGGTCGCAGTAGCGGGACTCGACGATCTCGAGGCCCGCGTTGCGCAGGATGCGGTTCAGCTGGGTGCGGCGGTAGCGGCGGTAGTGGCCGACCTTGGTGTCCATGGCGGTGAACAGCACTTCCAGGGCGGGTACGTAGACGACCAGTGTGCCGCCGGGACGCAGCAGCGCGGCCAGCTGTTCGGAGGCGGCCTGGTCGTTCTTGATGTGTTCCAGGACGTTGAAGGTGTAGATCAGGCCGTAGCCCTCGTCGTCACGGGCGGTCTCCCGGTCGTGATCGAGGACCTGATATCCCTTGGCGCGCAGGATCTCTCGCAGATCCTGGTCGGGTTCGAGGCATTCGGGGGCGATCTGCCGTGCGGCGAGCATGTCCGCGTAGGTGCCCGAACCGGCGCCGAAGTCCAGCACCCGCGCAGGGGATCGGGCCTCGAGGTGTCTGCCGACGGTGTCGATCAGGAAGGTGTTGTAGTTGACCGCCGCGGCCATTGCCTCCAGGTTGTCACACCCGGTGTACGCGAAATCGCTCATGGTCACGGGACGTCCCCTTCGTCGATCGCCGGTGCGTTGCCTTCCCTGCGGCAGGTTCACTGCCGTGCACTTCTCCTCGGCGATGCCGCGCACCGGAATCGCCGCAGCCTGCGCAGCGATCACGCGGGCGGATGTCCGGTGCCGACCGTAGTGGATGTTCACCGGGAGGCGTCGCAGACACTCGGCGGCGTGTCCGACGATCGATCCGAACCTGGACATCCCGGCGCGGGCTACCGGATCGCGTGGGCGGGGACGTGCCCGCGCGATCCGGCTCGCGGTGTCATGCCCGCGCGGGGTCGCCATCGGTGTGCGGCAGTTGCTCCGCAGGAATGACTCCGAAGCGCCCGGCCTGGTAGTCCTCGAACGCCTGCATCAACTCGGCGCGCGTGTTCATCACGAACGGCCCGTAGTGCGCGACCGGTTCGCGGATCGGGGCGCCGCCCAGCAGCAGCACTTCCAGGTTCGGTTCGGCGGCGGGAGCCGAGGTGCCCGCGGTGAGGGTCAGCGCGTCGCCGGGACCGAACACGGCCAGCTGCCCCTTGTGGATCGGGCGCTGATCCTCGCCGACGGTGCCGACACCGGCCAGCACGTAGGCCAGTGCGTTGAATCCGCGGTTCCACGGCAGGTTCAGCCGGGCTCCGGGGCTGATGGTGGTGTGCACGAGGCTGATCGGGGTGAAGGTGCTACCCGGACCGGCGTGTCCGTCGAGTTCACCAGCGATCACCCGCAGCAGCGCGCCGCCGTCCTCGGAGGACAGCAGGGTGGCCTGTCCGCCGCGGATGTCCTGGTAGCGGGGCGCGTTGAACTTGTTCGCCCGCGGCAGGTTCACCCACAGCTGGATGCCGTGGAACATCCCGCCCGAGATCACCAGCGACTCGGGCGGCTTCTCGATGTGCAGGATGCCGCTGCCCGCGGTCATCCACTGGGTGTCTCCGTTGCTGATGGTGCCGCCGCCACCGTGGGAGTCCTGGTGCTCGAAGGTGCCGTCGATGATGTAGGTGACGGTTTCGAAGCCGCGGTGCGGATGCCACGGGGTGCCCTTGGGTTCGCCTGGCGCGTATTCGACCTCGCCCATCTGGTCCATGTGGATGAAAGGATCCAGATCCGCGAGCGAGACCCCGGCGAATGCGCGGCGCACCGGGAATCCTTCACCTTCGAATCCGGTCGGCGCGGTCGTCACCGATCGGACGGGGCGCTGCGACATCACCGCCGGATCCGGTGCGGGCACCCGGCTGAGCGTCAGCGTGTCCGCTGTCACAGCTGGCATGACGTCCTCCAATGTAGTTGAAATTTTGTCTACCCTGACAACGATAGGCGCCTTCCGAACATTCCCGGTAATCCAGCGGAGGTCTTCAGGTGTTGTCTCGCCTGGGTGAGCATGGCAGCCCACCGCGATCGGCTCGTATGATCAAGATTTGTAGCAGTGAGGAGTGCGATGCCCGAGCCGAGTGAATTGCGTGCGGATCAAGTGCAGGCCTGGCGCGCCTACCTGGAGGGCAGCGTGCGGCTCGAGACCTGCGTGGACGCGGCCCTGCGAGCCTCGAGCGGACTGAGCCTGATCGACTATCACCTGCTGCTGTTGCTGCGCGAAGCCCCGCAGCATCGGCTGCGGATGAGCGAGCTGGCCGATCGGATGGTGTTCTCCCGCAGCCGCATCACCTATCAGGTCAATTCGATGATCAAACGCGGCCTGCTCACCCGCGAACCGGCCCCCGGCGACGGGCGCGGCTATCGCGCGGTACTGACCGCCACCGGACTCGAGGCGTTCCTGGCCGCGGCGCCCGGCCACGCCCGCACCGTGCGCGAGCTGTTCCTGGACGAGCTCACCGAAGACGAACTGGCTTGCCTGGGAAGGATTTTCACTCGCATGCGGGCCCGGCTCGAACGCGCGGAGAACGACGCGGCGGCCACGCGACGGTGATCCTGTTACAGGATGCTCGCATCGTCTGTTCGAATCTGTCGTTCACCTGGCCCGATGACACCCCCGTATTCCGGGACCTGTCGTTCACCGTCCCCGGCGGACGCACCGGCCTGGTCGCCCCCAACGGCGCGGGCAAGAGCACGCTGCTACGCCTGATCGCCGGTGACCTGCGTCCCCGCGGCGGCAGCGTCACCGTCGAGGGCGTGCTGGGCTATCTGTCCCAGACCCTGCCGCTGACCAGCACCTCGAGCGTCGCGCAGGTGCTGGGTATCGCACCGGTTCTGGCGGCGCTGGACGCGGTGGAATCCGGTGACGTGCGCGAGGAACACTTCGCGGTCATCGGCTCGGACTGGGATATCGAGGAGCGCACCCGGGCCGAACTCGACCGGCTCGGCCTGGCCGATATCGCGCTGACCCGCCGCCTGGACACACTCAGCGGCGGGCAGATCGTCACACTCGGCTTGGCCGCGCAACTGCTGCGCCGCCCGGACGTACTGCTGCTGGACGAACCGACCAACAACCTCGACATCGATGCGCGCCAGCGCCTGTACGGGGTGCTCGAGGAGTGGCCGGGAGGCCTGCTGGTGGTCGCGCACGACCGCCCGCTGCTCGAGCGCATGGACCGCATCGCCGAACTCGAATCCGCCGAAATCCGTTTCCACGGAGGCAATTTCACCGCCTACGAGCACGCCGTGCGGGCCGCGCGCGAAGTGGCCGAGAAGAATGTGCGCACCGCCGAGCAGGAGGTCAAGCGGGAGAAACGCGAAATGCAGCAGGCCCGCGAACGCGCGGCGCGCCGGGCGAGCAACGCCGCGCGCACCGTGGGCGATGCCGGATTGCCGAAGATCTTCGCCGGCACCATGAAACGCAACGCCCAGGAATCCGCGGCGCGGGCCAACCAGACGCACACCGCGCGGGTCGACGCGGCCCGCGACAGGCTCGATCGGGCACAGCGCGCGATCCGCGAGGATCAGCGGATCGTGCTGGACCTGCCCGGCACCGAGGTTCCCGCCCGGCGCACGGTATTCGCGGGCGAGGGCATCGGTGTTCAGCTGGGCGGACGGGAGATGTTCGCCGGGGACGGAGTGGATCTGACCATCCGCGGACCCGAGCGGATCGCGCTGACCGGGCCGAACGGTGCGGGTAAATCCACGCTGCTGCGCATCCTGGCCGGTGCGCTGGCCTCGGATCGCGGCCGGGTGCAGCACGGCCACGGCCGGGTGGCGTACCTGTCACAGCGGCTGGACCTGCTCGATCCCGAGCTGACCGTGGCGCAGAACCTCGCCCTGAGCGCACCGCGGCTGCCCGCCGCCGAGCGGATGAACGCGTTGGCGCGCTTGCTGTTTCGCGGTCCCGCCGCGCATCGTCCGGTCCGGGCGCTCTCGGGTGGGGAGCGGTTGCGCGCGAGTCTGGCGTGCGTGTTGTTCGCCGAACCCGCGCCGCAGCTGTTGCTGCTGGACGAGCCGACGAACAATCTGGACCTGATCGGCGTCGGGCAGCTCGAGAGTGCGCTCGAGGCGTATCGGGGTGCGTTCGTCGTGGTCAGCCATGACGCACGTTTCCTGACCGAGGTGCGGGTGCGGCGCTGGCGGCGCTTGGCGCAGGGCCGGTTGAGCCAGGTCGGCGCACCCGATCCGGCTTGACCGCTACCGGCCCGCGGGGACGGGTTCGGCGACGACCGCGACGCCGGTACGGCCGCCGTCGACGTCCAGGACGGTGCCGTGCACGAACGCGGCGTCGTCGGAGGCCAGATACACCGCGGCCGCGGCGATCGCCTCGGGTGTGCCCAGTTGCCCGGCCGGGGTGCCGTACATCATCGCGTCTCCCGGGCTCGGTGTGCCCGGCGCGTGGTCGCCGGAGCGGATCACGCCCGGGGAGATGGCGTTGACACGCACTGCTCGTGGGCCGAACTCCGCGGACCACGCCCGGGTGAGGGTTTCCATCGCGCCCTTGGTGGAGGCGTAGAGCGCGCCGACCGGTACCGCCAGGCGCGCGACCCACGAGCCCAGGTTGATGATCACCCCGCCGCCGGCCTCGGCCATCGCGGGCGCGAGGACCTGGGTGAGGAAGAACGGGGCCTTGACGTTGACCGCGTAGACGCGATCGACCATCGCCTCGTCGGCGGTCGGGGTGGTCGAGGGCGGGTAGATCCCGGCGTTGTTGACCAGGATGTCGATCCGGCCGCCGAGCGTGGCGGTGGCCGTCTCGGCCAGGGCGCGGCTCGCGGCCAGGGTGCCGTCCAGCTCGGCGTGCACGTAGTCCGCGCGCCCGCCCGCGGCGCGGATACGCTCGACGACCGCGTGCCCGCGTGCGTCGTCGCGGCCGGAGACCACGACGTGCGCGCCCGACGCCGCGTACGCCTCGGCGATGGCGCGGCCGATATTGCTGGTGGATCCGGTGATGAGGGCTGTCTTGCCCGAGAGTCGTGACATACGACCGACGCTACGAGCCAATTTTTGGACCAGCAAGTCCAAAGTATGCTGCGCCGGATCACCCGTTGCGCAGGTGTTCGACGAGGGTGTTCATCGAGGTCTCCAGGTATTCCACGCTGCCGGTGGTGCGCAGCACCTGCACACCGCCCTGGATGGCCGCGACGAACGTCATCGCGACCGCGTCCGGATCGATCCGGTCGCTCACCAGTCCCGCGCCCTGCATCGCCGCGATGCCCCGGCGGATGTGCTCACACCACTGCGCCAGCAGCGTGCCCACCACCTCGGCGGTCCCGGCGGTGGTGGCGACCTGGCCCATCAGCGAACCCAGCGGACAGTGCCTGCCCTGGGCGCGATACCGGGCCAGCACCGCCTCGCGCCAGCGTTCCCAGGCCGCCCACGTGGTCAGCGCGCCCAGGTGCGGCTGCTGATCCTCGAGCACCCGCTCGGCCTCGTACCGCGCGACCGCGACCAGCAGTTCCTCTTTGCCGCCGGGGAAGTAGTGGAAGATCTGCCCCTTGCTGGTGCCGGTTATCGCGCGGATGTCGTCGAGGGTCACCGTGCCGGGTTCCTCGCTGCGCAGATGCACCGCCGCGCCCTCGATGATCCGCTTGCGGGTGGCCTGACCCTTGGCGGTGATCGTCATCCGCTGAGGATACCGATCTTTGGACCTAAAGGTCCATTTTTGTCAGCGGGCCAGGTGCTCGCGCAGTGCGGCGTCGATGAACGCGGCCGCGTCGGGATCCGCGCCGCCCCCCGCGAGATGGCCCCAGATGCCCGGGATGACGCGCAGTTCCGCGTCCGGGATGTGCCGCACGGCCCATTGCTCGTCCTCGGGCGGGAAGTACAGATCCTTGTGCGAGGGCATCGACAGGGTGCGCGCGGTGATCGAGGCCAGTGCGGCGCGGGTGTCGCCGTCGAATCCGGGTGTGCGCCCGACGTCCGCGTGCTCCCAGGTGTGGATCATGGCGAGCAGATCGTTGGCGTCCCAGTCGCGGAAGTTGTTCTCCCACACCCCGATCAGGAAATCCTCGAGAGTGGGGAAGCCGAGTTTCTCGTACAGCCGCTCCCAGTAGAACGCCTGGGACAGCCCCCAACCTGCGTATACGCGCGACAACGCGCGCAGCCCGCGCCGCGGCGGGGTCCGGTAGTCACCGTCGGCGAAGGCGGCATCGGCGGTGAGCGCGGCGCGCAGCCCTTCCAGGAACACCTGATTGTGCGGGCTGGTGTGCGACGAGCCGGTGATCGCGGCGATGCGCTGGACCATGTCCGGATGAGCGACCGCCCACTGGTACGCCTGCGCCGCGCCCATGGACGCGCCCAGGACCAGTTCCAGCCGGGTGATGCCGAATCGCTCGGTGACCAGGCGATACTGCGCGGTGACGTTGTCGAGCACCGTCGCGTGCGGGAACCGGGCCCGATCGTAGGGTGCGGGGGTGTTGCTGGGCGAGCTGGACAGGCCGTTGCCGAACAGGTTCGGCACGACGACGAAGTATCGGTCGGTGTCCAGTGCCTTTCCGGGGCCGATCAGCCATTCGTTGGAATCGTGGGTGCCGGCGAACCAGGTGGGGAACACGATGGCGTTGGCGGCGTCGGGCGTCAGGGACCCGTAGGTCGTGTACGCCAGTCGCACGTCGGGCACCGTGATGCCACCGAGGGCGAACTCGCCCAGTTCGAAGATCTCGTGATCGGTCACCTTCGGTCCAAGCCCGTCCGCGAGTGGGGTATTCCGGCCGTTGCTTCCTAGCTTGCTAGCATGCTAGCATCCTGGTGTGGGAGACGAGGTCAAGCAGTTCAACGTGTATCTGCCGGTGGAGCTGATCAAGCAGGTCAAGTTCCGGGCCATCGAGTCGGGGCAGTCGTTGTCGGCACTGGTCGCCGAGGCGCTGCGCGCATATCTCGAGCATTCCCCCACCGAGCAACCACCCGAGCGAAAGGAGCGCCGATCGTGACCACCACCGGCATCGCGGCCGTGTATCTCACGACCCGCAACTGGGGTAAGGCCGCCCGGTTCATGCAATCCCTGGGCTACGAACCCGATTTCACCACCGACCACAACTCCGGTCTGTTCCGCAACGGCCAGGGCCCATACGTGTTCGTCGCCGAGGTCCCGCACGAAGAGCCCGATACCCGCCTGGTCCTCGCGGTGCCCGACGCCGAGGCGGTGCGCTTCGACAGTGACGCCGAGATCGTCACCGAATTCGAGGACACGCACTTCGGGACCAGGGAGATGGTCGTGCGTGATCCGGACGGGCGGTTGTGGACCCTGCAGGCCGCCCCGGCGATCACGCAGGCGGATCCGGCATGAGCGGGGAGCAGACCGTCGCGCCCGAGCACACCGCGGCGCGGGTGGCGTTGTGGCGTGCGCTGCATCTCGAGGCCGACGCACCCCCGCACGTGCTGCGCGACGAGATCGGCCTGCGCCTGGTCGATCCCGACGACGGCTGGCGCGAGCGCCCGGACATGGACCCGGTCTCGACCGCGCCGATGCGCGCGGGAATCGTGGCACGGGCGAGGCTCATCGAGGATCTGATCGCCGAACAGGCCGCCGCGGGCCTCGGGCAGTACGTGCTGCTGGGCGCCGGCCTGGACACCCTGGCCCAGCGCCGTCCCGAGATCGCTTCGGCCGTCACGATTTTCGAGGTCGACCAGCCCGGCCCGCAGGAGTGGAAACGCCGCCGCCTCGACGAGCTCGGCCTGGGCACACCGCCCGGATTGCGGCTGGTGCCGGTCGATTTCGAGACCGAGTCGTGGTGGGAGCGGCTCGTCGAGGCCGGTTTCGATCCCCGGCGCCCGGCGGTGGTCGCCTCCACCGGAGTGTCGATGTATCTGACGCACGCGGCCAATACCGCCACCCTGCAACGCATTTCCGCGCTCGCGCCGGGTTCGACGCTGGTGATGACCTACATGCTCCCGATCGATCGAGTCGACGCCCAGGAGCGGATGCTGCGCGAGTTCGCCGAGCGCGGTGCGCGTTCGGCGGGAACGCCGTTCATCAGCTTCTACGATCCGGAGCAGATCCGCGCGCTGGCTCTCGAGGCGGGCTTCCGCGACGCACGCACCGTCTCGGGAGAAGATCTGGCCGACCGCTACTTCCGCGACCGCCTCGACGGGTTGCGTCCCGCGGCCTCGGAGGAGTTGCTCGTGGCGAACACCTGAACCCTATCTCGTTGCTGCGGGTCGTATTCCGCGCAACGACCCGCGAATCAGCCGGTCGTGGGTGCGGCGGGCCAAACGCCAACACGTCGGGTCCGGGTGGACCGCGTGCGAGCACCGCCGCCGGCACAGAGTCGAGTCCCGCCCACGCCGATACGCGGTGGTGGTTCGGATTCGCGCTAGCGTATGCGGGCGGGGTGCTGGAGAGGACGGATCGTGGTGCGGACGAATTGGGCGGGCAATATCGCTTTCGGGGCTCGTGGTGTGCATCGGCCCGCCGATGTGGACGGGGTGCGCCGGCTGGTGGCCGAATCCGAGCGGGTGCGCGTGCTGGGCAGCGGGCATTCGTTCAATGCGATCGCCGACACCACCGGCGAACAGATTTCGCTCGCGGGGATGGCTCCCCGGGTCGAGATCGATTCCGCGGCATCGTGTGTCACGGTCGCGGGCGGGTTGCGGTACGGGGATTTCGCCGATCTCCTGCACGCGGCGGGATTTGCGTTGCCGACCCTGGGTTCGCTGCCGCATATCTCGGTTGCCGGGGCGGTGGCCACCGGGACGCACGGTTCGGGAGTGCACAACGGCAGCCTGGCCGCGTCGGTGTCGGGGCTGGAGATGGTCACCGCGGACGGTGATCTGATCGAGATCCGGCGCGGGCACCCGGATTTCGCGGGAATGGTGGTCGGGCTGGGCGGATTCGGGGTGGTCACGGCGCTGAGCCTGGATCTGGTGCCCGCCTTCGAGCTGGCGCAGTACGTCTACGACCGGTTGCCCGCGGACGAATTCGCCGAGCACGCTCAGCAGATCCTCGCCGCGGGCTACAGCGTGAGCGTGTTCACCACCTGGCGTGCCGATCATCTGGATCAGGTGTGGGTGAAAGGTCCACGCACGCCTGATGTTCCGGGCCCGAGCTGGTTCGGCGCGAGGCGCGCGGACGCTGCGCGGCATCCGGTCCCGGGTATGGACGCGCGGCACTGCACCGCCCAGCTGGGCGAACCGGGCCCGTGGCATCACCGGCTGCCGCATTTCCGGATGGATTTCACCCCGAGCACCGGCCGTGAGCTCCAGTCGGAGTATTTCGTGCCCCGCGAGAACGTCGTGGCGGCCTACCGCGCCCTGGACACGATCCGCGACCGGATGGCCCCGATCGTGCAGACGTGTGAGATCCGCACGATCGCCGCGGAACCGCTGTGGCTGTCCCCCGCCGCCGGACGCGATTCGGCCGCATTCCATTTCACCTGGATCGACGACACCCCCGCGGTCCTGGCCCTGCTGCCGACGATCGAGGATCTGCTGGACCCGTTCGCGGTACGCCCGCACTGGGGCAAACTGTTCACCTGCGAGGCGGGGACGCTGCGCGCCCGCTACGACCACTATGCCGAGTTCGAACGTCTTCTCGGACAATACGATCCAGCGGGCAAGTTCACCAACGAATTCCTCGGACGCTACTTCGCCCGACCCTGAACCCCACCCGCACAAGCGAACTCGACGCAGCGCGGGTGGTCGATCGGCAGCGCTTCGAGCAGCACGGCCGACTGCCACAGATCGGATCTGTTGCCCCGTCCGGTCCGTACGAACAGCCGCGTGTGCCACGATGACCAGCCGACGAGCATTCGAACCGTGCCGATGTGGATCGCCCGAAACATGTTTCGCCGCAAGCAGATCCGGTTCGCTGCCGGTCGGGTCAGACCTCTCTGGCCTGGCCGCTCAAAGGCCGCGTGCCCAATGCGATCTCGATCGCCTCGTCCAGTTCGAGGTGGAATTCGCGATCGGGGTCCGCGGCCGGACCGTCGTGGTGGCTGATCGTGTCGTGGTCGATGACGTAATGGAACACCGCATCACCGATGTGCACCGTGACCGTGCCCCGGGGCACCTGCCGGGCGACCGCGCGGCCCAGCGGCAGGGCGAACCAGTGTGCGCGCACCGCGTCGGTGGCCCGGCGAGCGCCCAATCGCGGTGCGCCCCAGTCCGATAGGGCCTCGAGCACCGGCCGCAGCGCGACCCCGGACTCGGTGAGTTCGTAGACCGCGGTCGCCGCGCGGGGACCGACGCGACGGCGGGTCAGAATACCGTCCTGCTCGAGGTCGCGCAGCCGGGTGGCCAGCATATCGGTGCTGATGCCGGGCAGGTCGGCGAACAGGTCGCTGTATCGCCTTGGGCCCGAGGATAATTCGCGCACCACCAGCAGGCTCCAGCGATCGCCTATGACGTCGAGTGCGCGGCTCACCGAGCAGAAGTGGTCGTAGTTTCGGCGGGACACGCCTCACACTGTAGCTCAGTGGTTGGAAATACCAAGTGCAAACTTGGATTTTCCAAGTACAGTGTGCGGAAGCCATCTCCAGGAGGGACATTCATGCAGCTCACCCAGTCCAGCAAACTCGCGGGCGTGTCGTACGAGATTCGCGGGCCGGTGGCCGAACAGGCCGCGCGTCTGGAAGCCGAGGGTCATCACGTCATCAAACTCAACACCGGCAATCCGCTGCTGTTCGGCTTCGAGGCGCCCGCGGAAATCCTGCAGGACATGGTGCGCGCCCTGCCCTCCTCGAGCGGATACAGTTCGGCCAAGGGTCTGCTCCCGGCGCGGCGCGCGGTGGTGCAGTACTACCAGACCCTGGGCGTACACGGGGTCGACGTGGAGGAGGTGTTCCTGGGCAACGGCGTGTCCGAGCTGATCATGATGGCGTTGACCGCCCTGCTCGAAACCGGCGACGAAGTCCTGGTTCCCGCACCGGATTTCCCGCTGTGGACCGCCGCGACCACGCTCAACGGCGGGCGCGCGGTGCATTACGTGTGCGACGAGGGCGCGGACTGGTGTCCCGATCCAGCCGATATCGAAGCCAAGATCACCGACCGCACGCGCGCGATCGTGCTGATCAATCCGAACAACCCCACCGGCGCGGTGTACCCGCCCGAGGTCCTGCGCCCGATCCTGGACATCGCCCGCCGCCACAACCTGGTGGTGTTCTCCGACGAGATCTACGACAAGATCCTCTACGACGGGCTCACCCACACCGCGACGGCCTCCCTGGCCCCGGATCTGCTGTGCCTGACCTTCTCCGGACTGTCCAAGGGATACCGGTGCGCCGGATTCCGCTCGGGCTGGCTCGTGGTGTCCGGCCCCACCCAGCACGCGGCCAGCTATCTCGAGGGGCTGACCATGCTCGCGGGCCTGCGGCTGTGTTCGAACGTCCCTGCGCAACAGGCGATTCAGGCCGCGCTGGGCGGATATCAGAGCATCTACGACCTGACCCTGCCCGGCGGGCGACTGCGCGAACAACGTGACCGCGCCGTGGAGGCCCTGACCGCGATCCCGGGCGTGTCGTGCGTGCGACCCAAGGGCGCGCTGTACGCGTTCCCGCGCATGGATCCGGCCATGTACCCGATCCACGACGACGAACGATTCGTCCTGGATCTGCTGCTGCAGGAGAAGGTGCATATCGTGCAGGGAACCGGCTTCAACTGGCCGCGCCCGGACCATTTCCGCATCCTGACCCTGCCACACGCGGACGACCTCGAAGCCGTCATCGAACGCATCGGCCGGTTCCTGTCCACCTACCGGCAGTAACTCCTCGGCTGCGGCCGAAGGATCGGCGAGGAACATACGCGCCTCGACGAGTCCGGCGTCGTCGCGGTTGCTCTGCCGAGGTTGGCCGAACCGAACCGTTACGGCCAGGCTGCACCGCCACGCGCGAGCGGCGCTGCGCCATTCTGGGACGATGCCCACAGGCGTATAGCAGGGGAACTCACCGAAGACGCTCGCGCAGAACGGCAGCCGCGTCGCGCTGGCCGGAGCCGTCGGGCGGATCACCGGATTCGCGCGCAGCGTGGCCCTGGGCGACGCCGTGGTCGGCGAGTCCTACAACGGCGCGAACACCCTGCCGAACATGGTGTACGAGTTACTGATCGGCGACGTGCTCAGAGTGCCGTGCTGGCGTTGCTGATGCGCGCCGAAAGATGTCCGCGTCCAGCCACATTCGGATTGCGATCGGGTGTGCGATCCGGGTTGGGCACGCTCGGCGGGGTACGGTGCGAACGATGAACGGAGCAGCCGAATCCCCAGAGGATGGGCCGACGGGGCAGGTCGCGGTGCCCGAGCGGGTCCGGTCCGAGTTGCGGCGCGGGGTGCGCAGCGTGCTGGTGGATGCCGCCGCGCTGCGGCAGGTACGCGCACGGTTCGATGACGAGCAGGCCGCGGCGCTGGGACGGTACCTGGAGGCCTCTCAGTCCCCGAACACCGTGCGCGCGTACCGATCCGACTGGATCGCCTGGTCTGCGTGGTGTGCCACGGAGGGGCGCTGCGCGCTGCCCGCCGAGGCGCTGGACGTGGCGGTGTACCTGGCCGCCGCGGCCGACGCCCGCAAACCCGATGGCGCGTGGGCGTTCAGCGCGGCCACGCTGGAGCGCAAGAGTGCCGCGATCGCGGCCGTGCACGCCGCCAACGGGCTGGCCTCCCCCACCCGCACCGACGTGGTGCGCCTGACCCTGCGCGGTATCCGCCGCACCCGCCGCACCCAGCCGCGCCGCAAACGCCCGGTTCTATTGCACACCCTCGAACAACTCCTGCGCGGTCTGCCCGATCCGGGCTGGCCGGCCGAATCCGCCCGCCGCCGCGACGTGCTGGTCCTGCTGGTCGGATTCGCCGGTGCATTGCGGCGCAGCGAGATCGCGGGCCTG
The DNA here is from genome assembly GCF_001613065.1 of Nocardia miyunensis NBRC 108239. GTDB lineage: Bacteria > Actinomycetota > Actinomycetes > Mycobacteriales > Mycobacteriaceae > Nocardia > Nocardia miyunensis. Next base: position 34,869 of record NZ_BDBQ01000107.1, read on the forward strand.
CGCATCGGTGATGTTCAAGTGCACACCGACCACGCCACCGGCGAGCCGATCCTGCTGATCCAGTTGCCCGCCACCAAGACCGACCCCACCGGCGTCGCCGCCCAGCGCGTGGCCCTGCCCCGCGGAAAGCACCCGCACACCTGCCCGGTGTGCGCGTTCGCGGATTGGATTCGCCTGCGCGAGGCCCACTTCCAGCACGGGCCCGGCGCACTGCCCGCCTGGCTCGAGCGCATCCCCGCCGCGGATCCCGCGATCCACCGCTGTCACGGATTCACCGGCACCACCATCACCGATCCGGACCTGCCGCTGTTCCCGGCGGTGTCGCGGCACGGCGGCATCGGCGCGACACCCATGTCCGGGCGCGCGGTCGCCGAGTTGGTCAAACGCTACGCCGCCCGCGCCGGACTGGATCCGTCCCTGTTCTCGGGACATTCCCTGCGCGCCGGATTCGCCACCCAGGCCGCCCTCGGCGGCGCGAGCGACCGCGAGATCATGCGCCAGGGCCGCTGGTCCAACCCACGCACCGTGCACGGCTACATCCGCACCGCCAACCCCCTCGAGGACAACGCGGTGACCCGCTTGGGCCTGTGATCCGCGATCCCGAGGAAGGTCACCCGTGCTCATCCAGCGACCGCGCGTTCACGAATTCCTCGCCGCGACAGGGGAATCCGCTGACGGGCCGGGTTTCATCGTCTCGATCGAGCCGTAGAATCGCGCCGAAACCCAGTGCCCGCACCACGCGCGCGCACCACCCATTTCACCGGCGAGCCACTCGAACTCATCCCGGCAACCGAAGACGACGAAAGCACCCCGAAAACACCTCTGAGCGCCACGCCGGTTCACAGACTGCGGGTCCCACCGACGCTCGAGGCGGGGCAGGCACGTCTCCGGATGCCCGCGCGACGCTGGGCCGGTCGTCACACGCGGGCGTCCAGATCACCGGTGATCAGTCGGTGTAGTAACCGGCCTCGAGATCCTCGAGCAGGGTGGGGCCGGTCGGCTTCCAGTCCATGAGCGCGCGGGTCGCTTCCGCGGAGGCGGGCTGGTCACCGCCGAGCAAGTCCCCGAACACGCCGAGTTGTTCGGGGTCGACGGCTCCAGCCGGGAGTCCGGTCTTCGCTGCGATGACCTCCGCCACCCGGCGCATCGGTACGCCTTCCTCGCCGACGGCGTGCAGCACCGCACCGGCGGGAGCCTGCTCGAGAGCCAGGTGGAACAGGCGGGCGGCGTCGCTGATGTGCACCGCTGGCCAGCGATTGCGGCCGTCGCCGACATACGCGGAGGTGCCCAGCTTGCGGGCCAGGTCCACCAGCACGGCGATCAGGCCGTTGCGGTCACCGGCGCCGTGGACCGAGCGCGGCATCCGGACCAGTCCCGAGCGGATGCCACGGTCGGCCAGCGCCAGGACCGCCCGCGCGGTTCGGCCGCGGACTCCAGCGGGCCCGGCGGCGTCCAGGTGATCGTTCTCGGTCGCGAATCGGCCTGCCAGGATCGGTGTCCCGGAGGCGGCGATGAACGCTTTCCCGCTTCCGGCCAGCGTCCGCGCGATCGTGTCCAGCAACGCGACCTCGTTGTCCACGGCGGCCTCGAACTCGGCGAAGTCCAGACTGAAGGCCAGGTGCGCGACCGCGTCGGCCTTCGCTGCCTCGGCCACGATCAGATCGTGGCCGGACATGTCGCCGAGCACCGCCGTGCCGCCGAAGCCCCTGATCTTCTCCGCCGAGGCCGCCGAGCGAGCCAGACCGACGACGTCGTGACCCGCCGCGATCAGCTCGCGGCTCAGAGCGGTTCCGATCCAACCGGATGCACCGGTGATGAAGACGCGCATATTGCTTTCCGTTCGCGATGAGGTCGGCTTGCCGCCGAACGTTCCAAGTGATGTGACTGAGTAACATCAGCCTAGCGGTGATATGACCGAGTCACATCATTTAGGATGTGCGTATGGGCCGCTGGGAACCGGACGCGCGCGGCAGGCTACTGCGCGCCGCACTGGAACTGTTCACCGAGCACGGTTACGACGCGACGACCACAGCCCAGATCGCCGAACGCGCCGGACTCACCAAAACCACGCTGTTCCGCCTCTTCCCGGACAAACGCGAGATCATCTTCCAAGGACAGGGCGCCCTCGTCGCACTAGTGACAGCCGGCGTCCAGGACGCCCCCGCGGATGCGCCCCCGGCGGAGCTGATCGCCGCGGGCCTGCGCGCGCTGTCCAGCACACACACCCAGCAGCGCCGCGACACCGGACGCACCTTGGACCCGATCATCGCCTCGAGCGAGGAACTGCGCGAACGCGCGATCTTCAAACGCTCGGCCATCACCTCGGCGTTCGAACAAGCGCTGGCAGACCGGATCGGCGACACCCGCCTGGCCGCTCTGCTCGCGGATACGGCGATACGCGCCTACTACTCCGGCTACGAGACCTGGGTCGCCGCCGACGACGAGCGCACACTCGCCGACCACGTCTTCGATGAACTGGCCGCGTACCAGGACACCATGCGAACCACGTGCGCGACACTGCCGGAGCGATCACCCGTTCCCGATCCGCCCGTCGAATACCGCACGGCGGCAATACCAGGGGTTCCGGTAGTAACCGCCGAAAAACCAACGGATATGGCGTAGCTGCTGGTCAGCGACGGTTGGTGTCCGGGCCGAGTAGCGCGGTGAGCTCGCGCATCGCGTGCGGGGATGGTTTGAAGTAGCGGCGCAGGTTCTCGGCTTTGCGGTGGCGGGACTTGGCCATCAGTTCCAGCAGGCTGGCCCCGGATTCGCCGAGGTGGGTCAGGCCGGAGTGGCGCAGTTCGTGTAGATCCCAGCCGGTCCCGGTCCCGTCGACGGCGGTGGCGGTGGCGAGCAGGTCGCGGGCTTGGTCGTAGGACAGCCGAGCCAGTCCGGTGTCGGGGCAGACGTCACGCTCGCCGAGGTACTTGCCGGGCCCCGGGCGGCGGTGGCCCACGAACACCGGGCCGCAGGTTCGGCCGCGGATCAGCCGGGCGGTGCCGGCGTCCCAGTACACGGTCTCAAGGACGTGTTCGTGGTGCGCGGCGCCCCTCCGACGGGTGCGGGGTTTGGCGCTTTTGGGCTTCACCGGCGCGCTGCGGGCGGCCAGGTCGAGGTCTTCGATGTTGAGCTGGAGCAGTTCCTCGGCGCGGGCGCAGGTTTCGTACAGCATCCGCCACAGCGTCTTCTCCCGCACGTGGATCTCTCGGCGGCCGATGAGTCGATCGATCGCCGTCCGAGAGCGGACCGGAGTATCGGAGTCCGGCGGCGTCGACCGCCCGGCCGACACGGGAACCTGGGGTGCGGTCCAGCCCTGCTCGGAGCACCAGCTCAGCCATTTACCGACCGCGGCGCGACGGGCGTTCCAGGTGTTGACCGCCGCGGCGCCCCACACCGCCGCGGCGCCCCACAGCGATTCCAGTGCGGCGCCGATCTCGGCGTCGGTGACCGAGCCCAGGGCGCGGCTGGGCCCGATCAGCCCGTCCGGGCGCGGCCGTCGATCTGGTCGACGGTCTTGACGATGGCGATGCCTTAGGAGCGGCGGGTGTTCGCCGGGCCGATCGTGTCGAGGAACGCTTCGGCGGCGGTGCGCAGGGTGCGGGTCGGCGCGGTGCGCAGCCGGGTCACTTTCGCGGCGATCGGTTCCCCGTTTCCGACTTGCCCCGGATAACGGGGTCGCTTCGCGTAGGCGCGGCGGCGGGTCCGCCGCAGGTCGGGTCTCACGATACCCCGGATAACAGACCATTATCCGGGGTAGTGATTGCGGTGGGTCAGTTGCCGCTGTAGACGGGAAAGACGCTGTGCTCGCCGTAGTCGCGGGCGCGCAAGTTTCGCAGGACGCCCATGTCGTTGTCGGTGATCTCGAAGTCGAGTTGGGCGTTGCTGCGCATGTGGTCGGTGTTGGCGGTCTTGGGCAGTGAGACGGTTCCCAGTTGCAGGGTGTATCGGATGCACAGCTGTGGAACGCTCACCCCGTACCGATCGGCCATCGCCGCGACGTCGGGATTGTTCAGGATTTCCCCGTGGGCGATGGGTGAGTACGCCTCGACGAGGATGTTGTTGTCCTCGCAGTACGCGATCAGCTCGGTCGGGGTGTTCCCCGCGTGGACGAGCAGCTGGTTCACCTGCGGGGTGACGGTGCAGGCCGAGAGGATGTTGTCGAGGTCGTGCTGCTCGAAGTTGGAGACGCCGATCGAGCGGAGTTTGCCGGCCTGGTAGGCGTTTTCGAGCGCACGCCATGCCTCGCGGTTGCCCTCGGTGTAGTCACCACCGCGGAAGTCGTTCCACGGCTGGGGACTGTGGATCAGCATCAGGTCGATGTGGTCGAGCCCGAGGGTGGCCAGGGAGCCGTCGATCGCGGCGACCGCTCGGTCGTAGTCCTTGATCTCGGCGGCGAGCTTGGTGGACACGAACAGGTCCTCGCGCGGGATGCCGCCGCCGCGGACCCCTTCGCCGACGCCGCGCTCGTTGCCGTATGCCTGCGCGGTGTCGATGTTGCGGTAGCCGATCTCGATCGCCGACTTGATTGCGTCGGCGGCGGAGTCGTCGTCGATGAACCAGGTGCCCAGGCCCAGCTTCGGGATCTCGACACCGTTGGACAGGGTGTAGGTCTCGGTCAGGATAGTCATGCGTTGTCTCCGTTCGTCGTCGGCAGCTCGCCGTACACCTCGTCGGTGACCGGTTCGAGCCATTCGTTGCTGACGTTGTGGCCCGGGGTGATGAAGGCGAGGTGGGAGAACCACGAGTCGGCCTTGGCCCCGTGCCAGTGCTTGGTGCCCGCCGGGACGCGGATCGTCGTTCCCGGCTCCATACTGACCGGTTCCTCGCCGTGGGCCTGGTACCAGCCCGACCCGGCCGTGCACAGCAGGATCTGGTCGCCGCCGCCGTCCGCGCCGTGGTGGATGTGCCAGTTGTTGCGGCAGCCGGGCTCGAAGGTGATGTTGGCGACGGGAACGCTCCCACCGGTCAACGGCGCGTTGTAGCTCTGGCCGATGAAGTACTGCGCGTAGGCGTCGTTGGTCTCCCCGATCGGAAAGATCTGGTCGAATCCGTTGGTGCTCACGGTGTCTCCTGTTCTGTTCATCCTGGATGGCGTGTTCTTCAGTGGTCGAAGACCTGTTTGGCGACGGTCATCGCGCTCATGCCGTTGGGCCAGCCGGTGTAGAAGGCGAGGTGGGTGATCGCTTCTTTCAGCTCCGTCTCGGTGACGCCGTTGCGGCGGGCGTAGTCGAGGTGGAAGGTGAGCTGATCGGTTTTGCCCATCGCGGTGAGCGCGGCGACGGTGATCAGGCTGCGGTCACGTTTGGGCAGGCCCTCGCGTTCCCACACCTCGTCGAACAGGACCTTGTCGGTGTAGTGGACCAGGCCGGGCGCGAAGTCACCGAACGCGCGCTGCCCGCCCTTCCAGCCGGTGTTCTGTTCCTCGGTCATGACTGCTTCCTTTCGTGGTGTTGCGCTGTCGTGGTTCGGGGGTCGAGCCGAAGGGTGGCCGCGACGGCGGTGTCTGTGAGCATCGGGCGCAGGTAGCTGTCGCTGTAGCGGGCGTACTTGGCACGGTAGGCGGCATCAACCGCCGTGCGCGCGCCAGGATCGGGCTCGGCGAACCTGACATCCTGGTCGATGGCATCGGCGTGGATGCGGCCTGCGGGATTGCGGCACGCGTGCTGGTACCAGGCGCCGTCGGTGCCGCGGTAGGAGCGCACATACAGGCTCCCGTCGGCGGCGACGATCCAGATCGGCACGAACCCTCGCAGTGTCCCGTCGGCGCGGCGGGTGCTGATCCGGATTTCCTCAGTGTCACCCCAGCGGGCGAGATCGGCTGGTATCCATGTGGTTTCGGTCATGAGGTCTCCTTGGTGGAGGGCAGCAACAGTGCTAGAACCGCGGTGGTGGCGAGCACGGTGGCGGCGATGAGCAGGCTGGTGCGCACCCCCGTGATGAAGGTGTCGGGGTGGGTGAGCAGTCCGCCGAACACGGCGACGGCGAGCGCGCCGCCGATCTGGCGGCTGGTGTTGAACACTCCGGACGCGACCCCGGCCTGCTGGGCGGGAACGGCGTCGAGCAGGACCGCGGTCGCCGGTGGTGACACGGTCGGCCCGCCGAGCCCGACGAGCATCATCAGCGCGGCCAGTGCCCACAGCGGGATCGACGCGGAGGTGAATCCGAGGACGGCGAGGCCGACGGCCATCAGGGCGAGTCCGGTGATGATGGTCGGTTTGCGGGGGAATCGGGTCGAGAACGGGGTCAGCGCGGCGCCGATGAGCATCATCGGCACGAAGACCAGGCCGGTGTGCAGGGCGGACAGGCCGCGCTGCTGTTGTAGGAACAGGCTGATCACGAACGGCAGCCCGTAGTAGCCGACCATGAACGCGAACCCGGTGACCACCGTGATCACCACCGTGCGGGAGGCGAACAGGCCCCGTGGCAGCATCGGGTGCGCCACCCGCCGTTGGGCGGTGACGAACCCGGCCAGCGCGACAGCGGCGAGCGCGAACGCCGAAAGCACTGTGGCCGAGCCGAACCCGTGGCTACCGGCCTCGATCGCAGCGAACGTCAACGCGCTCATGGCGACGACGCCGGTGAGCTGCCCGACCGGATCGAACGGCACCGCCCGCTGCGGACTCGCCTGCGTGTGCGAGGCCAGCCACAACGCCAGCGCGCCGACGGGAACGTTGAGGAAGAAGATCAGCCGCCAATCGACCATGGTGAGCACCCCACCCAGGACCGGGCCCGCTGAGGACGCGACCGCGCCGCCCATCGCCCACAGCGCGACCGCCCGCGCCCGGGCCGCAGAGTCGGGGAATGCCTGGCGGATCAGCGCCATCGAGGCGGGCATCATCGCCGCGGCCGCGGCGCCCTGCACGAACCGCGCACCGACCAGGACAGGCAGGGCCGGGGCGAGACCGCATGCGGTCGAAGCCAGCACGAACACCACCGTTCCGGTCGAGAACGCGCGGCGGGCACCGATGCGATCGCTCACCGACCCAGCCGTCAGCAATAGTGCAGCGAACATCAGGGTATAGCCGTCGACCACCCATTGCAGCCCCGCCACCCCGCCGCCGAGGTCGGCGCGGATCGAGGGCAGTGTCACGTTCACCACGACCGCGTCCAGGGTGACGACGAAGAACCCCAACACGGCCGCTGCCAGTGCCGATCGGGCATGACCAGCACCGGAAACCGGGCCGGGTGCGTGGGCGTGCGCCGGTGTCACCGGCGGGTGCACTGGAGTGGAGGAAGTGGTCACGGCATCCAGGAAACCGCTGTTCGCGCCAGGGTGGGAGGGCGCGTTATGGGGGGTAGTGATTCAACCTCCCTTTCTGCTGCAGTCCTCGTACCGTGGGTGATGTGGACAACCGAGCCGAGATCAGAGACTTCCTGGCAACGCGGCGGGCCAAGCTCACCCCCGAACAGGTAGGGCTCCCTGCGGGCGGGCGACGCCGCGTGCCGGGGCTGCGCCGCGAAGAAGTCGCTGTGCTCGCCGGCGTTAGCACCGACTGGTACATCCGCCTCGAGAAAGGCCACATCAACGGCGTCTCCGAGGATGTCCTCGCCGCGGTGGCCCGTGCGTTGCAGCTCACCGAGGCCGAGCGCGAGCACCTGCTCAACCTCGCCCGCACCGCCAAACCCGCGCGCACCCCTCGCCGCCGCACCAAGATTCAGGTACCGGCGAGTGTGCAGCGGGTGATGGACTCCATGACCGGCACCGCGGCGTTCGTCCGCAACGGCCGCCTGGACATCCTCGCGAGCAACCAACTCGGGCGCGCCCTCTACTCTCCGGTTCTCGACAATCCCGCCCACGGCGGCAATATCGCCCGCTTTGACTTCCTCGACCCCCGCGCCGGCGACTTCTACCCCGACCACGACGGCGCCCTCGCGATCGCGGTCGCGCTGCTGCGCGCCGAAACCGGCCGCAACCCAGACGATCCCGACCTCACCGCACTGATCGGCGAACTGGCCACCCACAGCGAAGCCTTCCGCACCCGCTGGGCCGCCCACGACGTCCGCATCCACCGCGGCGGCATCAAAACCTTCCACCACCCCGCCGTCGGCCACCTCGAACTCGCCTATGACTCCATGGAACTCGTCGCCGCACCCGGACTGATCCTCACCGCCTATACCGCCGAACCCGCCACCGAATCGGCCGACAACCTCGCCCTGCTCGCCAGCTGGGCCGCCACCGACCACACCACCTCGGCCACCGGCACGACCCCTGAAGCCCGTAACCCAACTCGCAATTGAGAGGTCCGACAACGCGGTAAAGGCTGCTCAGAACAAGGTGTCGCGCACCCGCAGCGGCCGGTAGCCCGTCGGGCCAAGCTGGGCCAGCTCGGCCTCGATGTCCACTTCGATCGCGCCGAAGAAGTTGATGTTCTCGCTGTGCGCCGGACTGATGTGCGCCAGGACATCGTCGTCGATCCGGCGTCCGGCCCGGCGCATCTGATCCACAGCGAGCCCGTAATACTCTGTGGTCCAAGCGATTACGGCGTTGGTCGCCAGTGTCAGGCACCACGCTTGCTCGGTCTGGTCGGCGAGCTGGCGGGCCCGGATCATCCCCTCGTGCGCATACAGCAGGTCGCGACGAAGGGCGTGCAGGGATTCGCCCTTGTTGAGCTGGCGGGCGATCTTGCGCCGGTAGTCCGGATCGGAGAGGTATTTCGCGGCGTAGATTGTGCGCCGCAACGCCCCGTACTCCTCGAGTGCCGCGGCCAGGGTGTTCTGGCGTCCGGAGGCGGACAGCTTGCCGACCAGCAGGGACGCGGTGGCGTGCCCGAATTTCGACGATCCGGCCAATCTGAGCAGGTCGTCCCAGTGCTCGGCGATCAACTCGAGGTTGGCCTTGCGGGTCATCAGCGGGCCAGCGTGCGGGAACCGTTCCTCGGACGCGGCGCGCGGGCCCGGCCGGTACAGGGTGATGCGGCCTAGGTCCCGGATGCGCGGGGACAGCTGCATCCCGAGCAGGTCGAACAGCCCGAAATTCACCAGGGTGACCCCGTGGGTGTCGGTGGCGTGTTCGGTGATCGGCAAATCGGTGGCGTTGCCCAGGATCTCGTCGAGCACGTAGTGGGCTTCGCGTTTGGTGGCCACGATGACCTTGGTGCCGTAGGTGGCGTGGGAGCCGGTGACATGGGTGTAGGTCGACAGGCCCTCGTGGGCGAAGTAGCGGCTCATCGGCCGCGCCGTCGTGGATTTCCCGCCCGTGGGGAAACGCTGTCCGTCGCTCGACGACAGCGTCCCGGCGCCGAACACCGGGGTCAGCGGGAGCCGCTGGTGGTAATCGATGAGCACCAGGTTGGCCGTGCGCAGGGTTTCCTCGCGCACATACCATTCGTCGGTCCAGGACAAGATGTCGTAGGAGATGCCGCTGGCCTCGGCCATCCTGGTCAACCCGAGGTTGGTCGAGTGCGCGAGCAGCACCGCGATCAGGTTGCGCTTCAACTCCGGCGTACGGGTGGCCTGTCCGCCCGCGTGGGTGAAGCAGTCCAGGTAGCCGGTCCGCTTGTCCAGCTCGATCAGCAACGACACGATAGGCGCGAACGGCGGCATCTCGGTCAGCTCGGCCTTGAGCGAGACCGCCTCGGCCGGAACATCCTCAGCGGTCAACGGCGAGATGACCAGATCCCCGGAATCCCCGTCCAGGCGCACCGGCCCCTCACCGTCGGCGAGCACGGTCTCGAGTTCACCGACTGCGGTGTGCAGTTCCTCGACCACAGCGGCCAGGGCGACGCCCGGATCGCCCGAACGGCCGACCAGGCGGCAGAACTCGTCGCGTTGCGGAGCCCACTGCTCGCCGGTGAGCAGGTAGGCGGCCGGGTCGGCATAGCGGCGTGAGCCGGGCACGAACACGTCCCCGCTGCGTAGCCCATCCCGCAGGCCCAGCAGCACGCACAGCTCCCAGTAGTGCCGATACGCCGTCGCGCTGCCTGATTTGCGGGCTTGATCGAGGTAGCCGCGCCACTTCGCGGGCACGAACCCGGTCGGGGCCTCATCGAACACCTTCCGCCGGCCGGTGGCGTTGAGCTCGCGCAGCATCGCGACCGCGATCAGCAGCTCGGACGCGGCGGTGCCGCCGGCGAAACCGACCGTGGCGAGCACCGCGGGAGTGAACTCGCGCAGGTAATTGTAGGAGGAATCCAGCGCGGCCAGATGCCCGTGATCACGCGGCAACCGGGGTTTGGCCTGCGCGATCGCCGCCCGCAACCGCTCCCACCCGATCGCATCGTCGCGGATCAGCGCACCGATCTCCGCATCGGCCACCGCAGGATCGGTGACGATGGCCAACAGGTCGTCGAGCAGGGCCTGGCGCTCTTGCCGCGCTCGGCCAGTTCCTGCTGCATCCGGCGTTCGGCGGCACCGACCTTCGCCGAGATCGCCTGATCGAACAACGCCACGACCTCATCGAGCACGTCGGTACCGGACTGCGCCAACACCGTGAGCAGGATCGGATACCGCCGCTGCGGATCGCGGCGCTCCAGAGCCTGTGGGGTCAACCGGCGCCCCATCGTCGCCAGGAACCGGCGGCGCTCGGCGGGCAGCACCGACATATCCAGCCGATCCGCGCCCAGGCCACGCAGGAACGCCAGTTTGTCGACCTCGGCGCACACCGCGGCCGCCGAAGCTTCGACCGGCCCGGTCGCCAGCCACCGCAACCGCGACACCCCCAGCGAGGCATCGGTGACCAGCAGCGCATCCAACTCCGCACAACGCGCCGGAGTGAACTCGTGCGCCAGGCGGTCGTAGGTTTCGCGCTGGGCCTGCTCACGGGCGTGGGCGATGCGTTCGACCATGCTCACCGGGCCGGGCCGGATCACCCGCGCCGAAATCAGGTACTCACATCCCAACCGGAACAGCAGGGTTGGGGAGTCGTGTTCCATCGCCCGCGCGAGCAGGAACTCGTCGAGCTCCTTGAGTTCGAGCGCACCCGCAGCCCGCCACCCGAGGTACTGGGCGACCAGCCGCAGGTGGTCGGTGCGGGTCTGGGCGCGGCGACCATAGGAACGGATCTCAGTACCGTCGACCCGCAACTGCTCAGCCGGGCGCGCGCTACCGCGACCGGTGGGGCGGTCACCACACGATCGGGCACGAATCCCAGCCACGGCAACGTGCACAACGCGACCGCGATCCCGAGCCGATCGGCCGGACCACGGCCGCGACCGGGATCGACGAACGCCAGATCCGCAGGCGAGAGCGTGAAGAACCGGAACAGCTCCTCACGACCGATCTCCGGGAACTCCCGCAGACGCGCCAACTCCTCATCCGCGAACACCCGCGTCGCCACGAACCCGACCTCCCACACCAGCCAATAGCGTTGGGAGCCAAGCCAACCAGCAATCAGCCATCACCGCAGGCCGAACCGAGCCTCACCAGCGATCGGTTACCGACTACGCATATCCGTTGGTTTTTCGGCGATTACTACCGGAACCCCTACCATTGCGCCCACCGCGGAACTCAGTGGTTCAGCCGATCCTCGTACACGGTCGCCAGGTCGCTCAATGCTCGTTCGCAATCCCCGGTGAAACTCGACCCGTGCATGATCGCCAAGGTGGTCGGCCGCAGTTGCACCAGCCGATGCAGCGCGGCGGGCACCGCGGGGCCCAGCGAGGTCTGATGGAATACGTCCTCGGCGACCGAGGCCGGCCCCACCAGGTCAGCCTCGGTGAGCGCGGGACCGTCGCCCAGTTGCGTCATCAGGTCACCGCAGAACAGCACGCCGGTGGTCTGCTCGTACAGCACCCGTGACTCCCAGTTGTGCGGTGCGTGCGGCGTGTCCAGATGCTGAACCTGCCGGTCGCCCAGGTCGATCACCTCACCGTCGGCCAGCCGCCGCGGCAGCCGATCGGCCATATCGTCCAGGGACACCTCGCACCCGAGCACCCCGTGCGCCACCTGCGACTGCGGCGCGGCCGCGAGGAACGAGTTCATCGCCCCGAGCTCGTCGGCCTCCACGTGACCGAAGGTGATCCAGCGCAGCTGCTCCACCGGCCGGATCCGCGCGATCGCCGCGGACACCTGCGGGAACAGCCACCGCATACCGGTGTGGAACAGCAGCGGTTCCTCGGCATCGACGAAGAACTGGTTGAAGGTGAACCCGCTGGGCCCGACCTCGGGAACGAAGGTGGAGAAACGATAGATTCGATCAGCGATCTCATCGGTCTTGGTCTGCACGACTCACCACCCCTTTTGCTGCCGACCCCCATAATCATCGGATTCTGGCAGCGTACCCGCCGCACCCGGGCGCCGGAACCGTTCCGGAGGTACATATCCGGCCTCGCCTCGGCATACGATGCGCGGGACACGACTGGTCGTGCCAACCCGTCACGGACGCCCCACGCCGGAGCACGGACGCACACCACGCTGACAGGCATTGCCCGGGGAATCACCACCGCCGACCACTCGACGACCAGGCAGGAGCGCTATGGACACCACTGATCACCTCGGCTACGACGACATCGAGGCCGCCGCCCGGCGCATCCACGGGCACACCCGCCCGATCACCCTCGCCCCGGCCGAATCCCCTACGGACTCCGGTCGATCACTGTGGCTGGCACTGGAATTCCTGCAGCACACCGGCACGTTCAAGGCACGCGGAGCCGCGAACTTCCTGGCCGCCCACCTCGAGGACCGCACCCTGCCCGAAGCCGGAGTCACCATCGCCTCCGGTGGCAACGCCGGACTCGCATGCGCCTGGGCCGCACGGCGACACGACATCACCGCAACGGTGTTCGTCCCCGCCAACGCCCCCGCGGTGAAGGTCGCCCGGCTCGTCGCCTACGGTGCGCGGGTGAAACAGATCGGCGACAGCTACGCCGACGCCGCCGAAGCCTGCGCGCAATTCGCCGCCGACAGCGGCGCACTGCAATCCCACGCCTACGACAACCCGCTCATCGCGGCCGGAGCCGGAACGCTCATGCGGGAGATCCATGCTCAGCTGCCGAGCGTGGACACCGCGCTGGTCGCGGTCGGCGGAGGCGGCTTGTACGCCGGAATCGCCACCGCCGCAGCACATTACGGAATGCGAGTGATCGCGGTCGAACCGGAGAACTGCCGCGCGCTGCACGCCGCCCTCGAGGCCGGGCAGCCCGTCCCGGTCCCGGTGAACTCGATCGCCGCGGACTCCCTGGGCGCACGCACCGCCACCCCGCTGGCGCTCACCGCCGCCGCGGCCTGCGACACCCGCGCTCTGCTAGTCTCCGACGAGGCCATCACCGCCGCCCGCACACACCTGTGGGACGACCGCCGCCTCGCGGTCGAACACGGCGGCGCCACCGCCATGGCCGCACTCACCAGCCGCGCGTACATTCCCGATCCCGACGAAACCGTGTGCGTCATCCTGTGCGGCGCGAACACCGGCCTCGCGGACCTGGACACACCCGACCGCTGACCAGCAGCACCGGCCCTCGTCCACCACGCCCCGGATATCGAATTCGACTGGCGATACACGCAATCCGCGGCTCGTCACGATCGACGCCGGACCAGCCGCCGCGGAGCGATCGACGCGCGCCCAGCACCCGGACGTGCGGCGGGCGCCGGCAACCGCCGCGCCCGGACCGCCGATATCACCGGCGGTGCGGATTCACCGCCGGTGAATCGAAAACCCGCTGGCAGCAACCTGATTCACAATGTCCCCGCACGCGCGTCATGCCACAGATCCACCGCGCCATCCTCGTCCAGCAGCGCGTCGATCTCGACGAGCTCCGCCGCGCTCAACTCCCGGTTACCCAGCGCCGCGACGTTCTGCTCGAGTTGCTCGACCGAGGACGCCCCGATCACCAGCGAGGTCACCCGCGGATCCCGCAACGCCCACACCAGCGCCAGCTGCGCGAGTTTCTGACCGCGCCGCGCGGCGATCGCGTCCAGCGCGCGCAATCGCGCGATCATCGACTCGGTCAGCAACTCGCTCTGGAACGACTTGCCCTGCGTCGCACGCGATCCCGCCGGAATTCCGTCCAGATACCGCGAGGTCAGCAGCCCCTGCGCCAGCGCGGTGAATCCGATGATCCCGAACCCCTCCGCCGCCGCGGTATCGAGCAGACCCTCGGTCTCGATCCACCGGTTCAGCATCGAATACGACGGCTGATGAATCAGCAGCGGAGTGCCCAGCTCCCGCAGGATCCCCGCCATCCGGGCCGAATGCTCAGCGTCATAAGAGGAGATCCCGACATACAGCGCCTTCCCCTGCCGCACAGCGGTATCCAGCGCCGCCGCGGTCTCCTCCAGCGGCGTGCTCGGATCGAACCGATGCGAATAGAAGACGTCGACATAGTCCAGACCGAGCCGGGACAACGACTGATCCAGCGAGGCAAGCACGTATTTGCGCGAACCGCCGCCCTGCCCGTACGGTCCGGGCCACATGTCCCACCCGGCCTTGGTCGACACGATCAGCTCGTCGCGGTACGCCGCCAGATCCTCCCGCAGCAGCCGCCCCGCATTGATCTCCGCCGCCCCGTACGGCGGACCGTAGTTGTTCGCCAGATCGAAATGCGTTATCCCCAGATCGAATGCGCGCAAGGCGATCTCACGCTGAACCGCGAACGGCCGATCATCACCGAAGTTGTGCCAGAAACCCAGCGAGAGCACCGGCAGATCCAGGCCCGAGCGGCCCGTACGCCGGTACTGCATGGCCCCGTCGTAGCGGGTGGGATCGGCACTGTAGGTCATCGAAGTCCTCTCACGGTCGGTTCAGTGATTCAAACACGAGATCTGCACAGCGGCAGACGGCACCCGCCCTGCGGCTCACACGGTGGGTGGCGGGACGCTGACCGACAACTCCGGCAGCGACTCCCGATACGGCTCGATCTCCACCAAGCTCAACTGCCCGGTACAGCCCTGGCTCAGCATCGAGGACGGCCGATCGGCGGTGAGCACATTCGGATTGCCGTGCCGGCAGAAACTCGGATCCGCCGGATCCGGGTCGTACCACGCGCCCGTGGACAGCTGCGCGATCCCCGGCTCCACCGCATCGGAGACGACCAGACCGGCCAGGCAGCTACCGCGATCGTTGAAGATGCGCACCACATCACCCGCGGCCAGGCCACGCGCGGCGGCCTCGTCCGGATGCAGCCGCACCGGTTCCCGCCCGGCCACCTTCACCGATTGGCTGTGCGCGCCGACATCGAGCTGGCTGTGCAACTTCGTCCGCGGCTGATTCGCGACCAGCTGCAACGGAAAACGCTGTGCTGCAATACTTCCCAGCCACTCCTCGGGTTCGATCCAGACCGGATGCCCCGGACAGTCCGCATAGCCGAAACCCTCGATGGTCTCGGAGAAGATCTCGATCCGCCCGCTCGGCGTGCTCAGCGGATGCGCCTCGGGATCGGACCGGAAATCGGCGAAAACCACCTGATCGGCCTCGGTGACCGCCAACTCGACCCCGCCCCCCGCCCAGAACTCCTCGAAACCCGGGACACCGGCCTCGCCCAACCCGGCATGCCACTGGTCGTACAGGTGCCGAAGCCACTCCACGGCCGTACGTCCCTCCGTGAATTCCTTACCGACGCCTAGCTTTTCGGCCACGTCCGCCAGAATCGAATAGTCGTCACGCGCCCGGCCGTGCGGGCGGGTCAGCGCGGGCATCGGGAAGAACATGCGATCGTTGTCGCCCGCCCCGTAATCGTCCCGCTCGACCGACATCGTCGAGGGCAGCACGATATCGGCGTGACGCGCGGTGCTCGTCCAGAACGGATCGTGCACCACGATCGTCTCCGGACGAGCGAACGCCTCCCGCAGCCGGGCCAGATTCTGATGGTGATGGAACGGATTGCCGCCACACCAGTAGACGAGCCGGATATCCGGATACACCAGCCGCCGGCCGTCGTAGTCGTACTCCGCACCGGGATTCAGCAGCATATCGGCCACCCGGGCGACCGGGATGAAGGTCCGCACCGGATTCTCGCCCTGCGGCAACCTGGGCACCGACAGCTTGCGGGCGGGCTCGCCGACACTGCTGGTGGATCCGTAACCGTGCCCGAATCCGCCGCCCGGCACACCGATCTGCCCGAGCATCGCCGCGAGCACCACACCCAGCCACACCGGCTGCTCACCGTGCTCGGCCCGCTGCAACGACCAGCTCACCGTGACGAACGTCCGCGCGGCCACCATCTCCCGCGCCAGTTCCCGAATCCGCCCCGCCGACACCCCGGTGATCGCCGCGGCCCACTCCGGATCCTTCACCACACCGTCGTCGGTACCGCGCAGATACCCGGCGAACCGATCGAAACCGACCGTGTACCGATCCAGGAAATCGGTATCGGCAAGGCCCTCCGCATCCAGCACCTGCGCCAGCGCCAACATCAGCGCCGCATCGCTGCCGGGGCGCGGGGCGATCCACTCGGCCCTCGCCTCGTCCGGGATGTCGTCGCGCAGCGGGCTGATCGAGACGAACCGGCACCCTCGCTCCCGCGCCTCGGCGATCCAGCCGCGACCGCGATGACGTGACACACCCCCGGGTGTGACCGCCGAATTCTTCGGCGACAACCCGCCGAACGCGACCACCAACTCCGTGCGCTGGGCCAGCACGGACTTCGAAGTACCGTGCTGCAGTAGCCAATACAGATTGCTGAGCACATACGGCAGCAGCACCGTCGAAGTGCCCATGCTGTAGCTGTTCACGTGCCGCACGAACCCGCCGAGGCAGTTCAGGAACCGGTGCACCTGACTCTGCGCATGATGGAACCGCCCGGCACTCGCCCACCCGTACGACCCGCCGTAGACCGCCTCGGGCCCGAATTCGCCGTACACCCGGCGCAATTCGGCCGCCAGCAGATCCGTCACCCGCTCCCACGACACCGGCACATACGGATCCACCCCTCGCCCCGACGCGCCCGGCCCCCGCTCGAGCCATCCGCGACGCACATACGGCTGGGATATCCGCGTCGGATGATGTTGCGCCGAAGCGACATTCTCGATCAACGGCATCGGCTCGGGATCACCATGCCAAGGCCGCACCCGCGTCAGCCGCTCGCCATCGCTGACCGCCTCGAACGCTCCCCAGTGGGTCAGATGCGTGGTCATGGCACCACGGTAGCCCGCGCCACCGACAAATTCCGACAACTGGACATGCGCCCATGTTCGGCGAACAATGGCCAGCGCTCCGGAGCGTCCGACCAGTGCGCGCCGACGTCCCGGCTAGCGTTCAGCCCGACCATCCGCACCACTCGACGCCGAGGAGTCCGATGCGCCCGCTCACCCGACGCCACGCCCTGGCCGC
>NZ_BDBQ01000108.1 GCF_001613065.1 Nocardia miyunensis NBRC 108239
CTCGGTGTCTGGCGGCTCGGCCGGGCCCTGGCGACCGGTCAACTGCCGATCAACGAACTGCGCGCCGCGATCGGACGCGAACCGCTGGTGGAGGGCGTACCGCTGGGCATGGTCGGACAGGTCGTACGTTTCGGCATCGTCGGGGTGATCTCGACGCTGGCCTACATGCTGCTGTATCTGGTGTTGCAGCCGTTCACCGGCCCGCAGGCGGCGAACTTCCTGGCGCTGCTGATCACCGCGGTCGGTAATACGACCGCGAACCGGGCGTTCACGTTCGGGGTGCGCGGTTCGAGCAAGGCCGTCTCGCACCAGGTG
Organism: Nocardia miyunensis NBRC 108239; assembly: GCF_001613065.1. Classification (GTDB taxonomy): domain Bacteria; phylum Actinomycetota; class Actinomycetes; order Mycobacteriales; family Mycobacteriaceae; genus Nocardia; species Nocardia miyunensis. Next base: position 316 of record NZ_BDBQ01000108.1, read on the forward strand.
CAGGGCCTGCTGATCTTCGTGTTCACCTGGTTCCTGACCAGTGGTTCGCTGTTCGCACTGCATCACTGGGCCCCCGGTGCGGCCGTACACCTGGAACTGCTGGTGCTGGTGGTCGCGAATCTGGTCGCCACGCTGATCCGGTTCATCGGGCTGCGCTGGGTGTTCCGCAATGCGGTCGGCGGTTCGCCCATCGCCGGAGACATCGCGTAGGAACGCCAGACCTTCTGGGGCGCAAGGACATTCACGACCGGACAGCGAAGAAGCCGCATGAATTCATGCGGCTTCTTCGAAGTAGCCCCGACGGGATTTGAACCCGCGCTACCGCCTTGAGAGGGCGGCGTCCTAGGCCGCTAGACGACGGGGCCAGGAACAACCCGCCTAGCGTAACCGCCGCAGGGTCGTCAGCCAAATCAAGTAGGGCGGATCACAGCCCGCCAGGGCGAGCGTCCAATGCGGTGTGGAGGGTTTTGGCCCACTGGGCGACGATTTCCTTGCGGCGGGCCGAGTCGTCGGTGAGGACGTCGGCGAGGCCGAGGCCGCGGGCCAGGTCCATGGTGGCCTGGACCAGGTGGTGGGCGATGGGATCGGAATCGTCGACGCCCAGCGCGGCCACGGCCATGCGGTGCGAGACGCGGCCGAAGCGGGCCTCCAGCGGGACGATGCGTTCGCGCAGGGCTGGGTCGGCGGCGGCATGCGTCCACACCTGCAAGGCCGCCTTGAACAGCGGGCTCGTATAGGACTCGACCAGCGAGACCACCACCGCCTCGGTGCGGCCGACACCCTCGGCGATGCGGTGCAGACTCTGCGCCTCCGTCTCGGCCTGAGCCATGCGGATGTCGAACATGTACTCGAGTGCGGCGGTGATCAGATCCTCTCGCGTCGGGAAATGATGTTGTGCCGCACCGCGCGACACCCCGGCCCGTTCGGCCACCACGGCCACCGTGGCCGCCGCCCAACCGGTTTCGGCCAGCGTGTCGATGGTCGATTCGAGCAGCCGCTGCCGGGTGGCCCGGCTGCGGTCCTGCTTGGGTTCGTGCGGGGTAGCCATGATCGACTATTCTGCCCAGCTCGGTGGCCGACGCTGAAAGAAGGCCGTCATACCCTCGATCACCTCGGGCGTTCCGAAATACGAGGCGGACCGCTTCGCCAGCTCCTGCGCCGAGCGGTCGAACTCCGCGAGCAGGGCCGCGTTCACCAGACGCTTGCTCTCGGCCAGGCCCTGGGGCGAGCCCTTGCGCAATTCGCCGCGCAGCCGGGCCACTTCCGCACCCGCGTCGTCCGCGGCCACGGTGATCAGGCCGATGCGTTCGGCCTCGGCGGCGTCGAAGGTCTCGCCGGTCTGGTAGTAGCGGGCGGCCGAGCGGGATGTCATCCGCGGCAACAGGGTCAGCGAGATCATGAAGGGCGCCAGACCGATTCGCGCCTCGGTCAGCGCGAAGGTGCTCGACGGACCGGCGACGGCGATATCGCAGGCCGCCAGGATGCCCATCCCACCGGCTCGGACGTTGCCGTCCACCTGTGCCACAACGGGTTTGGGCAGATCCAGGATGTCGCGCAGCACCCGGATCATCCAGCGCGTCCGGATGTCCGCGGCGGCGGCCGGGTCCGCGTCCAGGGCCTCCTTCAAATCCGCACCGGCACAGAAGGTATTGCCGGTGTGGGTGAGCACGACACCGCGCACGGACTCGTCCGCGGCGGCGCGTTCCAGGCCCGCCAGGAGTTCACGCACGAGCCGCGAGGACAGCGCGTTGCGGTTGTGCGGGGAGTCCAGGGTGAGCACGGCGAATCCGTCACTCACCCCGTAGCGCACGAAAGGCTCAGCAGTGCTCGATGTTTCACTCACGACTCGCCTCGCTGATCAGTAGGACCGCGGCAGCCCCAGCGAATGCTGGGACACGAAGTTCAGAATCATCTCGCGACTGACCGGCGCGACCCGCGCGATACGGGCGGCGGCGAGCATCCCCGCCAGGCCCACGTCACTGGTCAGGCCCGAGCCGCCGTGCGTCTGGATGGCCTGGTCCAACGCCTTGATACTCGCCTCGGCCGCAGCGTATTTCGCCATGTTCGCCGCCTCGGCCGCACCGAAGTCGTCGCCCGAGTCGTAGAGCACCGCGGCCTTCTGCATCATCAGCTTGGCCAGCTCCAGCTCGATCTTCACCTGCGCGAGCGGATGCGAAAGACCTTGGTGCGCACCGATCGGCACGCCCTTCCACACCGCGCGTTCCTTGGCGTACTCGACCGCGCGGTCGATGGCGTAGCGGCCCATGCCGACCGCCATGGCCGCACCCATGATCCGCTCCGGATTCAGGCCGGCGAACAGCTGCGCGATGGCCGCGTCCTCCTGGCCGACCAGGGCGGTGGCGGGCAGGCGCACGTCGTCGAGGAACAGCGTGAACTGATTGTCCGGCTCGATGATGTCCATCTGCTGTGCGGTCTTGACCAGGCCGGGGGCGTCGGTCGGCACGATGAACAGGGCGGGCTGGAGATTGCCGGTCTTGGCGTTCTCGGTGCGGGCCACGATGAGCACCGCCTCGGCCTGATCCACACCGGAGATGAAGATCTTGCGGCCGTTGAGGATCCAGTCCTCGCCGTCGCGGCGGGCGGTGGTGGTGATCTTGTGCGAATTGGACCCGGCGTCGGGTTCGGTGATGCCGAAGACCATCTTCGACGATCCGTCGGCCAGGCGGGTGAGCCAGTATTTCTTCTGGTCCGCGGTGCCGTATTTGGTGATGATGGTGCCGCAGATGGCCGGGGACACCACCATCAGCAACAGGCCGCAGCCGCGCGCGGAGAGTTCCTCCTGGACCAGGGCCAGTTCGTAGATGCCCGCGCCGCCACCGCCGTACTCCTCGGGCAGATTCACGCCCAGGAAGCCGAGTTTGCCTGCCTCGGACCATAATTCGTCGTACGGTTCGTTGCGGCGGGCCTTGGGCCCGGCGTAGTCGCGGAAGTTGTACTTCTCGGCCAGCGCCGCCACCGCGGCACGCAGCGCCTGCTGTTCCTCGGATTCGATGAAACTCATTGGCTGTCACTCCTGATCTTCGCTGTGCACCACGGCGAGCACGGCACCGACCTCGACCTGCTGACCCGCGATGACATTCAATTCGGCGAGCACACCCGCGGCCGGGGCGGCGATGGTGTGCTCCATCTTCATCGCCTCGAGCCACAGGATCGGCTGCCCCTTCTCGACTCGATCGCCCGCCTGCGCGCCGAGCCGGATGACCGCACCGGGCATGGGCGCGAGCAGTGAGCCCTCGGCCACCTGATCGGCAGGATCTTCGAAGCGCGGCAGACGCTTCACCGCGACCGGCCCCAACGCGGAGTCGATCGTCACCAGATCGCCGTAGCGCGCGATCTCGAAGCGGCGGCGAACCTCACCCCGTGCACCGGTAACCGTGAGGGTGACCGAATCCGGTGTGGCCTCGATCAATTCGAGTCCGTCGAAACCGTCGACCGCGAGGCCCGCACGGGTGCGGCGATACCGGATCTCGTGCTTTCCGCTGATGCGGGACTCGTAGGACTTGGACTGCGGTTGCGAGGGCAGATTCCGCCAACCGCTGGGCAATCCCGCGCCGGTGCGGGCCGCGGCGCGATTGGCCGCGGCGTCGGACAGCGCGGCGGCGACGATGGAGAGCCTCTCGTCGTCCGCGGAAATCAGTGGCGCGGAGAGCGTTTCGAGTCCATGCGTGCCGAAGAACGCGGTATCGGTATCACCGGCGAGGAAGGCCGGATGCCGCAGGACCCGCACCAGCAGATCGCGATTGGTCACCAGACCGTGGATCTTCGCCCGCTGCAAGGCCGAGGCCAGCAGATGCGCTGCCTCGTCCCGGGTCTCGGCATAGGAGATCACCTTGGACAGCATCGGGTCGTAGTGCACGCCGACGACCGAGCCGTCCACAACGCCGGTGTCCAGGCGGATGCCCGGTTCGGTCAGGACGGTGAATTCTCCTGTGACGCCGGGAATGTCGAGCCGATACACCGGACCGCTCTGCGGCTGCCAATCCTGCGCCGGATCCTCCGCGTACAGACGCACCTCGATGGAATGTCCCCGCAGACCGGGCCGCCGCGCGGGCAGCGGGCGTCCCGCGGCCACCTGCAATTGCAGCCGGACCAGATCCAGTCCCGTGACCTGCTCGGTGACCGGATGTTCCACCTGCAGACGGGTATTCATCTCCAGGAAGAAGAAATCACCCTTCTCGTCGGCCAGGAATTCGACGGTGCCCGCACCCTCGTAGCCGATCGCCTCGGCCGCCAGCCGCGCCGCGGTGAACAACCGCTCCCGCATGCTCGGCCCATCGGCCACGCGGTCGGCGGGCTGTCCGTGGTTACGCTCCGCTGCCGCCGCCGAGCCCGTCGCCCGCGTGGCGTCGATTCTCTCCACCAGCGGCGAGGGAGCCTCCTCCACGACCTTCTGATGCCGCCGCTGGATGGAACATTCACGCTCACCTACCGCCCACACCGTGCCGTGTGTATCGGCCATGACCTGTACCTCGATATGCCGCCCGGTCTCGAGATACCGCTCGCAGAACACCGTCGGATCGCCGAAAGCCGATTCGGCCTCGCGCTGCGCCGCCTCGAGCTGCGGGACCAGATCGGCCACCTCGCGCACCACCCGCATACCGCGACCGCCACCGCCCGCGGACGCCTTGATCAGCACCGGCAGCACCTCGGGGGTGACCTCGGCAGGATCGAGTTGCCTCAGCACCGGGACACCGGCCGCATCCATCAGCTTCTTGGACTCCACCTTGGAGCCCATCTGCTCGATGGCCTCGACCGGCGGGCCGATCCAGATCAGCCCGGCCTCCTGTACCGATCTCGCGAATCCGGCGTTCTCCGAGAGGAATCCGTAACCCGGATGGATCGCGTCCGCGCCCGCGGCCAGCGCGGCCTCGATGATCAGCTCACCGCGCAGATAGGTCTCGCCGGGCGTGTTACCCGGCAGCCGGACGGCCGAATCCGCCTCCGCCACATGAGGTGAGCCGGCATCGGCGTCCGAATAGACCGCGGTGGTGGCGATTCCCATGCGGCGGCAGGTCGCGAAGACCCGCCGGGCGATCTCCCCGCGATTGGCGACCAGGACGTTCGTTATTTCCATCTTCGCTCACATCCGGAAGACGCCGAAGCCCGCGGCGCCCTCGATCGGGGCATTGTGGATGGCGGACAACGCCATTCCCAGTACCGTGCGGGTGTCGCGGGGGTCGATGACGCCGTCGTCGTACAGGCGGCCCGACATGAACATGGGCAGTGATTCGGCCTCGATCTGCGCCTCGATCATCGCGCGCATCCCCTTGTCGGCCTCCTCGTCGAAGGGCATGCCCTTGGCCTCGGCGGACGCGCGGCCCACGATGGAGATGACGCCCGCCAGCTGCGCACCGCCCATGACCGCGGATTTCGCACTGGGCCAGGCGAAGACGAAGCGCGGATCGTAGGCCCGCCCGCACATGCCGTAGTGGCCGGCGCCGTAGGACGCGCCCATCAGCACCGAGATGTGCGGCACCTTCGAATTGGAGACCGCGTTGATCATCATCGCGCCGTGCTTGATGATGCCCTTCTGCTCGTATTCCTTGCCGACCATGTATCCGGTCGTGTTGTGCAGGAACAACAGTGGCGTATCGGACTGGTTTGCCAGCTGGATGAACTGCGCGGCCTTCTGCGCCTCCTCGGAGAACAGCACGCCGCGGGCGTTGGCGAGGATGCCGACCGGATAACCGTGCAGCTCGGCCCATCCCGTCACCAGGCTCGAGCCGTAGAGCGGTTTGAACTCGTCGAAATCCGATCCGTCCACCACGCGGGCGATGACCTCGCGCGGATCGAACGGGATCTTCAGGTCCGTCGGCACGATGCCGAGCAGTTCTTCCTCGTCGTACAGCGGTTCGATCACCTCGGCCCGCGGCGCGGGACCGCGCTTGGTCCAGTTGAGCCGCTTGACGATCGAACGGCCCAGGCGGATCGCGTCCTGTTCGTCCGCGGCCAGATAATCGGCCAGACCCGAGACGCGCGCGTGCATTTCCGCGCCGCCGAGGGATTCGTCGTCGGACTCCTCACCGGTGGCCATCTTCACCAGCGGCGGGCCGCCCAGGAACACCTTGGAGCGCTCGGAGATCATCACCGTGTAGTCCGACATGCCCGGGATGTACGCGCCGCCGGCGGTGGAATTGCCGAAAACCAGTGCGATGGTGGGTATTCCGGCCGCGGACAGCCGGGTCAGATCCCGGAACATGCGGCCGCCGGGGACGAAGACCTCCTTCTGCGTCGGCAGATCCGCGCCGCCGGATTCGACCAGTCCGATGACCGGGAGCCGGTTCTCCAGCGCGATATCGTTCATGCGCAGGTTCTTTCGCAACGTCCACGGATTCGAGGTGCCGCCGCGCACGGTCGGATCCGGCGCGACGATCATGCATTCGACGCCCTCCACGATCCCGATACCCGCGATCACGCTCGCGCCGACGTGGAATTCACTGCCCCAGGCGGCGAGCGGAGCCAGTTCGAGGAACGGCGAATCCTCATCGATGAGCAGTTCGATGCGCTCGCGCGCGGTCAGCTTGCCGCGCTTGCGGTGTCGCGCCATCTTGTCCGGGCCGCCACCGGCGATATTCTTGGCGTACTCGGCCTCCACCTCGGCCAGTTTCGCCGTCATGGCCTCGGCGGCGGCCGTGTAGTCCGCCGACGCGGGATCGAGAACGCTACGCAGGATACTCAAGACTGGAACCCCAATCGCTTGGCCGCGAGGCTGGTCAGGATCTCGTTCGTGCCACCGCCGATACCCAGGATGCGCACATCCCGATAATGCCGCTCGACCTCGGACTCGCGCATGTAGCCCAGTCCGCCGAACAGTTGAACCGCCTGGTGCGCAACCCATTCCGCGGTCTCGACGGCGGTGTTCTTGGCGAAGCACACCTCGGCGATCAGATCGGTGTCACCCGCCGCCGCCCGCTCGACCACGTGGTGGGTGTACACCCGCGCCACGTCGATCCGGCGGGCCATCTCCGACAACGTGTTCTGCACCGGCTGCCTGCTGATCAGCGGGCGGCCGAAGGTCTCCCGATCCCGGCACCACCGCACGGTGAGATCCAGGCAGCGCTGCGCGTGTCCGTACGCCTGCGCGGCCAGACCCACCCGCTCACTCACGAATGCCTGTGCGATCTGGGCGAATCCACTGTTCTCGACGCCGACCAGATTCGAAACCGGCACGCGCACATCGACATACGACAGCTCCGCGGTATCCGAGGCCAGCCAGCCCATCTTCTCGAGTTTGCGGCTGACGGTGAATCCGGGCGTGCCCTTCTCCACCACCAGCAGCGATACGCCGGACGCGCCGGGGCCTCCCGTGCGCACGGCGGTCACCACGTAGTCCGCGCGCACGCCCGAGGTGATGAACGTCTTCGACCCGTTCACCACGTATTCGTCGCCCTCGCGGACCGCGCTGGTGCGCAGATGCCCGACGTCCGAGCCGCCGCCGGGTTCGGTGATGGCCAGTGAGCCGATCTTCTCCCCGGCCAGCGTCGGTTTCACCCAGCGGTCGATGTGCTCGCGATTCCCGGACGCGATGATGTGCGGCACGGCGATACCGCAGGTGAACAGGGAGGCGAAGACGCCGCCCGAGCTGCCCGCGTAATGCATCTCCTCGCAGACGATGGCGGCGTCCAGACCGTCGCCGCCGGAACCGCCCACGGATTCGGGGAATTGGATGCCGAGCAGGCCCAGTGCGCCCGCCTTCTTGTGCAACTCGCGCGGGATCTCGCCGGCGCGTTCCCACTCGTCCAGATTGGGCAGGACCTCACGTTCGGCGAAACCGCGCACGGTGGCGCGCAATTCGCGTCGCTCGGGGGTCTCCCAGGGGTTCACATAGGTCATCGGAGCAACTCCACGGGGATATCGATGTGCCGGGCCCGGAGCCATTCCCCGAGTCCCTTGGCCTGCGGATCGAATCGGGCCTGATAGGCCACGCCCTCGCCGAGCAGGCCCTCGACGATGAAATTCACCGCCCGCAGATTCGGCAGGACGTGGCGGGCAACGGTCAGTTTCGCCGTCTCCGGCAGCAGCTCGTGCAGGGCGTCGACGGTCAATGCCTCTGCCAGCCAGGCGAATTGCTCGTCGGTGCGTACCCAGACACCGATATTGGCATTGCCGCCCTTGTCGCCGGACCGGGCCATGGCGATGGTTCCCAGCGGCCTGCGCTCGGTGTTGCCGGAGGAGATGAATTGCGGCACAGCGGGTTCGGGAACATCGGCAAGTTCCAGCGTCTCGGCTGGGGGATCGATGGCGACCTCGCTTCCGTCCGGCAATACCGCGACGTGCGGTACCTGCGCGGCATCCACGTATCCCGCGGTGAACACCCCGTAGGGGCTGCCGTTGCCCGGCGGCGCGGTCAGCGAGAAGCCCGGATAGCTCGCCAGCGCCAATTCCACCGCGACACCGGAGAATGCGCGTCCGACCTTGTTCGGGTCCGGATCGCGGACCACGCAGCGCAGCAGCGCGCTGGCCTGTTCCTCGGTTTCCGCGTCGGGCCGGTCCAGGCGGCTGAGGGTCCAGTCCAGCTCGGCCGGACGCACGGTCAGCCAGGACTCCAGCTGCCGGCGCGCCAGGGCCGCCTTCTCCTCGATGTCCAGGCCCGTGAGGATGAAGGTCATCTCGTTGCGGAATCCGCCGATGGTGTTGAGCGAGACCTTGATTCGCGGCGGCGGGGCCTCCCCGGTCACACCGTCGACCAGGACCCGGTCCGGCCCCTCCTGGGTGAGCCGGATGCTGTCCAGCCGGGTGGTCACGTCCGGTCCGGCGTAACGAGCGCTCTGGATCTCGTACATCAGTTGTGCGGCAACGGTATCCACCGTGACCGCGCCGTCGGTTCCGGCATGTTTGGTGATGACGCTGCTGCCGTCGCGCCGCACCTCCGCGATCGGGAATCCCGGACGTCCCAGATCGCCGAGTTCGGTGAAGAACGCGAAATTGCCTCCGGTGGCCTGGGTTCCGCACTCGATCACGTGACCGGCCGCCACCGCGCCGGCCAGGGCGTCGTAATCGCCACGCCCCCAACCGAAATGAGCCGCCGCCGGGCCGACCACCAGCGAGGCGTCGGTTACCCGCCCGGTCACCACGACATCCGCGCCCGCGTGCAGCGCCTGCGCGATACCCCACGCCCCCAGATAGGCGTTGGCGGTCAGCGGCGAGCCGAGCTCGAGTTCACTCGCGCGCGGCAGCAGATCATCTCCGGCCACATACGCGATTTTCGGTGCGAGCCCGAGCTTTTCGGCCAACTCGCCGACCCGCGACGCCAGTCCGGCCGGATTCAGCCCGCCCGCGTTGGCGACGATCCGCACGCCACGTTCCAGCGCCGTCCCGAGACAATCCTCCAACTGCCGCAGAAAGGTCTTGGCGTACCCGAGCGAGGGATCCTTCATCCGATCCCGCCCCAGGATCAACATGGTCAATTCGGCAAGATAATCGCCGGTCAGGACGTCGAGCCGACCACCGTCGAGCATCTCCCGCATCGCACCGGCCCGGTCGCCGTAGAACCCGGAACAGTTCCCGATCCGGATCATCTCCGGATCATCCGCCACACCGCTCATCCGCGTGCCGCCTCCCAACCTGAGCGCGCCCGTACGACGTCCTCGCCGCATCGGTTACAGCGTCACATCGGTCTATAAAAAAATCAAGCCCGCGTGCTTGTTATTTGGGCCGGGGTCATGCCGGAGCGACAACGGGAGCCGTAGATACTGGCACCGTGTCCCACTCCGTGATCGTGGTCGTGCTTCTAGCCCTCGCCGGTTTTCTGATCGGCGGGGCCTTCACCACCTGGAAGAACGGCAGCAGGGTTCTCGCCGCCATCCTGGGCGTCTGTGCCGTGCTGGCGGTGGCCGGCGCTGTGCTGTGGTGGCGGTAGGCGCGGTCAGTTCCCGTCGAGGCGGAAGATCTTCAGGTCCTCCGGGACGCCGCTGAGCGGTGCGGCGAACAGGCCGCGGCGATAGGGCTTCGCGGTGCAGCCGAGGTCGGCGAGGGTTTCCGGGCGCAGTGCGTCGAGCGTGGTCTGCGAGAGCATGGTGTTGCCGTTGCCCCCCGCTTCCATCACGCGGGCCGCGATGGTGACGTCCACGCCCAGCCAGTCGCCGCCGATCTCGCGCGGCGAGCCGGTGTGCAGGCCGATCCGCATCTGCGGCCGGTAGCCCGGCACATCCAACGCGGTGAGCTGCCGTTTCGCGGCGATCGCGGCACGAACCGCGGGGTCGGGACTCAGGAAGACCGCCATCACGCCGTCGCCCATGCGTTTGATCATCCGGCCGCCGTGGTCCGCGATCGGCGGTTCGATCGCCGTCGCGACCCGACGCAGGAATTCCAACGTCGCCTCGTCCCCCGCGGTCAGCGACCAACGGGAGAACGCCACCAGATCGGTGAACATCACAGTTACCGTCTCGCTACCTTTTCCGCGCCCGACTCGCTCCAGCATCGCCTGCCAGACCTGCAGCGCGCCGAGGCCGATCTCCTTGGCCGCGCTGGGCGAATCGCCGACCAGTTTGTCCGCGGCGCGCGCCACCGCCTGCGGCCCGCCGGGACCGGACACCGACAGCGGATCGCCGAAAGCCGGGTCACCGGGCAGGTTTTCGCGCGCCTTGCGAATCACACCGATCAGATCCGTGCGCTGATTCGCCGCGGACATGAGCGCGGACAGCTGTCCGGCACGCAGCCGGGCGCCGGATCGGCGAGCGGCCGGCTCGGCATCGACCGGCGTGAGCGGAATCACCACGTCCGGGCCGGGTTCCGGACGTCCGTCGCGCGACGGCGGACCGGCGTCCACGGCTTCCTCGCTCTCGCCGCCGTCCCGCGGCCGCTCCGGCTCGCGACGGCCCGAGGAATTACGGGCATCACCGCTGCGACGCGCGTTTTCGCCGTCGGCGGAGGAGGATTCACGCACGCCCCGAGCGTATCTCAGACGCCCGTCAGTAGGTGGATCGTCAATAATCGCCACCGTGCACCTCTCTATCGGACGGAGCGAACACGGCACTGGGTCCGCCGATGGATAAGCGTTTGGTTGCTGACACGATGCTACGCACGGGTATTTCAGACGGAAAGAGCTGTCTCGAATAGTTAACCGAGGGTTTCCCTACGCCCGTTCCGTACGCACATCGGCCCGATGCGCGTAGGGAACGCATCGGGCCGATGGGTGTCACGCCGAACGGGCAGTGCACGGCGTGACCGGGTGCGGCGGTCGCCCGACACAACCGCCTCCCACCCCGGGCGGCGAGGGAGCCTCCCGGGAAGGCTCACGCGTCGCGTTTGTTCACCACGAACAGGGCCGCGCCGAAGACGACCGCGACGACGACCGCGAAATACACCAGCCCGCCCCACGGGCCCCAATGCCAGGGCAGATCGCCGCCGCCGGCAGTACCCAGGAATCGCCCGGCGTTCTGGAATGGCAGGAATACCTCGATATTGCGGCCGACCTTGCCGAACGCGCCGACGATCGGCTCGATCAGCACCGGCCACACGATCAGCAGCGACAGCGCACCCGCCGACTGCCGGATCAACGCACCCACTCCGACCGCGAGGAACACCACCAGCGCCACGAAGATCGGCACCGAATAGAACACGTGCGCGTCACCGTGCGACAGACTCATATTCCGGCTCGCGTCCTGGGAGAGCATCAGTTCGAAGATGAAGAAACTCAGGAACGTCAGCACCACCGAGAGCACCGCGGCCGCGACCGCGATCAGCCCGGCCTTGGCCAGCAGGACGCCGCTGCGGTTCGGCGCGGCCAGGAACGTCGCGCGGATCGTCCCGAACCGGTATTCGCTGGTGATCGCCAGCGCGGCCAGAATCATGATCATGATGTAGCCGAATCCGGGCATGCCCTGCGAGGCGCCCGTGATCCCCAGTCCCGCAATGGAATTCCCCGGCGCCGGATCCTCGGTGAGCATCGGATGCCCGCTGGCGAGCTGCCGGTGGTACTCGTTGACGCTGACATTGACCAGCAGGCTGAACAGCGCGGCCATCCCGAGCGCGAACACGGCGGTCAGCGCCGTGCACCACATCGGCGACCGCGTCGAGGTGAGTTTGATCCGTTCCGCCGTCAACACGCCCATCAGAGCGCACCTCCCATCACCTGTTCGATGCCTTCGCCGTGGAACTGCACCGCACCTCCGGTCAGCCGCATGAACGCCTCCTCGAGCGAAGCACGTTGCGGCGCAAGCTCGTACAGTGTGATGCCGTTCGCACCGGCCAATTCGCCCACGGCATCGCTGGTTTCACCGATGATCGTCAACGCCGGAACCGGATCGACCGGACGGCCGTCGGGCGTGACGCGCTCGTTCCCGTCCTCGCGCACCGTCATGCCCTTGGAGGTGAGCAGGCTGCGTAGCTGATCCAACTGCGGACTACGCACGCGCACAGTCGATTCCGAGGCCTTCTCGATGAAGTCGGCGGTGCTGGTGTCGGCGATGAGCTTGCCGCGGCCGATCACGATCAGATGGTCGGCGGTCTGCGCCATCTCCGAGAGCAGGTGGCTCGACACCAGCACGGTGCGACCCTCCGCGGCCAGCCGCTGCATGAACCGGCGGATCCACAGGATGCCCTCCGGGTCCAGGCCGTTCACCGGCTCGTCGAACAGCAGGATCTGCGGATCGCCGAGCAGCGCCGCGGCCAGTCCCAGCCGCTGGGACATGCCCAGGGAGAAGCCACCGGCCCGCTTGCCCGCCGCCTCGGTCAGCCCGACCAGCCGCAGCACCTCCTCCACCCGCGAATCGGGCAGATCGTTGGAGGCGGCGAGCCAGCGCAGATGCGCCCGCGCCGACCGGTTCGGATGCACCCATTTCGCGTCGAGCAGCGCGCCGACGATGTGCAGCGGATGATCCAGCTGCTGATACGGCTTCCCGTCGACCAGCGCGACACCGGCCGTCGGGCGGTCCAGCCCCAGAATCATCCGCATCGTGGTCGATTTGCCCGCGCCGTTCGGACCGAGGAATCCGGTCACCTGACCGGGCTCGACCTTGAAGGACAGGTCGTCGACCGCGACGGTTGCCCCGAACCGCTTGGTCAAGCCCTTGACTTCGATCATGCGACCAGTCTCGCCGACAACCCTCCTGACGACCATCGCCCCCAGGTCGCGAGTCGGTCATCCTCGAGGATGAGAGGGGATGGACCGCCGCCGCGAAACGGGGCCGAGATCACAACGCTGGGGAGGATGCCTGGGCCCAGAATCTCTTGGGGATGCGGCCCGCTTCCCTGGCGAGGTAGCCCGCTCGGACCGCGTCGGCCATGGCCGCGGCCATGAGGGCGGGGCGGCGGGCCCGGGTGACAGCGGTGGCCAGGAGCACGGCCGAACAGCCCAGTTCCATGGCGAGGGCGGCGTCGCTGGCGGTGCCGATACCGGCGTCGAGGATGACCGGGACGCCCGCGTCGGCGACGATCATCTCGATATTGTGCGGATTGCCGATGCCCAGACCGGTGCCGATGGGTGCGCCCAGCGGCATGACCGCCGCGCAACCGGCGTCCTCGAGGCGGCGGGCCAGGATCGGATCGTCGGTGGTGTAGGGCAGGACGGTGAAGCCGTCGTCGACCAATTGTTCTGCGGCGCTGACCAATTCGATGGCGTCAGGCAGCAGGGTTCGCTCGTCGGCGACGACCTCGAGTTTGACCCAGTCGGTGCCCAGCGCCTCGCGGGCCAGTCGCGCGGTCAGCACGGCCTCGGCCGCGGTGCGGCATCCGGCGGTATTGGGCAGCGGGGCGATGTCCAGGCTGCGCAGCAGGTCCAGGACTCCGGTGCCGCCGGCGGCGTCCACGCGACGCATGGCGACAGTCGTCAGTTCGGTGCCCGAGGCCACCAGCGCCTCGGACAGCACGGCCAGATTCTCGGCCCCGCCGGTGCCCATGATCAGGCGCGATCCGAACTTCCGGTCGGCGATCTGCAGGGGTTCCATCGGCGGATGCCCGGGGGTCGTCTCAGCCACCCTGCACCGCCGTCAGCACCTCGATGTTCCAGCCGCGGCCGACCTGGGTGTCCCACGCGGATTTCGGGAACACCGCGCCGTCGACCGCGATCGCGACGCCCTGGCAGGGCAGATCCAGCCGGGCCAGCAGTTCGCGCACGGTGAGCGCGTCGGCGAATTCGTGATCCTCGCCGTTGACGGTCACGCCGATCGGGATCGTGGTCATCGAGTACCTCCTGCCGAGGGCGCCGCGGCGGTGAGGTCGGCGGCACCGGGGTGAGTGGGGGATGTCTGCGTCGAAAAGCGTTGCGGGTCGGCCGCTTTCGCTTCGGGAAGGACGTCGTCGGCGAGCAGGGCCAGCACCGCGTCGACGGTGAGCGGCACACCCAGGATGCCGTTGCGGCCGTGTCCGGCGGCCACGATGACGCGCTCGCTCAACCGGCCGATCAGCGGCAGGTTGTCCGGGGTCGCGGGACGTGATCCGGCGCTCGCCTCGGCCAGTTCGTATTCGCCCAGCGCGGGCAGTACGGCCTCGGCGTCGGCGATCAGATCGCGCACACCGGCCACGGTCACCGTGGTATCGAATCCGGCCTCGTACTGGGTCGCGCCGACGACGATGCCGTCCGCGCGGGGGACCAGATAGATCGGACGGCCGTGCACCCGGGCGCGGATGACGCGTTGCGGGGGCGGGGGCGCGCCCGGACGATGACGCAATCGCAGGATTTCGCCCTTCAGCGGGTGCACCGCGAGTCCCGGCCACAGCCGGGCGGCCGCCGCGCCGGTCGCGAGGACGATCCGGTCGAATTCGAGGTCGGCCGGGTTTTCCACAGCCTGCACTCGCATGTGAACACCAGATTGTTCACAACCTTGCCGCAGGGCGTCGACCACGATCCGGTTGTCCACAGCCGGTTCGGTGGACGCGAGCAGCCCCGCGCGGGCGGTGCGCGCCAGACCCGGTTCGGCCGAGCGCACCCCGGCCCGGTCCAGTAGCTCCAGCCGATGGCCGTACTCGCCGACGAAATCGGCGATGGTGCGCAGGTCGGCGGCATCGGCGGCATCCAACGCCACGGTCAGCGTCTCGTCCGCGACGAATACCGGAGCGCCCGTCAGCGCCGCCAGCCGCGCACCGAATTCGGGCCAGCGCTCGAGCGAGGCCGCGCCGAATTCCAGCGGCGCCCGCTCCCCGGGCCAGCCCTCGGACAGCGGGGCAAGCATGCCCCCGGCTACCCAGGACGCACCCGATCCGGGCGCCGGATCGAAGATCGTGACCTCCCACCCGGCCTCGGCGGCGCGCCACGCCACCGCTGAACCGATCACACCCCCACCCACGACGGCCAACGTTCGCATACCTTCACACCTCGCTCGGTTCCGCTTCGCGGAATCCGTACGCTGCGGGAACACCCGCATCGGATCGGCATCACCGCGCGGCCGCCTTCGCAGCGGAGATGCCGGAAATATTTCGCCTCCCACGGTAGCGCGGCTACGGTCGAAGGCGTGCAACCGTCCCACCAGTCCCGGCCCGCAACCCCCCGCGACCGCCTCGCCTCCGCGCGGCTGTACCTGTGCACCGACGCCCGCCGCGACAAGGGCGATCTGGCCGCATTCGCCGAAGCGGCCCTGGCGGGCGGGGTGGACATCATCCAGCTACGCGACAAGGGCTCGCCGGGCGAGGAACGGTTCGGCCCGCTCGAGGCGCGTGCCGAACTCGGCGCACTGGCCGCACTCAAGGCCGCGGCCCGCCGCCATGGCGCCTTGGTCGCGGTGAACGACCGCGCCGACGTCGCCTTCGCCGCGGGCGCGGACGTGCTGCACCTGGGCCAGGACGACCTGCCGCCCTGGTACGCCCGCCGAATCCTGGGCCCCGACGTCGTGATCGGCCGTTCCACCCACGATCCCGAACAGGCCGCGAAGGCCACCACCGAAGAACACATCGACTACTTCTGCACCGGCCCGGTCTGGACCACGCCCACCAAACCCGGCCGCAGCGCCGCCGGACTCGACCTGGTCCGCGGTACCGCCGAGGCCGAGCCGAGCCGCCCGTGGTTCGCCATCGGCGGCATCGATGCGGCCCGCCTCCCCGAGGTCCTCGACGCGGGCGCGACCCGCATCGTCGTCGTCCGCGCAATCACCGAGGCGGACGACCCCGAATCCGCCGCCCGCGCCCTCAAGTCCCGCCTGGAGCAGAACATTCCCACCTGAGCCGCTGTATTCCCCTGTGGCAGACCATGATTGCCGGGCAGCGGAGCAGATCGCCGTGCATCGGAACGCGATACCGTGAGTCGAACACCGCAGCTCAACCGCACCGGATCCGATTCCTTTGCGCCGCGCCGAAATACGGCCGACATGATGCGGACCTTTCGATCGGCCGACCACCGCGCGGCGCGAGGGCCGATTTCCGAGTGCCAGAACGGATCCCGTGATCGCATGCCGCCGCGGCGACCGATGACCGGGACTCGGGAACGCTCCAGGCGGGGCCGCGCGGTTCGCGAAACGATCTGTCGAGGCGTATCGGGCCGAGTCGCATTCGCATGCCGTATCCGGCACGACGGGCCTACGGCGAACAGGTACGAGCGCGGATCGACGATCACACGGAACGTCGAGGGCCGCAATGCCCATGCCGGAGCGGAACAGGCGCGGACCCCCGGCGGCTCAGGAAAGGATCTGACTCAGAGTGAGAAACAACACATCTGCGGGTGCGTCCCCGTTCGGCTCGTGGGAATCGGTGACGCAGACGCGGCGGCCGTCGCAGTCCTCGGTGTGCAACCAGAGGAATCCCCGATCGGCGAGATCCAGGGTGCGGGGCAGGGCGGCGGCGAGTTCGGTGACTTCGGGCAGGTCGTCGAGGCCGATGCGGGCGGGTTGGGCGCGCAGCAGGGGCCAGGCGGCGGCGAAGCCGGGGTGCAGGGGGCGAGCGTCGACCTCGCCCTCGGGAACCCAGGCCAGTTCGGCGCTCTCCAGATTCGCCGTGGTCGCCACGGGTTCGGCGATATCGGCGACGACTGTGGTGTAGATCCAGCCGCTGGGTGCGGTCGCGGTGACGCGACTGCCGCGCACCCGCACCGCGGCCGGGGCGATCCCGGCCTCCTCGTATGCCTCACGCACCGCGGCACTCTCGCTGGTCTCGTGCGAATCGCGGGCCCCGCCGGGCAGCGCCCAGGTGCCGCCCTGGTGACTCCACGGCGCGCGATGCTGCATCAACACCACCGCACCGCCACCGGGCGCGGGCGCGCGGAGCAGGAGTCCGGCGGCGCCGAACAATCCCCACTGCCGCGTCCCGTCGGGGCTGGCCAGAAAGCCGTCTCCATCACCACGCATACTCGCCTCGTCCCATCCTCGCCCGCGCCGATCGCGCGGTTCTCCGGCCGCTCCGATGAAAAAAGTCGGATCGACCGGTCGATACAGCCGCGCGACATCGCCACGACCACAATAAGCTCTACCGGCACGGCCCTCGTCGGCGATGGAACGGAGGTGGCCATGACCCGGACCGCGCAACCGCGTCTGGAAGAGTTGACGCCCCGCGCCGCGGCCGCCGCCGTACGTCGTCAGATCGACGCCACCGACCTGCGCTCCTTCGCCCGCTCCTCGCCCGCGAAACTCATTGTCATCGGCCTGGTTCTGCTCGGATCGTGCCTGATCGCCGGGGTCGTGACGGCCTCGCAGGTGAGCGACCGCCAGCACGCGCTGCAATATCTGCTCGACAACGCCGAGCCGGACGCGAATTCCGCTCAGCGCCTGTACACCTCGCTGTCGGTGGCCGACGCCGAGGCGGGCACCGCGTTCATCTTCGGCGGCCTGGAACCCCAGGACGTGCTGGACGCCTACAACCAGGCGATCGGTGACGCGGCGGCCGAACTGGTCGCCCAGTCCAGTCACGATTCGGCGGGCGCGAACGATCCCGACGCCGCACTGCGCACCGGAATCGCCACCGAGCTGCCCGTTTACACCGAGCTGATCCAGACCGCCCGCACCAACAACCGCCTCGGGCATCCGGTCGGCGCGGCCTATCTGAGTGAAGCGTCGAATCTGATGCAGACCAGGATGCTGCGGATGGCCCAGGA
Organism: Nocardia miyunensis NBRC 108239; assembly: GCF_001613065.1. Classification (GTDB taxonomy): domain Bacteria; phylum Actinomycetota; class Actinomycetes; order Mycobacteriales; family Mycobacteriaceae; genus Nocardia; species Nocardia miyunensis. Next base: position 18,290 of record NZ_BDBQ01000108.1, read on the forward strand.
ATTGCAGGAGCATCGCTCGACGGCGATCTCCGACACACAGCGGCGGCATGTGCGCCCGCCGTGGCTGGCCATCATCCTGCCGATCGTCGCGCTGGCCGCGCTGGTGGTGGCGCAGCTGTATCTGGCGCGGCGCTGGAATCGGCTGCTCAATCCGGGTCTGCTGCTTGCCTCGGGCACACTGGTCGTCCTGCTGGCGTGGACGGTGACGGCCGGGTCGATCTCGGCGTTGTCCACCGCCGACGGCCGCGACGACGGCGCGGTGCCGACCTCCGAGCTGACCGACAGCCGCATCCTCACCCAGCAGGCGCGCGCGGCGGAGACGCTGAAACTGGTGCGTCGCGACGACAGCGGCGATTACGACCGCATCTACGACAACGCCACCAAAAAGCTCGCCGACCTGCTGACCCACTATCCGCACAACGCGCCCGCCGCGGACGACGTCGCCACCGCCCGCACCGCCCTGGACCGTTGGCGGCAGGCGCATCAGCGGATGACCGACGCCCTGGGCCGCGGTGATTTCCCCGGCGCGGCCACCGTCGCGATCGGCTCCGGCCCCACCGAGTCGACCGCCAGCGTGCAGGCCCTGGACCATGCCCTGGCCGACGGAATCGGCAAGGCCCGCAACACCTTACGCAAAGACATCTCCGACGCCGCCCGCTCCCTGGACATCCTGTCCCCGGGTGCGCTGACCCTCGCGGTCCTGTCCGCCCTGTTCGTGGTGGCCGGGCTGTGGCCGCGTCTGCGGGAGTACCGATGAGCGCCAACCGAATTCGGACTCGGACGATTGTGGCCGGGTTTGTCGCGGCGACGGCATTGCTGATGACGGGGTGTGCGCCGGACACCAGTTCGACTCGCGCGGCCGGCGAAAGTTACACCGAACCGCCGTTGCCCGCGAATGCCGCTACCGCGCGAACCGATACGCCGATACCACCGGCTCCCGGGGCCGGTTGCGGGAATCTGACCGCGAGCCTGAGCCCGAACGGCACGACGCACGGGACCGATCTGGACGCGATCCGCGCTCGGGGACGGTTGATCGTCGGGCTGGATCCGGGCAGCAACCTGTTCAGCTTCCGCGATCCGGTCAGCGGCACGCTGGAGGGGTTCGACGTCGACATCGCCGGGGAGATCGCGCGGGATCTGTTCGGTGATCCGCAGCGCGTGGAGTATCGGATCCTCGGGTCCGCCGATCGTGAACGCGCCCTGGAGGACCACACCGTCGACGTGGTCGTCAAGACGATGACGATCACCTGCGCGCGCAAACAGGAGGTGGCCTTCTCGGCACCGTATTTCATGGCGCACCAACGGATTCTGGCGATCAAGAATTCCGGGATCAGCAGTCTGGCGGACCTGGCGGGTAAGCGGGTGTGCATCGTCACCGGCACGACTTCGCTGGATCAGATCCGCCGCGGCCAGCCCGCCGCCTCAATTCTCACCGTGCCCACCTGGGCCGACTGTCTGGTGGTGCTGCAGCAGCGTCAGGTCGACGCGGTCAGCACCGACAACACGATCCTCGCGGGCCTGTCGGTGCAGGACCCGTACTACGCCGAGATGGTCGGCCCCGATATCAGCGACGAACCGTACGGCGTCGGAATCCCCAAGGGCGAGGACGATCTGGTCCGCTTCGTCAACGGCACCCTCGACCGCATCCGCACCGACGGCACCTGGAACCGCCTCTACCAACGCTGGCTCCAAGCCGCCCTCGGCCCCTCCAGCGGCCCACCCCAACCCGACTACCAGGGCTGACCCCCATGCACGACCCCGCCGAAACCGATTCCAGCACAGCGGAACCCACGCCCGTCGACCAACCACCGACCGCCCCCGGGCCACCGGCCACCGATTCGCCACCACCCAACTCCCCCGATCTCGAGCCCACCCGAGCGGCTTCCGCCGACTCCAGGTCCGCAGTCCGGCCCGAATCGTCGCGCCCGCGAGAGAGCGCGACTGCCGCCATGGCGGGCGATCCGCCGAATACCCACGATTCCAGTGCATCCGAGCCCCCGCCCACCCAGGCAGTGCTGGCCGCCGCGACTGCGACCAGCTTTTCGGATTCCACGGGCTCCGGCACTGGGTACGAGCCCCCGGCGACCCAAGCCGTCGCCGCTGGGGCCGAATCACTGGACAGCCACGGCCCCTCAGGTACCGAGCAACCGGCCACCCAGGCCGTCGCCGCCGCTTCCTCGGTCAGCTCCCGGCATGCGACAGGTAACTCCGACAACTTCGAGCCGGAACCTCCGGCCATTCGAGCGGTAGCCGCTGACACCGCGGCCGAGCCACCGGATACCAACGGCCCCGGTGGCTTCGAGCATCCGGCTACTCGAGCTGTGGCGGCAGCAGTTGCGGCCGAATCACCGAACAGCCACGGCCCCGATGAATCAGGTACCGAGCTACCGGCCAATGCATCAAGCAACGAACAACCAGCCACACAGGCCGTGCTCGGCGGCAGCGAAGCCGGACGAGAACCTCCGGCAACGCGAGCGGTTGTCGCTGCGGCCGAGTCCGCGGATGCTGGCGGCTCCACCGGTTCAGGGCACGGGCAGCCGCCGACTCGGGCAGCGGGGGTCGGTACTTCCGCGGGTGGCGGGCGCGAAACCGGGGTGCACGCTCCGGCCACGCAGGCGGCGGATGCGCAGGGGCGCAAGGGGTCCGGGCCGACGGAGACTTCGGGGCAGACCGTGGGGTCGGGGCCCAGCGGGCGCGGTAGCGGACGGACGATTCGCACTCGGCCCGGCGTGCGGCGGCTGGGGGCGGGGCTGGTGGAGATTCCGGCGGTGCCGCCGATCGATCCGCTGTCGGCGGTGCTCACCGACCCGGTGGTGAGCGAGGGGCGGCGGTTCTGCTGGCGTTGCGGTAAGCCGGTCGGGCGGGCGACACCGGGGCATCCGGCGCACGCGGCGGGGACGTGCGAAATCTGCGGTGCGCCTTATGATTTCCGGCCGTTCCTGCGGTCCGGCGATATGGTGGCCGGGCAGTACGAGATCCAGGGGTGCATCGCGCACGGCGGGCTGGGGTGGATCTATCTGGCCGTCGACCGCAATGTGAACGATCGGTGGGTGGTGCTCAAGGGCCTGCTGCACGGCGGGGACGCCGAGGCGCAGGCGGTCGCGGTCACCGAGCGTCGGTATCTGGCCGAACTCGCGCATTCGAGCATCGTCAAGATCCACAACTTCGTCGAATATCCGGGACCGGGCGGCACCCCGGTCGGATATATCGTCATGGAGTACGTGGGCGGTCGGTCGCTGCGGGACATGCTCGACACGCACACCCGGCCCGAGCGCATGCCGGTCGCCGAGGCCATCGCCTATCTGCTGGAAATCCTTCCGGCGCTGGAATATCTGCACTCGCTGGAGCTGGCCTACAACGATCTCAAACCCGACAACATCATGGTCACCGAGGATCAGGTGAAGCTGATCGACCTGGGCGCCGTCGCGGCCTTCGAATCGTACGGAAACCTTTACGGCACCAGGGGTTTCCAGGCCCCGGAGATCGCCAGGACCGGCCCCACCGCGGCCTCGGACATCTACACGGTCGGCCGCACGCTCGCCGTACTCACGCTGAACATGCCGACGGACAAGGGCCGCTATCTCGACGGAATCCCCACCCCGGCAACCGAACCCACGCTGGCGCGGTACGAATTCCTGCACCGGCTGCTGCTGCGAGCCACCGACCCGGACCCGCATCGCCGCTTCGTCTCCGCGCGGATCATGGCCACCCAGCTCGCGGGCGTCCTGCGCGAGATACTCTCGGCCGACACCGGAACCGAACATCCACAGCTGTCCACACTGTTCAGCGCGCCCCGGACCAGTTTCGGCACCGAGGAGCTGCTCGCGCAGACCGACGCCTACGCCGACGGCATCGAACGCAGCAAGAACCTGCGAGCCCGCGATGTCGCCGCGGCACTTCCGGTTCCGCTGATCGATCCGGCCGACCCATCCGCGGCGCTGCTGGCCGGGACCGTGCATCCCGAACCGCTGCACGCCCTCGAGGCGGTCCGCATCGCCCGCGCCCGCGCCGAGGCCGGATCGGTCGAGATGCCCGAAACCTTCGAGGTCGAATGCACACTCGCCGAGGTCCGCATCCAACTGGTTCTGGAACAGCCCGAATCGGCCCGGCAACTGCTGAACCGCCTGGACGAATCCGATTGGCGCGTCGAGTGGTACCGGGGCCTGGCCGGACTGCTCGAACTCGAGTACGAGCGGGCATTCGACCGTTTCGACGCGGTCCTGCGGGCGCTGCCCGGTGAGATCGCACCCAAACTGGCCCTGGCGGCGACGGCGGAACTCGTTCTGCAACAGTGGGATTCGCCCGATCCAGAACAATGGCGCAGTTATGCCGAGAAGTTCTACGCGACCGTCTGGCGGACCGACCGCGGCGTGGTCAGCGCGGCATTCGGCCTGGCCCGCCAGCTCGCCGCCGACGACCGGGTACAGGAGGCCGTGGACGCCCTGGACCAGGTCCCCCCGGCCTCGCGGCACTACACCGAGGCCCGCCTCACCGCGGTATTACTGCTGCTCACCGCCGGTCCGGTCGCCGAATTGGACGAGGACGCACTCCATGTCGCCGCCTACCGCGTCGACCGGATTCCGGCGGGCGAACACCGCGCGGGCCAGATGCGCGTCCTGGTACTCGGCGCCGCACTGGCCTGGCTGCAGGCCGGGAACACCCCCAGACATCGCGACGCCACCCTCTTCGGCGCACCGTTCACCGAACGCGATCTGCGCAACGGAGCCGAGAGCGGCCTGCGCGGCCTGGCCCGCACCGCCCCCGGCCGCACCCACCGCTACGCCCTGGTCGACCTGGCCAACACCCTCCGCGCGAAGACCTGGTTTTAGCTGTGTCTTCT
>NZ_BDBQ01000109.1 GCF_001613065.1 Nocardia miyunensis NBRC 108239
TCGGTCCAGAATCGACCCGGGCCGCGGCCTCAGGTCGGCGTTATCGGGGGTGGGCGGAACTCAGGCGACCTGGGGTCAGTGTCATCCGACGTAGACAGAACTGATGACCTGGGGTCAGCGTTATCTGCGGTAGACAGAACTGAGATGACCTGGGGTCAGCGTTATCTGCGGTAGGCGAAACTGAGATGACCTGGGGTAAGCGCGATCCGGTCGAGGCGGAACTATGTGACGAGTGTGGCGGCGGCGCGGGCGATGGCGAGTTCCTCGTTGGTGGGGACGACGAGTACCGGGATCTGCGCGTCGGGAGGTGAAATGTATCGGGCCGCACGGTCTTTCGCGGTATTGCGGTCCGGGTCGACGGCGATGCCGAAGCGGGTCAGGCCGGCGAGGGCGTCGGCGCGGACCTGGGGGCTGTTCTCGCCGACCCCGGCGGTGAAGGTGATGGCGTCGACCTCGCCCAGTTCCACCAGATACGCGCCGATGTAGCGACGCAGGCGGTGGATGTAGACCTCGTAGGCCAGGCTCGCGGCGTGGTCACCGGTGTCGATCAGGCGTTGCAGCTCGCGGAAGTCGTTCACCCCGGACAGTCCCTTGAGACCCGAATTCCGGTTCAGCAGTTGATCTATCGCGTCGATGTCGAAATCGGCGGTGCGCATGAGATGCGCGATGATGCCGGGATCGATATCACCCGAACGGGTGCCCATCACCAGGCCCTCCAGCGGAGTGAGTCCCATACTGGTGTCCACCGCGCGACCGCCCCGGATCGCCGAGGCCGACGCGCCGTTACCCAGATGCAGCACGATCTGATTCACCGCCGACGCGTCCCGCCCGAGCAGTTCGGCCACCCGTCCCGAGACGTATTCGTGCGACGTTCCATGGAATCCGTAACGCCGGATCCCGTGCGTGACCGCGACTTTCGCATCTATCGCGTACGTCTTCGCGGCGTCGGGCAGGCCGTGGAAGAACGCGGTGTCGAATACCGCGACCTGCGGGACGCCGGGCAGCAGCTGCCGCGCGGATTCGATGCCGATCACATTGGCCGGATTGTGCAGCGGCGCAAGGGCGGACAGCTCGTCGATCGATGCCACCACCGCGTCGTCGATGAGCGTCGGCCGGTAGAACACCTCCCCGCCGTGCACCACCCGATGCCCGACCGCGTACAGCCCCTCACCGGTCAGGTCGTGCCCGCTGCGCGCGAACAGGTCGAACACCACCCGAAACCCGGCCGCGTGGTCGGGTATCGGCCCGTCGTGTTCGAGGGTGCGCCCGTCGCTCTCGTGCTCGACGGTCGTCGCGCCGGGCTCCACCGGCTCACCGATCCGCGAGACCATGCCCGAGGCCGCAACCGCGCCCGAAACCGGGTCCAGCAGTTGATATTTGATCGATGACGACCCGGAATTGATCACCAGGACCCGCATCATGCCTCCTGTTCGTCGCGCACGCCGCTCACTTCTGCCCGGTCTGCGCCTGGATGGCGGTGATCGCCACGGTATTGACGATATCGGCGACCAGCGCGCCCCGGGACAGGTCGTTCACGGGTTTGCGCAGCCCCTGCAACACCGGGCCGACCGCCACCGCGCCCGCACTGCGCTGCACCGCCTTGTAGGTGTTGTTGCCGGTGTTGAGGTCAGGGAAGACGAAAACCGTCGCGCGCCCGGCTACTTCCGAATTCGGCAGCTTGGTGCTGGCGACCGTCGGCTCGATCGCGGCGTCGTACTGGATCGGCCCCTCCACCAGCAGCTGCGGTGCGCGTTCGTGCACGAGCGTGGTGGCGGTGCGGACCTTGTCCACATCCGCGCCGCTGCCGGACTCCCCGGTCGAATAGGACAGCATCGCGACCCGCGGCGCGATGCCGAACTGCTGGGCGGTGCGAGCCGAGGAGATCGCGATATCGGCGAGCTGTTCCGCGGTCGGATCGGGCACGACCGCGCAGTCGCCATAGGCCAGCACGCGATCGGCCAGGCACATCAGGAACACGCTGGACACCGTCGACACGCCGGGCTCGGTCTTGATGATCTCGAAGGAGGGCCGGATGGTGTGCGCGGTGGTGTGCGCCGCGCCGGACACCATGCCGTCGGCGATGCCCTGGTAGACCATCATCGTGCCGAAATACGAGATGTCGGTGAGGTATTCGCGCGCCCGGTCCTCGGTCATCCCCTTGTGCGCGCGCAGGGCCGCGTATACCTTGGCGAATTCGTCACGCAGACTGGATGTTTCGGGATCCAAGACCTGCGCGTCGGCGATGTCGACACCGAGTTCGGCCGCACGGCCCCGGACCGCGGCCTCGTCGCCGAGGATGGTCAGGTCGGCGATCTTGCGTTGTAGCACCCGGCCCGCCGCGCGCAGGATCCGATCGTCGCTCCCCTCGGGCAGCACGATGCGCCGCCGGTCCGCGCGGGCCCGCTCGATCAGCTGATATTCGAACATCTGCGGCGTCACCACCGAAGGAATGGGAACCTCGATGCGCTGCAACAGTTTTCGAGCATCCACCCGCTGCTCCATGAGCGCCAGGGCGGTATCGACCTTGCGGATACTCGACAGCGACACCCGGCCGCGGGTGCGCGCGGCGACCGCGGTGTCGAAGGTGCCCAGCTGGGTGGTGAGGATCGGCAGTTTCGGTTTCAGGCCCGCGATCAACCGCGCGATCGACGGATGCGGCAGCATGCCGCCGTTCATGATGATTCCGGCCAGTGACGGAAAGCCTTCGGCCTCATGGGCGTTCACCAGACTGAGCAGCGCGTCGGAACGATCGCCCGGGACGATCACCGCATCGCCCTCGGACAGGCGCTCGAGGATGTGTTCCGCGGTCATCCCGCCGACCATGACGTGCAACGCCTCGCGCTGCATCAATTCCGGGTCGCCGGAATAGATTTCGCCGTCGATGGCCTCGCACAGCTCGGCGATGGTCGGCGCGCTCAGCAGCGGCACCTCCGGCAGCGCCCAGGAAGGCACGTCCACCACCTTCAGCGCCGCGGCGACCTCGTCGAGCGCGTCGGGATCGCAGCGGTTGGCGATGATCGCGACCAGTTGGGCGTGTTCGTAACCGAGTTCGCCCGTACACAATTCGGCCAGTTCGGCGACCTGCGCCGGAGTGCGCTCGGACCCGCGCAGCACCAGCACCACGGGCGCGCCGAGGTTGGCGGCGATGCGCGCGTTGTAACGCAGTTCGCTGGGACCGGCCACGTCGGTGTAATCGCTGCCGACGATCACCACCGCATCGCACACCTTGGCGACCTCGTGAAAACGCATGACGATATCGCTGATCGCCGCGTCCGGATCGGCGTGCACCTGCTCGTAGCCGACGCCGATCGCCTGCTCGTAGTCGATATCGGCGGTGCTGTGCTCGAGCAGCAGTTCCAGGATGTAGTCGCGCTGCGTGGTCGAGCGGCTGATCGGCCGGAACACCCCGACCCGCGCGGTGGTCGCGCACAGCATCTGCAGCACCCCGAGCGCCACCGTCGACTTGCCGGTGTCCCCCTCCGGGGAGGCGATGTAGACGGTGGACGGTGCGATGTCGGCCATGGTCGCGAGCTTAACGAGCACGCGTGCCGGATTCGCCTATCGCACGGCAAACTGCTGGAAAATCACATTCCCACACAGTGGACAACTGCCTGTTCACACGATTTCGGGCGCTTCAGGCCTTCGCGGTACGGCCCGTCGGGTGCGTCGGCAGCTCTAGAATCCCGGCATGACAGCACCATTTCCGGATCGTCAGTGGGGTTCGCGGACCGGCCTGCTCGGGCGCACGCTCAGCGCGTTCGCGGCGACCGGCGCTGGCTCCGCGCTGGTCCGCGCGCTCGGCCCGCTGGACCGCAGAATTCTCGAGCGCACCGCGGGCCGGTACACGGCGCTGGGGCCGGTCGGTGCGCCCTGCCTGCTGCTGACCACGACCGGACGCAGGTCCGGGCAGCCGCGCACCACTCCGCTGCTCTACGTCCACGCCGGAGACGTGCTGTATCTGGTCGGCAGTAATTTCGGCGGAGAACATCATCCGGCCTGGACCGCGAATCTGCTCGCCCACCCCGAAGCCGTGATAACGATTGCGGGAGAACGTATTCCGGTACACGCCGAGCTGATCCAGGACACCGAGCAGCGCGCCGAGGTCTACGCGCGATTCGAACAGATCTCCAAGGCGTACACCGAATACCGCAACCGAACCACCCGGGGCCTACGCATCTTCGCCGTCCGCCGGAGTTGAGCCGAAACAACACCGGCACAACACAACTCGAACCCACCCGGCTGCCGCCATTCGGGCGGCAGCCGGAGAAGGGGCTACAGCGCCCGCAACCGCGGGGCGAGGTCGCGTTCGAACAGGTCCAGGAAACGGCGCTGGTCGTGCCCGGGAGCATGGAAGACCAGGTGGTTCAGGCCCGCGTCGATGTACGGCTTGATCAGCTCGACCGTCTCGTCGGGGTCGCTGGCCACGATCCAGCGCTTGGCGATCTGCTCGATGGGCAGGGCGTCGGCGGCGGCCTCCATCTCGATCGGGTCGGTGATGTCGTGCTTCTGCTCGGCGGTCAGCGACAGCGGTGCCCAGAAACGCGTATTCTGCAGCGCCAGTTCGGGATCGGTGTCGTAGGAGATCTTGATCTCGATCATCCGATCGATATCGTCCGCGGTGCGCCCGGCCTTCTCCGCGCCCTCGCGGACCGCGGGCATCAGCTTCTCGGTATACAGGTCCATGCCCTTGCCCGAGGTGCAGATGAAACCGTCACCGGCGCGACCGGCGTAGCGGGCCACCAGCGGGCCGCCCGCGGCGATGTACACCGGGATGCCGCCCTTGGGCACGTCGTAGATCGAGGCGCCCACGGTGTGGTAGTACTCGCCCTCGAAGGTGACCCGGTCACCGGTCCACAGCGCGCGCATCAGGTCGACCGACTCGCGCAGCCGCGCGAAACGCTCCTTGAACTCCGGCCATTCGCCCTTGTACCCGGTCGCGATCTCGTTCAGCGCCTCACCCGAGCCCACGCCGAGCATGATGCGGTCGGGGTACAGGCAGCCCATCGTCGCGAACGCCTGGGCGACCACCGCGGGGTTGTAGCGGAAGGTCGGGGTGAGCACCGAGGTGCCCAGCTGGATCCGGGTGGTGCGTTCACCGACAGCGGTCATCCACGCCAGCGAGAACGGCGCATGCCCGCCCTCGTGCCGCCACGGCTGGAAGTGATCGCTCACCGTCGCGCTGTCGAGCCCGTGCTCCTCGGCCGCGACCGCGAGCTCGACCAGCTCACGGGGGCCGAACTGTTCCGCCGACGCCTTGTATCCGAGCTTGAGATCACTCACTGCGTCCACTCCTGTTCACGTTGCCGACAATCCCGTCGACCCTGTACAGCGCCGAGGGGGTGTGCCGCATTCCACAGCACCCGTCAAGCGGGGCCCTCCTCGACCATAGTCAGCGACGAACGCGTCTGTGTGAACGGTCGCACCTTCACACAACGCCCCCGCCGGAAATCTCAATAGCCCACAATGTGCTGGTGACTGCTCATGACGAACCGATCCTGTCCTACCTGACCGATATGGACGGGGTCCTGGTGCACGAGGACCACCCGATCCCGGGCGCCGACAAGTTCCTGCAGGAACTGCAGGCCAATGGCGTTCCCTTTCTCGTACTCACCAACAATTCGATCCGCACCCCGCGCGATCTGGCGGCCCGGCTGCGACACAGCGGCCTGGATATTCCGGAGGAGGCGATCTGGACCTCCGCGCTGGCCACCGCGACCTTCCTGAGCGAACAGCGCCCCGGCGGCACCGCCTACGTCGTCGGCGAGTCGGGATTGACCACCGCGCTGCACGAGATCGGCTACGTGCTGACCGACAGCGATCCGGATTACGTCGTCCTCGGCGAGACCCGCACCTATTCGTTCGAGGCGATCACCACCGCGATCCGGCTGGTCGAGCGCGGCGCGCGGTTCATCGCGACCAACCCGGACGCCACCGGCCCGTCGCGCGAGGGCCTGCTGCCCGCGACCGGTTCGGTAGCCGCCCTGATCACCCGCGCCACCGGCCGCGACCCGTACTACGTCGGCAAACCGAATCCGCTGATGATGCGTTCGGCGCTGCGCCGCATCGGCGCGCATTCGCAATCCGCGGTGATGATCGGCGACCGGATGGACACCGACGTCATCGCCGGTCTGGAAGCGGGCATGCGCACGATCCTGGTCACCTCCGGAATCTCCACCCGCGAATCGGTCGAGCAATACCCTTACCGCCCAACGGTTGTGGTCGATTCGGTCGCGGATCTGGTTGGGCGCACAGCGAATCCGTTCGAGGCTTGAGCGGGTCGGGCTGAAACACGTTCGAGCCGAGACGTGGCGGGTCCAGATACGTTCAGCACAGCACCTCGTCAACCGTGGTAGCGGTCAGCATCCTGCTGGCCCATACCTTCAGCTGCGCGACATCGGCTTGGCGGACGACCCGTTCGACCGAAGGATCCAGGGAACCGAACCTGGCGGCCAACAGTTCGAGAAGCATCTGAGCACGTCCACGCGCCTCACCACGCGCTTCGAGGATTTCAATGTTCGACACAGCGACCTCCTCGGCTACCGGACCGAGCGGATCTACGAACCGATCGATGGCGTCGAGAGACAGTTTATCGGTGTTCACGATGTAGTTCATGAATGCGTCGAAGACCTCCCGACCGGCGCAGCCAGAATTCGCCGGAAGTCCTGCTCGAGGCGCGGGAGGACGGAGAGGGCGGCGGGGTCATCGGCCACGAGTCTCTCCGCGATGAGCGTCACTCGAACCTTGGGCGTCACAGGGCGATCCATCAGCTCGGACATGCCGATCGCGTTGACATCATCGAGGAAGTACCTCATTCGCGGGAGGTACTCCGCCAACGCGGCATGGGTATCCGGGTCCAGGTCGAACAGTTCGCTGACCTGCAACGGGGCACGCCAGATCAGGCCCTGCGGCCCGACGTGCACGACCAGCGGAACGACCGCAGGAATTTTTCGAGCATTCTCATGCTCGAGCAGGTACTTACGGATGATGGCGACGACGTACTCGAGCATCCGGAACGCCATCATCGGGTGCGGTTCGCTCTGATGCTCTGCCAGCAGGTAGACGAACGCCGGGGGCTATTTAATTGCGAAATCTGTCCCAGACGTGTCAGTTTCAAGTAAGTACAGTTCGAAACAGCACGAGTCATTCACCAGAGATGGATGAATCCATTTGTGCGACAAGTACTTCGACACGATTCGCACCGCACCGCACCGAGATGTTCAGGGGCGCTGCGAAGCCGGGGCCCAGCCCTCTTCGGTCGCCTCGTCCACGCCGCCGCCAGCCTTCACCCGGTATACGATCTCGACCGCACCGGCGTCCAGCGTGCGGGAACTCTCCAATTCGAGCCCGGTCTCGACACTCAGTGCATCGGTCAACCGAAGCCCGCTGCCCAGCAGGAACGGCAGCACCACGAGTTCGAGTTTGTCCAGGGCACCGAGTTCGCGGAAGGTCTCGATCGTGCGCGGGCCGCCGATCAGATGAACGTCACCGCCGCGATTGGCCGCCCGCAACGCCGCCAGCAGCCGGACCGGGTCGCTGTCCACGGTCACGTGGTCGGGCGTCCCGGCCGGACGCTCCGATGCCAGCACGAACACCCGCAGATCCGGCCAGGGCCAGAAGTCGTTGGTCAGCGCGGGTTCGAATGTGGTGCGGCCCATCAGCGCGGCCTCGCAGGTCCGCAGGAATTCGGCGATGCCGTGGCTGCCGTGTCCGTGCGAGGGATCCAGCACCTGCGGCGGCCATCCGTTGGGCGTGCTGACGTAACCGTCGGCGCTCATACACAAGCGAGCCATGATCTGCATGCGACGTACCTTCCCTGCTGTTTCGGTTGCAGGTAGGACGACGCGGTACCGCGAGATTCATCGCCGGGCCGGGAAACGAGTCCCCGGCCCGCGACACTCAGCCCAGCGCCTGATCCAGATCGCCGAGCAAGTCCTCGACGTCCTCGAGGCCGATGGAGATGCGTAGCACGCCATCGGTGATCCCCACGGCCGCACGTCCTTCCGCGCCCATCGCGCGATGCGTGGTGGTGGCCGGATGGGTGATCAGCGTCTTGGCGTCGCCCAGATTGTTGGAGATGTCGACGATGCGCAGCCGGTTCAGCACCTCGAACGCGCGCTTCTTCGCGTCCTCGGGGTTGGCGGCCAGTTCGAAGGTGACGACCGTGCCGCCGCCGCTCATCTGCTGCCGCGCCAGCTCGTGCTGCGGATGTGATTGCAGGAACGGGTATTTCACCCACGACACCGACGGCTGCTGCTCCAGGAACTCGGCGATCTTGTGCGCCGACTGCACCGAGTGACGCACCCGCAGCGGCATGGTCTCCAGCCCCTTGAGCAACGTCCACGCATTGAACGGGCTCAACGCCGGACCGGTGTGCCGCATGAGATTCTTCACCGGGCCGTCGATGTACTCCTTCTCGCCCAGGATCGCACCGCCCAGCACCCGGCCCTGGCCGTCGATGTGCTTGGTGCCCGAGTACACGACCACGTCCGCGCCCAACGGCAGGCTCTGTTGCAGCAGCGGTGTGGCGAAGACGTTGTCCAGCACCACTTTCGCGCCCGTCGCATGGGCCAGCTCCGTCACCCGGCGCACATCCACCAGGGTCTGCATCGGGTTGGAGGGAGTCTCGAAGAAGACGGCCGCGGTCGGCACGGACAGTGCCTGCTCCCACTGGCTCAGATCCTCGCCGTCGACGAAGACGGTCTCCACGCCCCAGCGCGGCAGGATCTCGTTGCACACCACGAAACAGGATCCGAACAGGCTGCGCGCGGCGACCAGCCGATCGCCATTGCCGAGCAGCGCGCCCAGCGCGGTGAACACCGCGGACATCCCGCTCGCGGTCGCGAAACACGCCTCAGCGCCCTCGAGCAGCCGCATCCGCTCCTCGAACATGGCCACGGTCGGATTTCCGTAGCGCGAATACACGAAGTGCTCGATGTCGCCGGTGAACGACGCCTCGGCCGCCTCCGCGCTGGGGAACACGAAACCCGAGGACAGGTACAGCGCCTCGGAGGTCTCCTCGAATCCGGAACGGCGCAGGCCGCCCCGCACACCCAGAGTGGCCGGGCCGACGCCCTCGGGCAGCGGCTTGTCGAATGCTCCGCCGGTGATCACGACTGCCTCCAGGGCAGCCCCTCGGCACGCCAGCCCGCGCCGCCGCGATGTCCGTCGGCGTCCAGCGGGCCCTCGAAACCGGCCAGGACGTTGTAGGAGGGCGCGAATCCGGCGGCGGTCGCGGCCGTTGCCGCACCGATGGACCGCTGACCCGACCGGCACAGGAAGATCACCGGCGCTTCGCTGTCGGTGCGCCCGGACAGCGCCACCTTCAGCTGATCGACGAACTCGCCGTTGCGCGCCCCGGACCCGTCGACCCACTCGACCAGGGCCGTGGGCCGGTCGATCGCGCTCGTGTCGGGCACCCCGACGAAACGCCACTCGGCCTCGGTGCGCACATCCACCAGCACCGCATCCGGATTGTCGCGCAACAGATCCCATGCCTGCTGGACAGTGATGTCACCCGCGTAACTCACTTGCTGAACCTCCTCGAAGAATCCGCACTTGCCATACCTGTTCGGCGTGGCCAGGTCGTCACCCGGAGCACCCCACCGCGGAGGAGGGTTGCCGACCAGCGAGCCGGGGCCTGACGCTGGTACTCATGACCTGAGATCGAGATTGCCTGGCCCGGCCCCCGCCTGTCAATTAGACAGAGCAGACGAACCAGTCGTCGCCCGTTTGGATGAGGTTCCAGGTCGACGTGGTTTCGCGGCCGTTCACCGCACTGGTCACGGTGACCTTGGCGCGTTTGCCATTGGCGGTGGGGTCGGTCATGCGGACGATGTCGATCTTCTTTCCGGCAGCGTCCGGGCCCAGCGGGGAGTGGGCCGGGTCGAATCCACCGCATTCGGTGGCCGCGCGCCGAGCCGCGTCCGTGCCGCTCTGGGCGGCGGCGAAATTCTGGATCGCGGCGGCCAATCGGTCGGAAGTTGTGACATTCTTCTCAGCGGGGTGCAGCATTCCGGCTATCACGACGCCGCCGACCACCAGAACCGCGATCACCGCGGCGGCGATGAACGGCACCGGGGACCGGACCGCGTCCTTCTGCTCGATCGGGGTCGCGGCGGCGGATTCCGGGTCACTCATGATCTCGATCATCCCTGGTGAGGGCTGAGGTTCGCGCGCGCACCCCGAATTGCGGCGAGACACCGGGAACATCGGCCATAGCAGTCACCGATAGAATCACGGCCAGCCCCGGCTGCGGTCGGCGCGAACCGGATCCCCCGAGCGGCAACGATGCAGCATCAATCGGTATCAAGGATCGGCCGGACAACCCGGACCCACGTCAACTTAGCCTAAGCTAAGAACGACGGCTGAGAATACGACGACACAGATTTCGACCAAAGGGTGCGCAGAAGAATGACCGAAACCAGTGCAGAGTCGAAGGGCGAGGTGGGCCCCGCCTCCGAGGCCGACGCACGCCCGCTTCGCATCGCGATCGTCGGCGCGGGACCGGCCGGAATCTACGCCGCCGACGCCCTGATGAAGTCCGACGCCGAGGTGAGCATCGACCTGTACGAGCGCATGCCCGCGCCGTTCGGCCTGATCCGCTACGGCGTCGCGCCGGATCATCCGCGGATCAAGGGCATCGTCACCGCGCTGCACAAGGTCCTGGACAAGCCGCAGGTGCGCCTGCTCGGCAACATCGACTACGGCACCGACATCACCCTGGCCGATCTGCGCAGGTTCTACGACGCGGTGATCTTCTCCACCGGCGCGAACGCCGACCGCGCCCTGGGCGTTCCGGGGATCGAGCTGGACGGTAGCTACGGCGCGGCGGACTTCGTGTCCTGGTACGACGGACACCCGGACGTGCCGCGCAGCTGGCCCCTGGACGCGGAGAAGGTCGCCGTGCTGGGTGTGGGAAATGTCGCACTGGACGTCGCGCGGGTGCTCGCCAAGACCGGTGACGAACTGCTGCCGACGGAGATCCCGCCGAACGTCTACGCGGGCCTGAAGGCCAACAAGGCGCTCGAGGTGCACGTCTTCGGCCGCCGCGGCCCGGCCCAGGCCAAGTTCACCCCGCTCGAGCTGCGCGAACTGGATCATTCGCCGAATATCGAGGTCATCGTGGATCCCGAGGACATCGAGTACGACGAGGGTTCCGAGGCCGCGCGCCGGCATTCCAAGCAGGTCGACATGGTCTGCAACACCATCGAGCAGTGGGCGATCCGCGACGTCGGCGACCGCCCGCACAAGCTGTTCCTGCACTTCTTCGAATCCCCCGCCGAACTCGTCGGCGAGGACGGCAGGGTCAAGGGCCTGCGCACCGAGCGCACCCAGCTCGACGGCACCGGAAATGTCAAGGGCACCGGCGTCTTCCGGGATTGGGACGTGCAGGCGGTGTACCGCGCGGTCGGCTACCTGTCGCAGAACATCCCGCAGCTGCCGTTCGACGATCAGGCCGGAACCGTGCCGAACGAGGCCGGGCGCGTCCTGGCCGACGAGAGCGCGGACGACGGCTCGCGCTACCTGCCCGCCACGTACGTCACCGGCTGGATCAAGCGCGGCCCGGTCGGCCTGATCGGCCACACCAAGGGCGACGCCAACGAAACCATCGCCTGCCTGCTCGACGACGCGGCCGGTTTCTCCCCCGCTCCCGAACCCGGGCTCGACGCGGTCACCGACTTCCTGGAATCCCGGGGCATCCCCTTCACCACCTGGGCCGGTTGGTACCGCCTCGACGCCCACGAACGCGCCCTCGGCGAGCCTCAGGGCCGCGAACGCGTCAAGGTCGTCGAACGCGAGGACATGCTCCGCGCCAGCGAACCCGACAAAAGCTGAGTAATCCGGCCTCCGCTGCGGAGGCCGGATTACTGGCATGCTGATGGCTGTGTTCGACTCCCATGTCCATCTGATCGATCCGCGGTTTCCGCTGATCCAGAACGAAGGCTTCATCCCGCCGCCGTTCACCGTCGCCGACTATCGAAAGCGCATGTCGCGCTTCGACATCGACGGCGGTGCGGTGGTGAGCGGGTCGTTTCAGGGGACCGATCAAGGGTTTCTGCGGGCCGCGCTGGCCGAGCTCGGGGACAGCTGGGTCGGGGTCACCAATCTGCATCCGGAGGTCTCGGACGCCGAGATCGTCTCGTTGAGCAAGGCGGGAGTGCGGGCGCTGCGGTTCAATCTCAAGCGCGCCGCGGGCGATATCGTCGAGCTGACCATGCTGGCGTTGCGCGTGTACGAGGTGGCGCGCTGGCATGTCGAGCTGTACATCGACGGGTCGATGCTGGGTTCGCTCGAGCCGGTGATCAGCAAGCTGCCCGCGCTGTCCATCGACCACATGGGCATGTCCGACGAATGCCTGCCGTATCTGCTCAACCTCGTCGACCGCGGGGCGAAGGTGAAGGCGTCCGGATTCGGCCGGGTGTCCATGGACGTGCGCGCCGCGCTGCGCCGCATCCACACCGTCAACCCCACCGCCCTGATGTTCGGTTCCGATCTGCCCGGCACCCGCGCCGGACGTCCGTTCCGCGACAGTGACGTGGAGGTGATCGGCGAGGTCATCGGTTCCGACGTCCACCTGGTTCTCGAGGACAACGCGCGCGCCTTCTACGGACTCCCGGTCAAGGCGCGTCCGGTGGAGGCCGCCCCGCCGACCAAACCCTTACCGGCGATCCAACCCCCGACCCTCCGCTTGAATCGCTCTGACCTGCAATAGCTTTCGACCGAAGCCGGGCAATGCCCACCACCCCCGTGACGCGCCTGCACCGCAGGATTTATTGTCGGTACGTCAACATCGGCGGCGACGTCGGTGCGAGAAACGACGAACCGAGGTACTCGTGAGCACTTCATCCACCCCCGCGCAGGGCCCACTCGCGGGCATCCGGGTTGTCGAACTGGCCGGCATCGGCCCCGGCCCGCACGCGGCACTGCTGCTGGCCGACCTCGGCGCGGACGTCGTGCGGGTCCAGCGCCCCGGCATGCTGCCCGGATTCATGGAACGCCCGCAGTGGCGCGGCCGGACCATCGTCGAGGCCAACCTCAAGGATCCCGCCGACATCGAGAAGGTACTCGGCCTGATCGACAAGGCCGACGTCCTGCTCGAGGGCTTCCGCCCCGGCGTCACCGAACGCATGGGCCTGGGCCCGGACGTCGCGCTCGAGCGCAATCCGCGCCTGGTCTACGGCCGCATGACCGGCTGGGGCCAGTACGGCCCGATGGCCGATCGTGCCGGACACGACATCAACTACATCTCGCTGACCGGCGTCCTGCACGCCATCGGCCACAAGGGCCAGCGGCCGGTGCCGCCGCTGAACATGGTCGGCGATTTCGGCGGCGGTTCGATGTTCCTGGTGTTCGGCGTGCTCGCCGCGCTGGTGGAACGGCAGAACTCGGGTAAGGGCCAGGTCATCGACGCGGCGATGGTCGACGGCGCGCTCGCCCTGTCGCACATGATCTGGGGGATGAAGGGCGTCGGCCTGTGGACCGACGAGCGCGGCTCCAACCTGCTCGACACCGGTATGGCCTTCTACGACACCTACGAGACCTCCGACGGCCGGTACATGGCGGTCGGCTGCATCGAACCGCAGTTCTACGCCGAATTCCTGAAGGGCCTCGAGATCGATCCCGAAGGCCTGCCGCAGCAGATCGACCCGGCCGGGCAGGACCAGCTGCGCAAGCTGTTCGCCGAGAAGTTCAAGACCCGCACCCGCGACGAGTGGACCGCGGTCTTCACCGGCACCGACGCCTGCTGCACACCCGTGCTGACCATGACCGAGGCCGAGCAGAACGAGCACATCGCCGCGCGCACGGGTCTGGTCGAGATCGACGGCGTCGTCCAGCACGCGCCCGCACCACGCTTCTCCCGTACCCCGGGCGCGGTGCCGACGCCGCCGCCGTCCGAGGGCACCCCGATCGACCGGGTGTGGACGGACTGAACCCGTTCGCGCGCCGCTCGCCGGCGGGGACGCCCGGACCGGACGTCCTCGCCCGAGTTCGGCAGCGAAATCACCGCTGAACTCCCGGCATCCGGATCGGGTCCCGATCCGCTTGCAGCCGTGCGGGGTTCACCTTCCGCGTCCGGAATCATGAGGCATTAAAGTAAGTTCCATGTCCCGGAACTGGCCGATGATCGAGCGCGGCAGCGAATCGGATCTTCTACGCGCCGCCCTCACCGGGACCGAATTCGTCGGGGCGGTGCTCACCGGCGACGCGGGGGTCGGCAAGACCACCCTGGCCAGGCAGGCCGCGACCACGATCAGCGGCAATATCCGCTGGGTCGCCGGAACCGAATCCGCGCGCAGCATTCCGCTCGGCGTCTTCGCGCACATGGTCGGCGTCTACACCGCGCACGATCCGGTGACGTTCATGGCCGCGGCCCGCGAGGCGCTACTCGCCGACGGCCACACCACCATCGGCGTCGACGACGCGCATCTGCTCGATCAGCTCTCCGCGACGCTGCTGTTGCAGCTGGCCATCGACAAGGCCGCCCGCATCGTCTGCACCGTCCGCAGCGGCGTCACCGTGCCCGACGCGGTGACCTCGCTGTGGAAGGACGGGCACCTGCTGCGAATCGACCTGTCCCCCTTCAGCGAACGGCAGAGCGTCGAACTGGTCGAGTCGATGCTCGGCGGGCAGCTCGAGGGTTTCACCGCGAATCTGATGTGGGAGTCCTCCGGCGGAAACGCGCTGTTCCTGCGGCATCTGGTGGAGGGCGCGCTGGAAGCGGGCACGCTGCGTCAGGTCAACGGGGTGTGGCAGTTGCGCGGGCGTGCGGCGGTCACCTCGGAACTCGCCGCGCTGCTGGAGGATCGGGTCGAACAGCTGCCCGAAGACGTACTGCGCGTGCTGGAACTGCTCACCTTCTGCGAGCCGATCGATCTGGACGTGATGGCCGAGCTGACCGGTGACGAGGCAGTGGAATCCGCCGAATCACGCGGCGTCATCCGGATCGTCGAGAACGGCCATCAGCTGCTGGTGCGATACAACCATCCGCTCTTCGGCGAGGTCATCCGGCGGCGTCTGGGCATCGCATCGGCGCGGCGGCTGCGCGGACGACTGTATTCCTCGCTCCGGGAACGGCCGATCAAATCCGCCTCCGATCGCATCCGGCTGGCCGAATTGGCCTTGGACAGTGACCGTTCCGCGGATCTGGAACTGTTCGAGTCCGCGGCCGCGGATGCCATCGGCCTGGCCAATATTCCGCTCGGCGAGCGGTTCGCGCGGGCCGCGGTGGAGCGCAGCGGCGGGCTCGAGGCCGCCGATCTGCTGGCCCGCGCACTGCTGTGGCAGGGGCACCGGATCGAGGCCGAGCGCACGCTGGCGAGCTTCGACCCCGATCAGCTCAACGAGGTGCAGCTGGCCCGCTGGGGTACCACCCGGGTGGCGAATCTGTTGTGGGCCATGGGCGATACCGATCGCGCCGACGAGGTGCTCGCGCTGATCCGGGACAAGGTCACGCACCCGAAGGTGCGATTGACGTTGCAGGGCTTGGCTTCCGCGTGCGCCGTGTACGAAAACCGTTTGCAGGATGCCTTCGTCGACGCCGAGCAGGTGATGTCGAATCCCGATTCGCCGCCGTGGGCGGTGTGGTGGGCCGCATTCGGCGGCGGCCTGGCGCTGGCGCTGATGGGCCGGGCCGAGGCCGCGCGCGCCTACACCGCTCGCGGGCACGAGGTGGAGGCCGAGATCGACGGGCTCAACCGGTTCGTGCCCACCCACGCCGAGGTGCTGGCGCTCACGCTCACCGGCGAGATGGACGCCGCTCGTCGTTGTGCCACGGCGTATTTCGGATATGCCGCACCCGGGCAGTATCTGGCGTGGGGCTTCTCCAAGGGCTTACAGGGCACCGTGGAGGTGGCGCAGGGCCGCTTCCTGGAAGGTATCGAGAATCTCGAGCAGGCCCTGGCCGCGCTCACCTCCGAGGGTGCGTTCGCCTGGATGTTCCCCGCGAGACTCCGTCTGGCCGAGGCTTATTCGGCACTCGGGCGCACCGCCGAAGCCGCCGACACGATCGCCGAGGCCACCGCGACCGGCGGTCGGCACGCCGCGGTCTACGGGGAGCCGCAGCTCGGGATCGTCCGGGCCTGGCACGCCGCGGCCGAGGGCAGCGTCACCGCAGCGGTCCGGCTCGCCCTGGGCGCGGCCGACGCCGCGGCGCGTGCGGGACAGCATGCGGTCGAGGCGATGGCGCTGCATACCGCGGCCCGCTTCGGTGATCACAGCGTCGCCGGTCGCCTGGCCGATCTCGCGGCCCGCATGGATGGCCGCCTGGTACAGATCCAGGCTCGCCACGCCGTCGCGCTCGCGTCCCACGACGGCCACGGATTGGACGCTGCCGCAGCGGAATTCGAGGAGATCGGGGTGCTGCTGTCGGCCGCCGACGCCGCCGCCCAGGCCGCCTCGGCGCACGAGCGTTCCGGCGATCGTCGCCGCCTGCTGGAATCGGCGGCGATGGCCAATCGCCTGGCGGTGACCTGTGGCGGCGTCGCGACACCGGCGCTGCGGCAGTCCGCGCAGCCGTTGCCGCTGACCGCGCGGGAACGCGAGATCGCGAATCTGGTCGCGGCCGGGCTCAGCAATCGCCAGATCGCCGATCGGCTGACGGTGTCGGTGCGGACCGTGGAGGGGCATCTGTACCGGGCTTGCATCAAGCTGGATGTGACCGATCGGGAGGCGCTTGCCGATCTGATGCGCGGTGAGCCACCCGTCGGCAAACAGCGCACTTGATACTTCGCACCATAAACATCACCTAATGGTCGGAATTTCCGGTGAAAAGACCCCATTTCGTGTGCGTCTATTGATATCGATTTGCCATCTGTAGTTATTGGACAGTTATTATCGCCGGACGCGCGGCGCCGCAGGTCGCCGCCCGGATCCACGCCTGATTCCGGGGGATCCGGCTCGATATCCGAATTTCCGAAGGTGGGGTGTTCGACGTGGCTCGTCGTTTCGCGGTGAATTCCGGTGCGCGCCGGCGCGCGCTCGTCCTGGGGGCGATTCCGCTTGCGCTGGCGGTCGGCTGCTCGTCCGGCGGGCAGGTTGGCAACTCGCCGAATGCGGCTCCGGCGTCCGGGCCCGCCGCATCGAGCCGCCCGGCCATCCCCGACCGTTCCGGCACGGCGACTCCTTATCGGGCGGACACCCTCGATGACCTGCGTAATCCGATCGCGAGCAGTTCGCCGCAGCCCGGGGTCGTCAGCCTCGGCGAAACGGACGGGCCGATCGCCGGATCGATCCAGCCGGGCGTCACCGCGACGCCCGTCCCCCTGCCCGCCCGCATCGGGCCCGTGGCCCCGCGCTACGTGGTTCCGCGGAACTTCCGTCCCGTTCCCGGCACCGAGGCAGCCCCGGCGATCGAACTCGGGAATCTGCACGCGCCGACCCCGGTGGCTCCGGTCGCGCCGATCGCCCCGCCGCCGCGCACTCTGCGCCTGGGCGCGTTCAGCACCCCGGTCCCGGACAATGTGCCCGATACCGTGCTGGGCCCCACGAACATCGCCGCCGCCGATACCGAGGCGGCCATCGCGACAGGCCTGAACTCGGTCGGTATCAATGCCGGTCGCTCGGACAAGATCGCCGGTCTGACCATCGCCGGAGCAGCGGGCGGCGCGGTCCTCGGGGCGACCGCCGCGGGCGTGCCCGCCGCAGTCGTCGGCGCGATTCCCGGCGCGGTCATCGGCGCCGGCGTCGGTGCGGTCGCGGGCGGACTCGTCGGGGGCACGGCCGGAGTGGGCAATGTCGCCGGGGCGACCGCCGGGGCGGCGATCGGCGCGGGCGTCGGCGCGGCAGCGGGTGCGGCCGCCGGTGCGGCCGTGGTCGGCATTCCGGCCGCTCTCGTCGGCGGCGTCGCGGGTGGAATCGTCGGCGGCGCAGTCGGATCCGCCTTCGGCGCGGCGGTCTGATCCTGGGCTCGGACAGCCGGAAACAGGGGATGGATCCGGGGCCGATCGCCGATTACGATGCTGTCCGGGCGACTCGACGACGCGTCACCCATCTGGCAGATCATCGTGAAGGTGGTGTCGTGACTCGTCGTCGCAAGGTATCGGTCGGTCTCGCAACCGGATTGGCCGCACTCGCGAGTGCGGCCGTGCTGACGTGCGCCGGGATCGCACTGGCCGACCCGGGGGCGGTACAGCCCGGGGTGAGCGCGATAACCCCCACCCCCCGACCGGCCCCCGAAGCCGATCAACCGGCCCAACTGCATTCGGCCACACCACGAAACCAGGCCCCCGCACCCCGCCGCCGCGCCACGCCCAAACCCTCGCAGACCACCACCCCGCCCGCACCCCGCGAGATCCACGTCGGCGACCTGAACGCCCCCGTCCCGAACGTCGTCCCCGACGCCGTGGTGGACGGCGTCAACCGCACCAACCAGGACCTCCAGAACGCCATCAAACCCACCCCCACCCAACAACCCCAGCCCCACCACTGACCGCCACGGAATGATGCGGGTGCTACCAGTATCGCGACCCTGAACTGCGGTGTCGTAGGCGAAATCGCCTGTAGCCCAGGCACTGCAGTGCCACGAACGACTCGGCAGTGGGCACGAAACACTCTGCGGCGCAAGTGATCAGAACAGCGTGGGTTCGCCGAAGCCCGGGGTGCGTTCGATTTCCAGGAGATGGGCCTTGGTGGTTATGCCGCCGGGGGCCGAGAAGCCGTGTAGGGCGTGGTCGGCGGCCAGGACTCGGTGGCAGGGGATGATGAGCGGGATCTCGTTCTGGCCCAGGGCCTGGCCGACGGCCTGGGCCGCGCCGGGCGCGCCGATTCGCTCGGCGACCTGGCCGTAGGTGAGGGTGTGGCCGGGGTCGATGGCCCTGGTCACGCCGTAGACCGCGCGGTGGAAGTCGGGAAGGCCGGTGTGGTCCAACCGAATCCAGCGCAGATCGTCGAGGTCGCCGTCGAGATGGGCGCGGGCGGCCGCGATGGCCTCGGCCGCCGTGGCGTCCGGCTCGGTTTCCCGGACGCCGCCCCGCAGCATCCGGGTGCGAGTGAGGTCCGCGGTGGCCTCGGGTAACAGGAAGCGCAGGACGCCGACATCGGTCCAGACGAGGGCGCACACACCGATCGCGGTGTCGAAGAGCGCTGCCGAGGGCGAGCGATCCGAGTCGGGCATACGGTCAGTCTGCCCGATGACACCGACAACTTCCGGCATAGCAGTCCAGTTATCAGAACTGGACTGCCCGACGGAACATTCGACGGCGAACGGCGACGGACCGCCCCCGAGCCGCACCGGAACCGCGATACGACTCGGCCGCAACCAGATCCGCATATTGCCGCTGATCGTCCCTGAACGACAGCGACCAGTCGGCCATCGGCGCATGCGGGCGGTAACGCTCCAACAGTCCGACCATGCGCCCGCCACCGCGGAGCGCGAACCGATGAACGATCACCGCGAAGGCCGCGACGACCAGCACAGAGGTGAGAAAGGTGACCATGTAGGCAATGATCCGGCCAGCTGGACTTGAATCAAATATCCAGAGGTCCGATACTGGACTGTATGGCAATTCGTGTGATCAGCGCCGCCACCCTGACCCGTGATCTGGGCCGCTGGCGGCACGACGAGAACGGCGACAAACGCGCGGCCCGCCCGGCGTATCTCGCTCTCGCGGAGAGCATTCGGCTGCTGATCCACGACGGCCGCGCCCCGCTGGGCGTCGCCCTGCCCAGCGAGCGGGATCTCGCCGCCACCCTGAGTGTGAGTCGCACCACGGTCACCTCCGCCTACGCACTGCTGCGCGAACACGGCTATCTGATCAGCCGTCAGGGTTCGCGCAGTACGGTCGCCCTGCCGCCGAGCGTCGCGCACGACGGCGCGAAACCCGCGCGCAGCATTCTGGCGCTGATGTCCCCGAATCAGGTGCCCACCATCGATCTGACCTACGCCGCGATGTCCGCTCCCCCGGAGATGAATGAGGCGTATTCCGCTGCGCTACAAGGTATTCCGATCTATCTCGGCACGCACGGCATGGATCCGGTCGGCGTCCCGCCGCTGCGCGAGGCGCTCGCTCGCCGCTATACCGAGCGCGGGCTGCCCACCGAACCGGATCAGATCCTGGTCACCCTCGGCGCACAGCACGGCCTGCGCCTGCTGCTGAACGTCCTCACCGCGCCCGCCGAGCGCGTCCTGATCGATCACCCGACCTACCCCAATGCCATCGAGGCGATCCGCGACGTCGGCGCGCGCCCGGTCCCGGTCCCGCTGCTCCCCGAACATCCCGAGGCCGGTTGGGATCTCGACGGAATCCGCAGTGCCGCAAGACAAACCGCGGCCAGCGCGGCATATCTGCTGCCCGACTTCAACAATCCGACCGGACTGCTGATGAGCGAGCGCGACCGCGCCGAACTCGCCGCCATCGCCCGCGACACCCGGATGACGGTGATCGTCGACGAATCCATGGTGGATCTACAGCTCGACGGCGAAAATCCGCCCCCGGTGGCCGCATTCGCCCGCGGCTCGGAGATCGTGACGATCGGTTCGGCGTCGAAATCGTTCTGGGGCGGTCTGCGCGTGGGCTGGATCCGCGCCGCGCCATCGCTGATCACCAAACTGCTCGGCATCCGCTCGACGGTCGATCTGGGCACCCCGGTGATGGATCAGCTGGCCACGGTCCATCTGCTCGACCACGCCGAATCCATTCTGGCGCAACGCCGCGACCAACTCCGCAGCCGCCGGACGACCCTGCTGGACGCCCTGGCCCAGGAGCTGCCCGATTGGCGCGCGGTCCCCGCGACCGGCGGCATGTCGCTGTGGGTCCAGTTGCCGACACCGGTCTCCTCCGCCCTCGCCGCGGTCGCCCCCAATCACGGTGTGCTGCTCGCGGCCGGACCGCGCTTCGGCGTGCAGGGGGCGTTCGAGCGCTTCCTGCGAATCCCCTTCACCCGGGACGAATCCGATCTGCGCGTCGCCGTGAAATCCATCGCCGACGCGTACTCGACCCTCACCCCGCACGCCGCGGAACCGCTGGCACCGATCACCTATTACTGACCGCGAGATACGCCGCGCCGCAAGCACACCCACACCGCACCCACGAAACCCGTACTCCGCGAGATCCGCATACCGCCGCGAGCCGCCGACCGCGAGAGACAGTGTCGCGGCACTACCGAGTAATCCGCACTCGGCAAGGCCGCTACCCAGCGTCCGCGGCCGACCGCGAGAGGTGCCGTCCCGCAGGCACTCCCACGACCTCACGAACGAAAAACCGCACCCTGCCCGATATCTCCGGACGAGGTGCGGCTCAACGCGGGGGCCGATCAGGATTCGCCGTTCGACTCCTGCTCGTCGGGCTCGGGCGCGGCATGATCGGGAGTGCCGGGAGTGGGGTCCCGGGACAGGTCTATCAGCGGGTGGCGCTCGGCGCCCTCGGGGGCCGCGTGGCGCCCGTGGCTCTGCTGCTCCTGGCTCATGTGTGCTCTCCCTCCAGTTTTCGGACATCAGCACCTTATCCCGGGCGGTTTCCCATAGGCTGAGCGCCCAATCACCCGGGCGGAGTGACTATCCCAGGATGTCGTGCCGGACGATGGTCTCGTCCCGGCCCGGACCGACGCCGATGCATGAGATGCGCGCACCGGACAGCTCCTCGAGCCGCTCGACGTACGCGCGGGCGTTGGCGGGCAGATCCTCGAAGGTGCGCGCATGCGAGATGTCCTCCCACCAGCCGGGCATCTGCTCGTAGATCGGCTTGGCGTGGTGGAATTCGGTCTGCGTGGTCGGCATCTGTTCCACGCGCTCGCCATCGATCTCGTAGGCGACGCAGATCGGCACCTGATCCAGGCTCGACAGCACATCCAGTTTGGTGAGGAAGTAGTCGGTGATGCCGTTCACCCGGGTCGCGTATCGCGCGATCACCGCGTCGAACCAGCCGGTGCGGCGGGCGCGTCCGGTGGTCACGCCGACCTCGCCGCCGGTCTTGGCCAGATATTCGCCGGACTGGTCGAACAGCTCGGTCGGGAACGGACCCGAGCCGACGCGCGTGGTGTACGCCTTGAGGATGCCCAGCACCGTGGTGATCTTGTTCGGGCCGATGCCCGAACCCACCGCCGCGCCGCCCGCCGTCGGATTCGAGGACGTCACATACGGATACGTGCCGTGATCGACGTCCAGCAGCGTGCCCTGCGAACCTTCCAGCAGGACCGTCTGGCCGCCCTCGAGCGCCTCGTTCAGCAGCAGCCGGGTATCGCTGATCCGGTGCTTGAAGCCCTCGGCCTGGCCGAGCACCTCCTCGACCACCTGCTGCGGATCCAGCGCGCGGCGGTTGTAGATCTTGACCAGCACCTGATTCTTGAATTCCAGTGCGGCTTCGACCTTCTGGGTGAGGATCTTCTCGTCCAGCACATCGGCCACCCGCACGCCCACGCGCGCGACCTTGTCCTGGTAGCACGGCCCGATACCGCGACCGGTGGTGCCGATCTTCTTGTTGCCCAGGAAACGTTCGGTCACCTTATCGATGGCCACGTGGTACGGCATGATCAGATGCGCGTCGGCCGAGAGCAGCAGGCGCGAGGTGTCCACGCCGCGCTCCTCGATTCCGGCCAGCTCGTCCAGCAGCACGCCCGGATCGACCACGACGCCGTTGCCGATCACGTTGGTGACGCCCGGGGTGAGAATTCCCGAGGGGATCAGGTGCAGGGCGAAGTTGTCACCGTTGGGCAGCACGACGGTGTGGCCGGCATTGTTACCGCCTTGATACCGCACGACCCAGTCGACCCGGCCGCCGAGCAGATCGGTAGCTTTGCCCTTACCCTCGTCGCCCCATTGGGCGCCGATCAGGACGATTGCCGGCATGTGGAGTCTCCTACGGTTTCGACGCGCAGCGCTTACGCTGCAGCTACCTGCCGTTTTCGAGGCGGTGGCCGGGAGGACAGTGTAGTGGATGAGGGCCCTTCGGCCGGTAGCCCGTGCGAGCGAGGTGTGAGTGGCGGCACATCCGCACCGGATGGCATCACGCACGTCCCGGCTCGAGACGCGGGACGCCGACTGGCGCACCACATGTGGAGCGGGACTATCGTGGCTCGGGAGGCGGGCTGTTGGGGGTCCGTCCGAGCGCAGCGAGGTCGAGCATGGTGTCGGTTCCGAGGAGGGTGTTCCGCAGTTGAGTACCCACGTTCTCCGCTGCAACGGCGCCCCGGTTCCGATCGCGCTCGCGTCGCTCGCGATGACGCAGACCTCGGCGATTCCCGATTCGACCGCCCTCGACGAACTGCTGCCGGTACTGGCCGCGGACAGTCTGCCCCGGCTGATCGTGCTGGGTGAGGACGCCGGGCTGGCCGCGGTGCTGACCCATCTGATGCGCACCGAGCGGCTGCACGTGGAGATCGGGTACGTGCCGGTGGATCGCACCTACGGTTCGCGCGCCTATCAGACCGGCACCGGATCCGCGGCGGCCGAGCGGGCCCTGGAGGGCAAGCCGCAGGAGACGCCGCTGATCCGGGACGACACCGGCAAGGTGCTGGTCGGCCGCGCCACCGTGACCGGACCGGAGGGATCCCGGCTGCAGGGCGAGGCATATGCCGACGAGGTGCCATTGTTCACGGGAACCGTTGCGGCACTGAATATCTCACCCACGTTGGAGATGCCGGGCGCCCGCGCCGCGGTGGTGCGCAGATTCCGCCGGCCCCGCTGGGTCGCCGGACGCGCGATCCAGCTGGGCACCCCGGGCGCGGTGGTGACCCGCGACGGAATCGCCGACGATCGGACCGTGCCGCGGGCGAGTTTCTACCGGCACAGCGAGCCCTGGCTGCTGGTCCGATGAGTCGTCCGTTCAACACCCGGCGCGCGGCCGGGGCGGTCCGCCCGAGCCCGATCTTCCTGCTGATCGTGCTGCTCACCGCGGTCGGCGGGGTGGTGGCCTGGGAGGCGGAGCTGACATCCTGGCAGGCCAAGCTCGGCGTGTTCGTCTTCGTGGTGGCGGGCTGGATCGTGAGTATGTGCCTGCACGAGTTCGGGCATGCCTATTCGGCGTGGCGAGCTGGCGATCGCGAGGTGGAGCTGCGCGGATATCTCACGCTCAACCCGCTCAAATACGCGCATCCGATGCTGTCGATCGGACTGCCGATGCTGTTCATCGCGCTGGGCGGATTCGCGCTGCCGGGCGGTGCGGTCTACGTGCACGCGCACAATTTCTCGCCGCGGGTGCAGCGGACGATCAGCGCGGCCGGGCCCGCGGTGAACCTGGCGTGCGCGGTGGCGCTGCTGGCGGTCGTGCGCGTGGCCGGATCCGAGCG
This sequence comes from Nocardia miyunensis NBRC 108239, assembly GCF_001613065.1. Lineage (GTDB taxonomy): Bacteria > Actinomycetota > Actinomycetes > Mycobacteriales > Mycobacteriaceae > Nocardia > Nocardia miyunensis. The sequence goes on from NZ_BDBQ01000109.1 coordinate 24,220, forward strand.
GGACCATCCCGCCTTCTGGTTCGGGCTAAGCTTCCTGGCGTTTCTGCAGGTCACGGCCACCGTTCTGAATCTGCTGCCGATTCCGGGCACCGATGGGTACGGAATTCTGGAGCCGTCGCTGAGTTATCGGACGCGTCGGTCGATGGATCAGTTCAAGCCGTACGGGCTGCTGTTACTGCTGGCGATCCTGTGGGTGCCCGCGCTCAATCGGGTTTTCTTCACCGCGGTGAACTATCTGTTCGAACTCTCGGGCGTGTCCTCGGACTGGTCCGCGTACGGGAGTTACCTGACCCGGTTCTGGAATTCGTTCTGATCCGGGCATGAGCCCCCCGAGTGGGATGGGCCGCCCGATCCAGTCAATCGGGCGGCCCGTCTTCGTACGGGCGTGAGCGCAGTCCACCCCCCTCGACCGGCGGCACCGCCGAATGGTCCTTCGCGACGTCCTCCCCGGGTCGCACCTACTGACGTGCGGACCCCGTCGCTCCGGCCGCGGGACGCGCACCATCCGTACGAAGTTCCAACCGCGCCAACCCCTCGCCGACGCGGTTCGACAATGAAGTTATCGGCGATGGGAACACGCTTCACGAGTAGTGCACTACCCGAACCACGATCGACTTCGCGCGCAGAGTGCGTCGGCGAACCCGCAGTCGCCCTTGGGATTACGCACAGCTCGAATTGGTCCGGACCGGACGGCATCCGATCGGCAATCGACGCGGATGGGCGTTGCGGCGCGCGGAGTTCAGTCCTGCGGTTCGACGTAGGGACGTTCGACGGTCGGCGGGAGCAGCGCCATGGCCGACAGGCGCTGCACACCGCAGACCTGCATGAGATCGACCACGATCGAACGGAGTTGGGCGAACACCACATGCGCGGACAGGCCCGCGCCGTCCACCAGATCCACGGTCGCGCCCTTGGCGACGCGACGCAGGACGCGGGTGGCCTCGGCGGCGTCGGGCTGCTGGCCCGGATCGGCCAGGGCGTACTGCCGCACCACCTCGACGGCCTTGCCGAGTTCCTCGACCTCCTCGACGATTCGGGGATCGAGGATCTCGTCGTCGCGGACCAGGGTCAACGCGCGGCGCAGCAGGACGCGGATATTGCGCACGGCGTTGTCGAGCGGATCCACCGCCGCCCGAATCACATCCAGGCGCGCGCGGGCGTTCCAGTACAGCGGGGAGATCCGGCTGACCTCGCGACCGCCCTCGACCGCACTGCGCAGTCCGTCGATCTGCGATTGCGTACCGCGCGCGGATTGCAGTGCGAGACGGATCTTTTCGGGGTCCTGCTCGTGCAGTCCGTCCGCGCAGTCGGTGAGCGCGCGGCCCATCACCGCGAGAATGTCGGCGGCCTGCTGGCGCGCGCGACGCACCGGATGCAGCGGGAAGATGGCCACGACCGCGACCCCGACCAGCCCGCCGACGAGCGAATCCACCACGCGCAGTGATGCTCCCCCGCTGTGCGGCGGATACAGCGTCGCCACCAGCACCGCGGAACTCGCGGCCTGCATGGGGATGACCGCACCGCGATCGAGGAATATCGCCGCGCCCATCGCCACCGCGACGACCAGCGCGATCTGCCACGGCCCGGTGCCGACCCAGGAGATGAACAGATCACCGATCCCGATGCCGACACTGACCCCCGCGACCAGTTCCACCGAACGCCGGATCCGCGCGCCGAACGCCACCCCGATCGAGATGACCGCCGCCATCGGCGCGAAATAGGGCGCGGAGTGACCGACGATGTGACGCGCGACGAACCATGCCACCGCCGCACCCACCGCGCACTGCAGAATCGGCAGCGCGGATTTGCGCAGCCGTTGCCAACCGGTGCGTAGCCTGTCGGCGCTGTTCTCACGAACGGCACTGACGGTGAACGAATTCTCGAAAGCCATGGGGTGCCGAGAATAAACCCTGCCCGCGGACGGGGAGAATCAGTCGAGACCGAGTTCGGCGGCGGCGCGGGGGTCGCAGTCCTCGAGCAGGTCCAGGCAGCGGGCGTACTCGTCGGTCTCGCCGATGGTCCGGGCGGCGCGGGCCAGGGCGCCGACGCTGCGCAGGAATCCGCGGTTGGGCTCGTGGCTCCAGGGCACCGGGCCGAAACCCTTCCAGCCGTTGCGGCGCAACAGGTCCAGACCGCGGTGGTAGCCGGTGCGGGCGAAGGCGTAGGCGGCGATGACATCGGCGTCGACCGTGTCCGGGCCGGTGGCCTCGGACCTGGTGAGCGCGGCCTCGGCCAGATGTGCCCAGGCGATGGAGGCCGTCGGGTGCGCGGCGGCGACCTGAACCGGATCCTGTTTCTCGAGCAGTGCCGACTCCGCCTCCACATTCTCGGGGAGAAGTACCGGCTGCGGTCCGAGCAGATCACCGAAGGATGTCATGGCACATCATCCTATGGCAGCCGCAATATGCACCGCTGTCCGAAATGCTCGTTAGGCTTGCTTGGACCGAAACCGATCCGCCGAACGAAGGGTAGCGTGTGTCCGACCCGACAGACGAAAAGAAGCCGCAGCCGGAATCCCCCGGTGCCGAGCAACGTCCGTCGCCCGGTGCGCCCGGATCCGGCCCCGCCGCCCGCAACCAGTTCATCGCCCGCGACCGGCTCCCCCGCCGCGAACCGGCCGACCCCGCCCGCCGCGAGAGCGGGCCGGAGTCACGCGCCACACCCGGCGGGCCGGAGTCACGCACC
>NZ_BDBQ01000110.1 GCF_001613065.1 Nocardia miyunensis NBRC 108239
CAGGGGTACCCGAGATCAGCGATTGCCGGGCTCATGCCCATTGGAATCGCCAGGCCGGGCGTTTGACCAGACTTGCCGCATAGCTGTTGAGCGCGACCTCCTCCTGCCAGATGCTCGGACAGAATCCCGCATGCTCCAAGGTGATTCGCCGCGCCTCGGAGATTGTCGACGGTGGTGCGGCCACCGACAGTTCCAGCGTGGTGGCGCCGAGGCGGACCACTCGGATGCCGAACCTGTCCTCCCAGGTGCGCAATACCGCGGAGATCTTCTCGACGTCCCAGGTGTAATCCATCGCGCCGGTCCAGCCGATCAGCGCCGGAGTGTCGGCGCTGCGGACGCTGGGAACCAGTGCGAGCCGGGCCGTGTCGGCTCCCTCGGCGGCGAGGCGGGTCGCCGCGTATCCGGGATGTACTGCCAATCGCTTCGCCGGTGCGAATCCGGGCCATCCGCTGCCCGAATAGTCGAAGTACTCCCGGATGAGCTGGTCGCCCGGGACGCGTTCGATGGCGTCGACCGTCGGGGCGGCGCCCAGCAGTTGGACGTCCACCGATTCATCGAGCAGCAGCGGGTACAGACCGGTCCGTGAGTGGTCGTCGAACATCGGCTCCCACCACTTCCGGAGCGCGGGCCCGGCTTCCTGGGACACCCACATGACCGGCCTGCCGCGCCCGCCCTCGGCGCAGACGACGTGTCCGGCCGGGAAGTCCGTGGGCAAGGTGTTGAACGAATAGTTGGAGCACATGGCGTATGACCCCCTGGAGTCTGTCGGCTACTCGATCGAATCTGTCCGGCGAAGCTAATCCGGACCACCGACAGACATCACCTCCGGAATGCATATCCAAGGTGAGAGATATGTGCAGGCTGGCCGTGGTGATTGCGGACGGCTCATGCCAGGTGGTGACTCGGGGGTTTCGGCTCAGCGGACCGATTCGATGTAGCCGTCGGGGCGGGCCAGGAGCTCGGGAGCCCCTCCAATCGGACATTGGTCGGCTGGACGGCATCGTCGGGGATTGCCGCCAAAGCCGCTGCGGGGCGTACGACCGTGCGCTGATGGCATGTCTGCGTCACGACGGCCGGGCAGGCCATGTGGCGCTTCAGGCGGCCGTGGGATTGTCCGAGCCGAGCATTCGTCGGCGGATCGATCGGCTCCGGGCGACCGGTGTGCTCTATTTCGACGTGCAACTCGATCCCGGTCGACGCACCATCGCGTTGCTGTGGTTGACCACCGCACCCTCGGCACTGGACGACGCCGGACGGGCGCTCGGGCGGCACCCCGAGGTGGCCTCGCCGCGGCGACGACAGGGGCCAGCAACCTCGTCGCCGCGGTCGTGTGCACCACCGCGGATGATCTCTACACCTACCTCACCGATCGGATCCCCAGCTTGCCAGGGCTCCACCATGTCGAGACGGTTCCTGTCATCACTCAGGTCAAGCAACGCATTCCTTGAAGCCGGTGCGTGGCTCACCGAACGTGTACCGCGGTACCCGAAGGGACAGTGGCACGCCCGGCGGCCGAGGTCCGTTCGGTCCGCTGACGCCGGGCGGGGCACGGCTATGCCGGGCGGACGGCCTGGTAGTAGACGATATGGCCCATGCGGGGGTGGGGTTCGGAGCTGACGAGGGTGTGGTCGAAACCCGCGGATTCCAGGAGGCGGGGGAGAGCGAGGTTCGCCTTGACGTGGCCGTTGCGGAGCATCTGGCGGGACAGGAAGGTATTCGCCCGGGTGGTATCGCCGCCGATGTCCAGTATCTCGAGGCGGCCGCCGGGGCGTAGGACGCGCAGGGCCTCGGTGAGGGCGGCGGCTTTGATATCGGTGGGCAGGTGGTGCAGCATCAGAGCCGACAGGACTCGGTCGAATCCGCCGTCCGGGTGGGGGAGGTTCTGCGCGTATCCGTGTTCGAAGCGTAATCCGGCCGAGCCCTTGGCTTTTCGCTCCGCGCGGGCCAGTGCTCGCGGATCGGGGTCGGAGCCGATCACGTCGGCCCGGGGCTGGGCTCGTATTGCTTTGATGACGAGATTGCCGGTACCGCAGCCGATTTCGATCACACGATGTCCGGGCTCGAGTTCGGCCTGCTCGATGAGGCGGTCGTGGAGTGCGGGAGTGCCCACTACCCGGGAGATCAGATCGAAGGCGGGCAGCAGCAGATCGTGCCCGGCCGCGGGGAGATAGTCGTGTCGCCCGAGAACCGAATGTGGATGATTTTCGCTCATGAGTCCCATGGTGAGACTGGTTGCGGTGCGGAAGTGGGGTGATTATCGACAGGAATTGGACTATTTTCGGTTGATGAGCGAGCCTACGCGGGTGGTGCGCCATCAGCGCGGCGTGCCCGTTTACGACTACCGAAGCGATCCGGCCACACCGCCGGTGTCGACCATGCGGTATCCCGGCTCCGCGCCCAGCCGACAACGGCACATCCACGATTTCCCGGCGCTGTGGTACGTGTCGACGACCGGCGCGGTCCACGTGGTCGCGGCGGGGCAGGTGGTCGACGGCGCGATGATCGACACTCTCGGCTCCGGTGTCGGAGTGTTCTTCGATCCGGGGGCGCTGGGCGATGACGCGCGGGCGCCGTGGCCGGTATGGCGTTCGCATCCGCTGCTCTATCCGTTCCTGCACGCACAGCGGGACGGACTGTTGGAGCTCACCGTGCCCCGGGCACGACGTCCGTTGTGGGACAGCACGATCGAGGCCATCGAGACCGAGCTGTCGCAGCGGCAGGACGGTTACCGGCAGGCGGCCTGCGCGCACCTGACGCTGCTGCTCATCGATCTGGCGCGGCTGGCCGCCGATGTGGTGGGTGACCTGCGCCGCAGCGGTGAGCCCCTGCTGGCCGAGGTGTTCGAGGTGATCGATGAGCGTTATGCCGACCAGTTGTCGCTGCGCGATGTCGCGCAGGCGGTCGGCATGACGCCCGGCTACCTGACCACGGTGGTCCGTCGTCGCACCGGCCGCACTGTGCAGGACTGGATTCTGCAGCGCCGCATGGACCAGGCGCGCCGACTGCTGTCCGGCACGGATCTTCCGATCGCCGAAATCGCCCGTCGCACAGGTGTTTCCGATCCTGGATACTTCAGCCGCCAGTTCCGCCGCACCTTCGGCACGCCGCCCCGAGCCTGGCGTGCGTCGCCGCCGCGCTGAACTGCCGAAACTACAACCAGGTGTCGAGAGTGGTTGTGGTGAGGAAGTGTTCGAGGTCGGCGCGCCAGGGGGCGGGAGTGGTCTTCTCCGGCTCGATGGCGGTGTACTGGCCTCGGTAGAACAGCAACGGCCTGCCGGAGTCGGTGGACTCCGACAGGGCCTGTACTCGGCCCATCACGACGTAGTGATCGCCGCCGTCGAGCACGTTGTCCACTGTGCACTGGATCGTGGCCAACGCGCCGTCCAGGGCGGGTAGGTCCAGGTCCGTTGTGTGCCAATCGATGCCGGCGAACTTGTCGGGTTCGCGGGAGCCGAAGCGGGCACAGACGGGCTGCTGTTCCTCGGCGAGCATGTTGACGCAGAAGCTGCCGTTGCGCTCGATCGCCTTCCAGGAGCGGGACTCCTTGGTGGGACAGAACAGTACCAGCGGCGGATCCAGCGACAGCGCGGCGAAGGACTGGCAGGCGAAGCCGATCGGCGCGGCGTCCTCACCGAAGGTGGTGATCACGGTGATGCCGGTGCAGAACTGCCCCAGCACATTCCGGAACTGGCGCGGGTCGATCGCGGGTTGCTCACTCGTGGTCATGCGCGGCCCTCTACTTGAATCCCACCGAGAAGTCGTGACCCCACAGGCTCACCGCGGTGGACTCCCGGGCGATCCAGGAGTGATCGTCGACTTCCAGTCCCTCGCAACCGTATTCGATGTCGAAGCCGCCCGGGGTCTTCATGTAGAACGACAGCATCTTGTCGTTGATGTGCCGGCCGAGGGTGGCGGACATCTTGACCTTCTTGCGGATCGCGCGATCCAGGCACAGCCCGACGTCGTCGGAGTTCTCCACCTCGACCATCAGATGCACGATGCCGGTCGAATTCGGCATCGGCATGAACGCCAGCGCGTGATGGCGCGGGTTGCAGCCGTAGAACCGCAGCCAGGCCGGATCGCCGTCGGCGGGACGCCCGACCGCCTGCGGGGGCAGCCGCATCGAATCGCGCAGCCGGAAGCCCAGCACATCCTGGTAGAACGCCTGTGCCGCAGCGTCATCGGTGCAGGTCAGCACGACGTGGCCGAGGCCCTGCTCGGCGGTGACGAACTTGTGCCCGTAGGGGCTGACGAACCGGCGGCCGAGGAACTGCGCGCCGTAGAACGCCTCGAGCGTGTTGTCGGAGGGATCCTGGAAACGGATCAGACCCTCGACGCGGCGGTCGGCGCGCTCTTCCTTGGTGCCTTCGGTGAAGGGCACCCCGGCCTTGGACAACGTCTCCCGAAGGCGTTGCAGCGCAGGGGCGTCGGTGACCTCCCAGCCGGAGACCTGCAACCGGTCCCGCTCGCCGGGCACGATCACCAGGCGGGCCGGGAAATCGTCCATGCGCAGGTAGAGGGCATCGGGATCGGGCCCGTCGCCCGCCATCATGCCGAGCACCTTGAGCCCGTACTCGCGCCAGGCCGCCATATCGGTGGCCTCGATGCGCATGTATCCGAGCGCACGAATACTCATATCACCTCTCCTGTGACTTGCGGGACAGCCCGAGCAGGAAATCCGTTGTCAGACGGTTGAATTCGTTGAACTTCTCCGCCTGGGCCCAGTGACCGCAGCCGCCGAACACATGCAGTTGTACCCGGGGAATGGACTTGACCGCCACCAGTGCGCCGTCGAGCGGGTTGACCCGGTCCTCGCGTCCCCAGATCAACAGTACGGGCTGGCGCAGCTTGTAGGCGTCGCGCCAGAGCATGCCCTTCTCGAAGTCGGCCGAGGCGAAGGATCTGCCCATCGCGCGCATGGCCGCGAGGGATTCGGGGGTGCGGGCGAGTTCGAACCGCTCGTCGATCAGTTCATCGGTGACGAGCTTCTGGTCGAAAACCATGATCCGGATGAACTTCTCGATGTTCTCCCGGGTCGGCTCGCCGACGAAGGTGCTCAGCGCCTTGACGCCCTCGGTGGGGTCGGGTGCGAACAGGTTGTTACTCACCCCGCCCGGACCCATCAGCACGAGTTTGCCCGCGCGGTCGGGGTAGTCGAGCGCGAAGCGCACCGCCGCGCCGCCGCCGAGCGAGTTGCCGAGAATGTGTACCCGGTCGGTGATTTCGAGCGTGTCGAGCAGATCCTTCAGCGCCGAGGCGCTGTGCACGAAGTACTGCGGATGTTCGGTCGGCTTGTCGGACCGCCCGAATCCGGGCTGGTCGACGGCCAGCACGTGGAAATCCTCGGCCAGCACGGGGATGTTGCGCGCGAAGTTGGCCCAGGACGACGCGCCCGGACCGCCGCCGTGCAGCAGCACGATCGTGGGACCGTTGCCCACGCCCGCCTCGTGGTAGTGCAGCTTCAGATCCGGCCGCACCTGCGCGTAGCGGGAGGTGGACTCGAAGGTGATCTCCGAAACCGTCGTCATCACACCATCCCGTCGGTGACCGGCAGGCCGAACGCGTGGGTGCCGTACATCATGTAGGCGCGCTCGGGATCGTTGGCGGCGTGCACCCGGCCGGCGTGCGCGTCACGCCAGAACCGTTGCAGCGGAGTGCCGTTCGCCAGTGCGGTGGCGCCGGAGCTCTCGAACATCTTGTCGATCGAGGCGATGGCGCGGCCGGTCGCGCGGACCTGGTCGCGGCGGGCGCTCACGCGCAGCTCGAACGGGATCTCCTCGCCCGCGACGAGCAGCTTGTATTCGTCGGCGACGTTGCCCGAGAGCTGCCGCCAGGCGGCGTCGATATCGCTGGCGGCCTCGGCGATGCGGACCTTGGCGAACGGGTCGTCCTTGGCCTTCTCACCGGCGTAGGCGGCGCGCAGGCGCTTGCCCTGGTGCTCGACGTGCGCCTCCAGCGCGCCATAGGCCATGCCGACGATCGGGGTGGAGATGGTGGTGGGATGGATTGTGCCCCAAGGCATCTTGTAAACCGGATCGGTGTTCTGCTGCAGCCCGGGCGCGGTCAGATCGTTCATGCTCTTGTAGCTCAGGAACCGGTGCCGCGGCACGAAGACGTTCTCCAGTACCAGGGTGTTCGAGCCGGTTCCCTTGAGGCCCACCACATTCCACACGTCGTCGATGCGGTAGTCGGTGCGCGGGACCAGGAAGCTGCCGAAGTCGACCGGTTTGCCGTCCTTGATCACCGGACCGCCGACGAAGGTCCAGTTGGCGTGATCGCTGCCCGAGGACCAGGCCCACGAACCGTTGACGATGTAGCCGTCGCCGCTCTCGGTCACCACGCCCGCGCCCATCGGGGCGTAGGAGGAGGAGATCCGCACCGAGGTGTCCTCGCCCCAGACCTCTTCCTGGGTCTGCTGGCTGAACAGCGCCAGATGCCAGTTGTGCACGCCGATGATGCCGGAAACCCAGCCGGTGGAGCCGCAGGCGCTGGCGATCTTGCGCACGGTGTCGTAGAAGACCACCGGGTCGCACGCGTATCCGCCCCACTGGCGCGGCTGTAGCAGCTTGAAGAAACCGGTCTCCTGTAGCGCCTTCATGGTCTCGTCGGGGATGCGGCGCAGATCCTCTGCCTCCTGCGCCTGTTCGCGCAGCTTCGGCAACAGCGCTTCGACCCGGTCGGTCACTTCTTGCGTCATCTCGGTGGCTGCTCCTGGCTCGATCGGTGCGGGGACCCGATGCCCCCGGGACTGATACTTACTCTGAGACTAGAACACGTTCTTGTTCATGTCGAGAACGGGTGTTCGCCGAGGGCGTGCACCGGCCCGTGCCTGGTAGTAGCGGGAATGACTGGCGCGCGGCCGGACAATTTTGTAACGTGTTCTAGTAATCGTAGAGGAGGGATCGCAATGGCAGTAACCCCACGGGGCGGTAAGGTCCGCGAGATCGATGTCGGCACCGCACCCACCCGGTATGCGCGGGGATGGCATTGCCTCGGCCTGGCCGCACCGTTCCGGGACGGCAAGCCGCACGCCATCTCGGTGTTCGGCACCAAACTGGTGATCTTCGCCGACAGCAACGGCGAGTTGCAGGTGCTGGACGCGTACTGCCGGCACATGGGCGGCGACCTGAGCATGGGCGAGATCAAGGGCGATTCGGTCGCCTGCCCGTTCCACGACTGGCGCTGGGGCGGTAACGGCCGCTGCACCGAGATTCCGTACGGACGACGGGTGCCGCCGCTGGCTCGCACTCGTTCGTGGGTGACGCTCGAGCGCAACGGACAGCTGTTCGTCTGGAACGACCACGAGGGCAATCCGCCGCCCGAGGACGTCACCATCCCGCACATCGAGGGCCCGTACACCGACGCCGACGGCAACGCGACCGAGACCCTCGACGACGGCTGGACCGAGTGGACCTGGAACTCGATGCTGATCGAGGGCGCCAACTGCCGCGAGATCATCGACAACGTGGTCGACATGGCGCACTTCTTCTACATCCACTTCGCCTATCCGACGTTCTTCAAGAACGTCTTCGAAGGGCATGTGGCCTCGCAGTTCCTGGAAACCAAGTCCCGCCCAGACGTGGGTATGGGCTCGCAGTACGGTGATTCGCTGCTCAAGTCGGTAGCCGCCTACTACGGTCCCTCGTACATGATCAATCCGCTGCACAACTTCTACGGCGGGTTCGAGGTCAAGAGCGTCCTGATCAACTGCCACTATCCGGTGTCGCAGGATTCGTTCGTGCTGCAGTACGGCATCACGGTGCAGAAGCCCAAGGGGCTGGACGACGAGTCCTCCAAGAAACTCGCCGCGAAGATGACCGAGGGCATCGGCGTCGGCTTCCTGCAGGACGTGGAGATCTGGAAGCACAAGTCCAAGATCGAGAATCCGCTGCTGTGCGAGGAGGACGGGCCGGTCTATCAGCTGCGTCGCTGGTACGACCAGTTCTACGTCGATGTCGCCGACGTCGATCCCAAGAGCACGCAGCGCTTCGAATTCGAGGTCGACACGACCAAGGCGAACGAGGCGTGGGAGGCGGAGGTCGCCGAAAACCTGCGTCGCAAGCGGGAATCCGACGAGGCGGCCGCCGCGGAGGCGGGTGTCTGATGACCATCTGGGCGAAAGCACCCGATTTCGCGGACCGTCCGGAGCGGCGGGCGCAGGTGCGCGCCCAGACGGTCGCGGACAAGCAGCGCTATCTCGAGGAGGGGATGGCGCCGGTCTCGTGCCTGACCTGTGGGACGAAAGTCCTTGTGCGCAAGTCCAGTTCGCAGCAGACCTCGGTGCAGTGGACGGTGAATCCGGCGGACCACTGCCCGGTGTTCCGGGAGCTGGCAGGCGGGCCGGGGCGCCCCGAGGGGTGCCCGAACCTGCATCGCGCGATCGAGCACGCCGTGCACGAGGGGATCATCGCCTTCGAGGAGTAGTCGCAGATCCATTGTGCGAGAACGCACCTCGCCCGTACATTCGGGCGAGGTGCGTTCTCGTATATGCGACGCGACGCGATTGTTTGTCGTGCGCCCGAGGCCGAGGTGGCTCAGTCGGCGCAGATGCTGCCCACCGGAGCGGCGCGGCGCGCCGAGTGAGTCGACCGTGTCGGAGGCGACGACCGTTCAGTCGAGATGAAAGTCTGCGAAGTCGAATCCGGGGGCGACGATGCAGCTGACCAGGACGTGCTCGTCGGTGGCGGGCTTGGCGGACTGGCTGACGCCGCCGGGGACGACGGCCTGAAGCAGTTGTCCGCCTTCGACATCCGGGCCGAGGGTGATCTCGTCGCCGCCGATGTTCAGCAGCAGCGGGCCGCCGCGCTGCCACAGCCAGATCTCGTCCGAGCGGACCGTATGCGGGGCGGAGTGTTCGTGCGGCAGGAGCAGGAAGTGGATCGCGGTCGCCGCCGAGCGTCGGCCGACGTAGCCTTCGGGGGCGAATTCGACTGGGCTGCGGTAGGTTTCGCGGAACCAGCCGCCCTCGGGGTGGGGTTGCAGGTCGAGGGCGCGGGCGAGTTCGGGGCGGTCGGTCACGGATGCTCCTGATCGGCGTATGCGGTCCATCGGGACGATCGTTGCGAAATGGTACGCGCGCAAGCGGGGCGGGCGGGTTTCACCCGAGGTCGTGCGGTCGGCTGTAGGCGAGGGCGACGTGGGTGAACAGGTCGACGCGCTGGCTGCGGGCGGTGCGGCTGCCGGGTTCGAGGAGGCATTGCGTCGCGGTGCCGTCGTGGACGGCGACGAGGGCGCGGCCCAGCGCCCGCGGATCGGGCACCGTGCGGCCCGCGCGGTCCAGCAGGGCATCCAGCACCGGCAGCAGGGCGGCGACGATCGCCTCCTCGCGCGCGGCCATCACCCGCCGCAGTGCGGGATTGCGCAGGGCGTGCGCGGTGAATTCGTAGGTGATGCGAAACCACTTGTCGTCCAAGGGAATCGCATCCAGAACTCGTTCGACTCCGGCATGCAGGTCGTCCACTTCGGCGACCTGGTCGAGGACGGCGGACAAGTCGCGCAGCATATTCGCCGAGCGCTGCTCCCACATCGCCAGGAACAACTCCTCGAGCGAGGTGAAATTCGAGTAGAACGCCCCGCGCGTATATCCGGCCCGCTCACAGATCTGCTCGACGGTGCAGCGCCCGAAACCCTCCTGCGCGAACGCCTCGAAGGCGGCATCGAGCAACCGCTGCCGAGTCTGCGCCCGCCGCTTGGTGACCCGAGGCGTACGCGTTGTCGACGCGCCGGTCTCGTCTGCCTGCACGGACATCGTCACCTCCTACCGCATCGGATACACGACCGTATCAAATTTGGATTCGCGCTGGTCGGTCGCGTGACAGCTCGGCACGTCGGTGGCGAAGGAGTGCAGGGCGGCGTACCGCGCGGGAAACAGGGCGTCTGCGGGCCACGCCGGCGGCACGGCATCCTCGGTGATGATCCACATACCGAGGCCGCCGCGGGACGAGCCGATCGCTCGTGATCGTTGTGGGGCCGCGGGTGTTCCCCGTACGGGTTAGTGTGTGCGGTATGAGCTGGCGGCGGCGTGGCGGCTCGGTCGGGGTGCTGACCGGCGCGGGGATTTCGACCGATTCCGGAATTCCGGACTTTCGCGGGCCGCGCGGGGTGTGGACCGAGGATCCGATCGCCGAATTGCTCTCCACCTACGACAACTACATGGCCGATCCCGAACTGCGACAACGTGCCTGGATCGCGCGCCGGGACAATCCGGCCTGGCAGGCGCGGCCCAATGCGGCGCATCGCGCGCTGGTCCGGCTGGGGGAATCCCGCACGGTCAACATCGTCACCCAGAACATCGACCGGCTACATCAGCGCGCCGGATCGCCGCCGGAATCGGTGGTCGAGATCCACGGCAACATGTTCGAGGTCGAATGCACCGTCTGTGATTTCCGCACGACCATGTCCGCGACGCTGGAGCGGGTGGCCGCAGGTGAGCCGGACCCGCCCTGCCCCGAATGCGGCGGCATCCTCAAGGCCGCGGTCATCATGTTCGGCCAGCAATTGAATCTGCGCAGTATGCTCACCGCCCAGCTCGTCGCCGAAACCTCGGAAGTCTTTCTTGCCGTGGGCACTTCCCTCCAGGTCGAACCCGCCGCGTCGCTGTGCGCCATCGCCGTGGAACACGGCGCGGACTTGATCATCGTCAACGCCGATCCCACCCCGTACGACCTCATGGCCACCGAGGTCATTCGCGACCCCATCGGCGACGCCCTGCCCCAACTCGTCGCCGACCTGCTCGCCGCCTCGTAGCCGGATCGCGGCAGGCGGCCGGGGCTCAGGTGACGTGAAAATCCGGACCGCACAACCGATATCGTGCGCCTGGATCACGTGACTCTTCGAGCCCCGCCCGCACGATGAGATCCGCATCGAGCGCATGTGCCGGCCGCTGGAGTACAGCCGGACTCGGCACAGTCCTGTCCGCTTCGAGCCAGATCGCCGACCGCGTCCGCCCGCACCGCTCGCGCGTCTCCCGGACGGTCCGCACAGATTCGTTGGCAAGCCGGCGCTGCGTATGCCTCGGCGGGTCCCCGGCTCACGCATCGGACGGCCCATGATCTCCGTTCACTCGGACCGCTCAGCCACCGGCCTCGTCCTCGGCGCCCTCGTTTTCATCGCATGAGTGCGATATCCGCTGATCGAAGCAGGTGGTGCCGGTCCGTGTGTCGAGCTGGGCGTCTCCGGTCCCGGTTCAGGCGAACGGGGATTCGGGGCGGGGCTGGAGTTCCTCGTCGAGGTAGATGTCGACTTTTTCGTTGTAGAAGCAGACCAGGCCGGTGACCTTCTGGCTTTCGGGCAGGGGCGTTCGGTAGATCCAGACGAGGTCCTTGTGTTCGGTGCCGTCGATTTCGAGGTTGAAATACCCGGCGGTGCCCTTGTAGGGGCAATGGCTCTGGGTGTCCGAGGGAGTGAACAGGTCCTGGCGGGTGTCGGTGAGGGGGAGGTAGTAGCGCGGCGGGAGGCCGGTCTCGAACAGGATGTGTGGCGAGTGCGAATCTGCCACGGTGACGCCGTCCACCACGATCCGCACGTGCCGTGAGCTGCTCAGGATGTCCACGCGGGTGTAAGGGTTGCGCGGGTGGACGTAGACGGGTTCGTCCTCCTCGAACCATTCGTCCATCGCGCTCCATTCGAGCCGGACCAGATCACGCAGCTCCGGGATCGGTGAATCCGGATAACGCAGGGCCGCAGCGGATTTGACGATTCCGTCGGCGACGACATCGTGAATCTGCCCGTCGCCGCGGCTGGGGGAATGCTTGGTCTCGCCGGTCGGCTTCAACTCGGCGCGCACATCGGCCAGCGGCACGTAGTAGGTGGGGTAGTACGGAATCTCCCAGACCAGAGTGGGATGGATGGTGTCGGCGATGAGCCGACCGGCGGCGTAAGCGCGCACACGCTTGTGTCCGGGTTCGGTCCCGACCCGGCCCCGATTCGTCTCGCTCATACTCGCCCAAGGTACTCCGGCGGTATGACATCCCGGTGCTGGTCAATCGGGCCGATCGGTGACGAGGAAGTCGCGGGCGGCGGTGAGGATCCGATCGGACACGTCGTCGCCCGCGGTGGCTCGGGCGAGCATCACCGCGCCCGCCATCACGGCGAGTTCGACCAGGATGTCCCGGTCGTCTTCGGGAGCGAGGCGGTGCAGGTCGTCGATCATGTTCCGCAGGCCGTCGCGGTATGCCTCGCGCAGGGGGCTGTCGGGGGCGGTTCGGGCGACGTCGCCCGCGAGGGCGGCGATGCCGCAGCCCTGTGCGGGGGTGTCGCGGTGGGCGGGGGACAGGTAGCGCTCGAGGAAGGCGCGGCGTGCGGCGCGTTCGTCGGGACCGGCCTCGAGCAGATCCGCTCGTTCGCGTTCCTTCTCCGCGCACGCGGTCGAACAGGCTTGTGCCACAAGGTCTTCCTTGGATCGGAAGTGCCTGTAGAAGCCGCCGTGGGTGAGTCCGGCCGCGGCCATCACCTCCGGCACCGTGACGCCGCCGACGCCCTCGCGGCGCACCAGTGCCGAGGCCGCGTCGAGGACCTCCTTGCGGTGGGTCTCGGCCTGGGCGCGCGATGCCCGTGGCATGGCATCCCCTCTCCGTCGTTCGTGTGTGACCTCTTCAGTCTTGCGCATTGGAATAGATGATGACAATAATCTAAATGAGCGCAGGATGCGCCCGACGTGCCCGAATCCGATCGGAAGGACATCGCATGACGACAATCGAAGGGGCGACCGCGCTCGTGACCGGCGGGCAGCGCGGTCTGGGTCGCGCATTCGCCGATGAGTTGCTGCGTCGCGGCGCGAGGAAGGTCTACGTCACCGCGCGGCGGCCGGTCCCGGCCGAGGACCCTCGCATCGAACCGCTCGCGCTGGAGGTCACCGACCAGGATTCGGTCGCCGCGGTCGCCGCGCGGGCCGATGATGTGAACATCGTGATCAACAACGCCGGAGTGCTGTACCCCGGGCCGCTGCTGACGGCCGAGATCGCCGATGTCGCAGCAACTTTCGACACGAACGTCTTCGGCCCGCTGCGCATCGTGCAGGCGTTCGCGCCGATTCTGGCGGCCAACGGCGGCGGCGCGCTGGTGGACATCCATTCGGTGCTGTCGTGGGGGTCCGGTGCGGCGGCCTACGGCGCGTCCAAGGCGGCGTTCTGGTCGCTGACCAATTCGCTGCGCACCGAACTGGCCGCGCAGCGCACCCAGGTGGTCGGGGTGCATCTGGGATTCGCCGACACCGATATGGTCAAGGCCCTCCCAACCGAGAAGATCAGTCCCCGGCAGGTTGCCGAGGCCGTCGCGGACGGTCTGGAAAAGGGTGAGAACGAGGTGCTGGTGGACGATCTGACCAAGCGCGTCAAGGCCGCGCTGGCCGGGCCCGTGGAAAATCTCGCATTGCCGATCGGTGGCTGATCGCCACCACGATCCGTGTTTCGCACAGTAAGGATTCACCCATGCCGCTGTGGCAGATCTACCATCCCGTCGGCGTCTATTCCGATCAGGCCAAGCAGGATTTCGCCGCCGATATCACCAGGCATTACACCGGTGTCGGGCTCCCGGCGTTCTACGTCGTCGTTCAATTCCAGGAACTCGGGGAATCCGATTTCCTGGTTGGTGGCAAACCATCGGCGAACACCGTGCGCATCGTCGTGTCACATCTGGCGAGGCATATCGACGAACCGCGGCGCCGCAGGCGGATGACCGAATTCGTCAACGCGATCATTGTGCCCTACACCGCTGATCGCGGACTGCACTGCGAATTCCACATCGAGGAGAGTGCGCGGGATCTGTGGATGATCGACGGGCTGTGGCCGCCCGATGCGGGCAGCGAAGCGGAGAAGGCCTGGGCCGCAGCGAATTCACCGATACCCCCCGACGCGTAATCCCCCGGGAAACGAAACGGCCGCCGCGGCATCTCGAACGAGAATGCCGCGGCGGCCGCGTCGGGTGCTACCGGGTCAGTTGCCCTGGAGCAGACGGAAGAAGGTGGCGTTGATCTGGTTGCCGTTGGGGCTGCCGATCGTGCCGCCGATGGCCGCGCCGATCGCGCAGCCGGGCAGGACGAAGAACCAGAAGCCCAGCAGGCAGCCGATGATCGCGCCGACCGCGCCGCCGTGCTGCACGCCCCAGACCCACTCGTTGACGAGCTGGTTGCCGGTGTCGGTGAAGCCGATCTGCTTCAGGGTCATCGAGCGGCCGTTGTTGCTGATGTCGGCCGCGACCGGAATGCTCTTGCCGTGCATCGTCATCGGGATGGACTCGGTGGTCTTACCCGCGGCATCGATGATGTCGATCGAGTGGGCGGCCGCGTTGGAGACGAACTTGCCCGCGGGGAGCGTCGCGGTGATGGTGTGCGCGGACGTGTCGTTCGTGGCGGAGACCAGCTGGGTCTGCACGTTCTGCGGCTGCTTCGGAGCCGGGGCCGCACCCGAGGTGCTGGAACCGATCATCACTGCGCCCGCGGTGAGGACGGCGAGGGCCACGCTGCGGCCGAGGGTCTGGATCGAAACTGACACGAGGATTCCTTCATCAGCTAAAGATTGTCGGGTTATGCCGAAAGGACATCTCGAAAAAATCTCCGCCCCTCGACATTGCGAACACACTATGTGGAAATCGGCCGCATGTAAATTGCCTTTGCGGCTGTGCCCGAATCGATGGGCGTACCAATCGACGTTCTCGTCCAACGGTTGTCGCAAATGTGCCATGAATTCGCTGAGGGCCGCTCCGAGATGGAGCGGCCCACGGATTCGCGCCTCACGAAAATGCCCGGATCAGTCGTCCCCGGCGCTGATCGCCTGTGCCTCCTCGACGCTGTGCGGCTCGGGATCGTGATCATCCACATGGGCCAGGTACGAACGCCCGGCCAGCAGGACGATCACGCCGACCGCGGTGCACGCCGCGCCGACCCAGAACGGCAGGGCCATGTGGTCCTCGCCGAGTTTGCCGGCCAGGTACGGGGCCGCCGCGCCGCCGACGAACCGGACGAAGCTGTACGCGGCCGAGGCGGTCGAACGCTCCACCGGTGCGGAGATCATCACGGCCTCGGTGATCAGGGTGTTGTTCACGCCCAGGAACAGTCCGGCCAGTACGGTGCCGACGATCAGCACGATCTTCTGGTCGGCGAAGATCGCCATCACCGCGAGGTCCGCGGCGAACAGGGCCAGCGCCAGTGCGATCATCCGCACGGTGCCGAACCGGCGTTGCAGCCTCGGCGCGAGGAACACCGAGGACAGCGCCAGCATCAGACCCCAGCCGAAGAAGATGAACCCGATCGCGTAGGTGCCCATGTTCAGCGGGAACGGGGTGTAGGCGAGCAGGGTGAAGAAGCCGTAGTTGTACAGCAGTGCGGTGATGCTCACCAGCAGCAGGCCGCGGTGCCGTAATGCCTTGAACGGCGCGGTGATCGAGGTGTGCTGAGCGGGTTTCGGAGTTTCCGGAAGCAGGGTGATGATCGCGACGAAGGCCACGGCCATCAGCACCGAGACGCCGAAGAACGGTGCGCGCCAGCTGATTCCGCCCAGCACGCCGCCGACCAGCGGTCCGGCCGCGATGCCGATGCCCAGGGCGGCCTCGTAGAGGATGATGGAGCGCGCGACGCCGCCGGTGGCCGCGCCGACGATGGTGGCCAGTGCGGTCGCGATGAACAGCGCGTTGCCCAGGCCCCACCCTGCCCGGAAGCCCACGATCTGCCCGACGGTGCTCGAGCTACCGGCCAGCGCGGCGAATACGACGATGATCGCCAGGCCCGCCAGCAGCGTCTTCTTCGCGCCGAAGCGGCTGGACACCACGCCGGTGATCAGCATGGCCACGCCGGTCACCAGCATGTAGCTGGTGAACAGCAACGTCACCTGTGAGGTGGAGGCGTGCAGTTGTTCGCCGATCGGTTTCAGAATCGGGTCGACCAGGCCGATGCCCATGAAGGCGATGACCGAGGCGAAGGCGACGGCCCAGACCGATTTGGGCTGTTTCGCTCGGGCCGGGCGGGTGGTGTTCGGTGCGTCGGCGGTGTCGGCGCGCGGAGACAGAGTGATGCTCATCAGAGACGCTCCTGGGGAATCTGCTTGTTACGCGGCCGATTTCAGGGCCGCGAGCAGCTCGCCGAGCTCGCCGCGCAGTTGCGCGAGCCGGGCGGCGTCGAAGCCGGGCAATCGTGTCGTGAGGGCGTTGCCGATCGCGCGGCGGGACACGGCCAACCGGCCGCGTCCCGCCGACGTCAGCGCGACGACCACAGCTCTGGAGTCGCCGGGATCTGCTGTGCGGCTGACCAGTCCGGCTGCCGCCATTCTGCCGATCAGCGCCGTTGCCGTCGGCTGGGAGCAGCCGTCGATCCGGGCGAACTCGCTGACCCGCAACGCACCCTGCTCGTCCAGGACGGACATCGCACGCAACATCGCGTTCGGGAGGTCGTCCACGCGGAGTGTGCGGGCCAGGCGGGTCAGCTGTGCCGCGGCCGCGACGATGTCGACCACGTGCTGCTCGTCCCCGGTGAGGGCTTCGGATTCGGCTGGCTGGTTCAACTGCACTCCTAACAATTTACATAGGCTAACTAATAAAGTACATAGGTTGCCTATGTAAATGGCTGTGAGATCCCCCACGGACGAGCCCGGGCTGGGCTTGTCGCGATGGGCCGGGAGCGTGCCGAACGGATCGGCTGTGGATGCAGATTTCGCGCATCGTCCCCAGGAGTGGCGGGTTCGTGCGGGCGGTGGCGGGCGGCGGCGTCTTCCGCCGTCCCTGATGTCGTCGACAGTTCGTCCGGTGGCAGCGGTGACGGTGGTGGTCAGTCGGATTCCGATGGGGCCCAGGGAGGTTCGGCGACGGGCGACGCCGTGCCCAACGACAGCGGCAACCCCGATTCGGGGGTGCATGTCGACCCGGACGGTCTCATACATCCCACCGCGGTAGTCACCCAAGCAGCATCCACCTACCACGCGGCGGACGGCCTTCGGGCTGTCATTCCCCGAGAACGACGACAACGACACCCCGGACGGGATCGGGCGGCCGGTCGGCGACGATGAAGTCCGCGAGGCGGCACAGGAAGCGGTCCGCTCCGGCATCTCGGTCCGCCCAGGAGTGATCGGCTCTGGCAGTGCCGCGATCGACGACGGGGCGCCGCACTCCATGAGGGTGGCATCGTGATCGACGAAACGCGTGTCGGGAACCCGCCCGACCAGGACCGCCGCTGAGGCGGTGCGTGCCGTCGAGCGGGACTGTGCCGGGGCGTTGGTTTCGCATCGCGATGGCTGGTTTGTGTCCAGGGGGCGATACGTCACCGACAGTGCGCTGGGAGCGACCGCCGTGGCCGATGGCCCACCGGCGTGCAGCCGGTTCGCCCAGGTCGGCTTCCGTTTACGAGCCTACGGCGTTCCGGCGGCACGTATCGGCGGGGTGAGCGTTCCCGTACGGCAGGAGCGAAAAACCTTGTTTGAACATGGGACGCCCGGGAATTGCGAGTTCATTGCATCCAACAACGTTGGGATACACCATGATTGCACTCGTCGGTTTGATCGTATTGATTGCTGCGGTGGTCGCCGGAGTCGCGGCAGTCACCGGAAATATCGGCCAAAGTCATCTTCTGGCAACGGATTTCACCATTTTCAACCAGCACTACACGGGCTCGGCGGGGGAGGTGTTCGCCGCGGGTATCGTCGTTGGCGCGGTCGGCGCGATCGGGCTGGCCCTGCTGCTGGCGGGGTCTTTGACGACGACCCGCCGGCACTGGGCGACCCGCCGCGAGCTGCGCCGGTCACGGCGTGAGGTCACCGCCACGCGGCGGGATCTCGACCGTGCCACGCCCGAGAAGTCCCGGACCGGGACGTCGCGCCGGGCTCAGCCACAAGGCTGACGCGCGGGGCCGCGGTGAGCGGCGGCCCCGAGATCTCATCCAGCTGCCGTCGCGGACGGCAGCTTCGGTAAAACGAGCGAGGGGTGTCCCCACGGCCGTGGGGACACCCCTCCCCCGTGTCCGGGCCGAACCTACGCCGGGCGGGCCAGTGGACGGGCCGGTCGGCCGAAGAGCTGGGCGTCGCCGTGGGCGCGTTTGAAGAACAGGTGGGCGTCGTGTTCCCAGGTGATGGCGATGCCGCCGTGCATCTGGACGGTTTCGCCGACGATCGCGGAGAAGGCGTGCGAACAGTGGATGCGGGCGGCGGCGATGTCCAGGGGATCGGCGATGCCCTGAGCTAGGTCGGCGATCACGGCGTAGGCGGCCGAGCGGGCCGATTCCACCAGGACGTACATATCGGCCATGCGGTGTTTGAGGGCCTGGAAGCTGCCGATCGGGCGACCGAACTGCACCCGGGACTTGCTGTATTCGACGGTCATCTGCAGGCACGCGTCGGCCGCGCCGACCTGTTCGGCCGCGATTGCGGCCCAGGCGATTTCGCGCAGGCGGGTGATCGTGGCGGCATCTCCGCCGAGGGCGCGGGCCGGTGCGGCGGTGAAGGTGATCTCGGTCAGTCGGCGGCTCGGGTCCATCACCGGTGCGGCGGTGCGGGTGAGTTCCGGTGCGGCGGCGTCGATTTCGTACAGGCCGTCGGCGGTGACCACGATCAGGGTGTCTGCCGTCGCCCCGTCGAGGACGTAATGTGCTGTGCCGGTGAGGTTTCCGTCTTCGGCGCGAACGCCGGGCTCGTCCCAGCCCGCCGCGCTCGCCCAGCAGAGCGCCAGTGTGCGGCCGCCCTCGGCGACGTCGGGCAGCAGCCGCTCGCACGCCTCGGTGTCGCCCGAGAGCAGCAGTGCCTGCACACCGAGTACCGCGGAGCCGAGCATGGGCGGCGTGTGCAGGGTGCGCCCGAGTTCCTCGACCACCGTGAGCGCCTCGACGAGTCCGGCCCCGATCCCGCCGTACTCCTCCGGAACGGCCAGCGCCGCGACCCCGACCTGCTCACACAGCAGCGACCAGAGCGCGGGGTCGTACCCGGCCTCGCTGTCGATCGCCCGGCGCAGCACATCGCGATCGCCGTGCTTGGTCAGCACCGCGCGCACGGTGCTCGCCAGTTCCTGCAGTTCGGCCGTGCTGCTCACGGTGTTCCTCCTGTGTTCTCGGCGTGGGAGACCGAATCTCGCCGTGCCGACGGCAGATCCGCCGCGCCGCCGGTGAGCGATGCGGTGATACCACGGCATCCGGTCTGCCGGATGGTCGGCGCGCTGGTGGCCAGGTCGGCGGTCGCAGCGGTGCCCGCCCGCTGTGCCGGGATCGGCGCGGCGGCTTCGGAGCTGACGGTCTCGCGCGGCGCGGTGATCCTCATGCGACACCCGGGGTGCGCAGGGCAGCTGCAACCCGCGCCCGATGGAAACCTGTTGTTCCCCAGGCAGATTGCAGAGCATTGACCTTGGTTATCCACAGGGACAGGTCGCATTCGGCGGTGTAGCCGATGGCACCGTGGACCTGAAGGGCGATGCGGGCGGTGCGGTAGGCGGCTTCGGCGCAGGCGATCTTGGCGGCCGAGATGTCGCGCGGGGTGGGCTCGAGTGCGGCGCGGTAGAGCAGCGGCTGAGCCATTTCCAGGCCGATCAGGGCGTTGGCCAGATGGTGTTTGATCGCCTGGTACTGGCCGATCGGCTTGCCGAACTGGTGCCGCTGCTTGACGTAGGCGACGCTGGTGTCCAGCATCGCCCGGCCCGCGCCGAGCAGGACCGCCGCGGTCGCCAGGGCGCCGGCGTCGAAGGCCGCCGCGGCGGCCGTACGTACCGAATCGCCTTCGGCGAGAAGCTCGCCGGGGGATACGGAGAACAACCGGCGGGCCCGGTCGACGGACCGGATGCTCGCCGTGCGATGCGCGGTGAACAGCCGGTCGCCGTCCACCACCAGGATCACCTCGGCGGCGTCGGCGTCCACCGCGGGGGCCTCGGGGTACAGCGCCAGGGTGCCCAGGGCCCGGCCCTCGGCGAGCGCGCCCAGCCAGCGTCCGGCCAACGCGCTGTCCGGAAGTGCTTGCAGCAGTGCGGGAATCGCGGCGGCGGTCTCGACCAGCGGTCCGGGCACGGCGGCGCGGCCGAACTCGGTGAAGGCGACCACCGAGTCGATCGTCTCCGCGCCCATGCCGTCGTGCGCCTCGTCGATCGCCAGGCCCAGGGCGCCCGCACCGGCGAGCTGGCGGATCAGCCCGCGCCCGCCGTTGTGGTCGCCCTCGCCCCAGGCGCGGATGATGCCGGGCGTCCCGGCCGCATCGCTCATCTTGCGCAGGCTGTCGGCGAAGTCGCGCTGTTCGGGGGAAAGTGCAAATCTCATCGATCGGTCCAATCCGGGTCGGGCGAGTTCAGCGGGGCAGGCCGAGCAGGCGTTCGGCGATGATGTTGCGCTGAATCTCGTTGGTGCCCGCGTAGATCGGGCCCGCGAGGGAGAACAGGTAGCCGTCGGTCCAGGCGCTCTCCTGTTCGGCGGCGGGGCCGAGCAGTTCCAGGGCCGTCTCGTGCATGGCGATGTCCAGGTCGGACCAGAACACCTTGTTGACCGAGGATTCCGCGCCGAGCTTGCCGCCCTCGGACAGCCGGGTGACGGTCGCGAGCGTGTTGAGCCGATATGCCTCGGCCCCGATCCAGGCGTCCACCACGCGATTTCGCGACGCGGTGTCACCGGACTCGGTATTCGAACGCCACAGTTCGATCAACCGGTCCGCGGTCGCGCTGAACCGTCCCGGACTGCGCAGCGACAGGCCGCGCTCATTGCTGGAGGTCGCCATCGCCACCCGCCAGCCGTCGTTCGGCTCCCCGATGACGTCGCGATCCGGCACGAAGACGTTGTCCAGGAAGATCTCCGCGAATCCGGGCTCACCGTCCAGCTGCGGAATCGGCCGCACCGTGACCCCGTCCGCGGACAGCGGGAACATCACGTAGGTCAGCCCGCGATGACGTTCGGCCTCGGGATCGCTGCGGAACAGCCCGAAACCCCAGTCCGCGAAGGAGGCTCGCGAACTCCAGGTCTTCTGCCCGTTGAGCACCCAGCCGCCCTCGACGCGTTTCGCGCTGGACCGGATTCCGGCCAGATCGCTGCCCGCCTCGGGCTCGGACCACGCTTGGGCCCAGATATCTTCTCCCCGAGCCATTCTCGGCAGGATTCGCTCGTGCTGCTCGGGCGTGCCGTGTTCGAACAACGTCGGCGCGAGCAGGAAGATGCCGTTCTGGCTGACCCGTCCGGGCGCGCCGGCCGCGTAGTATTCCTGCTCGAACAGAACCCATTCCAGCAGCGAGACATCGCGTCCGCCGTATTCGCGCGGCCAGGCGACCACCGACAGCCGGGCATCGGCCATGGTGGCCTCCCAGCGCCGGTGCGCCTCGAAGCCCTCCTTGGTGTCCATCGACGGCAACGGCGTCGCCGGGACGTTGGCGCGCAGGAAGTCACGCACTTCCAGCTGGAATTGCTCTGCGGCGGAATCGAGTTCGAGATCCATCTACATCGCCCTGTTCTCTGCGGTGCTTGCGTCACGCCGGGTGGCACCGGCCTTCATCGACTCGGCGTTCATGCCGCCGAGTGAATCCGCGCCGACCTCGGCATTGTGGGCGTGCGCGAAATGGTGCAGTCCGAAGACCGAATCCATTCCCGAGCGCAGCCCCATCTGGTCCTCGCACTGGTTGACGGCCTTCTTGGTCAGCGCCAACCCGAATTGCGGCATGGTGGAGATCTTCTCGGCCAGGGCGAAGGTCTCGGCCGCCAGTTCCTCGTTGGCCACGACCCGGTTCACCATGCCCCACTCGTATGCCTGCGCCGCGCTGAAGCGGTCGCCGGTGTACAGCACCTCCTTGGCCCGGCGCGGTCCGAGCACCCACGGGTGGGCGAAATACTCCACACCCGGAATACCCATGCGCACAACGGGATCGGAGAAGAACGCGTCCTGCGCCGCGACGATCAGGTCGCAGACCCAGGCCAGCATGAGCCCACCGGCGATGCACGCGCCCTGCACCATCGCGATGGTCGGCTTGGGAATCTCACGCCAGCGGCGGCACATGCCGAGATACACCTCGACCTCGCGGGCGTATCGCTGGTCGCCGCCGGGGCGGTCGAGGTGGTCCCACCACAGCGCGGCCTTGTTCTCGTACCGCACGTGGTGGTCGCGGCCGGGCGTGCCGATGTCGTGCCCGGCGCTGAAGTGTTTTCCGTTGCCCGCCAACACGATTACCTGCACGTCGGCGTCCTCGACCGCGCGCGTGAACGCCGCGTCCAGGGCGTAGGTCATCACCGAGTTCTGCGCGTTGCGGTAGTCCGGCCGGTTCATCGTGACGACCGCGATCGGACCGCGCCGCTCGTAGGTGACGACCTCACCCTCGTCGGGCACCGCGCCCGGAGCCTGTGCGCCGGTCACGAATTCTCCTCGCGTAGTTGCCGTTTGAGCACTTTTCCGGCGGCGCTGTAGGGCAGCTCGTCGCGGAATTCCACGAAGCGCGGGACCTTGAAGTTGGCGAGTGTCCGCTTCGCGTGGGCGATCACGTCCTCGACGGTGAGGGCCGAGCCCGGACGGCGGACGATGAATGCCTTGCCGACCTCACCCATGCGCTCGTCCGGCGCGCCGATGACCGCGGAGTCCGCGACGCCGTCCAGACGGGCCAGGGCCTGTTCGACCTCGGCGGGATAGACGTTGAATCCACCGCTGATGTAGAGGTCCTTGAGCCGGTCGGTGATCTTCAGATAGCCGCGCTCGTCAAGGACGCCGACGTCACCGGTGTGCAGCCAGCCGTCGGAATCGATCGTCTTGGCGGTGTTCTCGGGATCGTCCAGATAGCCGAGCATCACGTTCGGGCCGCGCAGCAGCACCTCGCCGTGGTCGCCGATGCGGACCTCGAAGTCGGCGATCGGGCCGCCGGAGGTGTTGGCGACGGTTTCCGCGTCGTCGTCGGGCAGGCACATGGTGCCGAATCCGGCCGATTCGGACAGGCCGTAGGCGGTGACCACGACGTCGAATTCCAGTTCCCCGCGCATTCTTTCGATCAGCACCACGGGAACGGTCGCCGCGCCGGTGACCGCCACCCGCAGGCTGCTCAGATCGAAATCGGCGCGGGCGGGGTGGTCCAGGATGGTCTGATAGATCGTCGGCGGACCCGTCAGCACGGTGATCCGCAGGTCGTTGACCATCCGCATCGCCTGCGGCACATCGAAGCTCGCCTGCGGGACGATGGTCGCGCCGGTCACCAGGCAGGCGAGCATCGCGGCCTTGTAGCCGAAGTTGTGGAAGAACGGCGGGATGACCAGGTACCGGTCGTCGCTGTGCAACGTCGAGCAGGCCACCCACGCGCGCACCACGCTCAGTGCCTGGCGATGCGCGACGAGCGTGCCCTTGCTGCGGCCGGTGGTGCCGGAGGTGAATAAGATGTCCGAAATATCCTCGGGGTCAACCGATTCCCCGCGAGCGATGATGTCCGCACGCGGTGTCCGCGCGGAAATTCCGGCCAGTTCGGACCAGGCGACGACCGCCTCGTCCGCGCGGCCGGTGGACGTTGCGCCGTCGCGCGGTGCTGATCCGCTCGCTGATTCCGCGAAGGATTCGGCTCCGGAGCCCGCCGTAACGCCGGAGAGGGCTTCGACCGGCATGACGATGATCGTCTCGATGTCCAGATCCGGTGCGGCAGTGCGCAATTCGGCCAGTCGATCGCGTCCCAGGAACGGGCCGGAGATGAACAGGGCCTTGGCGTGCACCCGCTCGAGCACGTCAACGGCCTCGTCGGCGACGTAGCGGGTGTTCAGCGGGACCAGGGCGGCGCCGGTGTAGTGCGAGGCCAGGGCGGCCACGACCCAGTGGTAGGTGTTCGGGGCCCAGATCGAGATTCGGTCGCCGCGCCGCACGCCCCGGGCGATGAGCGCGCCCGCGACCTGTTGTACCTGGTCGAGCAGTTGAGTCCAGCTCAGCTGCACCTCGCCGTCGTGGACGGCCGGTGCGTCGCCGTAGGCGCGCGCCGCATCGTGCAGGGCCCGGGGGGTGGTCTGCGAAAGGGTGGTCACGGGCGTCCTCCCGCGGCGAGCCGCGATTCGAAACTGTCGGTCTACAAAGCAAGTGCTTGGTAGGTTACTCTACCGGAGTGAGTGTGATCCAGACCCCCGATGCCGCGGCCGGCGCCGACACGTCCGCGGATGTGAAGTTCCGCGCCGACGTGCGCGAATGGCTGGTCGAGAACCTCGAGGGCGAGTTCCGGGAGCTGCGTGGACTGGGCGGTCCCGGCCGCGAGCACGAGGCGTTCGACGAGCGGCTCGAATGGGACCGCCACCTGGCCGCGGCCGGTTGGACCTGCCTGGGCTGGCCCGAACAGTACGGTGGCCGCGACGCGACGCTGCGCCAGCAGGTGATCTTCCACGAGGAGTACGCCAAGGCCGATGCGCCGAGCCGCGTGTCGCACCTGGGCGAGGAGCTGCTGGGCCCGACGCTGCTGGCGTTCGGCACCGAGGAACAGAAACAGCGCTTCCTGCCCGGCATCCGCTCGGTCACCGAACTATGGTGCCAGGGTTATTCCGAGCCGGGGGCCGGTTCGGACCTGGCGGCGGTGACCACGTCGGCCCGGCTCGAGGGCGACGAGTGGCGGATCAACGGCCAGAAGATCTGGACCTCACTGGCGCATCTGGCCGACTGGTGTTTCGTCATCGCCCGCACCGAGCCGGGGTCGAGCCGGCATCACGGTCTGTCGTATCTGCTGGTGCCGATGAAGCAGCAGGGCGTCGAGGTTCGCCCGATCATCCAGCTCACCGGCACGGCCGAATTCAACGAGGTGTTCTTCGACGACGCGCGCACCGAGGCGAGTCTGGTTGTCGGCGAGCCGGGTAAGGGCTGGGGCGTGGCCATGGGCACCCTCACCTTCGAGCGCGGCATTTCCACTGTCGGCCAGCAGATCCGGTTCGCCCGGGAACTGGCGGACCTCGAAGCGGTCGCCAAAGACAATGGCGCACTGGATAATCCGGTCATCGCCGAACGTATCGATCAGGCCTGGGTGGGTCTGCGTGTGCTGCGCGCGCATGCGTTGCGCACCTTGGCATCCGCGCACGGCAATGTCGACGCCCGCACCGCCGCCGGACAGGCGTCGGTCTCGAAGCTGTTGTGGGCCAACTGGCATCGCGATCTCGGCGAACTCGCCATGGACGTCCTCGGCGCACCGGGCCTGATCTCCCTGCCGGACGATCTGAACGAATGGCAGCGCCTGTTCCTGTTCAGCCGCGCGGACACCATCTACGGCGGTTCGAACGAGGTGCAGCGCAACATCATCTCCGAACGCGTGCTCGGCCTGCCGCGCGAGGCTCGTTAACCCTTGACCGGATCGGCCGCACACGGCCGGATCGACCGATCGGACGCCAAGCTCCGATCAGACCTGGAGGAATCACAGTGACCGATCTTTCTGTTGCGCCGCAGCCGGTTTCGGGACACGGTCTGCTTGCCGGGAGGATTGCGGTGATCACCGCCGCGGCGGGGACCGGGATCGGGTCGGCCACGGCGCGCCGCATGCTCGACGAGGGCGCCAACGTCGTCGTATCCGATTGGCACGAGCGGCGTTTGAAGCAGACCGAGGAGGAGTTGGCCGCTGCTTTTCCGGAGCGCCGGGTGGCCTCGGTGGTCTGCGACGTCACCAGCACCGACCAGGTGGGCGAGCTGATCGCCGGGGCCGCGAAAGCGTTGGGGCGCATCGACATCCTGGTCAACAATGCCGGGCTGGGCGGTGAGACACCGGTTGTCGACATGACCGACGAGCAGTGGGATCGCGTCCTGGACATCACCCTCAACGGCACGTTCCGCTGCACCCGCGCGGCCCTGAAGTACTTCCGCGAGGCCGGGCACGGCGGCGTCATCGTCAACAACGCCAGCGTCCTGGGCTGGCGCGCCCAGCACGGCCAGGCTCATTACGCCGCCGCCAAGGCAGGCGTCATGGCCCTGACCCGCTGTAGCGCGGTGGAGGCCGCCGACCTGGGCGTTCGCATCAACGCCGTGGCACCCAGCATCGCCCGCCACCCCTTCCTCGACAAGGTCTCCTCCACCGAACTCCTCGACCGCCTCTCCGCCGGAGAAGCCTTCGGCCGCGCAGCCGAACCCTGGGAAGTGGCCGCCACCATCGCCATGCTCGCCAGCGACTACACCTCGTACATGACCGGCGAGGTGGTCTCGGTCAGCAGCCAGCGGGCGTAGCTGTTCGGACCCTGCGGCCCGTGATGGAAACGATCCGGGTCGCGCCGATGGCGGCTGCCCGAGCGACCGGAATTCCCCTGCATACCGAAGACCGCCCGGTCCCTTCTTCGTTATGATCGGACGTGCTCCTCGAGGTTTCGCTGCCGGTGCGGCGTGCTCGATCCGGCGTCGCGGTGGCAGCAGTGATGGCATATCGGCCGCGTCATGCGGAGTAATCGCGTTTCGAACAGCGGTCGCAAACGAATTCGCACATACGGAACGGAGAAATCCATGCCTCTGCGCGATACGCCCTGGCCGGAGGGGACCCCGTGTTGGGTCGACTGCCAGGTGGACGACCCGGCCAAGGCGGGCGAGTTCTACTCCGCCCTGTTCGGCTGGGAGGTTCGGGACAGTGGCCCGGATACGGGCGGATATCTCATGGCCTCGCAGGGCGGCGCGGCCGTCGCCGGGATCGGTCCCAAGCCGCAGCCCGGAATGCTCTCGGTGTGGACCACGTACTTCGCCGCAGATGACAGCGACAATGTCGCCGGTAAGGTCAGCGCGGCGGGCGGTCAGGTGCTGATGCCCCCGTTCGACGTACTCGACCAGGGCCGCATGGCGGTTCTGGCGGACACCACCGGCGGTGTGTTCGGCATCTGGGAGGCACGCGCGCACCACGGCGCCGCCGTCTACAACGAGCACGGTGCGTACTGCTGGAACGAATTGCACACCCGTCAGCTCGACGACGCGAAGAAGTTCTATGCCGACGTCTTCGGCTACACGTACACCGACGTCGGCGACGGTACGAACATGCGATATGTGATGTTCACTCCGCCCGGCGGCACGGAGGGGGTGGGCGGCATGAACGACGACACCCTCACGCCCGGCGACCCGATGCCCACCTACTGGCTGACCTGGTTCCAGTTCGACGGTGTCGACACCGCGGCGGAACGGGTGGCCGAACTGGGCGGCACGGTGCTGATGCCCCCGTCCGATTCACCGTTCGGCAGGATGACGATGGTTGTGGGGCCACAGGGTGAGACGTTCGGCGTGATCGACACGAACGTTCGCACGGGCTGACGCCCCGTAGTTCGGTTGGGGGCCAGTCCGGTGAATCCGGCTGGCCCTCAATCATTTTCGTCTCGGAGGGGGCGACTACGGCACTTCGGCCGTGGCGATGGGCCGGCCGGCGGACCGGCAGGGTCAGCAGCAGTCGTCCCCGCGCCAGGACCGCACGCCCTGCCAGACGGCCGCGCCTGCTACGCCGAGGCCGACGATGGAGTCGAACCACCAGCCACCGCTCCACACGGCGGTGAGCGCCAGGGAGACCAGGACGGCAGCGGCTTGGATCGCGCACAAATAGTTCTGGGTTCCCTCCCCGGCGGTTGCCGCTGAATCCAGGCGAGCGGCC
This sequence comes from Nocardia miyunensis NBRC 108239, assembly GCF_001613065.1. Taxonomy (GTDB): domain Bacteria; phylum Actinomycetota; class Actinomycetes; order Mycobacteriales; family Mycobacteriaceae; genus Nocardia; species Nocardia miyunensis. The sequence goes on from NZ_BDBQ01000110.1 coordinate 27,457, forward strand.
AGGTGGTGTTTCGCCCGGCCCAGCAGAGGCATCGCCACCAGTGACAGTGCGGTGACGACTATTCCGAGCGCTGTGGTCTCGGATCGGTGTTCGCCCAGCAGATCTCGTACGGATTCGACGGCGACGTATGGCGCGATCAGCCAAAACGATACGGCCACAAGCTTTTGCGCGGTCCGCTCGGCCGTCTCGGAGACGGTTCGATCACCGGTGAACCGCCACACCACGATCACACTGGCCATACCTTCGACGACGCTGCCCAGCGCCCAGCCGATCAGCGCGATCGATCCCGCCGCGACACCCTGCCACAGCCCGATCGCGCCCTCGGCGAGCATCCACACCAGGCTCACCCAGGCCAGACAGCGCGCCCATCGAGCGGCGCGATGCCACGCCGCATCCCTGGTGACCGGCGCGGCGCACGAGCCCCCGCAGCAGTCCTGGGCCGCCACCAGATTCGGCCGCGCACCCGCATCGGTCACGACGCCGCCTCCGAGCAGCACGAATCGATGCCGTATTCGGGGCACAGCGCGACCGCATTCCCGGTCGCGGCCAGTACCGCCTCCGCCGAGGACAACATCTGCACCAGCTCCGGGCGAGTCAACCGGAACAGCGACGCCCGCCCGACCGGCTCGGAATCGACCAACCCGCAATCACGCAGGCAGGCAAGATGTTTCGACACCGTCGACTGCGCCAACCCGACAGCCTGGACCAGATCCGTCACGCGTGTGGGCCCCGCTGCCAACCGCCGCACGATCGCCAGCCTCGCCGGATCGCCCAGTGACCGGAACAGTGCCGCAGCCGGGATCAACTCCACCCGCTCGACATCGATATCGGACGCTTTCATCGCCATAGAGCGATGCTATCTCGATGCCGATGCCGATGCCGATGCCGATGCCGATGCCGATGCCGATGCCGATGCCGATGCCGATGCCGATGCCGATGCCGATGCCGATGCCGATGCCGATGCCGATGCCGATGCCGATGCCGATGCCGATGCCGATGCCGATGCCGATGCCGATGCCGATGCCGATGCCGATGCCGATGGCGATTGCGCTCTCACTGCTGTTGTCACTGCACCGAAGTCGCTATTCGGGAAAGCGCGAATCACCGCTCGTCCGGGCGGTCTTCCTCATTCCGGATCCGTGAAGTGCGATTGGCGTTGATCTCCTCGCGGTGCGCCATGGCCCATTCGGCGAGGGAGATCACCATCGGTAGCAGTGTTCGTCCCAGTTCGGTCAGTTCGTATTCGACCCGGGGCGGCACCTCCGCATAGGCCGTGCGGCTGATGAGGCCGTCCTCGACCAAGTGTCCGAGCGTCAGGGTGAGCATTCGTTGCGAGATGCCCGCAACCGCATCCTTCAGCTCGCCGAACCGCAGCGGCCCCTCGCGCAGGGTGCCGATGACCAGCAGACTCCACTTGTCGCCGATGCGATCGAGTACTTCGCGGACCGCGCCGCCCTCGGGTATCCGCACCGGCTTTCGTGTGACTTGCGCCATACTCGAGCGTCCTTCCTGGACACATACATCGCTGTGCCTTTTGTCGCCACACCGACATTCACACACGATATGACCACGCGTCATCAGTGAGGATTGGGGAATACGGTGAACATCACCCTCTGGATCGTGCAGGGCCTGCTCGCGGTCGTCTATCTCGTCGCGGGCGGACTGAAACTGGTCCGGTCGCGCGAGCAACTCGTGGCGACGGGTCGGCTCGACTGGATGAAGGACAACTCGGATACGGTCGTGCGGGCGGTCGGTGCTGTCGAGGTTCTCGGCGCACTCGGCCTGATCCTGCCCGAGGCGACCGGCATCGCCCGCATTCTGACGCCGATCGCGGCGGTCGGCCTGGTCATCGTGCAGATCGGCGCACTGCGCGTGCACCTGACCCGCAACGAGCGAGAACCGTTGCCCGCCAACGTGGTTCTCCTGCTGCTCGCCGCCTTCGTCGCGATCGGGCGCTTCGTGGGCTGAGTTGTGCGCGCAGCTTCGGCACACGGATGCCGATGACGCTTCGGTTCGACTCGGCAGGTGAGCCGGTCGAGGCAGCACCGGCTCACCAGGTGTCCGGTTCGTCTTCGCGCAGGCGTTGCATGGCTCGTTCGATCCAGTTTTCGAAGGTGGTGGTGAGGTACCGCGGCGGCGATTGTCCGGTGCGGCGACAACTTCGCGGTGAGTTCGATTCGGTGGGAACCGAATCCGGTCGAGGTGCGTCCTAGCACTACGATCGAGCCGATCGATTCCGGGGAGAGGGCAACTGTGGATACGTCCGAATACGACCGACTCCGTGCGCGTACCGATGCATTGCAGATCGAGGTCGACGCGATGCTGGAGGGTTATCAAGAGCGGATGGAGAGCATCGCCGAGGCGCGGGACAAGCTGGCGGTGGCCACCACTCAGGCGTGGTCGTCGGACAATCTGGTCCGGGTCACCAGCAATGCCGCCGGAGTGCCGATCGAGGTGTGGGTGGATCCGCAGGCGTACAAGCGTTTGACGCCGCAGAAGCTCGGTGCGTCGGTCACCGAGGCATCGCAGGCCGCGGCGCGCGGAGCGAAGGCGCAGATCGCCGAGGCTCTGCAGCCGATCACCGCCGAGACGGAGTTCGTCCTGGAGAATCCCTTGGACGACAGCGATATTCCGGGCACGCCGGTCGGCGTCGAGAGCATTCTCCCGCCGCCGCCCGCGCCGCGTGAGCCGCAGGAACAGCCGGGGTACGGGCAGGCTGCGCAGCCGTCGTTCGACGCCGTGCCGCCGCCCCAGCCCGGCCGGGCGCAACCGCCGTCCTACAGCCAGCAGCCCGGTTCCGGCCAACCGGCTTCCATGCACCAGCCACCTCGCCAACCGAAGACCAAACCCTCCTATGCACCCGCCTGGGAACAGGACGAGGACGACACTCCGCACTGGAAGGGTTGGTAAACCGATGAGCGGCAACGACTTCCAGATCGAACTCGAGGAATTCCGCAAGCACGTCCCGCGCTTCGAGGAGCTGAGCAAGGAACTCGAAACCGAAGTGCGGCAGCTGGTCAGCGATGTCGGCGCACTCTTCGGGAAAGTCGGTGACGACGACTTGGGCACGGCGTTCTCGGACAATTACCTGCCCATGGCCCAGAAGGCGGTCGAGGAGTTCGGCAAGGTGGTGAAGAATCTGTCGGGGCTGTCCACGAACACCGCAACCGTCGCGAATTCGCTCGAATCGGTCGACGAATCGCTCTCCGAGGCGCTGACCAAGATGAAATCGGTGATGGATGGGGGAAGAAGTAACCGATGACCATCGAGATACCCAGCTACCTCGAGCCGGTGGCGACGCTCGTCGGATGTCGTTGGCCCAAATGCGATGAAGATGCCTTGGCCACCATGGGAACCCACTGGGAGGACATGGCCGGAACTCTCCAGAAGATCAAGGACAGCGGAGACGAGGCCGCCACATCGCTGGCCCGGCACATCGACGGCGAGACGCACGATTCCTTCCAGGATTACTGGACGGGTGCGAGCAAGCACATGGAGCAGCTCGTCGAACTGTGTCAGGGGCTGGGCAGAGCCTGCAAGATCATGAGCGTGCTGATCAAGGGCTACAAGCTCTTTGCGATCGCCGCGATGGCCGAGCTCGCCGTGAATCTCGCGATCGCCGCCGCGACCGCGATCGAGACACTCGGCGCGAGTATGGCCGAGGCCGCCGGCGCCGAGGCGGTCACTCGGGTGATCATCCAGCAGGCGGTCAAGAAGCTGCTGATGAAGATCATCAAAGATACGGTGATCGAGGCATTCAAGGGGCTCGCCAAGGGGCTGGGTGAGGAACTCGCATGGGAGGTCGCCGAGAAGGAACTCGGTTTGCGGGACAGTATCGACTGGACGAAGGTCGGCGAAGCTGGTGCGCACACGGCGATTTCGAGTGCTGTCGCTGGTGAGGCGAAGAAGGCGCTGAAGGAGGTCGGCGTCGACGAGCAGCACAAGTGGAACCCGTTGACCAGTACGCACAAGGACGGCCACGCCAAGGACGACTCGACGTCGGAGCATTCCGACGGGTCGAAGAGCGACAGCCACCACAAGGACGACGAGAAGAGCAAGAAGGACGAGGGCAAGAGCGACGAGGAGAAGAAGAAGGACAAGGAGGCGAAGAAGAAGTTCGACGACAAGCTCGGCAAGGTCGGGGACGGGGTCGCCGACGAGGCCGTGGACGGTCCGGACAGCCGGGCGAAGCGACTGCTCCAGGATGTGCAGAAGCTGCATAAGAATTCCGCCGCGAACGGTGCGCAGGCTCAGCAGACCATGAACAGCCTCGACTTGCCGCCGATCTGACCCTCGAGCCCGTCTGCGGGATTTCCGCCCGCTCCCGAGGAGCAATTGATCCGAGTCGCAACAAGATTCGTTCACCGGCTCGGTGAGCTCGCTGGGTGATCATCCGGACCGCCGAGTACCAGGACGGATCCTTTCATGCCGCTGTATCCGCAACCGGGGACGATCGGGGCGACAATTTCGGCATGCGGTCGATATCCCGATTATCCGCGACACGCACAGCGCATCTCCTGTCCCCGCAGCAGCATTCAGTCGATGCTGGGGCTGCGTCGCTCGATGAGGATGACATCGCGCCAGCGGCCATGGTGCCGGCCGATACGTTCACGGGTGCCGATGACGCGGAAGCCCGCCCTCCTGTGCAGGGCCAGGCTGGCGGTGTTCTCGGGGAAGATGCCCGACTGCACTGTCCAGATGCCCGCGGTGTCAGTGGATTTCAGCAGTGTGGTCATCAGCGCCAGGCCGACTCCTCGGCCGCGGGCGTCGGGATGGACGTAGACTGAGTGCTCGACCACGCCCGCATAAGCGCGGCGGTCCGACACCCGGACGACCGCTACCCAGCCGAGCACGCGGTCGCCGTCCAGGGCGGTGTAGCGGTGTTCGGTCAGTTTGGTGGTATCGAACTTCTCCCAGGTCGGGGCGTGGGTTTCGAAGGTGGCGTCGCCGCTGTCGATGCCGAGTCGGTAGATCTCCAGCACCTGGGTTGCGTGCTCGGGGCGCATCGCTTCGATTCGGATGCCGTGGCTCATGACGCCGACGGTATGCCCAATTCGTGGAGCAGGGCGCGGATGCGATGTTCGATCTCGTCGCGGATGGGGCGGACCGCGTCGATGCCCTGCCCGGCGGGGTCGTCGAGTTTCCAGTCCAGGTAACGCTTTCCGGGGAAGAACGGGCAGGCGTCACCGCAGCCCATGGTGATCACCACATCGGAAGACTCGACCGCGTCCGCGGTGAGGACCTTGGGGATTTCGGTGGAGATGTCGATGCCGATCTCGGCCATGGCCCGCACTGCGGCGGGGTTGACCTGGTCGGCGGGCTCGGAACCCGCGGAGCGGACCTGGACACGGCCCGCGGCGAGGTGGGTCAGGAATGCGGCGGCCATCTGAGAGCGCCCGGCGTTGTGGACGCATACGAACAGCACGCTGGGTGTGGAAAGCATCGGCGGGGTGCGCTTTCAGTCGTGGACAGCGGCACTGAGCTGGGCAGGGTTGCGAGGGAACCGATTTCGCCACGCCAGGGAGACGCGGACGAGGCCGACCAGGACGGGGACCTCGATGAGCGGACCCACGACTCCGGCGAGAGCTTGGCCGGAGCTGACGCCGTAGGTGGCGATCGCGACGGCGATGGCGAGCTCGAAGTTGTTGCCCGCGGCGGTGAATGCGAGGGTGGTGGTGCGCTCGTAGCTCAGACCGATCATGCGGCCGTAGAGGTAACCTCCGCCCCACATGATCGCGAAGTACGCCAGCAGCGGGACCGCGATGCGCACGACATCCCATGGGCGAGCAGTGATCTGGTGTCCTTGCAGCGCGAACAGGATCACGATCGTGAACAGCAGTCCGTACAGCGCCCACGGTCCGATACGCGGGAGCAGGGTGTGTTCGTACCAGTCACGGCCACGGACCCGCTCTCCGAATCGGCGGGTGAGGAATCCGGCGACCAGGGGGATACCGAGGAAGATCAGTACCGATTTCGCGACCTGCCACGGTGAAGTGTGGATCGTGGTCTGCGGCAGGCCCAGCCAGCCGGGCAGCACCGAGAGGTAGAACCAGCCCAGTACGGCGAACATGACGACCTGGAAGATCGAGTTCAACGCGACCAGGACCGCGGCGGCCTCACGGTCGCCGCAGGCCAGGTCGTTCCAGATGATCACCATCGCGATACATCTGGCCAGGCCGACGATGATCAGTCCCGTTCGGTATTCGGGCAGGTCCGGTAGTAGCAGCCAGGCCAGGGCGAACATCAGTGCGGGACCGATCAGCCAGTTCAGGACCAGGGAGCCGAGCAGCAGACGGCGGTCGCCGGTCACGGTGCCGAGGCGGTCGTAGCGGACCTTGGCCAGCGCCGGGTACATCATGATCAGCAGGCCGATCGCGATCGGTAGCGAAATCCCGTCCACCCGCACCGCGGACAGTCCGTTGCCGAGGCCGGGGATCAGGCGGCCGAGCAGGAGTCCGGCGGCCATGGCCACGCCGATCCAGACGGGGAGGAATCTGTCCAGGGTGGACAGTTTTCTCGCTACTTCTGGATGAGCGTTCGTGGTGGTCATCGCGGATTACCTCGGCGCCTCGGCCTCGGTGCCGGTGCCGCAGCACGAACTCCCGGTACTGCAACACGCTTGCGCCGCCGCGGCATCATCGGCGGCGAATTCCGGTGCGGCGCCGAAGTTCTCGGTATCGGCGAGGACGGTGTAGACCTCCCACTTCTCCGCGTTCGGGCCGGTCACCCACACCTTGTCCTGGGTGGCGAAACAGCATGTGGTTGCCATCTGCTCCTCGGTGAACAACCCCGCCTGCGACAGCCGGGCGATCTCGCCGTGGACCCGCTCGGAGGATTCGACCTCGACGCCGAGGTGGTTGATCGTGCCGCCCTGGCCGGTGTTCTCGAGCAGCACCAGTTTCAACGGTGGCTCGGCGATGGCGAAGTTGGCATAGCCGGGCTTGCGCTTGGCCGGTTCGGTGTCGAACAGCGTGGAATAGAACGTGATCGCCTGCTCGAGGTCGTCGACGTTGAGTGCTAGTTGGATGCGCGACATCAGAACCTCCATAGTGAGACATATGTCGAAAAACTAGGGCATCCCCGAGTCTTGCACCTTTTCGACATATGTCAACACAGTAGGTACCGTGGGAGTCATGCCCAAGGCTCTGCCCGTGATCGATATGTCCGCACCCGTGTGCTGCGCGCCGGTGGCCGCGGGCCCGATCGACGATGCCGCCGCGCTCGAAGTCGCCCTGCGCCTCAAAGCCCTCGCCGATCCGGTCCGGGTGAAACTGATGTCGCTACTGCTGGCCACTCCCGAGACCGGCGAGAACGGCGGCGACCTTGCCGCCGCGGTCGGGCTGTCCGAATCGACGGTCAGCCACCACCTCGGGCAGCTTCGCAAGGCCGGGCTCGTCGACTCCGAACGCATCGGCATGAACGTCGTCCATCGGCCCAAGCGTGACGCGCTCTCCGCGCTGTGCGTCGTGCTCGACCCCAACTGCTGCTGCTGACCAGGGGAACAGGTATGGCCACCATTGTCGAAACCGCGATCGTCGCCGCTACCGCGGAGCAGGTGAAGGCGCGTTCCGCCTGAGCCCGGGGAGGCGCGCTCGTCGGCGGTGAGGCGGACTCGGTCGAGGTCGCCGGAGCGAGGCCGGGTGTTCGAAAATCAGTGGCGCTGACCACCCCGGATTGTGCGATCCTGAAGTAGGCCGGTTCGGCGAAGATTTTTCGAAGGGACCACGGCCATGGGTCTGGACCACCGTGACAACGAAGAGCTGGAACTCGAGCTGGTGCGTGAAGTGGTACTGGCCCGAAGGCGGCTGGACGGCAAGGTGATGGCCGCGCTGGCGCTGGGCGCGGAACTTCTCGATCACGAATCGGATGATGTCGCCGCGATGCGGGCTGCGCAGATTCTCGAGGAGTACGCGGTGGATGAGGACGAGGTCGCCCGCGATCCACGGTGTGCGTTGCGGGCCGATATGGCTCGTGATCGGGCGCGGGCGGCGCGGATCGAGCTGTTGGCCGGGCCCGGGGGAGCGGAGTCGGAGGAGGATCGGCGGCGACGTCAGCGCACGCTGCTGCTGTGCGAGGTGCGATCGGATCTGCTCGCGGTGGTGCGGCGGTGTCGCAAATTCCGGTACGACCACGTGGCCTTCGCCGACGGTATCGCCGAGGGGTTGTGTGCGGCGACGGACAAATTGGTGGACGGCGCGGATATGGACACCTATCGGGCCTGGCAGCGGGGGATGGTGCTGAAACTGATCGAGGAGCCCGTCGCGAGCGGGCCGCCGCGGGTGCTGGCGACGGTCGACGCGGGGCCGGGACGCGGCGCGCTGACCGTCGAATGGGACAGTTGCGAACGGCGGTTGGCGATGGTCGCGCGGATGGCGCGGGCGGGAGTTTCGCCGGTGGCGATCTGCGATCGGCTGCTCGCGGACCTGTCGGTATCCTCGCCGCTGCGCTATTCGGTGCGATGAACCATCGGGCGATGCGGACGTAGCGTCGGACAGCCGGAACGAAGCGGAGGCCGAAGGCGCCATGGACCAAGCAAATGCTTGGTTGTACTATGAGCGGGTGCCCGCACCCGACGCATCCAAATCCGCACGTCGCAACGAACTGCTCGCCATCGCGGCAGCTCTGTTCGCCGAGCGTGGGTTGCGTGCGACCACGGTCCGCGATATCGCCGACGCCGCCGGAATCCTGTCCGGCAGTCTCTACCACCACTTCGATTCCAAGGAATCCATGGTGGACGAGATCCTGCGCGGCTTCCTCGACGAGCTGTTCGCGCGGTATCGGGAGATCGACGCGGCCGGTCTGCCCGCGCGTGACACGCTCGAGGCGTTGGTCATCGCATCCTTCGAATCGTTCGACCGGTCGCATGCCGCGGTGGCCATCTATCAGGCCGAGGCCAAAAGGCTCAGTGGCGCAGCACGTTTCGAATACATCGACCAGTACAACCGGGAGTTCCGGGAGCTGTGGCGGCGAGTGCTCGAAAAGGGCGTGCAGGACGGCGATTTCCGTCCCGAGCTCGATACCGAACTGGCCCTTCGCTTTCTGCGCGACACCGTCTGGGTGTCCGTGCGCTGGTACAAGCCCGGCGGCCGCATCACCGTGGACAATCTGGCCAAGCAGTATCTGACCATTGTTCTGGATGGTCTCACCAATCCCGAACCCGGCGCGAAATCCACACTCCAGCAAGGCAAGTAGGAGCCCTCCATGTCAGCACCGTCCCGTCGCCAGTACTCGCCCGTGCGGGAGGCGTATGTCGTCGATGCCGTGCGCACGCCGGTCGGTAAGCGCGGTGGTGCGCTCTCGGGTGTGCACCCGGCCGATCTCGGCGCCGCGGTATTGCAGGGTCTGTTGGGGCGCAACGCGATCGACCCCGGTGCGGTGGACGACGTGATCGTCGGCTGTGTGGACAATATCGGCCCGCAGGCGGGAAATATCGGCCGCACCATCTGGCTGGCCGCCGGATATCCCGAGCACGTGCCGGGCGTCACGGTGGACCGGCAGTGCGGATCCAGCCAGCAGGCAATCAATTTCGGCGCTCAGGCGATCATGAGCGGCACCGCGGAGGTCATCGTCGCGGGCGGCGTGCAGAACATGAGCGCGATTCCGATCTCCGCGGCCATGCTCGCCGGTAAGGAGTACGGGTTCGACTCGCCGTTCGTCGGCGCGCAGGGCTGGGACCACCGGTACGGCACCGGTGAGGTGTCGCAGTTCAACGGCGCGCAGCTGATCGCCGAGAAGTGGGATATCAGCCGCGAGGATATGGAGCGCTGGGCGCTGCGCAGCCACGAGCGGGCCCGAAAGGCCATCGCGGAGGGCACTTTCGACCGCGAGATCGTCCCGGTCGGCGACTTCTGGATCGACGAGGGCCCGCGCGAGACGACGCTGGAGAAGATGGCCGGGCTCAAGCCGCTGAGCGAGGGCAGCCGCCTGACCGCCGCGGTCGCCAGCCAGATCTCCGACGGCGCCAGCGCGACCCTGCTCGCCTCGGACTGGGCCGTCGCCGAATACGGGCTGAAGCCGAGGGCGCGGATCCACCACGTCAGCGCGCGCGGCGCGGACCCGATCTACATGCTCACCGCACCGATCCCGGCGACCAAGTGGGCGCTGGAGAAGACCGGGCTGAGCATCGAGGACATCGACGTCATCGAGATCAACGAGGCGTTCGCCTCGGTCGTGCTGGCCTGGTTGAAGGAGACCGGAGCCGACCCGGACAAGGTGAACGTCAACGGCGGCGCGATCGCCCTCGGCCACCCGCTCGGCGCGACCGGGGCGAAGCTGTTCGCGACGCTGCTGAACGAGCTCGAGCGGGTCAACGGGCGATACGGGCTGCTGACCATTTGTGAGGGCGGCGGCACCGCCAACGTCACCATTATCGAGCGGCTGAGCTGAGATTCATCGGGCGGCCCGGTCTCGGACCGGGCCGCCCGGTGCCATGAGTTCTGGCGGACAACACATTTCGTCGAGCCGATTTTCCGGCGGACCGGCTCGAATCAGGTCTATGGCGATCCGGTGTGAATAGTCGGACTCGATTCCCGAGGGCGGTATCTTAAACTCCCTCGTCCGAGGGCTCTCGCAGTGAAAAATACTCCAGCGGTGTGTATCTGCGGGCATGCTCGATCTGTTCACTCTTCACGAGGGTGATTTTGTCGACCGTCAGGGGCTCGAGGTCCGCATTCATGGCCTCGCGCAGCGGTGGTGTGTGGGATCCGGTCAGTCGTCCCAGCGTTATATGCGGTGCGTAAGGGCGTTTCTCCCGGGCGAAACCCGCACTCCTGGCGGTCTTTTCCAGGGCGGCCGCGAGTTCGAGGAGTTCCGAGCTGGGAGTGATGTTCGCGACGACGGCGCGCGGCGACTTTCGTGACGGGAAAGGCGCGATAGTGTCCACCTGCACGTGGAACGGTCCTATTTTTCCGGTTGCGGTGCGGATGAGGCTGCTTATTCCGGTGACGTCCTCGGTCGCGACCGCACCGAGGAATCGCAACGTGAGGTGCAGATTTTCCGATCGCACCCACCGAACGTGATCTCCCCGCGGTTCTCGTTTCAGCTCGTCGATTATCCGGGAGAGACCTCGGCGTAATTCCGGATCGGGCTCGACGGCCAGGAAAAGACGTAAAGATTCCGACATCGCGGGCAACCTCGCTTTCCGGATTTCGATCATGCTACAGCGACGTGTGACCGCACTCCCGCCGTTCCGGGGGCGCGTGTGGCCGGAGTGGTACTCGATGTCGGGCTCAGCGGGAATCGAACTCGTTCCCGCGCGTCCCGGACCAGGTGAACGGGCCGATCATGCCCGGTGCGTGGGCTCGGGGGCGAACAGCGTGGCCGATCTGCTCGCTACGATCGATCGAATGAAGGTGCTCGGGGCGTGTTCGCTCGATTGTCCCGACGGCTGCTCGTGGGAAGTGACCGTCGAGGACGGCGTCGCGGTCGCTATGCGGGGCAACAAGGCGCATCCGGTGACCCGGGGTGCGCTGTGTGTGAAGGTCAATCGGTATCTCGAGCAGTTGAACGCGCCGGATCGGATCCGCTATCCGATGCGGCGGGTCGGGCGCAAGGGGGAGGGGCGATTCGAGCGGATCGGGTGGGACGAGGCGCTGGACGAGATCGCCGAGCGGCTGCACGGAATCATCGACGAGTATGGGGGAGAAGCGATCTGGCCGTTCCTGGGGACCGGGAATCTGGGCTACATCCAGGGCACGGAGGGATTCGCGGTACGGCGGCTGTTCAATGTGCTGGGCGCCTCGCTGCACGATCCGACGATCTGCTCGGCGGCGGGGTCGGCGGGGCTGAAGTACACGCTCGGCACGGCCGGGGGGATGGATCCGGAGGATTTCGCGCATTCGGAACTGGTGCTGCTGTGGGGGACCAATCCGCTGACCTCGGGGCATCACATCTGGAAGTTCATCCAGGACAGCGGGGCGTACACGGTGGCGATCGATCCGGTGCGCAGCCGGACCGCCGAACGGTGCGACGAGCACCTCGCGCCGATGCCGGGTACCGACGCGGCGCTGGCGCTCGGGTTGATGAACGTCATCGTATCGATGGGGGCGCACGATGCGGGCTATCTCGCCGAAAACACCGTGGGATGGGATGAATTCCACAGTCGCATAATGGAATTCACGCCGGATCGAGTCGCCGGGATCACCGGGCTGCCGGTCGAGCGGATCGTGGAACTGGGTGCGCGGATCGCGCGCACCCGGCCCACCGCGATCCGGGCGTCACAGGGGATCCAGCGGCATGCCGGTGGCGGGATGGCGCTGCGCACCATGGCGTGCCTGCCCGCGGTCACCGGCGATTGGGCGATTCGCGGTGGGGGACTGCATTATTCGACGTCGGGGCATTTCCAGCTCGACGTGCCGAGTCTGGCGCGGTTCGATCTGCTGCCGAATCCGGTGCGGACGTTATCGCAGACGCGGGTGGGCGCGGGGCTGCTCGAGGCAGCCGATCCACCGGTCAAGGCGTTGTTCGTGATCGCGGCCAACCCGGTGGGATCCAATCCCGAACAGCGCGCGGTGATCGAGGGCCTCTCGCGCGAGGACCTGTTCACCGTTGTGCTGGAACACTTTCCGACCGATACCGTCGACTACGCCGATATCGTGCTGCCCGCCACCATGCAGCCCGAGCACACGGATTTCGTGGCGGCCTACGGGAATCTGTACCTGGTGTGGAACGAGAAGGCGGTCGAGCCGCCCGGCGAATGTCTGTCCACGACGGAGACGTTCCGCAGGCTCGCGCGGCGCATGGGGCTGACCGAACCGGCGCTGTACGACTCGGACGAGGAACTGCTCCGAATCGTGTTGCAGGGCTACGATATCGACCGCCTGCGATCGGATGGTTTCCTCAAGATCGAGCCTCGCCCGGTTCCCATCGAGAAGATCAACTTCACCTCCCCTCTCGCCGAACGAGCCGGGCACGACCCGCTACCCACCTACACCCCACCCGCCGACCCAGGAACCGGTCTGGTGCTGATATCCGCCGCGCCACACTACTTTCTGAACACCACGTTCGGCTCGAACCCCGAATTGCGCCGCCGCGCGGGCGAATCGCGCATCACCATTCACCCGAACGACGCGGCCGCACGCGATATCGCCGACGGCACACCGGTCCTGGTCGCCAACGCCCGCGGCGCCTTCGAAGCCGTAGCGGAGGTCTCCGACCGAGTCCGACCCGGCGTCGCGGCCACCACCAAGGGTCGCTGGGCCAAGTTCACCAACGGCTCGACCGTGAATGCGACCATCGCCGAACGGGATTCGGATTTCGCCGGTGGAGCTGTGTTCCACGACAACCGGGTGGAGATCACGCGCCGCTGAGCCGTCACACCCCTGCGGTGAGGGCCCGGTGCGCTACCTGCTCGGCGTCGTAGGTCCGCAGTTCCAATTGGTCGTAGATGGCGACGATCCGGTCGCCCTGCTGCCCCGGCGAGAGCTGGGTCGAGCGGTATAGCTGCCCGGCCTCCCGGGCGCCCTCGCGGACCTGCCGATTGCGTTCGATACGCAGCTCCTCGTAGCGGCGCAACCGCGCTGGAATATCTGCGGCACAGGCATTTTCGAGTAGCACGGCGAGCGTGACGGCGTCCTCGACGGACTGGTTCGCGCCCTGCCCGAGGTGCGGGGTCACCGCGTGGGCCGAGTCGCCCAGCAGCGTGATGCGGTCGGTGGACCAGCGCGCCATGGGCTCGCGGTCGTAGATTCCCCAGCGGAAGGTGCGGTCCATGACCGCGATGACGTCCCGGACCTGCCGGTGCCAGCCGTCGTAGGCCGCGGCGAGGGCGGCGACATCGCCCGGCGCACTCCAGCTTTCCTCGATGTCCAGGTCGGTGGGGACGAACGCGACGAGGTTGAGCAGCGCCCCGTCCGACACCGGATAGGTCAGGAAGCTCTGCCCGGGCCCGACCCACAGCGACCACAGGCCCATGTCGTAGATGCCGTCGAGGCGGTCGGCCGGGATGAGCCCGCGGTAGGCCATGATTCCCTCGCTGACCGGGTCGCTCTTCATGCCCACCAGCGGCTGGATCGCCGAGTGGATGCCGTCGGCGCCGATCAGCAGGTCCGCGCGCTCGTGTGAGCCGTCGGCGAAGTCGATCCGCACCCCGTGGTCGTCCTCGACTGCGGCCACGCACTCACGGCCGAGCCGGACCGTGCCGGGTGGCAACGCGGCCACCAGCAGGTTCTGGAATTCCGCCCGGTGCAGGGAATACGTCTCCGACGCCGGATACGGCGGCCGGTACCCGGGCAGCGGCTCGCCCTGCCAGGTCTGCATCGTCACCGTGGAGGCCTTTCCGGCGATGGCCGCGATGGAATCCAGCAGGCCCAGGCTGTCGTAGACCCGGGCGCCGTTGGCTCCGATCACGACCCCGGCGCCCAATTCCCGGAGTTCGCGCGCCTTCTCGTAGATCGTCACGTCGATTCCGCGCCGGTGCAGCGCGATCCCGGCCGTGAGACCGCCGATGCCGGCTCCCACGATCGCGACTCGTAGTCCACTCATGATCCGCAGCCTCTCTTTCCAGAACCCGTCCCGTCCCACTCAGCCTCTTCCCGCCGGCCCTGTCCACACCAGGACAGGTCGCTCCTAGGAGTACCGCACCCACGACAAACGGCCGGGCAGCGGAACCGGGCTAATATCGGCGCTGTGCCAGCGAACAGGTTGGGGGAGTTTCTTCGCGCCCGCCGCGCGGCCGTGCAGCCCCCGCCGGACCCGATGCACCGCAGACGGCAGACACCTGGGCTGCGTCGCGAGGAGGTGGCCACGCGCGCGGCCATCAGTTCGGACTATTACGTCCGGCTGGAGCAGGGCCGGGAACGGAACCCGTCGCCGCAGGTACTCGATGCCCTCGCGACCGCGCTGGAACTGTCGACGGCCGAGACCAGCTACCTGCACGGCCTGGTCACCCCGCCCCCGGCCACGCGAATCAAGCCGACCGGCGCTCGCGAGGAACTCAACGAATTCCTGTCGCTGGTCATGCACTCGTGGGAGTTGGGCCCGGCCTACATCGTGAATCACCGCAGCGATGTGCTGGCGAGCAATCGGTCGGCGCAGCAGCTCTTCGAACGTTTCGAGATCTCGGACAACATTCTGCGCATGCTGTTCCTGGATCCGGCCGCCCCGCGGATCTGGGCGGACTGGGACGAGTTCGCGCGGTTCTTCGTCGGCGGCATTCGCCGCATGATCGGCCCGGCCTCCGACAATGATCCGGTGACCACCGCGCTACTTGCGGACGTCTCGGCCAGGAACCCCGCGTTCGCCGAGCTGTGGAACCGGCACGAGATAGGCGTGCCCGAACAGAAGCAGAAGTGGATCCACCACGAGGAACTCGGCGAGATCAGGCTCGACTTCGAGCTGTTGGCGGCCTTGGACACTCCGCATCAGTATCTCGTGCTGCATCGAATCCAGCGGCAGTGACCGGCAGTCCGCAGACTCCTGGCCGGGGACTTGGCGTCGGTGGCGGGCATGGATGTGACGGTCCGCGCCGGGTTGTCATCGATCACGTGGCGGTGTCGAATCCGGATCGTGGTTGTGCGTCCGCGAAGTGCGGGCCGCCCCGCGAGAGGTGGTCGGGGCGGCCCGCGGTGATCGGTGAAAGGGCCGATCACGTTGTGGGGGTGGTGGTTTCCTGGTCGCGGAGGGCTGCGAGGGCGTCGATGCGGGCGAGGGCCTCGTCGATGATGCGGTCGATCAGGTCCGCCACCGTGGGCAGATCCTCGATGATGCCGGTGACCTGACCCGCGGCGAGCACGCCGGCTTGCGTATTGCCTTCGACCAGACCGGCTTTGAGCAGCATGGGGGTGTTGGCCGCCATGATGACCTGGGACCAGGTGAGGTCCTTCTGCTTACGCATGGTGAGGCCGTCGCGGATGATCGTGGACCACTTCATGCCCGTCATGGACTTGAACTTCGCGGCATTGCCGATCGCGGCGGTGAGGCCGCGCCAGCTGCCCGAATGTTCCAGGCGGTCAACGAGATCGGTGTTGAGCACGCGGTGCGGCATGCCGTCGACCTTGCGGGAGACGACCGTGTCCTGTAGGCCGCGGCGCAGGTACTCCTGCTTCACCGAATCGGGCACGCTGCTGTCCTGGGTGAGCAGGAAACGGGTGCCCATCGCGACGCCCGCCGCACCGTAGGACAGCGCCGCGGCCAGGCCGCGACCGTCGAAGAAACCGCCGCCCGCGATCACCGGGATATCGACCGCGTCCAGGACCGAGGGCAGCAGCAGGGTCGTGGCGACCGGGCCGGTGTGGCCGCCGCCCTCACCGCCCTGCACGATCACCGCGTCCGCGCCCCAGGAGGCGACCTTCACCGCGTGCTTGGCCGCGCCGATCGACGGGACGACCACCACGCCGTTGTCCTTCAGGCGCGCGATGAGCTCCTTCTTGGGCGCGAGCGCGAACGAGGCCACCTTGATACCCTCGCGGATCATCAGCTCGATCCGGTCGGGCGCGTCGGTGGCGTCGGCGCGGATGTTGACGCCGAAAGGCTTGTCCGTCTTGGCCTTCGTCTTGGCGATGGCCTCCTCGAGTTCGGCGAGGGTCATCGTCGCCGATGCCAGGATGCCCAGCCCGCCCGCGTTGGCGGTGCCCGCGACCAGGCTCGGACCGGCCACCCAGCCCATGCCGGTCTGCACGATCGGATGCTCGATACCGACCAGTTCGGTCAGCGGGGTCCGCAGCCGTGGCCGCGCCGGCCCGCTCACGACTGTACTTCCTTCTCGCGAATGCCCTTGGGGTCCAGGACATTCCGGATGATGTTCAGTTCCTCGTCGGTGGGCTGCCGGGTCTCGCCCGCCTCGGCCAGGCCCGCGATCTCGAACGAGGTGTTCTCCGCGACCTCCTCGGCGCTCACGCCGGGATGCAGCGACAGCGCGCGCAGCGTGTGGTCCGGACCGCCGAAGTCGAACACGCCCAGATTCGACACCACCCGGTGCAGGTGGTGGAACCGGTACGCCGGATTCTCGGGATCGACCTTGTCGTAACCGATTCCGGAGACGATATCCACGGTGTCGCAGAACACCCGCTTGGTGTGCCGGGGCACGAAATAGCTGGTGGGGTGGTTGACGGTATTGCCGGGAGCCCCGCGCACGCCGAACATCTGCCGCGTGGGCTGCTGCAGCGGGCCGAACGCGGACAGGTTCTGATTGCCGTAGCGGTCGATCTGGTTCGCGCCCATGACTACGTGGCGGCGACCGGAATTCACCACGTCGAACACCTTCGGGAACGGAATCCACCCCTCGACGGGAGCCTTGCCGCCGATCGGCGGCACCTCGGCGAAGAACAGCGCCTCACCGTCGGACAGCAGCAGGTCCGGTTCGAAGGTCAGCCGCGCGAGCCGGGCGCCGATGGTGGTGATGGTGGACATCGGCGAGGCCATGATTTCGCCTGCGCCACGGAAGATTTCGGCCGAGGCGATGACACAGATCTCGGCGCGGGTGACGGTGTTCGCCTCTATCACTGGTTCTGCTCCTCGTCGAAAGCCTTGACGGCGGCCTGGTATTCGTCCTCGGGCACGTCCAGATAGCGAGCCTTGAACTCGGCCCACGACTCGGGCGTCTTGGCGGCCTCCACGTAGTGGCGCTGGAACTTCTCGTCGCGCCGGTAACTGCCGGAGAAGGTGAAGTGCGCACCGCCGGGGGCCTCGACCACACCGTCGACCATCATGCGGTTGAGGATGAGTGCCTGCTGCGGAACGGTTTTCACCAATTCCTCGGTCTCCACGAGGCGATCCACCGACAGGTAGCGCTTGTCCGCCGCGAGCGCGTACAGATCGTCCATGTACGGGTCCACGCCGGTGTAGGCGGCATTGCCGTGTTTGTCGCCGAGATCCAGATGGAAGAACGCCGCGTCCAGATTCAGCGCGGGCATGGCGACGAGCGTCTCGGCCTTGCCGTCGGTGAGGTACGGCGAGGTGACCGTTTTCAGCTCACCCTCCCAGAAATCGATGACCGCGGAACCCAATCCGGCGCGCACCGGCAGGAACGGCAGCCGGGCCGCCGCGGCCTGCAGACCGGATTTGACCATGCCCTCGTCCATTTCGCGCACGGTGATCGCGCCCTCGGTGCGCGCCTTGGCGAACCACGGATCGTAGAACGGCGCGGAATCCAGGGATACGAAGCCGTAGTACGCCTTTCGTACCTTGCCCGCCGAGCACAGCAGACCCAGATCCGGGCCGCCGTAGGTGACGACGGTGAGATCGGTGACGTCCGAACGCAACAGCGCCCGCACGAAGGCCATCGGCTTGCGCCGCGAACCCCAGCCGCCGATGCCGATCGTCATACCGCTGCGCAGCTCGCCGACGGCCTCGTCGAGCGTAATTCGCTTGTCGCGCATGGTTTTCTACTTCTCCTTCTGCTGTGCTGAACTCTTCTGGGCGGCCAGATCGTCGTCGAACCGCGCCCGGATCTCATCGGCCACACCCGCCAGATTCAGCTCCATGGTGAAGCCCTGCTCGAAACGGTAGGAGCGGTGCACGTCCTGCACGTCGATCCCGTTCAGCGCGCGCTTGGCGGCGCGGATGACGCGCCCGTCCTTGTTCGCGATGTTTTTCGCGACTTCCATTGCGGCGGCGTCGAGTTCGGCCCGCGGCACGACCTTGTACACCGACCCGAAGTGATGCAGCTGCTGCGCGGTGAGCTTGCCCGCGGTGAAGAACATCGTGCGCATCAGATGCTGGGGGACCAGGCGCGCGAGATGGGTGGCCGCGCCGAGCGCACCGCGATCCACCTCGGGCAGGCCGAAGGTGGCGTCATCGGAGGCGACGATGACATCGGAGTTGCCGACCAGGCCGATGCCGCCGCCGAGGCAGAAGCCGTTGACCGCGGTGACGACGGGAACCTGGCAGTCGTACACGGCCGCGAATGCCTCGAAGCAGCCGTGATTGGCGCGGATCAGCGCGGTGTGCCCGGAATCGGCGTTCATCTCCTTGATATCCACGCCCGCGTTGAAACCGCGGCCCTCCGCGCGCAACACCACCACCCGGGTCTCCGGGACGCGCCCGGCCTCGCGGATCGCGTCCGCCAGGGCGAACCAGCCGTCGGACGGCAGGGCATTGACCGGCGGGTAGTCGACGGTGACGACCTCGACGCCCGCGGTTTCGGTGTGACGGTTGATCCCCATCCCAATGGTCCCATCGTTGGCAAAACAAGCAAGTGCTTGGTAGGTTATCACGGTGGCAATAGAAGTGGACCTCTCCGGATCCGTAGTTCTCGTGACGGGCGGCGTGCGGGGTGTGGGAGCCGGGATCAGCCGGGTCTTCCTGGACGCCGGGGCGACCGTGGTGACCTGCGCGCGACGCCCGGCCGACGCTCCGGTGGAGAGTTCGGGTCGTACGGCCGAATATCTGCCCTGCGATGTGCGCGACGGCGATGCGGTGACCGCGCTCGTCGACGCGATCGTGGCCCGCTACGGCCGCCTGGATCATGTGGTGAACAACGCCGGAGGCGCGCCGTTCGCCCCCGCCGCGACCGCCAGCAAGAACTTCCACTCCAAGATCGTCGATCTGAATCTGCTTGCCCCGCTGCTGGTTTCGCAGGCCGCCAACGCGGTCATGCAGAAGCAGGCCGAAGGCGGTTCGATCGTGATGGTCTCCAGTGTGAGCGGGCACCGGCCCTCGCCCGGCAGTGCGGCCTACGGTGCGGCGAAGGCGGGCATCGACAGCCTGGTCTCCTCGCTGGCCATCGAATGGGCGCCGAAGGTGCGGATCAATTCGGTGATCGTGGGCATGGTTCACACCGAGAGCAGTCATCTGCACTACGGCGATCAGGCCGGAATCGACGCGGTCGGCGCGACGGTGCCGCTGGGACGTCTGGCCACGCCCGAGGAGATCGGCCGCTGCGCGCTGTTCCTGGCCTCACCGCTGGCCTCCTACGTCACCGGCGGCACGCTGCTCGCACACGGCGGCGGTGAGCGACCGGCCTTCCTGGACGCCGCGACCGTCAACGAACCGACCGCCGCGCAGCGTTGAAATACACCGCACCACAAGGGAAATGAGAGCAGAAATTATGGCTGACCGAGACAAGCTCTGCGCTGGACGCACCGTCATCGTGACCGGGGCCGGTGGCGGCATCGGCCGGGCGCACGCGCTGGCCTTCGCGGCCGCCGGGGCCAATGTGGTGGTCAACGATATCGGCGCGGAACTCGACGGCACCCCGCGCACGGATTCCCCGGCCGCGCGGGTGGTGGAAGAGGTTGTCGAACTGGGCGGCAAGGCCGTGGTCAACGGTGACGACGTCGCGGACTGGGCGGGCGCGAAACGCCTGATCACCCAGGCCGTGGAAACCTTCGGCGGGCTGGACGTGCTGGTCAACAACGCCGGGATCGTCCGGGACCGGATGCTGGTGAACCTGTCCGAGCAGGAGTGGGACGCGGTCGTGCGGGTGCACCTCAAGGGCCATTTCGCGACCATGCGGCATGCCGCGGAGTACTGGCGCGGGGAGTCCAAGGCCGGGAACGCCGTGGACGCGCGCATCATCAACACCAGTTCGGGCGCGGGCCTGCAGGGCAGCGTCGGGCAGGGCAACTACGCCGCGGCCAAGGCCGGTATCGCCGCGCTGACCATCACCGCGTCGGCCGAATTCGGGCGTTACGGCGTCACCGTCAACGCGATCGCCCCCTCGGCGCGCACCCGGATGACCGAGACGGTGTTCGCCGACATGATGGCCAGGCCCGAGGACGGATTCGACGCCATGGCCCCGGAGAACATCTCACCGCTGGTGGTCTGGTTGGGCAGCGCGGATTCGGCGGGTGTGACGGGCCGGATGTTCGAGGTCGAGGGCGGTAAGGTCGCGCTCGCGGATGGCTGGCGGCACGGCGTTCCGCGCGATCGCGGCGCGCGCTGGGAACCGGCCGAGGTCGGCGCCGCGGTGCGCGAGCTGATTGCCGAGGCGACGCCGCCGGAGGCTGTCTACGGCGCGTGAATCGCGCGTCACGTCTCGGGTCCGCGAGACCCGGGACGACAGCGCGGCCCGGATCGCGCGATGGCCGGACCCTTCCCCCGGCAACGATCCGGACACATTTCGGTGCCGAATATCCCTGTGCCAGTTGCGATAACTGACGGGGTCGCGACCCGCGCGGGTCGCCGGGCCCCTGGTACGCGCTCGCTGCCAGGGCCGTCGCCGCTCGGTGAACGCGGCGGCCGCCAAAACATATGCGGCGACCGGAACAAGTGGGATGTCTCACATGATCCCGCTGCGCGAGCAAACAACCCGCAGTTATGATGATCGGCATCCGTTGAGGTCCCGGATGATTCGCGACCGGGTGTAGATCTGCGCTGAACATGATGAGGGGAAGGCAAGCGCATGGCCATAGGTCGCATTCTGCGCGTCCTGACAGTAACCGGTATGGCTGCCGGTTACGGGCTGTTGGGGGCGTTCGCCGCCCAGGCGCAGCCCGCCCCGCCCTGTCCCCAGTGCAGTCCGTCGGCCCCGGGCAGTTCGGCAGACCCTGACCAGGGCATTCCCCTGAAGATCCCGGGCCGCGCCTCGACCGAGTCCCGCCCCGCGCCGCAGCCTTCCCCGCCCGTGCGGCAGTCGCCGTCGCAGTCGATCACCGCGCCGCGCCGTGCCGCGCCCGCTCATACCGCCGGTCCGGTACCGGGTCTGCCCGTGAAACCCACCCCGGCCGCCGGAGTCGAAGGTCTGGCGGGTCTGCTGGGCGTGGTGCTCGGCACGGGTTCGGCGGCGGTCGGTTCGGCCGCGGCGGGTCCCGCCGTGGGATTGGCCGGTACCGGGTCCGCGGCGGTCGGTTCGGCCGCGGCCACCACCGGTTCGGCGCTGGCCGGAACCGGGTCGGCGGCCGCGGGCGCGGGTGCCGGACTCGGCGCAACCGGTTCTGCCGCAGTGGGTTCCGCGGCCGCGGGCACCGGTGCGGCGCTGGCCGGAACCGGATCCGCCGCCACCGTGCTGCTCGCCACGTTGCTCGGAACCGGTTCCGCCGCAGTCGGTTCCGCGGGTGCGGCCACCGGCGCGACACTCCTGGGCACGGGTTCCGCCGCAGGTGCGGCGCTGCTGGGCACCGGTTCCGCCGTCGGGCCGACACTGGCCGCGATTCTCGGAACCGGTTCCGCCGCAACAGGTTCCGCATTCACCGGACTGGCCGGAACCGGTTCTGCCGCAACGGGTTCCGCGCTCGCCGGACTGGCCGGAACGGGTTCCGCCGCGACGGGTTCCGCGCTCGCCGCGCTGGCCGGAACGGGTTCCGCGCTGACCGGTTCGGCGGCGCTGGGTTCGGCCGCGGCCGCTTCCCCGCTGCTGCTTCTGCTGCTGTTGCAACCGCCGCCGTCCC
>NZ_BDBQ01000111.1 GCF_001613065.1 Nocardia miyunensis NBRC 108239
GCACACCCGCCAACACCAGCAGCGCGATCATCCACACCTGCGGAACCCCGTGCCCACTGGCGCCGACACCGATCACGACCGCGCACGCGATCGCACCCACCAGCAACAGCAGATTCACCGGCTGCTGCAGTCTCCCGAGCCCGATCGGGCGGCCGGGCAGGATCTCCTGAAGCTTGCCGAACGCGATCAACGAACCCCAGAACGACACCGACCCGATAACCGCCGCGAACAACGAACCGACCACGATATGCACCGTGGGCTGCTCATCGAAATGCGAAAACCCTTGCGAGTTCAGGAATTCCGACCACGCGATCAACGCGACCGTGCCACCACCCACACCGTTGAACGCGGCCACCAACTGCGGCATCGCGGTCATCTTGGTGAACCGCGCCGGGGGCACCCCCAACACCACACCCACCACGATCCCCGCCACGATCAAAATCCAGTTACCGGTGTGCCGCACCGAAATCAACGTGGCCACGACCGCGATCACCATGCCCGCCGCCGCGATCAAATTCCCCCGCACCGCGGTCTTCGGGCCGGTCAATCCCATCAACCCATAGATGAACAAGGCGAACGCGACAATATACAGGCCGTTGACCAGATAACTGATGTCATCGAACGTACGCATCATCGACCCGCCTTCTCACCGGCCGCCGCGCCGGGCTTCTTGGACTTGAACATGCCCAGCATCCGATCGGTCACCACGAACCCACCGATCACGTTCAACGTCCCGAACACCACCGCGACGAACAGAATGATCTGCGTCAACACCCCGGGATGCCGCACATTGCCCAACGTCACCAACGCACCCAACACCACGATCCCGTGAATCGCGTTCGTCCCGGACATCAACGGCGTGTGCAACGTATTGGGAACCTTCGAGATCACCGCGAACCCCACAAACCCCGACAACACCACAATCGCGATATTCGCCAACAACTCGGTATACATCAGCCCTGCTCCTTCCCCGCCGAACCCGAACCCGGCACATCGGCAGCCGATCCCGCACCGGTCCCGTTCGCGGCAGTCGAATCCGTTTCAGCCGCAGTCGATTCCGAGACCGACCCGTTCACCGGTGTTGAATCCGAGCCAGCCGCAACCGAACCCACGTCCGTCGCGGCCGCACCCGCCGTTCCCGAAGCCGACCCGCCAAACGCTCCCGAATCCGCACCATCGCCGGTCGCCGAAGTCGACACCGACCCGGCCACAACCGAGCCCGCGTCAGCGCCATCCGCGACGGCTGCACCAGGGCCGGACGCAGCCGAATCAGCCCTTTCCGCAATCGATTCCGAGGCTGGCCGGTTCGCCTGGGGCGAATCCGTCCCGGCCGCAACCGAATCCGATTTCGGCTCAGCGTCCGGTTCGCGGGTCACGCACGAATCCGCCAACACCTGATCAGTGAAATCCGGTGCTAGTCGGCCATCCACGAGCATCAACTCCAGCAACGCCGCGATGTTCTTCGCATACAACTCACTCGCATGCTCGGGCATCGACGCGGGAAGATTCAACGGCGAAGCGATCGTGACATCGTGCACCACCACCGTCTCACCCGGCTCGGTCAGCTCACAGTTACCACCGGTCTCCCCAGCCAAATCCACGATCACACTGCCCGGCCGCATCCCCTCCACCGCCGCGGCCGTCACCAGGCGCGGTGCGGGACGACCCGGGACCAGCGCGGTCGTGATCACCACATCGAAACCCTTGATCGCATCCTCGAGAGCTTGCTGCTGCTGAGCCTTCTCATCCTCGGTCAACTCACGCGCGTAACCACCCTCACCCGCCGCATCGATCCCCAGATCCAGCCACTGCGCACCCACCGACCGCACCTGATCAGCCACCTCCGGACGAACGTCATATCCGGTGGTGCGACCACCCAAACGCTTCGCGGTCGCCAAAGCCTGCAACCCCGCCACCCCCACACCCAGCACCAGCACCGTCGCCGGTTTCACCGTCCCGGCCGCGGTGGTCAACATCGGGAAGAACCGCGTCGACTCCGACGCCGCCACCAACACCGCCTTATACCCCGACACATTCGCCTGCGAAGACAACGCATCCATCACCTGCGCCCGCGAAATACGCGGAATCGCCTCCACCGCGAACGCCCGCACCCCCGCCGCTTTCAGCGCCGCGATCTTGTTGTCCGCATTACGCGGAGCCAGGAAACCGATCACCGTCTGACCCGCAGACAACTTCGCGACCTCCGCATCCGAAGGCGGGGCGACCTTCACCACCACCTCCGCCGACCACGGATCACCAATCACCGCCCCCACCTCAATGAACGCCGCATCAGGGATCAACGCCCCCCGCCCCGCACCGGCCTCCACCACCACCCGCACACCCTGCTTCACCAGACCCGCAACAATCTTCGGCACCAACCCAACCCGACGCTCCCCCGGATACGTCTCACGCACCACACCGACACTCGTGCTCTCCGGCGGCGGTGCTGCGCCAGATCCGACCTGAGCTGTCTCCACTGTCGAGGTAATCCTTTCCGTATGCATCGAGAAGGCTGGTTCATCCAGCGCGCCGACCGGCGTCGGCCGTCTCGGGCATCTGCCCGAGACAACCGCGCCGCCCAGCCAGTGCGAGCGAAAACCGCTATCGCACAGCGGGATCGCCGCTGACAACGCTCTGTGCCAATCGGCCGGACGCATCCGTCGATGGGACGCGGTTGAACACTGGCGGTCGCTTCGCGGCGAATGCTGTCAGCGCCTCGTGGAAGTCCGGCCGGCCCGCGAGAAATAGCTGTCCTTCGCGTTCACGCGCGAACGCCGCATCCAGGTGACCGAGCGTGGCGGCCTCGACAGCCCGCTTCGTGTGGACGAAGGCATCGAGCGAGCCGTCGCGCAGGGTGGCGACGATCGCATCGAACTCGCCGGCGAAGGTGTCGGCGGAGTACGCCGCCGCGATGAGTCCGAACCGCTCTGCGTCGTGAGCGCTCATCCGTTTTCCCAAGGCGAACAAGCGCATGGCGACCGCACGTCCGGCCGCCGCGGCTACGAGTGCCGTGGCGCCCCCGTCGGGCATCAGCCCGATCGAGGTGAACGGCAGTAGGAAGTATGCGTCCGCACTCGCGATGACGAGATCAGCCGCCAATGCAATGGACACACCGACGCCTACCGCCGGGCCACGAAGCTCGGCGACGACGGGGCGCGGCACCGAGCGCAGGATGCCGACCAACCGATTGGCCGCATCGATCGTCTGCGCGGTGGCATCGGCTGACGTTGGGTCGGAGACAGCGAGGTCGGCGCCGGAACAGAAGAAGCGTCCGGCGCCGGACAGCACGACCACCCGCACGGCCGGATCGGTTCCCGCATCGGCGACAGCGTCTCCCAACCGGACGAGCGTCTCCACGTCTACAGCGTTGAGCCGATCGGGCCGATCGATCACAATGCGCCGCACACCGGAATTATGGGTCACTTGCACGGTCATCCCGATACCCTTTCGCGCGAAACGGCCCGCACCGTCGTGCGGAGCCTCCCGCTCGTCGGCCAGGACCGAGGTCGCGTCGCGGCATCCCTGGTCACAGTCCGCCGCCGCACACCAGGGTCTCGCCGGTGATGTAGCTGGACTCCGGACTGCACAGCAGGTAGACCGCGCCCGCGGCCTCCTCCACCGATCCGGCCCGGGCCAGCGCGATCTGCTTGGTCGCGGCGTCCATCACCGCCGGGTTCACACCGACCTTGATGTCGCGGCCCTCGACCTTGATCGTCTTCTCCTCCGTGGTGACCGAGGTGAGCCGGGTGTTGATGACCCCGTAGGCCACCGCGTTCACCGTCACGTTGTATCGCCCCCACTCCTTGGCGATGGTCTTGGTCAGCCCGATCAACCCGGCCTTGGCCGAGGAGTAGTTGGCCTGCCCCGGGTTGCCCTGCAAACCCGAGGTGGACGACGTGTTGACCACCTTGCGGCACGGCACCGGCTGCCCGGCCGCCCGCTCGCGCTTGACCGCCGCGCTGATCACCGGCTGCGCCGCACGCAGGATCCTGAACGGCGCGGTGAGGTGAACGTCCAGGATGTCCTCCCACTGCTGGTCGGTCATCTTCTGAACCACGTTGTCCCAGGTGTAACCGGCGTTGTTGACGATGATGTCGAGACCGCCGAACTGATCCACCGCGGTACTCACGAAGCGATCCGCGAAATCCGGTTCGGTGACGCTGCCGACGCACGCCACGGCCACACCCCCGGCTGCCTCGATCGCGGCTACCGCCTCCTTGGCGGGTTCCGGATCCAGGTCATTGACCACGACCTTGGCTCCCTCGGCCGCGAGTTTCTCGGCGACCGCGCGCCCGATGCCGCGACCCGAACCCGAAACCAGTGCGACCTTGCCCTGCAGTCTCTGTGCACTCACCTGACGTCTCCTCCGCGGTTGCGTTCCTCGCGCCGGCCTGTCGAACCGGCTACCCAAGCTCATATCCGGGTAGGTGACCCCTACCACTAACGTGAAGGCTAACTTCAGCGTCTATGCCTGTCAATAGACACATAATTGCAGCTCGTAGGTATGCATTGTTAATCTGTCTATCGCAGTAATGTGTGGCTTCAAGCGAAGAAGCGACCCGCGGTACGACAAGACGGCGGACGGTCGTACCGCACGTGACGCGGACGGCAGCCGACCGCATCGACAAGCTCGACACCGTGCGCAAGGCGACCGATCACAGCAGGGAAATCCCGGGAATCAGCTGACCGACCCCAGCGTCGTCTTCGATACGGACGAACTCCGGCCGGGGTCCGCCGGACTGCTCCCGCGGCGACCGACGAACGGACGACAGGTGCACCCGCCGTCCCGTAGCCGACTCCGAATGCCGGCTTACATTCCAGCCCAGAAAGTTTCGACGACTACACCTGTTGGGCGGAGGCGCTCACGACTGAGAACGCGAGGCCCTCGAGGTCGCGGGTGAGGGAGGACCTGCCTCGCAGGGAGTAGGTCTGCGACAAGTCGGTGATGATGTTGATAGCAGCGTGTGCCAGCGCTCGCGCATCCGCTGTGGCCAGTCCCGGGTGCAACTCACCGATCACTGCTGTCCACTCCGCCACGTACTCCCGCTGAACTTCACGGAGTGCGTCCTGAACTTCGGTGGGCAGATAGTGCAGATCCGATGCCAGGATGCGCATCGTGCGGCCGTGGAGCCCCAGCGCTTGGGAGACATAGGTGCGGATCAACGTCCGCAGCGTGTCCTCGGCGTTCTGAGTGACGGTCAGGGCCTCGGTCGTGATGTACAGAAGTCCTTCGGCGCCACGTTCCAGCACTGCCTGCAGGATGCGGGATTTGCTGTCGAAATGCTGGTAGAGAGTGGCGACCGACATCTCCGCCGCTCGGGCGATGTCGTCGATTCGCACGTCGTAGAAGCCGCGCTTGTCGAAGAGATCGGCGGCCGCTTCGATGACGAGCTCACGCCGCCCGGCAGGCCGGCGACGGCCCGGGGGCGGCGACAGTTCGGTCGCTGGGGCGTCATTGCCCAGATCGACCAGCACGATCCGCTTCGCCGCGCCCGTGACCAAGCCGGCAAACCTCGCGTCGGTCTGATGCGAGCGGATGTCATGGACGTTCCCGTACAACGAGAGAAGCGCCAGCCCGAGCAGGCGTGCCTGACCGTCGTCGAGTTCGGGGCGAAACTGACCGATCAGCGATGCGATGCGGGACAGCAGGCTGCCGAACGTCGTACGGAAGCTCTCCGCGTGCTCCGAGTCGAGGTGGCGGCGCTCGCGGCGCCAGATGAAGGCTTCGTCGCGTTCGACGGTGAGCACCGTCAGCTGGTCGATGAGCTGCATGACCAGTGGCCGCTCGGCCGGATCACCCTCGGCCGCCTGGCCGACCACCAGCGCCACGGCCGCCACCTGGCTCTCGAGCGCCTTCACCAGAATGTCGTGCTTGCCGGAGAAATGCCGGTACACCGCAGGGCCGGTGAGACCGACTGCGGTGCCGATGTCATCGATGCTGACGTTCTGGTAACCGACATCCTCGAAGAGTTTGGCCGCGGCGACGATGATCTGGCGGGTGCGCGCGGCACCACGGCTGAGCGGCTTGCCCGGCACGGGAGCTGCGGTCATGAATCTGGATCCCCTCGGTCGGCGGCGCCCAACACCACAATCCTAGCCGAAGAGAGTATTGGAAAATAACTTCGGAGAGGAAAAGCGCATGTCTCACAAATAAAGACACATCATATAGGCATAACAGCGAATAATCGGGCTGGAGAAACGGAGGGCCCGCGCCGTCGATGACAACGCGACCGACGGTCAGGAATAGCCGTCGATCGCTCGACGGTAGTGCAGAGATGCCTGGCCCTTCACAACGCGGTCGAGGTCGGCCCCGACCGCCTCCGCCGCGTCGTGCCACGACAGGCAGTCGGAGTCCTCGGGGAGGAATACCGAGAGGTCGTCACCGACCGATCCGGTCCGGTCACCGTCGACGGCCAGCCGAGCCAGTTCGTTCGCGAGGTTGTTCAGCAACCCCACACAGGCCCACAGCTGACCGCGGGTGTAGCTGTCCTCGGTGCTCTCGATGACCTGCTCGAGCGTCCGTGCGACGGACCGCGCGCCGGCGGCGTTGCTGACGTAGTCCATATCTCATTCTCCTTCCAGTGCCGGACAAGACATCAACCAGTCCGGTACAGGTTCGACACCGCGTTTCGCGTCCTGCTCAGAACACGGTGGCATCGGCTCCCCCGCCGTCGACGAACAGCCGCTGACCGGTGACGTACCCGGCATCGGCGGAAACCAGGAACGCGACAGCGGCCGCGACGTCGGCTGGTGTGCAGACCCGTCCGAACGGCGACGTGGCATTCAAGTCGTCGAGCGAGCCGCCACCGGTGGACGCCTTGACGAGGCGGCGACCCATATCCGTCGCCACCAGGCCCGGTGCCACAATGTTCGCCCGGATCCCGTGGCTGCGCTCTTCGCGCGCCAAGGTCGCGACGCATGTCTCCATCGCCGCTTTCGCCATGGTGTAAGGCGCAGCGCCGGCCGGAGCGTTCCCGACCGTATTGCTGGAGATCATGACGATGTCGGCGCGGGGCATCGCCCGCATGTCGGTCAGCAGCGACTGGATCAGGGCGATGGGTCCGAGCGCGTGCACTTCCAGCAGCGACCGGAACTCGGCCGCCTCGGTGTCTGCGACGGTGCGTCCGCGGCTGGCGGTGCCGGCGTTGCTGACCAAGATCGAGACCGGCCCGAGCTCCTCGCGGACCCGTTCGACCATGCGCGCGACCTCGGCGCCCACGTCGATGGCGGCGGCGCAGGCCATCGCCGAGCCCCCGGCCCGGCGAATCTCTCGCACCACCTGCTCTGCGGCATCCGCATCGCGTCGATAGTTGACCACCACCGATGTGCCGAGGACCTGGTCGAGCGGGACGCGACAGTCCTCGAAGAACAGCTCGGCCGTGTCCTGCCCCTTGCGCCCGATCTTGTGCATCGGGCGTCCACGCTCGAATCCCGGAGTGCCGGCTTCGACCACCACGAGCGTCATCCCGCGTCCGTCGCGCTCCCCGGTTCTGGTCAGCACGATCGCGATATCACAGGTGGCTCCACTGGTGATGAACGTCTTCTGTCCGTTGAGGACGAGATGATCGCCGTCCTGGCGGGCCGAACACGAAATCGAGGCCAGGTCCGAGCCCGCGCCGGGCTCCGAGAGCCCCAGCGCGGTGACGCAGCGGCCTTCCACGAACGCCGGAATCCATCGACGCTGCTGTTCCGGGTTCGCGAGATCCCGCAGGTACGGCACGATGATGTCGTTCTGCATGCTGAACGTGTCAGCGGCGATCCCGGAGGCCACCACCTGCTCGGTCATGATCGCGTTGTATCGGAAATCGTCGATACCCAGGCCACCGAGTTCGTTGGCGAACTCGAATCCGAGGAAACCGGCCTGGCCCGCCTTCACGATGAAGTCGCGCGAGGGCGTGCCGGCGGCCTCCCACTCGTCGACGTACGGCACCGCCTCCCGGTCGAGGAATTCCCTGAAGGCCGATCGAAACGCCTCATGCTCCCGGTCATAGATCGCCCTACGCACGACTGCCACCCGTCGAGGACGGAAGATCGAAACGTGGGCCGTAAGCCTCCGCGAGCTGTGCGGCGCGGCGGGCGAACCCCTCGTGGCCGCCCGGGTAGCCCGCGGCGAACTGCGCCGCCCCGCCGGTCCATCGTGGGAACCCGATGCCGAGAATCGACCCGACGTTGGCGTCGGCTGTGCTACGCAGCAGGCCGCTGTCCAGACACCGGGCGGTGTCCACGGCTTCGGCGAACAGCAATCGGTCGGACAGTTCAGCGATGTCGGGAGCCGGGCGGAACGGGCCGAGGCGCTTGTCCAGCTCGGACCACAACCCCGACCGACGCCCGTCGACGTACTCGTAGAAGCCACCGCCGGCGGCACGACCCGGGCGACCGGCTTCGAGAAGGACCTCGAGCACCCGGGCACCGGGATGGTCGACCCAGTCCGGGCCGGCATCGGCGCGGAACTGCTCGTAGATCGTGTGCGGCAAGCTGAGCGTGAGCTCATCGAGCAGAGCCAGTGTCCCCACCGGGTAGCCGGCCCGGACCGAGGCCTGTTCGATCGACTGCGGCGCGATGCCCTCCCCGACCATGGCGGCCGCCTCGAGCAACCTGCTCAGGATCACCCGGCTGGTGAAGAAGCCGCGTCCGTCGCCGACCACGATCGGCGTCTTGCCCAGCTGACGCACGACGTCGAACGCCCGAGCCACGGTCTCGTCGCTGGTCTCGCGACCCACCACGATCTCGACCAGGCCCATCCGCTCCACCGGGGAGAAGAAGTGCAGCCCGACGAAGTCGGCCGGCCGCTTCACCGCACCGGCGAGCCCGCTGATCGGCAGCGTGGACGTATTGGACGCCAGCAGCGTGGTAGGCGCCACGGTCTCGTCGATCTCGCCGAAGACCTTCGCCTTCAGATCGGGGTCTTCGAACACCGCCTCGATCACGAGGTCGGCCTGGGCGAGATCGGTCATCCGGTCGGTGGCGCGAATCCGCCCGAGAACCTCGGCCGCACTCGCCTCCGAACGACGTCCCGACGAGACCTGCTTCGCCAGAACGCGCTCGGCGTAGGCGACGCCCTTCTCGGCACGCGGCCGGTCGACGTCCTTCAACCACACCTCGAGGCCGGACAGCGCGGCCGAGAGCGCGATGCCGGCGCCCATCATGCCCGCACCGACGACACCGACGGTGCTCACACTGTGGGCGTCGAAGCCCGCCGGCCGGCTGGTACCCGCCCGGACCGCCTGCATGTCGAAGAATGTGCCCTGGATGATGTTCTTCGAGACCTGTCCTACCGCCAACTCGACGAAGTAGCGCGTCTCGATGTCGAATGCGGTGTCGATGTCGACCTGCGTCGATTCGACCGCTGCCGAGAGCACGTTGGCGGCCGCCTGCATCGGCGCCCCTCGGTGGGAAGCGCGCACCGCCGCCGTCCGCGCCGGCAGGGTCGCCGCTACCGCGGGATCATTGGCCGAGCCACCCGGGATCGAGGCCCCCTCGTCCCACGGCTGCTTCGCGTCGGGATGCTGGGCGATCCAGGCCGTGGCCGCTTCGATCAGCGCGGAGTCGTCGCCCACGACCCGATCGACGAGGCCCAGGTCCCGCGCCGCCTCGGGCGCATATGTCGCGCCGGTCAGCAGGACCTTGTCCAGCGCCACGTCCAGCCCCAGGAGGCGGACCGAACGCACGACGCCACCGCCACCGGGCAGCAGGCCGAGCGTGACCTCGGGGAGACCGATTCGCACACCCGGCGCATCGATGACGATGCGGTGGTGGCAGGCGAGCGCGATCTCCAGACCGCCACCGAGGGCACTGCCGTTGATGGCGGCGACCACCGGGACGCCGAGCGTCTCGAGCTTACGGAGTTGCCGCTTGGCCCGGTCGGTGAAGGCGGCCAGATCCGGCGCGTCGTCCTTGGTCGCCGCCGACAGATCACGTAGGTCACCGCCCGCGAAGAAGGTCTTCTTGCCCGAGGTCAGGATCACCCCGCGGATCGCGGATCCGCCCTCGATGTCCGCGAGGATCCGATCGAGGTGCTCCTCCAGCGATCGAACGAACTCGGCGGTCATGGTGTTGACCGACTGCGTCGGGTCGTCGAGGGTCAGGGTGAGGATGCCGTCGGCCTCGGTCCGCCGGACCGGGCCGTTTTCCTGGTGGGTGCTCATGATGCCTTTCAGACTCGCTCGATGATGGTGGCGATGCCCATGCCTCCGCCGACGCACAGGGTGACCAGCCCGCGCCTCAGCTCACGACGCTCCAATTCGTCGAGCACCGTGCCGATCAGCATCGCGCCGGTGGCGCCGAGCGGATGACCCAGAGCGATGGCTCCGCCGTTGACGTTGACCTTCTCCCGTGGAATGTCCAGGTCACGCATGAAGCGCAGCACGACGGACGAGAACGCCTCGTTGACCTCGAACAGGTCGATGTCCTCGACCCCGAGCCCGGCCGTCCGGAGCACCTTCTCGGTGGCCGGGCCGGGCCCGGTGAGCATGATGGTCGGATCCGTGCCGGTGACCGCACCGGCCACCACACGCGCACGCGGGATCAGCCCCTGCTCCGCGCCCACCGCCGCATTGCCCAGCAACACCAGCGCCGCGCCGTCGACGATGCCCGACGAATTTCCACCGGTATGCACGTGGTCGATCGAGGAGACCCAGTGGTACTTCTCCAGCGCGACCCTGTCGAAACCGGCCGCTCCCTGCGCGGCGAACGAAGGCCGGAGCTTCGCGAGGGTCTCCACGGTCGTGCCGGGCCGCATGTGCTCGTCGCGGTCGAGGACGACGAGTCCGTTCCGATCTCGGACCGGGACGATCGAGCGGGCGAACTTGCCGTCGCCCCACGCCTGGGCCGCACGCTCCTGCGATTGCGCGGCGAAGCGATCGACATCCTCGCGCGAGAAGCCCTCGATCGTGGCGATCAGGTCGGCGCCGACGCCCTGCGGCACGAAGCCGGTGAGCAGATTGGTCTCCGGATCATTCGCCCAGGCGCCACCGTCGGACCCCATCGCGACCCGCGACATGCTCTCGACACCACCGGCGATGACGAGCTTCTCCCATCCCGAGGCCACCTTCTGCGCCGAGGTGTTGACGGCCTCCAGCCCCGAGGCACAGAACCGATTCAGCTGCACGCCTGCCACGGTCTCGGGCAGACCGGCCGCCAGCGCGGCTGTCCGGGCGATATCCGCGCCCTGATCCGCGAGGGGGCTGACGCAGCCCAGGACGAGGTCGTCGACCGTGGTGAGGTCGATGGACGGGTTGCGCTGCGGCAGTTCCCCGAGTAGTCCGGTCACCAGCGACACGGGCTTGACCCCGTGCAGGGAGCCGCCTCGTCCACGTCCTCGCGGGGTGCGGAACGCGTCGTAGATGAAGACGTCGTGGGGCATGGTCTCGCTCTCGATCGGTATATGTGGGTCCGAGTTGATGTGTGGGTCCGAGATCGGCGGGTCTCAGAATCGGTGCGACGGCCGGTCGTCGAGGGGGCCGAACCGCGCCGGCCGACGCTCCAGGAACGACGCGATGCCCTCGCGGGCGTCGGCGGAATCGACCAGCCGGGCGTAGGTTCGGGACTCCTCGTCGCACGCCGCACCGGGGTGGTCGTAGCGCCAGCTGCCACCGATGAGCCGCTTGGTGTGGGCGAGCGACGTCGGGGAGGTGTTCTCGACGAGGTCCTGGGCATATGCCATGGCCTCGGTCAGCACATCCGCCGGATCGACCAATCGCGTGACCAGCCCCGCGGCATATGCCTCCTCGGCGCCGAACACCCGCCCGGACAACATCCAGTCCAGGGCCCGGCCGAGGCCGACCAGCCGCGGCACGGTCCACGACGAGGCACTCTCGGGGACCACACCGCGACGAGTGAAGACGAACCCGAACCGTGCCTCTCGCGAGGCGATCCGGACGTCCGTCGCCGCCATGATCGACGCCCCGCCGCCGACAGCGTCGCCGTTGACCGCGGCGATGACGGGAGTCACCATGTCGTGCAGTCGCTCGCTCACGCGGCCGCCGGGCTCGCGGTAGCCGGTCGGGGTGTGCCCCAGCTGGTCGTCTTCGAGCGCTCGCAGCAGTGTGTCGGGTCCGGTCAGCTCGGCCCCGACGCAGAACGACGACCCCGCGCCGGTGAGGACGACCGCACGAACCTGCGGGTCGCGGTCGACTCGGTCCAACGCATTCCAGAGATCGACGAGCAGTTCGTTGCGCAGTGCGTTGCGACGCTGCGGCGCGTCGAGCGTGATGACGGCGATGCCGGCGGAGACTTCGACGCGCACCTCGGATGCGGGTGTCGCCATCACAGACCCCCACCGCACACGATCGTCTCGCCGGTGATGTAGCCGGCGAGTTCCTCGGTCACCGCCGGTCCGGAACCCGAGACCACCGTCACATTCCCCTCGAGCGTGCCCATCGTCCTCCTTCGGATCGCCATTCGATGGATGTGAATGCTAACTATAGCTATGTTGGTCCGCAAGAGCCGAGCTACAACGTAATTTCTCATTTTAGTTAGTCGCAGTTTTGTGTATAGTTCGGAAATCGAGGATCACGACACGAAAGAAGGTGTGGCATGTCCGTGTGCATCACGGGCGTCGGCATGGTGCCGTTCGCCAAGCCCGGCAAGTGCGAGAGCTACGACCTGATGGGCAGCGCCGCAGCGCGCGCGGCCATCGAAGACGCCGGACTGGCCTACACCGACATCCAGCAGGCCTACGTCGGCTATGTCTACGGCGACTCGACCTCCGGCCAGGCCGGCCTCTACCACCTGGGCCTGACCGGAATCCCGATCGTCAACGTCAACAACAACTGCGCCACCGGATCATCGGCCCTGTGGCTCGCGCGACAGGTCGTGGCATCCGGCGCAGCCGATTGCGTGCTCGCCGTCGGCTTCGAGCAGATGCGCCCAGGCGCGCTCGTGAACGTCTGGGACGACCGCATCAGCGCGACAGCTCGCGGCGAGGCCATCGCACTCGCGCAGCCCGGCGGTGACGAACCCGGCCCGATGGCGGCGAAAACCTTCGGAGGAGCCGGCGTCGAGTACATGAACCGCTACGGGACGAGCCGGGAACTCTTCGGGCGCGTCGCCGTCAAGGCCCGGTCACACGCCGCGCGGAACCCTTTCGCTGTGTTCCGCGATCCGATCGACCTCGACATGGTGATGGGATCGAAGGCGATCTGGGGACCGCTGACTCTGCTCATGTGCTGCCCACCGACCAGTGGCGCGGCAGCCGCGATCGTATGCAGCGAGGAGTTCGCCCGCTCGCGCGGCCTGGACACAACCATCCGTATCCGAGCGCAGTCGCTCGTGACGGACGTACCGGGCGCGTTCGACGGAGACATGATGAAGGTCGTCGGGTACGACATGGCGGTCAGGGCCGCCAAGGAGGTCTACGAGGCATCGGGCGTGGACCCGATCGATATCCCGGTCGTCGAACTGCACGACTGCTTCGCGACCAACGAGCTGATCACCTACGAAGCCCTCGGACTGACGCCGGAGGGCACCGCGGAGAAATTCATCCTCTCCGGCGACAACACCTACGGCGGCCGCGTGGTGACCAACCCGTCGGGCGGGCTGCTGTCCAAGGGCCACCCCCTCGGCGCTACCGGTCTCGCGCAGTGCGCCGAACTGGTGTGGCAGCTGCGGGGGCAGGCCGGCGACCGGCAGGTCGACGGCGCGCAAGTCGCTCTCCAGCACAACCTGGGCCTCGGCGGCGCCTGCGTCGTGACCCTCTACGAGAAAGTGGCCTGATCCATGGCACTGAACCCCGCAATCCTGGACGAGCCCGCCTCGGTGCTCCTCACGCAGGTCGAACGCGGCCGGATCCGGCAGTTCGCCACCGCGATCGGCGAAACGAATCCGGTGTACCACGATCTCGACGCGGCGCGCAGCGCCGGTCATCCCGACCTGCTGGCGCCTCCGACCTTCCTGTTCGGGCTCGAGCTCGAGCAGTCGGAGGTGTTCGACGTGCTGGCACGCTACGGCGTCGACATCTCCCAGGTCCTGCACGGAGAACAGACCTTCGAGTACCACGGACTCGTACACGCCGGCGACGAAGTCCGGTTCTCCACCCGCGGCGTGGACCTGTACTCCAAGGCCGGTGGGGCGCTCGATTTCCTGGTACGCCGCACCGAGGTCACTCGATCCGAGGAACTCGTCGCCACCTTCTCCAGCGTGACCGTGATCAAGAACGGAAGTGCGGCATGACCAGCACGAGCACACCCGACACCATTCCGTCCCTCCGGATCGGCGCCATCACGCGCAAGACTCTGGCACTGTTCGCCGGCGCGTCCGGTGATCACAACCCGATGCACATCGACAGCGACGCGGCCAAGGCCGCCGGCCTAGACGACGTGTTCGCCCACGGCATGCTGTCCATGGCCTATATGGGTCGCGGCGTCACCGACTCTTTCCCGCAGTCCCAGCTCCGTGAGCTGTCCGGCCGCTTCACCGCCATCACGCCCGTCGGGGCCGCACCGGTGGTGAACCTCGAGGTGACCGACCGCAGTGAGGTCGACGGCGAGACACGGTTGCATCTGAGCATCACCGTGGTGCTCGAGGACGGGACGCAGACCATGAGGGGTAGTGCGGTGGTGGCGCTACCATGACCGCCGCCCAACGTTCCCTCGACCGCGCCGCACTGGTGATCGGTGGCGGCTCCGGGCTCGGCGCGGCCACGGCACGCCATCTCGCGTCAGCTGGATACCGGGTGAGCGTCGCGGATCGTAACGGTGACGCGGCCGCCGCCGTCGTGGCCGAATTGGGCGAACCGCACGAGTCGACGTGGGTCGACGTCACCGACGAGGACAGCGTCGCGGCCATGTTCGCGGGCCGAGCGCATTCGCTCGACTTGGTCGTGAACTGCGCGGGCGTCAATTTCCTCGGCCTGGTCAGCGAACTGCCCGTCGGCAAGTTCCGCAAGGTCGTGGACATCTGCCTCACCGGTTCCTTCATCGTCATCAAGCATGCCGCGGACGCCGTACGGTCCGGCGGCTGCATCGTGTCGCTGACCTCGCTCAACGCTCGACAACCCGGAATCGGCATGGCCGCCTACTGCTCGGCCAAGGCCGGTCTCGCGATGCTGATCGAAGTCGCCGCTCTCGAGCTGGGCGCACGGTCCATCCGCGTGAACGCCGTCGCCCCCGGCCTGGTCGAGACACCACTCACCGCGGGCGCGCTCGAGGTCCCCGGCGTCAGCGCGGAGTACCTCGAGAACATCCCGCTCGGGCGCGCGGGGTCGCCGGACGATGTCGCGGAGGCAGTAGCATATGTCGCGAACGCGACGTGGATGACCGGCGAGACCATCGATCTCAACGGCGGTGCGCATCTGATGCGCTATCCGGACGTACACGGGCACTTCGCACGCTGGGCCCAGAAGGCAGACGCCACGTCCTAACGATCTCGGCGCACAAGCCCTGTCCGCCGCGGCGGCTCGCGGGGCAGTCAGTCGCCACAGCCGGCGCGATCCCATCGCGAAGGTATTGGTTCTACAAACCCATTAGCGTGGAGCTACGTACATGTCCTTCGATTTCGTATCGCTTCTACAGAAGCTGGTCCAAGAGCGTCCCGAGCAAGTGGCCCTCCGTAACGCGCAGGAGTCGATCACTTACGCGGAGCTCGACGCAAGATCCAACGCGGTCGCACATGGACTGGCCGAACGCGGAATCGGGCCCGGCGATCGGGTCGCCTATTTGAGCAACAACCGGATCGAGTTCTTCGAGTTCTTCTTCGGTGCGGCGAAGCGGCGCGCGATCGCCAGTCCCTTCAATCGGCGACTGACCGCTCCCGATATAGAGTTCCTGATCGAGGACTCCGGAGCCACCCTGGCCTTCGTGGACGAGGATCTGGAAAACCTCCTCCCGGATACGATTTCCCGAGTCGTGTACGGCCCCGACTACACAGCATTTCGAGACAGCCAACCTTCGACGCCGGTTTCGGTGGAACCGGCCCCTGATGATGTGGTCTTGATGTGCTACACCTCGGGAACGACAGGCGTTCCGAAGGGCGCACTGATAAAAAACGAAAACTACGAGTATCTGCTCCGCGTCGCGGAGCCGCTCGGGATGAACGAGCGATCGGTACTCCTTCAGGCGATGCCGGTCCATCACGTCGGAGGCAGTGGTTGGCCACTGTACGGATTGTCCGTCGGAGGACAGGTGGTCATCGTCGAGACCTTCGATCCCGCCCGAGTCGCCGACACCATCGAAACCCACAGCGTTACGCACATCACCCTGGCGCCGGTCATGGTGGCGATGATGGCGGCGGTGCAGGAGGAGCGCAAACGCGATTTTTCGAGTGTCGAGGTCGTGGCGTACGGGGGGCAGCCTATGACCGAAAAGGAATTCGAAAAGGGGCTGGCGACGTTCGGTAATGTGCTTTACAACTGTTATGGGATGACCGAGTGCGCCTCGGTCACGTACATGCCGCCCCGAGAACATGAAATCGGTCGTCTGCACTCCGTCGGACGTCCCTTCGACTGGGTCGAGATCGGTATCTTCGACACGGTGACGACGGATCCGCTTCCAGCGGGCTCGACAGGAGAGTTGTGGGTGCGCCATCCCGGCGCCATAGCCGGATATTGGCGGCGAGAAGAACAATCCGGCAGGCTTCGCAACGCGGACGGATGGTTGAGAACAGGCGATGCCGGATACATCGACTCGGCCGGCTTCCTGTTTCTCACCGATCGACTGAGCGATCTGATCATCACGGGCGGAGAGAACGTATATCCCGCTGAAGTCGAGGGTGTTCTGATCAAACATCCGGATATCCAGGATGTGGCTGTCGTGGGCCTTCCCCACGATAAATGGGGCGAGG
The DNA here is from genome assembly GCF_001613065.1 of Nocardia miyunensis NBRC 108239. Taxonomy (GTDB): domain Bacteria; phylum Actinomycetota; class Actinomycetes; order Mycobacteriales; family Mycobacteriaceae; genus Nocardia; species Nocardia miyunensis. Next base: position 16,777 of record NZ_BDBQ01000111.1, read on the forward strand.
CGGTTTCCGCATTCATCGTAACCGAAAATGAAAAGCTCGACGAGCAGTCGGTGCTCGAGTGGGCGCGTCTCCGATTGGCCGGATTCCGGCGTCCGCAGTCGATTCACATCGTCGACAGTCTTCCCCGTAACGCTTCAGGGAAAGTACTGCGACGGGAACTCCGCTCGCAGACTCCCCCCGAACGCCGATGACGACGCCGATCGCCCTGTCCGGCGAAGCACACGCACAAACCGTCAACCCAGCCACGGAGCACGCAATGATCACCTTCCAAGCCTTCCCTGACAGCTGGAGCCGTTGAGTCCCATGAGCCATCCAGACGATCAGACAACCGAATTCGACATCGAGGCGCTGGACGGCTACATCGCCCGAGCACTCGGCGCGGACGACTCACGTCACGTGACGCGGCGCATGCTGGGCGGTGGGCTCTCACAGCTGACCATCATGTACGACCGCACCACCCCTTCGGCGAACCCTGACGCCCTCGACCGGCTGGTGGTGCGTGTTCCGCCCGCGTTCGGGCCCCTGGAACCGTACGAACCCGCGGTCGAGGCCGGCTTACTGCGGGAGATGGCCGGCCAGGGAGTGCCGGTGCCGAACGTAGCGCTTCTGGAGACCGACGCCGAAATCGTCGGACGTCCCTTCTACGCCACCGAGTTCGACCCCGGCACCATGACTGCCGAGGGCGCGGGCAGCACCGGTATGGACCGTCAGCGCATGGCCGAAGCCCTCGTCGACCTGCTCGTGCGGATTCATCGAGTTCCTGTCGGGACCGAGAACGGCGGCGCTGCCGGGTTGCTCGGCCACCTCTCGGTCAAATCACCCGCCGGTCTGCTCGAGCGGTGGACCGACCGCCTGCGCGAGGAGGACGTCCAGCTTCCCGCCTACCACCAATTTCTCGAGCGTTGGCTGCGTCACCGCATACCGGCCCCGTCGGCTGATCTGACCATCGTGCACGGCGACTTCCGTCTCGCGAACGTGCTGTGGGGCGCCGACGGCGCTGTCTCCGCGATGATGGACTGGGAAGAGTCATCCCTGGGCGACCCGCTGTACGACTTGGCCTGGATGCTGACCGGCTCGTACGCGGATGAGGATCTCATCTTCGGGCTGGCCCCGCGCTCATGGTTCATCGAGGCCTACGAGTCTCGCTCGGCTGTCGAATTCGACCGACAGACGCTGCTTTGGTGGGAGGTCGCCACGGGGTGGTCTCTACTGGCGATGAACGCCATCGCCATCAAACTCCAAGCCGATGGTCGCTACCACGACCTGCGCCCGCTTCTTTACACGTACCTCAACCGCCGCATCGCGCAGGTGCTGTTGAAGAAGATCGTGCGCTTCGAAGAAGCTTCGGTTCGCTGACTCCCGCCCGTAACCGTAGGCACCCGGGAGGATGCCGTGACCCACCGATCGATCGGATCGACCTATATGACGATGGATGTGAATGCCCTGTGATCACCGGCATGCTCCGCGACGACGCCGACCTCGAGACCTGGTTGCGCCGACACGGCGCACAGCTGACGGGTCCGCTGCGCCACCGGCTCATCACCGGCGGACGGTCCAATTTGACGTACGAGGTGTCCGGTACCGCTGGTCGTCGCTACGTGCTCCGGACGCCGCCCGCCTCGGGCCCGGGCACCGCGCAGACCCACGACGGCGCCCGTGAGTTCGGCATCGTCTCCGCGCTCGCCGGCTCCGGCGTCCCGGTGCCGGGGGTTGTGGGCCTGGAGACGTCCGGCGACGAATGGGGCATTCCCTTCTACGTCACCGAATTCGTCGACGGCGTCGTGCTCGCCACACCGGACGACGGCGCCCGGCTCCCCGAGCCGCTCCGGGACAAGGCGTCATCGAGCATCGTCGACGCCCTCGCCGCCATTCACGCCGTAGACCTCGAAGCGACGGGGCTGGGATCGATCGGCCCCGGCCGCGGTTACGTGGCCCGGCAGCTCGATCGGTGGGCGGCCAGGGCACCCAAGCTGGACGAACGCAGTGCACGCACCATCCTCGAAACGCACGCGATGCTCAGCGCGGACGTCCCCGCCGAGGGACGCCCGACCCTGATCCACGGCGACTACAAATTCGCCAACGTCATGATCGCCCCGGCGACCGGAGCCGTGGCGGCCGTGCTCGACTGGGAACTCGCCACCATCGGCGACCCCCTCACCGACCTCGGCGGCCTGCTGGCGATGTGGCCGGACCCCCTCGAGGCCGAGCCGCTGGTCGACTCACCGACGAGCAACATCGGATTCCAGACCCGAGCGCAGGTCGTGTCCCGCTACGCGGACGCGACCGGCATCGATGTGCGCCATGTCGACTGGTTCCACTCGTTCGCGCTCTGGAAGATCGCCTGCCTCCTCGCCGGGGTGGTGACGCGGTACCGGGCGGGGCTGATGGGCGAGGACGACTTCGACATCGAAGCCGGCAGCGCGCTCGTAGCCCAGCTCGCCAGTCGCGCCCAGGAGCTGCTGTGAGTTCCTCGAACCGATCGAGCAGCACCGAAAAGAGGAGCACGTCATGACCGATCCCGGACGATCACCCGAAGTCACCCGAGTCGAGGCGGCCTTCGGACAGGTCCTGGGCGACCGAACCCGATCGTTCGCCGACACCCGCGCAGCCCTCGACGAGCTGCTCCGCACCGAGCACGCGGACCCCGCTGTCGAGGTCAGGCAGGTGCGGGTGGCCGGGGTCACGGGCCGGCTCGTGTCGGCCCCGGGCACAACCGCCGACGCCGGAATCTTCGTCTGGTTCCACGGCGGTGGCTACATGCTCGGTTCCTCGGCCGGTTACCACGCCGCGACAAGTGCGCTCTCGGCGGCCACGGGCCTGCCGGTGTTGGCCCCCGACTACCGCCTCGCGCCCGAAGCGCCGTTCCCCGCGGCGATCGAGGATGCCGAGGCCGTGCTGGCTGCCGTTGTCGCCGAACACGGCGCCTCGCGCACCGTCGTCGGCGGCGACTCGGCGGGCGCCGGTCTGGCACTGGCGGCCTCGATGGGACTGCGCGACGCCCAGCTCGGGCTCACCGCCGGCATCGTACTGGTGTCCCCGCTCCTCGATCTGACCGCATCCGGCGAGAGCATCGTCGCCAACGCGGACAGCGATCCCATCATCAGCGGCCGATCGGTCCGCATGATCGCCTCGGTGTACCTCGCGGGCGCGGACGCGACCGATGTACGAGCCTCGCCCCTCCTCGGAGATGTGCGAGGGCTCCCGCCGGTGCTGACCCTGGTCGGCGAGAACGAGGCATTGCTGGACGACGGCGTCCGGCTCCACGCCGATGCCGGCCGGCTCCACGCACGCTCTCGGCTGTCCGTGCATTCCGATGCCTTCCATGCCTGGACGCTGTTCCCTGCCTCCCTGCCGTCCGCGCGCGCGGCGCTCGCCGAGGTCGGGGCATTCGTCTCCGATCTGCCGGGTCACCGGCCCGATCGCGACCACGCGGGCTCGGCGTAGTCCTCGAATCCGGGTCGGCCCTCGGGAGCGTCGAGCATGATCCGGCGCTCCCACGGGAGCACAGCGCCGGTAGCGCGTGAGCTGCCTCGGCCTGAGCACGCGAATGTGACCGCAATGCGCGCTCCGCTGTCCCGGATCCGGACGGCCCCGTCGAGCCCGAGAGAGCGGTCGATCAACGTATCCCAGGCACGCCACCCGGACTACTACGGCAGAAATATCAGAACTAACAATAACTCTAAGAACTGAAGACCGCCAGTTGCACGTCTACTTCCGGCGCAGTCGAAACGACTGATAAACGTCATAATTCGCAGTTCAGAGCTAGAAAATCCGCTTCGACCACACCTCAGCACGGAGGTGGCGACGTGAGTAGAGCGCGTAGACTAGTGACGTTTCCGCAGATCCATGCTAGAACTCTAACTAACTTTCGATCGCTTCGAAGGAACCCGGTCGCCGAGCGCGACAGTTGCCCACCGCACGGCTCCCTGAGCACGTACCGCACCAGAGAAGGGAAGAAGGGTTCATGCGCCACGACATCAAACCCGATCCCGGCATCGACCGACGAACACTGACCGCAGCGGTGGACGCCGCGAACATCCCCTGCCTACTTCCGGTGCTCTACCAGCTGACCGGCGATGACCGCTGGCTCGCGGACCCCTACCGCCCTCGGCCTACCAAGGGTGTCGAGGAGATGACCTCCGGCGGGCTCGATCCCGAGCGGCAGCGCGAGATCCGCGCCGCCGCCATCGATGCGGTTCTGGCGTGGTCGGCCGGTCGGCCACCCGCTCATCCCGCACCGGAACCAGAGTTGATGGTCCGGCTGATGTCCACCGCGATGGGCGAGCCCATTCCCGAGATCCATGCCGGGCTCGTCGCGGAGCAACTCGGCCTCGCACCGTACGAGCCCCCCTTCGTCGGAGATCTCGTCGCCGAGCGCCGACCGGACTTCGCGGTCATCATCGTCGGAGCCGGATTCTCGGGCATCGCCTGTGCCGTCCAGCTCGCGGCGGCCGGCATCCCGTTCCGGATCTTCGAACGCAACGAGCAGGTCGGCGGAACCTGGTGGTCGAACACGTATCCGGGTGCGCGGGTCGACATACCCAGCGACCTGTACTCGTACTCCTTCTTCCCCGCGCAGTGGAGCGAGAAATTCGCAGGCCGCGATGAGATCGCGGCCTACATCAGGTCCGCCGTAGCGCACTTCGACCTCCAGGACAACATCTACCTCGGACACGAGGTCGGGGGTGCCCGCTGGGACGAGGCGGCCAACTCCTGGGTGGTGTCGGTGACCGCGCCCGATGGCACAGTCCTCGAGGCCAGCAGTACCGTGCTCATCACAGCCGCGGGTCTGCACAGCACACCTCGGGTGCCGAACATCGAGGGCCTCGACTCGTTCAGAGGCGAAGTCGTCCACTCGGCCCAATGGCGCGACGACGTACCGATCGAAGGCCGACGGGTCGCGGTGATCGGCAGCGGCGCCAGTGCCATGCAGGTGGTGTCAGCCGTCGCCGACCGGGCCTCGAAACTGACGGTCCTGCAACGCGAGGCGCAATGGATCTCCCCGAACGAGCACGTCTTCGCCCAGCACGACGACCTCACCCACTGGATGTTCACCCACGTTCCGTACTACCGGGGCTGGTACCGGTTCCGCCTGTACTGGCTCTACACCGAGCGTTCCTACGCAGCCCTTCCGGTCGATCCGGACCGCGAGCGCAAGGGCAAGCGCGTCAGCTCGATGAACGACGCGTACCGCGGCTTCCTCGAGCACTACCTGAACAGTCAGCTCGAGGGCCGCGACGACCTCATCGAGAAGTCTCTGCCCACCTACCCGCCCTTCGGCAAGCGACTGCTGATCGACAACGGCTGGTTCGCGACCCTCAAGAAGCCACATGTCGAACTCGTGCACGACGAGGTCCGCGCCGTCGATGGTGACGCACTCGTCACTCGCGGCGGTACCAAGCACCACGTCGACACGATCGTCCTGTGTACCGGCTTCCAGCAGCAACGCTTCCTGTTTCCGCTCGAGATCGCCGGCCGATCCGGCCGACTGCTGCGCGAACTCTGGGACGACGACGACGCGCGTGCCTACCTCGGCATCACCACCCCCGGTTTCCCCAACCTGTTCTTCCTCTACGGGCCGAACACCAATCCGCCGGGAGGCAGCTGGGTGACGATCGCCGAGGCTCAGACGCGGTACATCGTGGATCTCGTCGCGGCGATGGTTCAGCGCGATTTGTCGGCGGTGGAGTGCAAGCAGGACGTGTTCGAGGAGTACAACCGCGATCTCGACGCGAACAACGACCGCATGGTCTACGCCATGGAGGGGGTCAGCAGCTACTACCGCAACAGTCGTGGCCGGGTGGTGACGAACTCCCCGTGGACCGTCCCGGATTACTGGAATCGCACCAGCCATGTCGACCTCGACGACTACCACGTCACGCCCGACTCTCTCGTCGGTGCAACGAGCCGGACGACAGAGGAGGCCGAATGAAGCCCCTGGTCGAGGTCGAGCGGGTCGACAGCACAGCCGTCGTCTGGTTCAACCGACCCGACGAACTCAACGGAATGACCAATGAACTGGAAACCGAGTACTTCGACGCGCTCCAGGCCGCGGATGGCGATCCGGAGGTGCGGGCCATCATCGTCTCCGGCAGGGGACGGGCGTTCAGCGCCGGGGCCGACCTGCAAGCGCTCCAAGGGCTCGCGAAAAGCGGGTCACGAGGGCTCGACGAAGACCGCCGCGGCCACCTGGTGGCACTCGAGATCGATACTCCAACCATCGCGGCCATCAACGGCCCGGCCGTGGGAATGGGGTTCGTACACGCTCTCACCTGCGATGTTCGCCTGGCGTCGAGCTCCGCATCGTTCGCCACCGGCTTCAGCAAGCTCGGACTCATCGCCGAACAGGCCATCTCGTGGCTTCTACCGCAGATCGCAGGTCGAGCTGTCGCGCTCGACCTGCTCCTTTCCAGCCGGCGCATCGACGCCCGCGAAGCCTTGGCCGCCGGACTCGTCACCAAGGTCGTCGGCGACGGCGACCTGCTTCCCGAAGCTCTCGCCTACGCGTCCCTGCTCGCCGAGACTACGTCGCCGTACGCAACCGCGGTCATCAAGCAGCAGATCAACCGAGATCCGGTATCGAGTCTGAAGTCAGTGGTGGACGAATCACACCGTCTCGCCGAGGCCGCCCTGGACGGACCGGACTTCCGCGAAGGAATCGACAGCTTGACGCATCGACGGCGCCCCCGTTACCCGGGAGTCCCACGACCGCACTGACAATACGTCAACGCCAACACCCGGAAGTCCGCTCGGGCGATCGCTCGCCAGCTCGGCTTTCCCGCCGACGCGCGCGTGGTCACCGGCGCCGAACTCGTGGACGCCGACGAGGACGCGCGCTCGACGCTCGACGAGTCGGCGCCACCGCCGCGCATCGCAGCAGTGAGGCCGCAGATTCACCCCGGCATCGCGAAGAGATCCGTGCCGGTCGGTGGAGCGGCTATCGAGATCGGGATCGGCTCGGCACCGGCAGGGGAAGCCGGTCGTGTTCGAGAGGACGACGCACTGCGGCCGGCGGCACGGTTCACTCGGGCGGTGTGCGTTCGTGCAGGGTCAGCAGCAGGTGGTCGAACTCGCTCACCACCGCAGGGTCGGGCTGGGTCAAGGTCGGCAGCTCGAGGAGTAGTTGTTCGGCCAAGGCCCGCAGTTTGGTGTTGGTTTCCTGCGATCGCCACACCAGGACCTTGAATGCTTGCTCGTCGCTGATCCGGTACATCCGCATCAGCACGCCCTTGGCCCGTTCGATCGCGGCGCGTGAGTCGACGATCTCGGGCCGCAACTGGCTGACCGCTTCCTTCTCCGCCACCGCCAAGGTGTCGGACAGGTCGATATAGAACCCCGAGGTACCGATCGGATGCCCGTCGGTGTCCAGGATGCGGTCGGCCACGACTATGACCGAGTGCTCGGCGCCGTGGATGCGCGCCGGACGCGCGGTCCGGACGCATGAGCGCTGAAATCGAATTCGCGGGACCGGCCCATCTTTTCTTATCGTCGCGAGAACACTTCTGCGCGAGGGTTTTTCGCGTGGTCTTCGGTCACTCAACCATCGGACACCGTCAGATTGTCCACCGAGATCGAGGAGGTTTCGCGCCCGAAATGCACCAGGAACGGGCCGTATTCGTCGGAGACCCAGAAGGTGCCGTCCGGCAGGGCGAGCCGACAAATGCCCCACGTTCATTTGACAAGTCGATGTCAGGCTGTCCGGGGGCTACTGGTCGGGGACGAGAGCGTAGACCTTCACGACGAAAATGTCCTGCTCCGAGCCCGAGGGGTTGGCGATGTAGAAACCACGGCGAGACAACGACTCCCGCTCGCGGGGTAGGGGCGTTCGGGCGCCGGAGGCGATGTTCGACAAGACGCGATGGTCGGAGTTCGCCCGGATATCGGCCATCACGTTGAACCGGATCTTCCCGGTGTCGGGTTCTGTCCGCCAGAGCAATTCCGTGGTCCCCGCCGGGATCTCGGCCAGCGAGAAGTTCGGACTCGATCGGTCCTTCTGCCCTCGCCGAGGGTCGCGATCGGAACGGATCTCGGTGATGAGGACCTCCGCCATTGCCACTCCTGTTCATCTCGCGCGTCGTCACGCCGATCGACCCGACCGACCAGCCTCGAAAAGCCGAATACCGACGCCGGTGTGAAACCCATTGCTGTGACTTGGATGTCGGTGGTCGAGCCATCGGGCGGCATGGTCGATCTTGCCAGGTGACGGCGAGAGCGAGGGGCGAATCGCGCGTCGCGTGTCCGAGCCGGGCGCTCGGTCGAACGTCACCGATCAGCTGGACCGGTCGTTCGCTGCGTTGGGGTGCTGGACGAGCCTGTCGGACATCGCGGTGGCGATGAACCTGGGGATGCTGGGTGCGAAGAGCTTGAGGTAGCAGTCCATCCATTCGCGGCGGGTGTTGAGGAACGGGAAATCGGTGGGGACCATGTGACGGATCGCGAGCAGGGGCAGGGGCGCGTCGAGAGCTCGGAAGTCGGGGTTGTGCAGGCCCGGGACGGTGCAACCCGGATAGAACTGTCCGAGCATCAGGCCCTGCTCGACGAACCGGGATTTCTGATCGCGTTGCACGAAGTCGATATCGCCGTATTCGGTGAGGTCCGGGAACACCGCGAGGACGGCTTTCAGCTTGGCGTCGGATTCGTTTTGCGGTGGCAGGTCGGGGAACAGCTCGTACAAGTCGTCGACGATCGCGCGGATGCGGTCGCGGTGGATTTCACGACCCGAGATGAACGCGGCCCACAGGAATCGGTGTGCGACGGCGTGACTGGTGTAGGGGCAGACCGGGCCGGGGCGGCCGAGGTCGGGGTGGGGGCGGCAGAGGTATTCGAGCGTCCACCGGCGCAGTTCGGCAGCATGGGCAGGCACATCGGTACCGGTTGTCTGGTCGGCGAACAGGTTGGCGGGTTCGATGCCGGAACGCGTTCCGACGATTCGGTCGGTGATCATGATCGGCTCGTCCTTGCGGGAGTGGATGACTCGGTGAGAGCGGTGCGGATTGACCTGAAGTGCTCGGTGAGCACGAAACCGATGACGCGCAGCGAATCCTGCTCGGTCATTCGTTCGTGCTGGACGGGAATCCGGTGTTCGGTGATACGCCCGGTGACGTAGGCGCTCCAAGCGTGCGCGGGAGAGGTGTCGTCCTCGACGCGGCGGTCCGCGGCGCTGAAGTAGATCAGATCGCCATCGAACAGATCCGGTCGATGGTTGAACGTGAGGTCCACGAGCCGGGTGTAGTCGCGTTGCAGCCGGAGCAGATGCTCAGGGGTCACGCTGGTGAAAAGTCCGCCTTGCCGGTGCAGCAATTCGACGGCGGCCTCGATCGTCGGCTCGGCGGGGCCGTCCGGAACGGCGAAACCGCCGAACTCGGCGAGCATCGTCGTCACCGAAGGTGTGGGCGCACGGAAGGTCTCGGCGCTGACGACACGGGTGTCCATCATGGCCAGGGTGGCCACCGAGTCGCCCTCGCGGCGGAGTCGGACGGCGATCTCGTGGGCGATCGTGCCGCCGAGCGAGTAGCCGAGCAGATGGTAGGGGCCGTGCGGTTGGACCGAACGGATCTCCCGCACATAGCGGGCGGCGAGTTGGTCGAGCGTGTCGAACCGCACGGTGGGTTCGGTCAGCGCGGGTGATTGCAGCCCGCGGACGGGACGGTCGGGATCGAGATACCGTACGAGTCCGCTGAAACCCCAAGCCAATCCGATCGCCGGATGGATACAGAACAGGGGTGCGGCGGTTCCGGCGTCCCGCAGCGGCAGCACGACCGAGAGCGCCTCGGCGAGATCCTGTTCGCCGAAGTCCTGCCCGGCGGGGCCGGCACGGCGGCTCTCGATGCGGCGGGCCAGCGACCGAGGTGTCGGGTCGGTGAAGAGCCACTGGAGCGGCACGGTGACGCCGGTGGATTCCGCGATCCGCGCCACCAGGCGGGTGGCGGCCAGCGAGTCGCCGCCGAGGTCGAAGAAGGCGTCGTCGACTCCGGTTCGTTCGATGTCGAGTGTTCGGGTGAAGGCGTCGCAGACGGTGGCCTCGAGCGGGGTGGACGGAGCCCGGAACCGAGACCGCCGGCGCAGGTCGGGTGCGGGCAGGGCGTTGTGATCGAGTTTGCCGGTGGTCGTGAGCGGAAGCCGGTCGAGCGTGCGGATGGTCGTGGGGACCATGTGGGTGGGCAAGCGGGTGGCAAGGTGTGCGATCAGCACCGCGGCGTCGGGTGTGGTGTGCGGGGTGGGCACCACGTAGCCGGTGAGCCGGTCGACGCCGTCGGGCCCGGTGTGGACCGCGACCGCGGCGCGAGAGACGCCTGGGTGAGCGCACAGCGCGGTTTCGATGTCGCCCGGTTCGATGCGATGGCCGTTGACCTTGATCTGCAGGTCACTGCGGCCGATGTAGCGCAGTCGCCGGTCGCCGGTCCAGGCGGCCAGATCGCCGGTGCGATACATGCGAGTCCCGACCGGCCCGTATGGATCGGGGACGAATCGGGTGGCGGTGAACGCGGGTTGCCGGTGGTAGCCGCGGGCGATGCCCGGACCGGACAGATACAGCTCGCCGGCCACTCCGGGCGGGACTGGGCGCATTCTGCGGTCGAGCACAACCGCACGGAACCCGCGGGCCGGGCCGCCGATCAGCGGCGGACTGTCCGTCACCGTGGTCAGTGGGATGTCGCGGCAGCTCAGAATGGTGGTCTCGGTAGCCCCGTAGGTGTTGATCAGCGTACGGCCCGGCACCCATCGGTTCACCAGATCCGGCGGGCATATCTCGCCGCCGAGGATCAGCGTGCGGAGGGTGCCGAGTTCGCCCGGGCGCAGCGAGGCGAGCACGGTCGGGGTGAAGGCCGCGTGGGTGACACGGGCGGCGGCGATCCGCTCGGCCAGTTCATCGCCCGCGACCACATGCGCCGGGGCGAGCACCAGTGTGGCTCCGGCAGCGGCGGCGCCGAGCCATTCCAGGACCGACACGTCGAAGCTCGGAGACGCCGCGGCCAGCATTCGGGACGACGCGGTGAGGCCGATCCCTTCCCGCGCTTCAGCGGCCAGATTCGCGATCCCGGCGTGGGTGACCACGACCCCTTTCGGGATCCCGGTCGAACCCGAGGTGTAGATCAGGTAGGCGGGATGCTCCGGCCGCAATGCGGCGATGCGTTCGCCGTCCTCGATCGCGGAGGGGGGCGCCGCAGCCGCCTTCGTCACGAATTCGGGGCTGTCGATGCCGAGCCATGTGGTGGCGTCCGGCAACTGGTCTCGATGGGCCGCGATCGTCAGCCCGGCGACGGCGCCGGCGTCGGCGAGAATGCCGCTGACCCGGTCTTCGGGCTGGGCGGGGTCGATCGGAACGAACGCGCCACCGGTTTTGGCGACCGACCAGACCGCGATCACGGCGTCGATGGAACGCGGTAACGCTATGGCCACCAACGATTCCGGCCCTGCCCCGGCGTCGATCAATACCCGAGCCCACCGGTTCGAGGTTTCGTCGAGTTCGCGATAGGACAGCGTTTCACCGTCACAGACCAGCGCGTCCGCACCGGACCTCGCCGCGGCCGCCAACACCTGCGGCAACATCGCCGTCGCCGCACTCGGTCCACCGCGAACGGGTACCAGCGCGGCATGCTCATCGGGCGCGAGCAGTTGCACTCGCGAGAGCGGGAGATCGATGTCGTCGACGACGGCCTCGAGCACGCGCAGCACTCGGCGCGCGATGGCGTGGATCCGGTGTCGGGTGAACAGGCCCGGCTGGTATTCGAAGGTCAGCTCCAGCCGGTCGCCGAGGTGGACGATCAGGCCAAGCGGATAGTGCGCGGCCTCCCGTCCGTGCACGTCCAGGACGTGCATCCCGGCGATATCGGTGTCTTCGGACAGCCCGGTCGTGTCGACCGGGTAGGACTCGAAGATGGCCGCGGTGTCGAACATCGCGCCGGACCCGGCCGCCTGTTGGATCCGGGCGAGTCCGAGGTGGTTGTGGTCGAGCAGCGCGGCCTGCTGGGTTTGGATTCGCCGGAGCAGCTGGGCGAGAGTTTCGCCGTGGTCGAGCCGGACCCGGACCGGCACGGTGTTGACGAACAGCCCGATCATCGATTCGACGCCGGGAATCTGCGGGGGGCGTCCGGAGACGGTGGTACCGAACACGACGTCGTCGCGTGCGGTCGCGTTCGCGAGCACGATCGCCCAGGCGGCCTGGACGACGGTGTTGAGGGTGATCTCCCGCTGGTGGGCGGCGGCGGCCAGGGCCGCGGTGCGGTGTTCGCTCAACCGCACCCGGACATCGCCCGCCGTCTCGGTGTCGCCGCTGCCGCGGTCCGCGCCCGCCAGCAGAGTCGGCTCGGTGACGCCCTCGAACGACCGCGCCCACGCGGTTTCCGCCGCGCCCTGATCCTGGGTTCTCAGCCATGCCAGGTAGTCGCGGAAGGGACGCACCGGGGCCAGTGCGGCGGGGTCGCTGTCGCCTGCGTAGAGGATCAGCAGCTCCCGGATCAGCAGCGGGGTGGACCAGCCGTCGATCAGGATGTGATGCATGCTCAGCAGCAGTTTGTGCCGCTGGTCCGAGGTGCTGATCAGGGTCGGGCGCAGCAGCGGCGGCACGGCCGTGTCGAAGTGCCGGTCGCCGGCCATGAGTTCATCGAGCGCGGCCGCGGTGTCGGAAGATTCCGCGAGGTCGATGTGGGTGAACGGCACGTCGACGTGCGAGTGCACCACCTGGACCGGCTCGCCCGCGCCGTCGCGCACGAACGCGGTCCGCAGGTTCGGGTGCCGTCCGACGAGGGTCTGTGCGGCGCGACGGAACCGGTCCGCGTCGACGCGCCCGTCGAGTTCCATGCAGATTTGCACGATGTAGTCGTCCTGCGCGCCGTCGGCGAGCTGGGCGTGGAACAGCAGCCCCTCCTGGAGCGGCGTGAGCGGCCAGATGTCGTCCAACGCCGGGTATCGGGCCTCGAGCCGGTCGATCGCGGTCTGGTCCAGGTCGACGAGGCCGACGTCGGAGGGCGTCAGCCCGCCCGCGCCGGGCCGGGCCGCGTGGGTGGCCAGGGCCGTCACCGCGTCGCGCCACAGTTCCGCGAGGTCGGCGACCTCGGCGGAGGTGATCAGCCCGGCCGGGTAGTCCCAGGTCGCGGTCAGGGCAGGTCCGTCCGGCGTGTCCACGGTGACCGCGTTGACGCCCAGTACGGCTGCTACCGATGCGTCGGGATGCTGGACGCTGCCGCCGTCGGCATCACCGCCGGCGGGCATCCACCCGCTGTCGCGCAACGCGTCGGGGATGGTGTCGAACCGGCCGAGATAGTTGAAACTCACCTGGGGGCCGGGCAGCGCACCCAGGATGCGGGCGGTATCGGTGCCGAGATAGCGCAACAGCCCGTAGCCGATGCCGTGGCCGGGGATCCGCCGGAGTTGTTCCTTGACCGATTTGACGACCGTCCCCGCGGCAGCGCCGGCCGCGAACGCGTCATCGATGTCCATATCGGACAGATCGAGCCGGACCGGGTAGGCGGTGGTGAACCAGCCGACGGTCCGGGTGAGATCGGCGCCGGGCAGGACCGTGTCGTCGCGGCCGTGACCCTCGAGGGTGAGCAGCGTCTCGGTGACGTCCTCGCCGTGGCGGCGGCGCCACCGGGTCAGCGCCAGTGCGAGTCCGGCGATGAGGGCATCGTCCACATTGCCGCGGAACGCCCGGGGCAGGGTGGTGAGCGCGGCGCGGGTCGTCGCGGCGGGCAGCGTCACCCGGACGGTGTCGACGGTGGCCTGCACGTCCACGGCCGGGTCGAGCGGTCGCGTCCCGATCACCGGATCGTCGCCGGCGAGTGTGGCACGCCACCAGTCGATTTCATCGATGCTCGCGGCGGCGGCTTCCAGTCCGTGTGCCCAGCGTCGCATCGACGTGCCGACGGGTGCGAGCCGCGGCTGCTGCCCGGCGCTCACCTGGGCCCCGGCGACAGCGAGGTCGGGAACGAGGATCCGCCACGACACCCCGTCCACCACCAGGTGGTGTGCGACGACCAGCAGCCGACCCGGCCGGTCCGCGCAGTCCAACCAGACCAGCTGCAACACGACTCCCGCGGCGGGATCGAGACGCTCGGCGGCCGAACGCGCCTGCTCGGCGGCGATCGCGGCGAACGCGCTGCTGTCCGGCGGCGCGTCCACCGGCACGTGCCGGATGAGTCCCGCGGCGGATATCCCGGCCGGCCGCACCCGCAGCGCCCAGCCCGACGGGTGCGCGGGGTCGGGCAGTAGCCGGGCGCGCAGCATGTCGTGGTGATCGATCACCGCTTGCACGGTCGCCGTTATCGCGGTCCTGTCGACGTCGGGCGGCAGCGTCAGCATCACCCACTGGCAGAAGCGGTCGAATTCGCCGCGCTCGAACATCCAGCACATGATCGGCGTCAGCGGCATCGGCCCCGCACCTCCGCCGGGCAGTTCCTCCGGGAGGGAGGCCGCCGCGGCGGTGTCGGGGACGGCGGTCCGGGCCAGCCCGGCGACGGTCTTGCACTCGAACACGTCACGGACGGAGAACACCAGCCCCGCCGTCCTGGCCCGGGTCACCAATTGGATCGACATGATGCTGTCGCCGCCCAGAGCGAAGAACGAATCGTCGAGCCCGATCGCGTCGACGCCCAGTACCTCGGCGAACAGCCCCGCCAGCGTCTTTTCCGTATCGGTGACCGGCGCCCGGAATTCGGCTCGGCCCGTGGCGAAGTCCGGCTCGGGCAGCGCGGCGCGGTCGAGTTTGCCCGTCTCGGTAATGGGCAGCTCGTCGAGCACCATCACGGTCGCCGGCACCATGTGCGGGGCCAGGCGCTGCCCGGCGGAGGTGAGAACCGCGGCCGGGTCCACGTGGACGCCGGGCTCGGGCACCACGTATCCGATCAACCGATCGGCGGTGGAGTCGTGGCGCACGGCCGCTACCGCGCGAGCCACCCCGGCGCAGGCCAGCAGACCCGATTCGACCTCGCCGAGTTCGATGCGGAAGCCGCGAATCTTGACCTGGAAGTCCGTCCGGCCGACATAGTCGAGCGCCGGACCTCCCTCGGGTTGCCACAGCCACCGCACCAGGTCCCCGGTGCGATACATCCGCCGCCCCGAATCGGCGAACGGATCGGCGACGAACCGCGACGCCGTCAGCCCCGGCCGGTTGCGGTAACCGCGAGCCAATCCCGGACCGGTGAGGTAGAGCTCGCCGACGACTCCCGGCGGCACCGGGCGCAACCAGGCGTCGAGCACGACCTGGTCGACGCCGCGGATCGGCCCGCCGATCGTCGCGGCCGCATCCGGCGCCATCGGCGCTCCGGCATCGGTCTGGATCGTGGCCTCCGCCGGACCGTAGGTGTTGAACAGTTTCCGGCCCGGAGCCCACCGCGACACCAGTCGTGGCGAGGGCGTCTCGCCACCGATCACGACCGTCCCCAGGTTCCGCAGTCCGGCCGGGTCGACGGTGCCCAGGGCCGTGGGGGTCAGCGCGGCGTGCGTCACCGAGTTGTGCGAAATGATCTGTGCCAGTTCGATTCCGCCGAAGACGGTCGGTGGTGCGATGACCAGCCGTCCGCCCGACGCGAACGCCCAGAGCAGTTCCAGGACCGCGGCATCGAAACTGGGCGACGCGGCGTGCAGCACCCGCGCGCTCGGCCCGATCTCGAAGCGCGAGCATTGCTCGGCCACCAGATTCGCCAACCCCCGGTGCGGGACGACCACGCCCTTCGGCACGCCCGTCGAGCCGGACGTGTAGATCACGTAGACGGCGTCGTCGATCCGGACCGGCCGCAGTCGTTCGGCATCGGTCACCGGCGTCGCAGGCAGCCGCGTCACCTCCGCTGCGACCGTCGGCTCGTCCAGGACCAGCCACGGCACCGATCCGGGCAGCCGATCGCGCCACTCCGACACCGTGATTCCGGTCGCCGCGCCCGAGTCGGTGAGCATGTGCTGGACCCGGCTCCCCGGATTGCGCGGATCCACCGGGACGAATGCCGCCCCCGACTTCGCCACCGCCCACACCGCCAGCACCGACTCGAACGAGCGCGGCAACCCGACCGCGACACTGGTTTCCGGACCGGCGCCTCGACCGATCAGCAGTCGCGCCAACCGGCTCGACTCCGCATCCAGTTCACGGTACGTCCACTGCCGGTCCCCGCACACCACCGCGACGGCCCCCGGATTCCGCGCCACGGCCGCCGCGAACAGCTCCGGCAACACCCGCTCCGGCACAGCGGGAGCACCCGACATCGGCGCCAGTTCGCGAGATTCCTCCGACGTGAGCAGATCGAGCCGGGCCAGCGGCAGATCCGGGTCGGTGGCGATGGCGTCGAGCACGCTCAGGACCCGCCCCATGGTCCTGGCTATCATGTCGTCGTCGAAGAACTCGGCCAGGTATTTGATCTCGAGACGCAGTCCGGTATCGACCCGCCCGACCACGCCGAGGGGATAGTGCGCCGCGTCGATGCCGACCACGTCGACCAGCCGCATTCCGGCGATGTCGGTGTCCTCGGTCAGCCCGTGACGGTCGATCGGGAAGGACTCGAGCACCGTTATCGTGTCGAACTCCGCCCCCGGCCCGGCCACACGCTGGATGTCGGCCAGGCCGATGAATTGGTGATCGAGCAAGGCGGCCTGCTCCGCCTGGATTCGGTCGAGCAACTGCCCGAGGGTCTCGGTGGTGTCCAGGCGCACGCGCACCGGCACCGTGTTGATGAACAGCCCGATCATCGATTCGATGTCCGCGATCTGCGGGGTCCGTCCGGAGACCACGGCGCCGAACGTCACGTCCTTCCGGGATGTCAACGCGCCCAAGATAATTGCCCATGCCACCTGGACCATGGTGTTGAGCGTGATGCCGCGGGACCGCGCGCAACGGGTCAGGGCCGCGGTCTGCTCTTCGGTGAGTTCGCCGGATACCTCGCGTGATTCGGTGTCGCGACGGCCCGGACCGGCCGCGGCCACCAGGGTCGGCTCGTCCGCGCCCTCGAACGCGCGGGCCCAGGCGTCGAGTGACGCCGCCCGGTCCTGGCGGCCGAGCCAGGACAGGTAGTCGCGGTAGGACCGCACATGCGGCAGCGACGTCTCGTCGCAATCGGTGGCGTAGAGCACCAGCAGTTCCTGTAGCAGCAGCGGCGTCGACCAGCCATCGAGCACCAGGTGATGATCGGTGAGCACCAGCCGGTACTGCTGCGGTCCGGTGGTGACCAGCATCCAGCGCAGCAGCGGGGCACGGGCCGGGTCGAACCGGGTGGCGCGGTCCGCGGCCAGAAGCAGCTCCCACTCGCGACCGCGTGCGCCCTCATCGAGCCCGGACAGGTCCAGCTCCGCCCAGGGAGCCTCGGCGTCGTCGACGACGACCTGCACCTGTCCGGCGCCCGCATCGCTGACGAACGCCGTGCGCAGATTCGCGTGCCGGTCGAGCAGTATCCGCGCGGCTCGGCACAGCCGACGCGCGTCGACCCGGCCGCGCAGTTCCAGGACCAGCTGCGTGAGATAGGTATCCACCGACTGCTCGGAGACCAGCGCATGGAACAACAGCCCCTCCTGCAGCGGGGCCAGCGGCCAGACATCGCTCAGCGCCGGATACCGCTGCTCGAGTAGCTCGATCTCGGATTGTCCGAGATCGACCAGCGGCAGATCCGATGGTGTCCGCCCGCCGCTCCCGGCACGGCGGACATGGCTCGCCGAGGCGGTCAGCAACCGGCGCCACGATTGCGCGATCTCGCGCACCTCGTCGGCGGTGAGCACCCCGGCGGGATACGACCAGATCGCTCGCAGCCGCCGCCCGCCCGCGTCGTCCAGGACGACGGCCCGGATGTCGAGCACCGCGGGCACCGGCATATCCGGATCCTGCGCAACGGCGAACTCGGCGTCGCCGATACGCATCGGCGCCCATCCCGCCCCCGATATCTCTTCGGTGTCCGCCGTGGCAACGCGGCCGAGGTAGTCGAACGCGATCTGCGGCGTCGCGGTCGCGAGGATCGGTCCGGTGCCCTCGTCGAGATATCGCGACAAGCCGTAGCCGATCCCGTGCTCCGGGACGGTGCGAAGCTGTTCCTTGACGGACTTGATCGCCGCCCCCAGCGCCGGACCGCCCGCGTACGCGTCGTCGAGATCGATGCCCGAAAGATCCAGGCGCACAGGGTAATTCGTGTCGAACCAGCCGACCGTCCGGGTCAGATCCGAGCCCGGGACGACACCCGCCGCACGGCCGCGCCCTTCGAGCCGGATCACGATGTCGGTAGGCGAGCCCGTGGCATCCGAGTGCTCGCGCCGCCACTCGGCCATCGTCACCGCCAGGGTGGCCAGCAGCCCGTCGTCCACACTCCCGTGGAAAGCCGCGGGCAGCTCGCTCAGCAGGGTCTCCGTCACCTCCGGATCCACGTCGACCTCGACCGTGCGGGTAGTTCGGACCACGTCGATCGCGGGGTCGAGGGGCCGCGATCCGATCATCGGATCATCTCCGGCGGTAATCGCTTGCCACAGTTCGAGTTCCGTGGCCCGCTCCGGGCGGTGGGCCGCCTCGACCAGCCCGAACGCCCACCGGCGCATCGACGTTCCGATCGGGGCCAGATCGGGTGGCCGACCGGATGCGATCCGCGCCCACGCGGCCGCGAGATCCGACGCGAGCAGCCGCCAGGAGGCCCGATCGATCGCCGAACGATGGACCACCAGCAGAACAGCGCCCGGATCGGCCGAACTCACCGGATCGAACCAGACCACCCGCACCACGATCCCGGCGCCCGGATCGAGCCGATCCGCGGCGGCATCCAGCTCGGCCTCCGCGAGCGCGGGCAACTCGCCGGATTCCTCTCCCATCGGCACTCGGACGAGAACGTCATCGGCTCGAATCAGGCTGGCCGGCAACACCTCCCAGGTCCAATACCCGTCGGCGCCCGGGCCGAGTCGCGCACGCAACATGTCGTGCCGATCGAGTACGGCCTGCACGGCTTCGGTGAGCTGTCGCCGGTCGATCCCCGCCGGTAGCGCCAGCATCATCGCCTGCGAGAGGCGGCCGAACCCCGGCCCCGCCCGCTCGAGCAACGCTCGCACGATCGGTGTCAGCGGTAGCGGGCCCACGCCCGCGCCGGGCAGTTCCCGCGGGAGGGCCATCGCCGCGGCGCTGTCCCGGATGGCGACCTGGGCCAGTCCGGCGACCGTCTTGCGCTCGAACACGTCGCGCGGGGAGAACACCACACCCGCCGCTCTGGCCCGGGTCACCACCTGGATCGACATGATGCTGTCTCCGCCGAGCGCGAAGAAGGAGTCGTCGATACCGACGGTGTCGACGCCGAGCACACCGGCGAACGTGTCGGCGATGAGGTGCTCGATCGGAGTTCGGGGCGGCCGGTACGGCGCGTCGTCGGCGAACACCGGTTCGGGCAACGCCCTGCGATCGAGCTTGCCGGTCGGCGTCAACGGAATCCGGTCCAGCACCATGATCGAGGACGGAACCATATAGGACGGCACGCGATCGGCGAGATACTCCGTCAAAGCCCCCGCGTCGATCGAATACCCTTGCGCGGCGACAACATACGAGACCAGCGACTGAGCTCCCGAATCGGCGCGGTAACCGATCGTGGCGGAATAACCGACACTCTCCTGCCCCGCGAGCACCGAATCGATCTCACCGAGCTCGACCCGAAGACCATGGAGCTTGACCTGCGAATCGGACCGGCCCAGATGCTCGATCGCACCACCTGCCGACCAGCGAACCACGTCACCGGTCCGATACATGCGCTCACCCGGCAACCACGGACACGCCACGAAACGCTCGGCCGTCAGCCCCGCCCGGCGGTAGTACCCACGAGCCAACAGTCCACCGGCGACATACAATTCACCCGCCACCCCGACCGGCACGGGCCGCAATCGCCGATCCAGCACCCACGCCGAGACATCCGGCATCAGGCGGCCGATCGTGACCGGCTCCCCCGCTGTCATGGGTGCGGTCAGCGTCGCGGCGATGGTGGTCTCGGTGGGCCCGTACTCGTCGAACAGCTCACGATCGCCGCCCCACCGCTCGACCAGTTCAGGACCGAAGCTCTCGCCGCCGACGATCAGATGGCCCAAATCCTTCAGCGGCCAGCGGATGTGGTCGATGGTGGACAATGCCGAGGGCGTGATGCAGGCGTGGGTGACGTGTTCGCCGTCCACGAATCCGGCGAGTTCGTCACCGCCCGCGATGCCGCTGGGCGCGACGACCATCGTCGCGCCCGAGCACAGCGGCAACAGCAGCTCCAGAACCGAGACGTCGAAGCTCGGCGAAGCCAGATGCAGTGTGCGGCTGGATGATTCGATGTTCAGGACGGCGCGATGTTCGGCGGCGCAGTTCCGCAGTCCTCGGTGCGTGACAGCGACGCCTTTGGGCCGCCCGGTCGATCCGGAGGTGTAGATGACATAGGCGATATCGTCGACGCGCAACGGGCGCACCCGATCGGCATCGGTAACCGGCCGATCATCGCCCTCGTCGAGGTCGTCCAGCGTCAACCAGTCGATATCGGCATCGGGCAACCGGTCACGCGCGGACGCCACCGTCAGGCCGAGGGCCGCCCCCGAATCGGCCAGCATGTGACCGATGCGTTCGGCCGGGTAGCTCGGATCGATCGGTACGAAGGCAGCTCCCGTCTTGGCCACCGCCCACACCGCGGCGACCGAATCCGCGGAACGCGCCATACCGATCGCGACGAGATCCTCCGGGCCGATACCGCGCCCGATCAACTGCCGAGCCCATCGATTCGAATGCCGGTCCAAGTCCCGGTAACTCGACCGCTGTCCCTCGAACACGACCGCCGAGGCGTCCGGATCCACCCCGGCCGCTGTGGCGAACAACTCGGGCAGGGTGACCGGGGCCATCGCGGATGGGCCGCGACGGGTCAGCAGGTCGGCTCGCTCGGCGGGCTCGAGCACCTCGACGGCCCCGACCTGGATCGCCGGGTCGGCGGCCACCGATTCGAGTATCCGGATCCACCGCCGGGTGAGGGAGTCGATCGTCGCGACGTCGAACAGATCGGTGGCGAAGGTGACCGCGACGGTCATATCGCCGCTGTCGTGGTCCTGCGCGAGGACGAATTGCAGGTCGAAGCGAGACGCCTCGACGGGTAGGTCGACCACCGACAGGTCCAGATCGGGCAGTTCGAGCCGCACCGCTTCCAGGTTGTGGAACGCCAGCATCACCTGGAACAGCGGATGGCGAGCCTGGGATCGGTGCGTGACGAGTCGGTCCACCACCTGTTCGAACGGTACGTCCGCGTGGTCGAATGCCTCGAGATCGATGTGCCGGATCCGGTCGAGTAGATCGGCGAACGACTCTCGTAGGTCGATTTCGGTTCGCAGCACCAGGGTGTTGACGAACATTCCGACCATATCGTCCAGCGCCGCGACGCCACGGCCCGCGACGGGTGTGCCGATCGGAATATCGGTGGCGTCGCTCATCCGGGCGAGCAGGACCGCGAGTGCCGCGTGGATCGCCATGAACAGCGAGGAATTGTGCTGCCGGGCAACATCTTCCAACGCACGTACCGTGTTCGCGGGCAACGAGTAGGTCGCCGTGGCGCCCCGATTGGACATCACCGCGGGGCGCGGCCGGTCGAACGGCAGACGGAGTTCCTCGGCGACTCCGGTCAGAGTCTGCGTCCAATATCGAATCTGCTGTGCGCACAGCGATTCCGGTTCGTCCGGCGAACCGAGGGTAGCTCGCTGCCACAGGGCGTAGTCCGCGTACTGGACGGGCAGCGGGGTCCACGACGGGGCTTCACCGTGGATCCGGGCGGTATAGGCGGTCGCCACGTCCCGGGCCAGCGGCGTCATCGAAAAGCCATCCGCGGCAATGTGATGCACCACCACGGCCAGCACGTGTTCCCGCGGATCGGCCGTGCCGAACAGCCGGGCGCGCACCGGCGGCCGGGCGCTCACATCGAAGCCTTCGGTGACGAATTCGGTTATCGCCGCGATCAATTGGCTCGGCGGAACCGATACCATGGTGAGTTCGCGGTCCACATCGGCAACGGGTTCGATCAATTGGATCAGCATTCCGTCGTGATCCGGGTACCGGGTCCGCAGGGATTCGTGCCTACCCAATACATCGATCATGGCCGCTCGGACCGCCTCGACGTTCAACTCGCCGCGCAGCCGGATGACGATCGGCACATTGTATGTGCCGGAACCGATGTCGTACTGGTTGAAGAACCACATCCGCTGCTGGGCAGGCGCCAGCGGAACGAGATCGGGGCGCGGCCGGGCGACCAGCGGCGGGCGCCGTCGCCCGGTCCCGGAATGCTGATCTATGCGAGCCGCGAGCGCCGCTACCGTGGACGCCTCGAACAGCAGTCGCACCGGGATGTCGGTATCCAGCGCGGCCCCGATTCGCGCGGCAATTCGCGTCGCCACCAAGCTGTCTCCGCCGAGGGCGAAGAAAGAGTCGTCCACACCGACCGTTTCGACACCCAGAGTATCCGCGAAACACCCGGCGACGATCCGCTCGGTCGGCGTCGTAGGCTTCCGAAAGTGCTTGCCGCCGGAGAACACCGGCTTCGGCAACGCCTTGCGATCCAACTTCCCCGCGGGGGTCGACGGAATCCGATCCAACACCATGATCGACGCCGGAATCATGTACGCCGGCAACAGATTACCCAGATACTCGAGCAACATCGCCGTATCGATCGCATGGTCCTGCGCGGCGACGACATACGAAACCAGCGACTGCGCGCCCGAATCACCGCGAAAACCGGCGGTCACCGCATGACCCACATCCGCATGAGCCGTCAGAGCAGAATCGATCTCGCCCAGCTCGATCCGCAGACCTCGGATCTTCACCTGGAAATCCGACCGGCCCAGATGCTCGACCGCCCCCGCCGCCGTCCACCGGGCCACATCCCCGGTCCGGTACATCCGCTCCCCCGCCGCCCAGGGACACGCGACGAAGCGCTCGGCCGTCATCCCCGCCCGACCGTGATACCCACGAGCCAGCAGACGACCCGCGACATACAGCTCACCCGCCACACCGACCGGCACCGGCTCCAGCCGCTGATCCAGAATCCATTCCGCCACACCGGGAATCGGACCGCCGATCGTCACCGGATCACCCGCCGCCAACGGGGTGCTGTGGTTCGTCATGACCGTGGCCTCGGTCGGCCCGTAAGCATCGACGAACTCGCGACCGTCGGCGGCCCAGCGCCGCACCAGCTCCGGTGGGCACACGTCACCGGCCGCGACGACGACACGCAGCGCGTCGAGACCGGCCGGATCGACCGACATCAACGCGGTCGGGGTGATCACCGCGTGCGTCACTCGCTCGCGGCGCAGCAGATCGGTCAGCTCGGCGCCACCGTAGTCGCTGGGCCCGGCGATCACCATGGTGGCTCCCGCGCCCACCGCGAGCAGCAACTCCCAGACCGCGGCATCGAAGCTCGGAGATGCCAGATGCAGCGTCCGCGAACCCGCGGTGACCCGATAGCGTTGCCGCTGTTCGCGACTCAGTGCGGCCAACCCCGCATGCGTCACCGTCACGCCCTTCGGTACTCCGGTGGAGCCCGAGGTGTAGATCAGGTACGCCGCGTGCTCCGGTCGAAGCGAGGTCGTCCGATCCGTGTCGGAGATCGACCGGGCATCCGAGGTCTCGTCGAGGTCGTCCGCGATCAACCAGTCGATGCCGTCCGGCAACTGCGCGCGCGCCCGTGCGACGGTCACGCCCACGACCGCCCCGGAGTCGGCCAGCATGTGCGCTTTCCGCTCCGTCGGATAACCCGGATCGACCGGCATGAAGGCCGCTCCCGACTTCGCAACCGCCCAGACCGCCGTCACCGAATCCGAACTTCGCGCAATACCCACCGCGACAACGTCTTCCGGGCCCACACCACGCCGAACGAGCAACCGGGCCAATCGATTCGAACGCTCGTCCATCTCCCGATAACTCAACCGCTGCCCATCGAAGACGACCGCCGAAGCATCGGGATCGCGCCGGACAGCGGCGGCCAGCAGCTCCGGCAACGTCATTGTCGCCGTCGCCGCGGCCTCACCCGAACGAGACAACAGGTCGGCTCGCTCGGCTGGCTCGAGTACGTCGATCGCGCCGACCGGGATCGTCGGGTCGGCGGCTACCGATTCGAGAATCCGGATCAACCGCCGGGCGAGGGAGTCGACCGTCGCGGGATCGAACAGGTCGGTGGTGTACGCGATCGTGACCGTCGAGTCGCCGCTGCCGGGCTCCGCCGACAGCTCG
Source organism: Nocardia miyunensis NBRC 108239 (assembly GCF_001613065.1). Taxonomy (GTDB): domain Bacteria; phylum Actinomycetota; class Actinomycetes; order Mycobacteriales; family Mycobacteriaceae; genus Nocardia; species Nocardia miyunensis. The sequence goes on from NZ_BDBQ01000111.1 coordinate 40,937, forward strand.
AATCGCAGGTCGAAGCAGCATATTTCGCTGGAGAGGCCGACGGCCGGTAACTCGAGGGCGAGTCGCCCCGGTTCCGGGTTCCGTAACGCCAGCGCCACTCGAGACCAGGGATGTCGCGACCGGGACGGCTGGTCCAGCACTTGTCCGAACGGAACATCGGCATGGTCGAACGCATCCAGATCGACCTGCCGAACCCGGCCGAGCAAATCGGCGAAGGACTCCCCCGGGTCGATCTCGGTACGCAACACCAGGTGATTCCCGAACATCCCGGCCGAATCGCCGATCGCCGCGACACCCCGCCCCGCGGCCGGGGTGCTGACCGGAATGTCCGTGGCGCCGCTCATCCGGGCCAGCAATACCGCCAGCACACCGTGAATCACCGCGAACAATGAAGAATTACGCTGTCGCGCAACATCTTCCAGCTCTCGAACCAGCCCCGAACGCAATGCGTAGCTCGCGGTGGCGCCCCGATTCGACAGCACCGCCGGGCGCGGCCTGTCGAACGGCAGACCGAGTTCCTCGGGAAGATCCGCGAGCGTCGCCCGCCAGAACTCCAGGTTCTCGCGGCGGCGGCGGATCCGGGCGGCGTCGGCGGCGCTGCCGGGGTGGACCTGCCCGAGTGCGGTGTCCGGTGCGGCGGCGGCGAACTCGTCGAGGAACTCCACGAATGCGGCGCGGTGCGCCGACAGTTCGCGGTCGGTATAGAGGTTGGGATTGGCCAGGAACTGCAGGATCGTCCGCGGCGGATCCCCGGTCCGGTACACGTCGACCAGCACATCCTCGACCGGGCCCGAGCTGAGGATGTGGAATTCCCCGGTCACCGTCCCCAACTTGATCTGCTGGTCGAAGAGCATGACGTTCACCACCGGGCCCGCGAAGCGGCGCTGTGCGCCATGGTTCCCGGTGGCGGCGCGAATGTCGGTGAGGCCGCACCGCTGGTGTCGCAGCACACCCACCAGATCGGACTGCACCCGCAGCGCCAGCGTCGCGACGGTGTCCTGCGGATCCAGGACGATCGGAAGCGGTGCCACATTGACGAACACCCCTCCGGACCGCCGCAGTACGGCGGTCGTACGGCCCGACACGGGAATGTCGACCAGGACCTCGTCCCGGCCCGTGTTCCGGGCCAGGTAACAGCCGAACGCGGCGATCACGACCGCGGCCGGGCTCGCGCCCAATGCCTTCGCCGAATGATCGATCCGTCCCACGGTCACCGCCGACAGTTCGGTGATCGCGACGACGCTGTCCGCACACGGTGGCGCCTGCCCGGCGGCCAGGCCGACTTCCTCGCCGAGACCGGCGAGCCGGTTCACCCAATATTCCTGATCGTCGGTGAACCGCTTCGACTCGCGGTAGCTGCGGTCGGCCTCGAACAGGGCGCGAATGTCCGCCGCCCGGGCGGGCTCCGCCGTGCGGCCCTGTACCGCCGCGGTGTACAGCGCCGCGATCCGGTTCACGATCATCATCGCGCCGTAGCCGTCCAGGGCGACGTGGTGGCTCCGGCAGTACAGCAGATAATGCCGATCTCCGACCTGCACGATCGCCGTCGCGACCAAACGGTCACGGGTCATGTCCAACGGCGCGGTGTATTCCCGGCGCATCCACTCCAGGCCTGCCGCAACGGGATCCGGGGCATCGCGCACATCGATGACCGGTCCCGCCGACGTCAGCGACGGGTCGTACAGCTGGTAGGGCTCACCGTCGGTCTCGACCAGCCGCAGAAAGCCCGACTGGAACTCTCGGCCGGCCTGTATCGCCGCCTCACGCAGTACCTCTATGTCGAGATCACCACGGAACTCGACGTACTGCGCCTCGGATATCGGCACACCCGGACTTAATTTCTGCGCCAACCACAACGCCCGCTGCCCGGCAGATAGCGGTATCGGCTGTATGACTGACGCGTCCGGCTCGGTATTTTCGCTCGATCCCCGGGCGGAGTCGAGCTGGGGTTGCGGAGCGGTCATAATTTCCTTCTAACCCCGACCGCCCACATTATAAGCAAAATAATATGTTCTTGTACACCGCCGCGCACAGGAATAGTCTTCCCCGCCACGACGAATTTGTGGCTTCCGTCCTTCGATCAGACGACCAAATACTCTTTCCGCAATCTTTTCGCTCGGTCTTTCGGAGCGAGAATCGAATTTCTCGACCATTCATTTATACATGATGGGTGAACCAGTATCCACCGACCGGATCGGATGCCCGACATCTTCTGCACTATGGCGATCCGTGGATTGCGACTATTCGAGTTCGCGGTGCGATCGACGTTCCAGAAAGCGCTGGACGCGGTCGCGGTGGACGGCGGACCAGGCCTGGACCCGGACCGCCCACCAGGGGGCGACATCACGAGGTTTGGCCGTGATTGCGTACGCAATGAGGTCGGCGGCTTCCTCGACCGTCAGCCCCGGGATGCGACGGAAGTCGGTGGGAGCGCTCATTCTGGTGTGGACCAACGGCAGATAGACCGATGTGGTGGTGACGTCGTCTCCGGCGATTTCCGCGGCGACACTGCGCAGCCAGACGTCGAACGCCGCTTTCGAGGCGCCGTAGGCCGACCAACGCGGACTCGGCGGCATGAGCACGCCGCAGGTGGAGACATTCACGATATGCCCCTGCCGGCGTGCGCACATATCGGGCAGCAGGGTGAGCAGCAGCCGCACCGGGCCGAGATAGTTGGTATCGATGGTGCGGGTGAAATCGTGGAACCGGTCGTAGGACTCGGCGATAGGCCGCCGAATCGACTTTCCCGCGTTGCTGATCACCACATCGACATGCCCGTACTCGGCCAGCAGCGTCCGGCCGAGCCGCTCGACGGCAGCCATATCGGTCAGGTCGCTCGCATACGCGTGGGCCGTGCCGCCGGCGGCGGTGATATCGGCAGCGAGCCTTTCCAATTCGGTCCGAGAACGCGCCACCAGCGGCACCACCGCCCCCGCCGCGGCCAGTTTCCGCGCACTGGCTTTGCCGATACCGTGCGAGGCGCCGGTCACCAGCACCACCTTGCCGCCGACGGCGGCACGCAACGACTCCTCGCTCGGCCGGAATGTCGGATACAGCAGCCGGATCGCCACCCGTTCGGCGAGCGGCCGCGCACGGTTCGTGACCGGCGTTTCGTTCACAGCTTTCGACTGTATCGCCCGGCCGTCGCCACAAACGCCCGGAACGAATGATCTGTTCGATATTGCGCTCGGCCAGCGCGCTGATCGTCAGTGACGGATTCACCGTTCCGCTGCTACCCGGCACCGCCGCGCCGTCCATCACATAGAGGTTCCGATAACCACGCACCCGGCCGTATTCGTCCGCCGCGCGGCCGATCACCGCGCCGCCCAGCGGATGAGAGGTGAACGACGCATCCGCATCCGGAATTGTCCGAATGCCGGAATTGCAGTGACAGCCCGCCCGCTGGTTGACTTCCCGCGCTCGCGCGAGATAGGCGGCAGCCCCGTCGGGCGGCCACCGCAGGTCCACCCGCCCGTCGGCCGGATCGCAGACGAACCTGCCCCGGGTGTCCTCCAGCACGATGCCCAACGATCCGAGAACGGTGGTGTCGAAGGGCGTGGTGCCGGACGATGTTCCAGGTCCAGATGCCGTCGTTACGCCGCGGCTGATATCCGGCCGCGCGGACCTGCCGGTCCCAGGCACGGGAGTGCGTGAACGCGACGGAGTTGTAGATGTCGGGCGGAATCGGGCTGGGCCGCAGCATCTTTCGGACCCTGGGGTAATAGACCTCATGCATCTCGCGGTAGTCGACCACGCCCCGGAACAGATGGTCGAAGAACCTCTCCTCCGGCTCGAGCGTCACCCCGGTGCACACCACCGAGCCGCCGCCCACGCACGCTCCGCGCCACACGTCGATGCCCGCGTAGCTGGAGACATCGAGGGCCCCGCCGAACAAATCGACAGCCAATGGGACCCCGTCCACCCCGGTGAAGGAGGTGCGCTGCCAGAAGCCGCGGCCGTCGGGAATGGTGTCGGTGGCGAAGATGTCGCGCCACGAATCGCGCGGCCAGCGCGATCCACGCTCGAGCACCGCGACCCGAATCCCGGACCGCGACAGGCGCAGCGCGATGACCGCCGCCCCGAGCCCCTGTCCATAATGCCCCCTCGCCCGAGGCGAACGGTAGCTGCGACAGACATAGCGGCTACCTATCATAGGAGTAGTCGGGGCTGGGAGGTGACGATGTTGATTCGTGCATGGACTCGATGGCTGCTCACACATGGCATCCCACGGATTTATCTTCGGTGGTCGGCGCGTCTCGGTGACCCGCTCGGGCAGATCGCCGTCGGTTCGGATCGTTTGCTCGGCTCATCGCCGTACATCGAACAGATCCGGCAGCGCGGCCGGATTCCCAGGATGTCGGGGGTGCGGGTAACCGCGGACTACGAACTGTGCCGACTCATCCTGCGAGACCGGCGCTTCGGCATAGTCACGCCCAACCACCCGGCCCTGCCGAAGCCGATCCGCTGGATGATGACCAAGACGGATCTGGGACTTCCCAATCTGGGCGAACCGCCCTCGATGCTGGTGACCGATCCGCCCGATCACACCCGGTACCGGCGCATGGTCGGGCAGGCGTTCGGCCCGAAGGCGATCGCGACGCTGGACGAGCGAGTCACCGAGGTCGCCGATGACCTCGTCGAACGCCTGAGTTCCAAACCTCGGCCGGACCTGATCCAGGACTTCTGCACACAGCTGCCCGTCACGATCATCGCCGAAATACTCGGGCTGCCGGACACCATGCATTCGACCCTGCTGAAGTGGGGAGACTCCGGCGCACCGCTGCTCGAACGAGGCCTGCCCTGGTCCACCTACCGCCACGCGATCGAAGATCTGGCCGAAGTCCAGCTGTACTTCGACCGGTACTTCGATGGGCTCACCGCCGACCCGCAGGACGACGTGCTCAGCATGCTGGTGACAGGTGACGAGCTCACCCGCCGCGAGCAGGTGGCCAACGCGGCCCTGCTCCTGGACGCCGGATTCCTGACGACGGTGAACATGCTCGGCAACGGAATCGTGCTGCTGACGAGCCACCCGGACCAGCTGGAACTGTGCACCGCACAGCCGGAACTGTGGCCGAACGCGGTGGAGGAGATCCTGCGCTACGACGGTCCCGTGCGGATGACCGGCCGGGTCGCGAACTGTGACGTGGACATCGCCGATCAGCACATCACCGCGGGTTCCCTCGTCCTGCTCTCCCTGGCAGGAGCCAACGACGATCCAGCCGTCTTTCCCGACCCGCAGCAATTCGATGTCACCAGGGACAACGCCGGGGAACACCTCGCATTCGGCAGCGGAATACACGGCTGCCTGGGAGCCAGACTCGCCCGGCTGGAAGGCGCCGTCGCGCTGCGAGCCCTCTTCGAGCGGTACCCGGATCTGAGCCTGGACGGCCCGCCGATCCCGCATCCCCTGCGAAACCTGCACGCCTACCGCTCGATACCCGCCATGCTGTCCGCCGCGTAGCTACCTGCGACGCCTTGTCGATGCCGCGACCCACTCCTATCCTTACGGGCAGGGGTCCTGCGGA
>NZ_BDBQ01000112.1 GCF_001613065.1 Nocardia miyunensis NBRC 108239
GCCGCGACGCGCGCCTGTTCGCCGGTGTCCTGCGCGACGGCGTCTCGCTGTGCCTGCTGCAGGTCCGTCCCGACGAGGAGGACGAGGAAGACCCCTTCGGCAACGACATCAACCTGCGCACCGCCCCCAACCTCGCCCCCAACCTGATCGAAGCTCTCGCCCACACCCTCGAGAACGAGAGCGAGAACTAACTGTATTTTCGGCCTCCGTCTGTATTTTCGGCCTCCGTATTTCGGCCTCCGCTTCGCTCCGGCGGGTTTTTCGGCGCCCGAATGGCTCGTCGTTCAGCCCTCGAGACTCGGGCTCCGCCCATGCGCTTCGAGGGCTGAACGACGAGCCGCGCCGAAAAACATCGGAGTTGGCGTTGCCGGCCTGACAGTTCCAGCCGCACAGGGACGCTTCGCCGCTGGGCACGTCCGAAGTGGGTGCGTCGGGATTCGCGTCGCCCCGCTCGCCTGCGCCTGGAAGCGCCGATTTCGGGGTAGCGGCCCGGGGTGATTCCGGCTGACGGAGCGGGGCCGAAGATACAGCTAACCGCAGCTGGGGGTGGGCTTACCGGCGTTGAGGTCGTTCAAGGCGGTGACGGCCGTGGTGAGGGTGTCGACCTTGATCAGTTGCAGCCCCTTCGGGGTGCGCTGACGGGCCTCGTTGCAGTTGTCGGCGGGAACCAGGAAGGTCTGCGCGCCGGCGTCGTGGGCGGCGATCATCTTGTACTGGATGCCGCCGATCGCGCCGACCTTGCCGTCCGGATCGATGGTGCCGGTGCCCGCGATGAACTTGCCGCCGTTGAGTTTTCCGGTGCTGAGCTTGTCCACCAGGCCGAGACTGAACATCAGCCCGGCCGACGGGCCGCCGATATCGGCCAGATTGAAGTCGACCTGGATCGGGCCCTGGGCGACCTCGGTCGGTGTCACGCCGAGGTAGCCCTTGACCGAATCATCCGGGCGCGCGGCGAGTTTCACCTCGACGGTCTGCTCGACGCCGCCGCGGCGCAGCACGATCGGCACCACCGCGCCCGGCTTCGCAGCCTGAATCGCGCTGACCACATCCGCGGAGCCGGCGACGGGTTTGCCGCTGATGCTGACGATCTGATCGCCCTTGTTCAGCAGCCCCTTGGCCGGGCCGTTGTCCGCGATGCCGCCGACCTGCACATCGGTCGGATATTTCAGGAAGTGCAGCGCGGCCAGCTCCGCGTTGTCCTCGGAATTCTTGAAGTCCTGTTGATTGGACTTGTCGACTTGGTCACGCGGCACGCCCGGCGGGTAGACCTCCGCACGCGGCACCAGACCGTAGTTCCCGTCGGCCCACAGCCCGAACGCCTCGAAGATATTCAGCCCGTCGCGAACGGACACGGTGGTCATATTGAGATTTCCGGAGGTCGGATTCACCGTCGCGCCACGCACGTCGACGACCTGTTTGCCCTCCACCACCCCCAGCGTGTTGAAGGTGGGACCAGGGCCGAGTGCGACGAAGGGCACCGTCACGGCGCTGCCGACGATACCGAGCACCAGAACGGGTATCAGGGCGGCCAACAGGGTGAGGATCCGACGATTCACCCGGCCCACAGTAGCGGCTCCCGTTCTCGCACCCGCGTAGCCTTGGGGGCATGAGCGACGTGCCCTTCGGATTCTCGAACCGCGATGACGACGACGACCGCAAACGCGGCGACGAGCGCGGCGGCGCCGGGGCCAACAACCCGTTCGAATTCGCCATGGGCGGTTCGGGCGCGGCCTTCGATCCGTCGCAGCTCGGACAGATGCTGACCTCGCTTGGGCAGATGTTCTCCAATATGGGTCAGCCCGGTTCGGCTCAGGACGGCCCGGTGAACTACGACATCGCCAAACGCCTGGCGCGCCAGCAACTCGGCGCGAGTGTGCCGCCGGTGTCCGCGGGCTCGCAGAGCGCGGTGACCGATGCGGCGCATCTGGCCGAACTATGGCTCGACGCGGCCACCACGTTCCCGGCCGGCGCGACCCGGACCGTGGCCTGGACGGCCAACGACTGGATCGAGCAGACGCTGCCGACCTGGAAGCGGCTGTGCGACCCGGTGGCCGAACAGGTCTCGGGCATGTGGACCACGACGATGCCGCAGGAGGCACGGGAGTTCGCCGGTCCGATGCTCGGCATGCTCGGGCAGATGGGCGGGCTGGCGTTCGGCTCGCAGCTCGGTCAGGCCCTCGGCCAGCTCGCCGGAGAGGTGCTGACCTCCACCGATATCGGCCTGCCGCTGGGCCCGGACGGCACCGCGGCGCTGCTGCCCGCGGCGATCACCGAGTTCAGCAAGGGGCTCGAGCGCCCCGAGAGCGAGATCCTGGTCTACCTGGCCGCCCGCGAGGCCGCCCACCAGCGGTTGTTCGCCCATGTGCCGTGGCTGCGCCAGCAGGTGCTCGGCGCGGTCGAGGACTACGCGCGGGGTATCCGGATGGATTTCTCGGCCATCGAGGAGGCCGCGCAGGGCATCGACCCGATGATGCTGGCCGATCCGGCCAAACTCGAGGAGTTGCTCTCGCAGGGCACGTTCGAGCCGCAGACCACGCCGGAGCAGAAGGCCGCGCTCGAACGTCTGGAGACGATGCTCGCGCTGATCGAGGGCTGGGTTCAGGTCGTCGTCGGCGAAGCGGTCGGTGATCGGCTGCCCGGTGCGGGCGCCCTGGCCGAGACCCTGCGCCGTCGTCGCGCGACCGGTGGCCCGGCCGAGCAGACCTTCGCGACGCTGGTCGGTCTGGAGCTGCGCCCCCGCAAGCTGCGCGAGGCGGCCGAACTGTGGCGGCGGCTGACCAGCGACGCCGGGACGCAGGCCCGCGACGCGGTCTGGGCACATCCGGACCTGCTGCCCAGCTCGACGGACCTGGACAATCCGGCCGGTTTCATCGACGGCGTGATCGGCGGCGGCACAGGCGAATTCGATGATCCGCTCGCCCAGCTACTGGCCGAGACCGAGGCGCAGGAGCGTCAGGAGCGCGAAGGTAAGGCCGACAAGCCCGAGGGCGACGACGAGGACGGCACCGCACAGTAGCCGACCGCTCACGGCCCCGTAGTGGATCGCAGCGCCCGGCGGCTCTGCGGTCCACCAGTTCGTCGGATCACGCGGGCGACCTCGGTCGTACACCACGAATCGGGCGGGCCGCCGTAGGACGCTGAGTCATCAATGCCTCGCCCGCTCGGGCGATGGTCGAATCAAGTTGGCGCACGGCCGAATCGACGTGCTCGGAAGCTGTTTCAGCGCAACCAGAGCGGGCGTTGGGCGGCGAAGGGGTCGGTCGCGACGTAGGACGCGTCGTTCCAGGTCATCACCTGCCGTGTGGCCGGGGTGTAGCGCGGCCACTCCGGCCCCGGATCGCCGTCGCGCACGAATGACACCCAGGCCGAATGCATTTCGCTGGCCAGGGCTTGCGGCGGATTGTCGCCTTCGACCGCGGTGACGCCTTTCGCGTCCAGTAGGTCGAAGGCGAACGGGATGTCGAGGCAATGCGCGGCGACGCCGTGGTAGCCGCCGGAAGCCGTTGACGTACGGTCGAATTCGTACAGCCAGGTCGGCCGACCGCGCCGGGCGTGATCCTCGGCGAGCTTGTAGGACGGGCCCCGAATGATCAGATCGCTGACGATCTGGCCGACCAGCTGCGCGGCGGTGGCGCTGGGATATGCCGCGCGATAACCCTTCTCGGTGATCGCATCGATCCTCATCCGAGCCAGTGCGGCGGGGGCGGTCGCATCGGTCACCTTCGCCGAACCCATGGTGAACTCGTGTCGGGTGAATCCGAGGAGCAGCGGAATTTCGGCACTGTGTCCCGAAACCAGTGTCTGCGTTGCGGATTCGGGGATGAGTGCGCCGTCGGCGATCGGAGCCAGTTGCAGCACAGCGGGATCGGTACCGCCCGGGCCCGGCTTGGGCACCATGTTCTGCAGCTTGTGCAGACGTTCCCGGGACAGATCCCGCAGTGCCGCAACGGTTGTGGGCACGCCGGTCCGCTTCGTGAACGCCGCGGCGCCCGCAACGGCGCTCGCGTGATCGTTCGGCTGGGCGACCACGCCGGATTGGCATATTCCGGCGCGGAACAGCGAACGCGCGGACGGTGTCGCCATGAGCGCCCACACCGCGCCGCCGCCCGCGGACTGGCCGGCCACGGTCACCTTCGCCGGATCACCGCCGAACGCGGCGATATTGTCCCGGACCCAGGTCAGTCCAGCGATCCAGTCCAGGACCGCACGGTTGTCCGGCGCGCCGTCCACGTGCAGGAAGCCCTCGATGCCGAGCCGGTAGCCGAGCGATACCAGCACCACGCCGTCGCGGTTGAACGCCGAACCGTCGTACCAGGGGCTGGCCGGAGAGCCGCCGACGAAGCCGCCGCCGTGAATCCACACCAGCACAGGCAGTTTCGCGTCCGGTGACGGATCGGGGGTGAAGACGTTCAGGTTCAGGTAGTCCACGCCCGCGATACTCGGCTCGGGAATCGTGGTCACCGCAGCGACCGGGTGCAGCTGCGCGGTGGGCCCGTACGCGGTGCAGTCCCGGACCTCGGTCCACGGCGCGGGCGGTATCGGCGCGGCGAACCGCAGATCCCCGACCGGCGGCTGCGCGTACGGAATGCCCAGGAAGGCGAATCCGGTCGATCGGCGGACCCCGCGCACCGGCCCGAGCGCGGTACGGACGGTATCGTGCGGCATCGAATCAGAATGCCGGTTCGAACAGGCCGCCGCCAACACCAGGGCGCCCGCCCCGAATATCAGGGATCGGCGAGTGAGTCGGTCCGCGGGCACGGCGACCGAGCCTAGCGCGAACCTCGCACCGAGTGGCCGACCGGCACCGCCCCGGCGGCCGATCCCACCCGGCAACTCGCATGTGACGCGATTCACTTAGCGTCGAGGATGGGCTCACCACCATGCGGACCCTGGCCAGCGACAACCGGCCGGGCGATCGCGTCCGGAGGCGGCAGCACCACCATGGGCCAGATCCGATACCACCACCTGCGCGAACACACCGAAACACACGGCGCACGGCCACGGTGCACCAGGCTCTGCGCGAAACCATGAGATGTGACCACCGCGGACCGGGGACAACCGCCATGGGCGAGGTCCGACCTGGCCCCCTGCTCGAAGTACACCACGTGACATGCACGGGGTGCGGTTGTGCCGAACGGGGCGAATACGCCGCGGCGCGTGGCGCTTTCCGGACCGGTGCGTCCGTCGACGCTTGGGGGCGAATCGAATCGGTCGAAGCCGTCATTTCGGGATGTGCAAGGGGGTGGTGAAAAACTTTGGGTTCCTGGGGATATCGCGTGGGGCCGCGGCGATGCGGGACAGGGGTGAGCGGGGTGGGGACACGGGGTCGTCCTGGGTGAATGTCCTGTGGATCAGTGGTCGATTCTGTGGATAACCAGGGGTTTTCGTGGTCTCGACGCGAGCCTGCGTCGCGACACTGGTGCGCATGAACGTCTTTCGCCCACGTGGACCGATGTTGCATCCGCGAGTGACAGTGCTGCGGCGTCCGTCGGGAACGGTGCAGCTGGGCTGGGATCCCGAGCACGCCGTGGTGCTCGAGCCGCCGGGGGTCGCCGCCGATACCGTGGCGGAATTCCTGCGGATGCTGGACGGGCTGCGCAGTCATCCGCACATCGTCTGGCAGGCCGACGGTTTGGGAATCGCCGTCGACGAAACGTTGCGGATGCTGGCCGAACTCGATGCCGCCGGACTGCTCGTCCACCCGAGATCCCGGCCCGCGCAGGTGCACCGGATCCACGTGCACGGACGCGGGCCGCTGTCCGAGGCCGTCGCCACGGGCGTGCGGCGCCTCGGCCTGCGCCCGTCCCGTTCGCGCGAATATCCCATGACCACCGCGGCATCGAGCTGGTCCGCGGACGTCGTGGTCCTGGCCGACACCCTCGTCCCGGACCCGATCCTGGTGAACGACCTTGTGCTGTACCGGATTCCACACCTACAGGTGCGCATGCGCGACGGACGCGGCATAGTCGGCCCCCTGGTGCTGCCCGGCGGCACGAGCTGCCTGCGCTGCGCGGATCTGACCAGGGGCGATCTCGATCCGGAGTGGCCGCATCTGGCCGCGCAGCTGCTGGGCCGGATCGGGCACGGTTCCGCCGCCGCGATCACCGCGACCACCGCACTGGTCCTGCGCGATCTCGAGGCCGTGGTCGAGTGCGCGCCCGAACGCCCGCCCCGAACCCTCGACACCACACTGGAATTGGATCCCGACACCCACCGCATCGCCCGACGCCACTGGCCGATCCACCCCGCCTGCGGCTGCCGCCTACTCCACGCCCCGACCTCGCCGGACCGAACTACCAGGGACGATGCCCTTGACCGCACTCTCGGCTCCACTTCCACTCCCACTCCCACTCCCACTCCCACTCCCGCCCTCGGCACTGGCACTGGCACTGGCACTGGCACTGGCACTGGCACTGGCACTGGCACTGGCACTGGCACTGGCACTGGCACTGGCACTGGCACTGGCACTGGCACTGGCACTGGCACTGAGGACCGTGCCACCGCAGACGACCACACTGCCCCGGAACAGCCGCCCGCCGGTAGCCCCGCAGTCCGGCAGGGTCCCGCAGTCCACCCTCCGCGCATCGGCACCTGTTCGGCACGCACCCGCGACAGCCGAGTCGGAACGCCGTGAGCGCATCGGATTCAGCGCACGGCCCGCACCACGAGTTCGGCCAGGCGGCGTCCGGCCTCGTCGTCCAGCGGTGCGTGGTCCAGCAGCAACCGGTACCAGAGCACGCCGTAGACGACGTCGATCAGCAACTCCGGATCGATACCGGACGCGATCTCCCCGCGCGCCACCGCACGATCCAGGATCTGCCGCAGCGCCGCCCGGCGGCCGAACAGGAACCGATCCCGGAACGCCTGCGCGAACACCGGATCCAGCAGCGCCTGGGCCATCAGCCCGACCAGCACCGGTCGCTGTCCGCGCTGCCGGAACGTCGCGGACAGGAAGGCCAGCAGATCCTCGGGCAGCGACCCTTCATCGGGTATCGCGATGGCGTCGGATGCCTCCTCGAGCAATGCGTCGAGCACCACATCGGCCTTGGACGGCCACCAGCGATAGATCGTCTGCTTGCCGGCGCCCGCGCGGGCCGCGATGCCCTCGACCGTCAGCGCCGCGTACCCGTTCTCGCGCAGTTCGGCGGTGGCCGCCGCCAGGATCGCGCGACGCCGGTCCTCACTGCGTGGCCGCCCCAGCGGCTTGTCACTCACCATTCCCACACTTTACAAGACGCTGCGGTTCGAAATACTATCGAGACGCCACGTATTGGAAAGAAGGAGACGCGCAATGCGCATCGTGATCATGGGCGGGACCTCCGGTATCGGACTCGCCGCCGCGAACCGGCTCACCGCCGCCGGGCACGAGGTGACCGTGACCGGCCGCGACCCGGAAAAGTTGGCCCGAGTCAAGGAGCTGGTGCACGCCGCGGAATCGGTGGACGGCACCGACGAGGAGCAGGTCCGAGCATTCTTCGACCGGATCGGCGACATCGACCACCTGGTGCTGGCCTTCAGCCCGGGGGCCAGAGGTATCGGCCCGATCCGCGATATCGACCTCGCGGACCTGCGCGCCGGATTCGACGGCAAACTGTTCGCCTACCTGCACGCGATCCAGCGCGCCCGAGTGAGCGGATCGATCACCATGGTGTCGGCCTCCTCGGCCCGCGCGGCCCTGCCGGGGACGGTCACCTTCGCCGCGGTCAACGGCGCGATCGAGCGCGTCGTGTCCCCGCTCGCGGCCGAACTCGCTCCGATCCGGGTCAACGCGGTGTCCCCCGGCGTGGTGGATACACCGTGGTGGGCGTTCCTGCCGCCCGATCAGCGTGCGGCCCAGTTCACCTCGGCCGGACAGCAGATACCCGCCGGCCGCGTCGGCACCGGAGCCGATGTCGCCGCCGCCATCGCCTACCTCGTCGACGCCGACTACGTGACCGGCTCGATCCTGCCCGTCGACGGCGGATTCACCGTCGCGTGAGAAGCGTCACCCCGCCCGCGACGGCCGCCGCGCAGGATTTCGGCGGTGGGCGGGCGAGGACAGAGCAGTCGACCGGGCGAAAGACAGCGCCCCGAAGCGACTGTGACACAGGCCACGTGCAGGTCTTTTAGCCAATTCTCATGGCACTGCGCGCGGTTGGTCGGGAATGATGGGGATGTGTCTGAGATTGTGAGCCGCCGCTCCTCCCGCAATGCCAAGCTGGCCAAGATTCCGCTGGGTATCGCGGGTCGCGCGGCCGTGGGATTCGGTCGCAAGCTCGCCGGGGGCGACAGGCAGGAGATCAATGCGGAGCTGAATCAGAAGGCCGCCGAACAGCTGTTCTCCGTTCTGGGGGAACTCAAGGGCGGGGCAATGAAATTCGGACAGGCGCTGTCGGTGATGGAGGCCGCGGTGCCGGAGGAGTTCGGCGAGCACTACCGCGACGCGCTGACCCGGCTACAGGCCGCCGCGCCCCCGATGCCCGCGAATGCCGTGCACCGCATGCTCGATCAGCAGCTCGGCACCGCATGGCGGCAGCGCTTCAAGGAGTTCGACGACGTACCGGCCGCCTCGGCGAGTATCGGCCAGGTGCATCGGGCGGTGTGGTCCGACGGCCGGGTCGTCGCGGTGAAGGTGCAGTATCCCGGCGCGGACGAAGCGCTCCGAGCGGATCTGAAAACCCTCAACCGGATGGCCGGAATGATGGGTTCGGTCATTCCCGGCGCGGATGTGAAACCGATCCTCGCCGAGATCACCGAGCGCACCGAGGAAGAACTCGACTACCGGCGCGAGGCGGCGAATCAACGTCAGTTCGCCAAGGCCTTCGACGGCCATCCGCGATTCGCGGTGCCCAAGGTTGTGGCGAGCGCGCCGAAGGTGATCGTCACCGAATGGCTCGATGCCACACCGGTTTCCAAGATCATCAAGCGCGGGGCCGAGGACCCCGCGGGCACCGTCGAGCTGCGCAACACCGTGGGCGCGCTGATGGGCGAATTCCACTTCTCCTCCCCCGCGATCGTCGGTCTGCTGCACGCCGATCCGCATCCGGGCAATTTCATGATGCTGCCGGACGGCCGGTTGTCCGTGATCGACTACGGCGCCTGCGCACCGCTGCCGGACGGATTTTCGCCGCTGCTGGGGCAGATGGTCGCCATGGCGGTGGACGATCGATTCGACGAGCTGACCACCCTGATGTACGACAACGGCTGGGTCATCCCGGGCCGCACGGTCACTCATCAGGAGATCGCGGATTATCTGCGGCCGTTCACCGATCCGATCCGGACCGAGTCCTTCCATTTCACGCGCAAGTGGATGCAGCGCGTCGCGGGCAAGGCCACCGATATCAACCGGCCGGAGATGAAAACCGGTATGGCACTGCAACTTCCGGCCGAACATCTGATGGTGTTCCGGGTGCTGGCCGGATCCATCGGGATCTGCGCACAACTCGACGCCGAGATCCCGTTCATGAAGCTGATGCAGGACTGGGTGCCCGGTTACATCGAACACCGTTCCGCCAGTTGATAATTCACCCCGCATACAGATAAGGGCGAGCCCCGCATCTCCGGTCGAGATGCGGGGCTCGGTGCCGTCCCCCGTGAGTCGTCCGGCTCACGCCAGAGCGACCTTGCGCGGGCGGCCACGGGGCCGCTTGCGGGCGATCACAACTCCCTGGTCGAAGATCTCGCCGCCCCAGACGCCCCAGGGCTCAGCACGATCCAGGGCGGCACTCAGGCAGCCCTTGCGGATCGGGCAGGAAGCGCACAGTGCCTTCGCCTCCTCCAGTTGCGCCGGGCTCTCGGCGAACCACAGGTCGGGGTTGCCGACCCGGCAGGGCAGGGTCAGCGAGACTCCCCGGGTCCGGGAAGCCGGGGCCACGGGTGTACGGCATGTCACGCGAAATGCGGTCGCGGTGGACACGTCTTGCTCCTTCAGCTCGTGCAGCGGTCATATGTTGTGGAAGCAACTGCGTTGTCTTCCGCGAAACCGGGGCCGGTGGCTGAGAGCCGGTAAAACAATGGCCACGGTTTCGCTTCGCGCGATCCGTGGCCAGAGGCTGTGGGAAGTTTTCCCTACCTGAGTCGACTTCGGTGTCGACTCCTGATCACGGTCGCTGGGTGGGCCTGGCGGAGGTGGAATGCCTGCAGCAGATATGCCGCCATGGGTGCGGCATCGGCTGCGTCGGCTCCGGCATCGGTGAATGCCGGGCGCCAACCCCGCTCGAGCTTGTCCGTTTCGATTTCACGCTGCGGCGCTTGCAATTCGGCACCGAAAACGCTTGCAACGGAATGCCCGGTCCCCTGCATGGCGAGGACCCCCCGGGAGACGGACGCACCCGGAATCACCGACACGGCAATGCCGTTCGGGGCGATGTCGTTCGCGATTCCGTTCATTTCGTCTGCCTCCCTCCATAACTCGTTGTCCGTCGGATGTACTGTGCGCGCGGGGAGTATCCTCCCGTTGCTCGCAATCCACCCTACGGGCGTCTTACATAGCCGCACAACCCATTTTTCACCTGCAGTTTCAGGGGCTTGCCGCCGCGCGCGGGACGTGGTTTCGTTGGCGGTTACCGCGCTGCCATCCGGGAGCGCACGATCGCCAGCAACTCCGGGCCGAACTGATCCCGGCGCTGCTGTCCCATCCCGGGAACCGAGGCCAGCGCATCGTCCGTTGTCGGCCACTGTTCCGCGATCGCGGTCAGGATGTTGACGCTGAGCACCGCGAACGGTTTGATCTCCAACTCCAGCGCCTTGTCCCGCCGCCAGTCCTGCAGCGCGGCCAGCAGCACCGAATCCACCTCGCCGGGACATCCCGCACACCGCCCGAGCAGGGTGTCGCGGGAGGCGAGCAGGGAACGGCCGCACACGCGGCAGACCGGCAGCCGCTTGGTGCGCTCGGTGCGGCGGGCCACCAGGGAGGCCGGGGAATCCTCGGGGACCAGGCCGTTGAGGAAGCGGCTGCGGCGGCGCGAGCTGCGTCCGCCCTCATTGCGGGCAAGCGCCCAGGTCAGCCGCAGATGTTCGCGGGCGCGGGTGACGCCCACGTAGAGCAACCGGCGTTCCTCCTCGAGCGCCGCCTCGTCGGCGACCGCGCCGCCCTCACCCAGGACGTGCGAGATCGGCAGGGTGCCGTCGGCGAGGCCGACCAGGAAGACCGCATCCCATTCCAGCCCCTTGGCCGCGTGCAGCGAGGCCAGGGTGACGCCCTGCACCGTGGGTGGATGGCGGGCCTCGGCGCGGGCGGCGAGTTCACGCAGCAGACCCGGCAGGCCCAGTTCCGGATCGGCCTCGGTGAGTTCCTCGGTGAGGCGGACCAGCGCGTTCAACGAGGCCCAGCGTTCGCGGGCCTGCGCACCGCTGGGTTCGATAGCGGTCAGGCCCAGCCGGGACAGCGCCGCGCGCACCAGCGTGATCAGCTCCGGGCCGCGAGCGTCGGGGAGATCGTCGCGAGATGCGTTCTGGCGCAACGCCTGTACCGCCTGGCGGACCTCCGCGCGTTGGAAGAAACCCTCACCCCCGCGCACCTGATACGGAATGCCCGCCTCGGTCAGCGCCTGCTCGTATGCCTCGGACTGGGCGTTGATCCGGTACAGCACGGCGATCTCCGCGGCCGCGACGCCCTTGCCCAGCAGCCGGGCGATGGCCTTGGCGACGCCGACCGCCTCCGCGGGCTCGTGCTCGTATTCGCCGAAGGTCGGTTCCGGGCCGTCGGCTCGCTGGCCGATCAGTTGCAGGCGGGTGCCCGCGATCCGGCCGTGGGCCGCACCGATCACCCGGTTCGCCAGCGCCACCACCTGCGGGGTCGATCGGTAGTCGCGTTCGAGGCGGACCACCGTCGCGTCCGGGAAGCGGCGGGAGAAATCCAGCAGATAGCTCGGGCTCGCGCCGGTGAAGGAATAGATGGTCTGATTCGCGTCGCCGACGACGGTCAGATCGTCGCGGCCACCCAGCCAGGCGTCCAGCACGCGCTGCTGCAACGGCGTGACGTCCTGATATTCGTCGACGACGAAACACCGGTAGCGACCGCGGAACTCCTCGGCGACAGCCGCGTAGTCCTCGAGTGCGGCCGCGGTGTGCAGCAGCAGATCGTCGAAGTCCAGCAGCATGCCCTCGGGCGTGGTCTTGAGCGATTCGTAGCCGGTGTAGACCTCCGCGACCCGCTGCGGATCGTACGGCGTCTCCCGGCGATGCCGGGCCGCGGCCGCGGCGTAATCCTCGGGAGCGATCAAAGATGCTTTGGCCCACTCGATTTCGCCGAGCAGATCGCGCACGCTCTCGGTCGCGGTGGACAGTCCGACCCGGTTCGCGGCCTGCGCGACGATCGGGAATTTGCCGTCCACCAGACGCCACGGCACCTCGCCGACCACCTGCGGCCAGAAGTACCGCAGCTGACGCAGGGCCGCGGCGTGAAAAGTGCGGGCCTGCACCGTATTCGCCGCGCCGCCCAGGCCCAGCGCGCGCAACCGCCCGCGCAGTTCACCGGCCGCACGCGCGGTGAACGTGACGGCCAGCACCTGATCGGCCCGCACGTGACCGGCCGAGACGAGATGCGCGATGCGATGGGTGATCGTGCGGGTCTTACCGGTGCCCGCGCCCGCCAGCACACACACCGGGCCGCGCGGCGCCCGGACGGCCGCCGCCTGCTCGGGGTCGAGTCCGTCGAGCGGGCGGCCGGGCGAAGTGGGCGGAGCGGACACGCGCTCCATCATGACAGCGCGGTCCGACAGATTCCGCCGGGCACCGCTCGTGCGGGGGCCGAAAATGTTCTGGCATGCCGATTTCGCTGGTGGCACACTACATTCATCGCGCACGCGACCGTCAGCCGGGCGTGCGCTACAGTGACGAGCCGATGTGGGCTCGAGAGTACAGAGGGGGGTGTCCTGCGGTGGTATCGACGACGGTGCGTCACCTTCCCCTCGCGAACAGCACCAAGGCGGTCGACCGGTGAGTTATCCCCCGCAGCCACCTCAGCCGGGCCAACCGGACGACGAGGCGGCCAAGCCCACGATCCACTACTCGGGTCCGCCGAATCAGGCGCCGGGCCAGCCCGCACCGGGTGCCGCGTACCCGCCTCCCGGACAGTCCTCGCCGCACAACCCGACCCAGCCGATCTACCCGCCCGCCGGAGGGTCCGCGGCGGACAACCCGACCCAGCAACTCGGCCAATCCTCACCGGGTATTCCGTATCCGCCCGGTCAGGCCACTCCGATGTACTCGGGCCAGCAGCAGCCGTACACCGCACCGCCGCAGCCCTACACCCCCGCACAGCCGTACACCGGACCGGCTCAGCCCTATGCGGGTGATCAGGGTTATCCACAGGGTCAGTACCCCTCCGGCCCGGCGTATCCGCAGCAGTACTCCGCCGAACAGCAGTACCCGCCGACCCAGGGCTATCCGCCCGGTCAGGTCCCTCCCGGGCAGATTCCGCCCTACGGAACCGGCGGGGCGAGCGGTTCCGGCGGCGGGGGCACCAATATTCCGCTGGTCATCGCCGCGATCGTGGTGGCCCTGATCATCGTCGGCGTCGGCGGATACTTCCTGCTGCGCCCGCATCACAGCGACGACAACGTCGCGACCGGGACCTCCACCACGACGTCGGAGTCGTCGGAGACCGAGACCACCACGACCGAACCCGAGACGACCACCACCACCGAGGCCGCGCCCGCCGACGAGTGGATCGCCGCAACCTACAACTCCGACACCCATCAGGTCTCGTGGGCCAAGAGTTCGACCGGCTCCGACGATGCCAGCTCCCGCGCACAATCCCAGTGCGGCAACAACTGTCAGCCCGCCACCTGGGCGAAGAACGGCTGCGTCGCGATCGCCGTCGGCGAGCGCGACGGCTGGGCCGGATCCTGGGGCTCCACCGCGTCGGAGGCCGAATCCAAGGCCATCTCCTCGGCGCAGACGAACTTCAAGGTGACCGGACCGTTCCACACCTGGTCCAAGTGCGCCACCGACAGCTGACCGGGCGGCTACCGATCGCGTAGCCGCCGCGGGCCCCGGGCGAATTCGGCGGCCCACCTCGGTCACAACCCCGCCGGGAACACGGCCGACCCGCACGATGTTGAATGAGCCGTGACTGCAACTGACCTGACCATGTACTCCACGACCTGGTGTGGCTACTGCCGCCGCCTCGAGAAGCAACTCGACGAGGCAGGTATCACCTACACCAAGGTCGATATCGAACAGGATCCCGCGGCGGCCGAATTCGTCGGCAGCGTCAACGGCGGCAACCACGTCGTGCCGACCATCAAGTACAGCGACGGATCCACCGCCACCAACCCCAGCCTGGTCCAGGTCAAGCAGGCCCTGGCTGCCATCGCCTGATCAGTTCGCGAGACCGGCCGATCCGATCGGCCGGTCCGGATTCACCAAACGTCGACGCCAGGCCTCGGTTCGCGGCCGGAGCGAAGCGGAGGCAAATTTACGCTGCCCAGGATTCGACGATGCTGCGAGCGATGGAGATCGAACCGGGCAGCAGCAGGCGATGCTCGTCCGCACCGGCGGTCGTCGTCCCGGTCACCGAACCCCACGCGCCCGCGGCCAGTGCGGTGCGCACCTCGTCGCGGGTGAACCAGTGCGCCTCGGTGATCTCGCCGTCGGAGAAGACCAACGGCTGGTCGGGATCGGCCAGTGCGGCGAAACCCAGCATCAGCGAACGCGGCAGCGGCCACGGCTGACTGCCCAGATAGCGGATGTCGCGGACGTCGAGGCCGACCTCCTCGCGGATCTCCCGCTGCACACACCGTTCCAGTGACTCCCCCGCCTCCACGAAACCCGCCAGGATCGAGAACATCCGCTCCGGCCAGGTGTGCTGACGGGCCAGCAGAACTCGGTCGCCGCCGTCGTGGACGAGGCAGATCACAGCCGGATCGATGCGCGGGAACTCCTCGTGCCCGGCCTCGTCGAGACGCGACCAGCCACCCTTGACCGGTGTGGTCGCGGTGCCGTCGACGGCGCTGAACCGGGCTCGATCGTGCCAATTCAACAGTGCCAGTGCACTTGTCAGCACACCGAGGGTGGCGTCGTCCAGTTCCACCGGGCCCATGCCGACCGCGCGCAGATCCATCAGCTGCCCGTCGATGGTGTTGTCGCGCACCGCCCAGATGTGGCCGCCGTCGTCACCGAGGAACACCGCCTCCGGAACCGGCTCGGCCGCCAGCGAAGTCGCCGATTCCAGCAGCACCGTCGCCCCGTCGATACGAACCTGACCGCGCCGGTTCATCCGCAACAGCCGCGCGGTGGCCCAGCCCTGTTTCAACGCCTGTTCGTCCGAACGCAACTCCTCGGCGCGATCGAGTCCGGAACGGGACAGCAGAGGAACTTCATTCAATTCGAAACCAGCCACCCGTCGAGCCTATCCGCCGCACACGACGAGCCTCGAGAGGGCAGCGAACACCTCGGCATACATCCCGCGTACACCGCGCGCGAACGAGCCGGGCGCGGCCGCGGAGACCGGGCCGCCTACTTGTGCGCGCGGTGGATGTACAGGATTTTGTCGCCGGCCTCCAGCGCGTCCACCTCGGGCTCGTCGGCGCGAATGAGGCGGTCCTCGCGCACCACGCCGAGTACGGTGTCGCGCAGGTGGCGCGGTGAACCGCCGATCTCGTCGGTCTCGACCTCGCGTTCGGCGACCGCGAAACCGATCTCCGGGGTGAGCAGATCCTCGATCATGTCGACCACGCTCGGGGTCATGGTGGCGACGCCGAGGAGGCGGCCGGCCGTCTCCGAGGAGACCACGACCGAATCCGCGCCGGACTGACGCAGCAGATGCGCGTTCTCCGACTCGCGGATCGACGCGACGATCTTGGCCGTCTTGTTCAGCTCGCGCGCGGTGAGCGTGACCAGAACCGCGGTGTCGTCGCGATTGGCGGCGACCACCACCGAGTCCGCGTGCTGAACTCCGGCCAGCCGCAACACATCCGAGCGGGTGGCCGAGCCGGTCACCGTCACCAGGCCCGCGTTCGAGGCGGCCTCGAGCGCCGCCGGATCGACGTCGACGACCACGATCTGCGCGGCGGGTACGCCGTCGCCGAGAATCGCGTCCACCGCGGTGCGGCCCTTGGTCCCGTATCCGACGACCACGGTGTGATTGCGCACCCTGTGCCTCCATCGCTGAATCTTGAACGCCTGCCGGGATCGATCGGTCAGAACCTGCAGGGTGGTGCCGACCAGCACGATCAGGAAGAGGATGCGCAGCGGCGTGATGACTATCGTATTGATCAACCGCGCGTGCGCGGTATAGGGCGTGATGTCGCCGTAGCCCGTGGTCGACAGCGAGACCGTCGAGTAGTACGCCGCGTCCAGCAGGGACAGCTCGGTGCCGCGGTTGTCGTGATAACCGTCGCGGTCGATGTACACCACCGCGGTCGCGAGCACCAGCAGCCCGAGTGCCAGCAGTACCCGGCGCACCAGCGCGGACCAGGGACTGGACTGCAGTTCCGGGATGCGCAGGATGCCGACGAGTTTGTAGTCGGGTCTGTCGTTGAGCCGCGGTACCCCGGGCGAGGGCTGCTCACCGAACATCGAACTCACCGTTCCCTCGCGTGCGCCACACGCACCGCAGCGTACCGTCCGAAGACCCACTCGACGGGATCGGCGCACGGATGAAAGGCTGGTCGGCATGAGTGAGCACTCCTCGACGCGGCCCACCCGCCTGTACCTGCTGACAGCGCTGCTGTTCGGCGCCGGCACACTGCATTTCGTCGTGCCGAAACCGTTCGACTCGATCGTGCCCGGAGCCCTGCCCGGCAAGGCCCGCACGTACACCTACCTGTCCGGCGTCGCCGAGATCCTGGTGGGCCTGGCGCTGGCCCTGCCGCGCACCCGCCGCTTCGGCGGGCTGCTCGCCGCGGCCCTGTTCATCGCGGTCTTCCCGGCCAACGTGAAATTCACCGTCGACTCCCTGGGCAACCCGAAGGCCGCCCTGCCGGTCAAGGTCGTCTCGGTACTCCGCCTGCCCGTGCAGATCCCGCTGATCACCACCGCCCTGAAGATCCGCCGCGCGGCCTGAGCCCGCGAGCCGAACCGCCGGGGGGCATGCCGGGACGGCCTGGCACACCTCGACCGGACGCGAGATCGACCGATTCGCGCAGCACATCGATGTGACCGCATCGTCGAATCGCGTTCACTGATCGAGGAATTCGCGTGGGCGTAGCCGGACCAGGTCGGGTAATCACTCGATGAGATCCGTCTCGTCGGCAGCCCCGGCCAGTGGAGTCGCGGTGATGAGGGTGGCCAGTTCGGCGGGGCCCGGCAGGTCCGGCGGGGCGATGGTTCGGCCTGTGCGGACGTAATGGAATGCGGCGCTGATTCTTTCGAGCATCTCGGCTTCGGGCGCGCCGGTACGGGCGGCCATCAGTCGAGCCCAGGCCAGGCGATAGACCGCCAGCTGCATCGCCACCGACTCCTCCTGCACGCGAGTCGGTTCCGCCCCGGTCTTCCAGTCCACCACCAGCCAGCGGCCGCCCGGTTCGGCGAAGACCGCGTCCATCCGGCCCCGAATGAGCGTTCCCGCAACAGAAGTCTCGAAGGCCACCTCCACCTCGACCGGATTGCGATTCGCCCAAGACGAGGACAGGAACGCCTCCTGTAGCCGGGTGAGTTCGGCGTCGGCCTCGTCCGGATCCTCCGCACCGGGCAATACGTCCAGGTCCAGTAGCTGATCGGCCCCGAACCAACGCTGCAACCAGGCGTGGAAGGCGGTGCCGCGGCGCGCGAACGGGCTGGGCGGATACGGCAGCGGACGACGTAGCCGCGCAGCGAGTTTCGCCGGATCGGCCCGCAGCTCCACCAGCGATGTGGCGGGCAGTTGTTCGGGCAGTTCCACCTCGCTGATCGTCTCCGCCGCGGCGAAATGCTCGGCGAGCAAGGCGTCCACGTCGGCGGACCAGCCTTCGGGATCGTCGTCGAGGTCGTCCGGGTCAGCGAAATCCGCTTCACCGGTGCGGAATTCGGTGGAGCCCGGTTCATCCGGCAGGTCGTCGAGATCGGCGAAGAGAGCCAGTTGCCCGGCAGGACCGTCGAATTCGGAATGGCGGCCATTGCCGGACGCACCATGCGACTCGGCAGCAGCACCACTGCCGACCTCGGACAGCTCGGAGTCGGTCTTCGCGGCGCCGCCCGCACTGCGGCGTGTACCCGTCTCATCACTCTTGCCGCTGCCGCGTGTGCCGCCGGGGTCATCGGCATCCGACGTTCGGCCGACACCGGTCCCGCGCGAGTTCTCGACGAATCGTGCGCTGGTCTTCGCCGCGAACTCACTTTCGGGCGGCAGGTCGTCGAGTGCGTCCCGGACGAGCGTCGCGCCCGATTCCAGCGCGGCACGGCGTTTGCCGAGGGGGTCGCGGGGCCAGGTCGCGCTGGCCGGGTTGTCGGTGAACGGGTTGACCGCCTCGGGGGGCGGGGCCTGGTCCCAGCGGTCGATGCGCACGGCGGTGGCCAGGTCGGCGCCGGGAACCTCGGTGGCGTGTTTCAGTTCGAGCAGGAAGTCCGAGGGGCCCTTGGGGCTCGAGCCGGTCTCCGCCCAGTGATGTCCCGAAACGAACAGGGCGCGTTCGGTTCTGGTGAGCGCGACGTAGAACAGGCGGCGTTCCTCATCGGTGCGGCGGCGGGCGAGCGCATCCTTGTGCTCCTTGATGGCGCGTTCCAGGTCAGCACGGTCGTAGAGACCGGATAGATCCAGTACCGGCACACCGTCGCGGGCGTCCTCGCGCTGCCGGTCACCGCGCAGCGAGGTCGGCAGTTCGGCGAGTGCGCCGAGCCAGGTCCCGGCCGCCGCGCCCGAGGGGAAGACAGTGCGGACGATGTGCGGGACGGCCACCACCTCCCATTCCAGGCCCTTCGCGGCATGCACGGTCAGCACCTGCACACGATCGCGGGCGACCTCGACTTCGCCCGGCTCCAAACCGTTCTCGACCTCCTCGGCCGCGGCGAGAAAGGTCAGCAGGCCGGTCAGGCTCGCCCGGTGATCGGTGGCATAACCGGCGACGACCTCGGCGAAGGCATCCAGATGTTCGCGCCCCGCACCCCCACCGGCCGCCGCGCGACGCGCCTGGGTCTCCACACCGACCCCGATGGTGCGTTCCACGTCGGCGACCAGTTCGGGCAGCGATTGCCCGCCGCGTTCGCGCAAGGCGGCCAGTTCCTGTCCCAATGCCTCGATGCGCCGATATCCGGACTCCGAATACTGTTCCGGCGCACCGGGATCGGCGATGGCATCGGCCAGACCGGCACGTTCTGCGGGTTCGGGTGCGACGGTCCGCAATGCCTCGGCCAGGGCGACCGAATCGGTGATCGCGGCGGCCTGTTCCGGCGGTCGGGTGATGGACAGATCCCGCGCGCGACGTGCCAGCGCGGCCAGATCGGTGACCCCGATGCGCCAGCGGGCCCCCGTCAGGATGCGCATGGCCGCACTCCCGGCCGCGGGATCGGCGATCAGGCGCAATGTCGCGACCACATCGGCGACCTCGGGTGTGGCCAGCAACCCGCCCAGACCGACGATCTCCACCGGCAATCCCCGATCGCGCAACGCTTCCGCCAGCCCGGGCGCGTCGGCGTTGCGACGCGTCAGCACGGCCGAGGTCGGCGGCGCGACGCCGGCGTCGGCGTGCGCCTCCCATTCCGCGGCGATCCGCTCGGCGATCCATTCCCGTTCGTCCGCAACGGTTTCGGTGAGCGCGAGGGCCACCGCTCCCGGGACCGCACCGGGCCTGGGCCGCAGCGCGTCCACGCTCACCCCGCCCTCGGTGTGCCGCAACGGTTCGGCGACCAGGTTCGCCAGATCCAGCGCCTCGGGCGGATTGCGCCAGCTGGTCAGCAGCGGCAGGATCGGCGCGGGAACGCCTGGTGCACTGGGGAAGTCGGTCGCGAACCGGGGAAGATTCGCCGCCGACGCGCCGCGCCAGCCGTAGATGGACTGCATCGGATCACCCACCGCGGTCACCGCCAGCCGCCGCGGGGCATCGGACTCGCTCGAATCATGTTCCACACCAACGGCATTCGAGTCGCGTGCGGCAGGTGCACCGGCGGCGTCCGGGTCCCCGAACAGCGCCGCGAGCAGAATGCGCTGCGCATGGCCGGTGTCCTGGTACTCGTCGAGCAGGACGACGCCGAGCCGTCCGCGTTCGGCCGCGCCGACCTCCGGATGTTCCGCGGCCAGGCGAGCGGCCAGCGACATCTGAGAGCCGAAATCCAGTGCGCCCCTGCGACGTAGCTCCTCGGCCAGCCGCCGCACCAGGGGCAGCAACGCCACGCGTTCGGTCTGCACGGCGACGATGTCCTGCAGTGCCTGGCTCGGCCCGCCGCGCTGACGCGGGCCCTTCGGCAGGGTGTAGACCAGCTTCTCCAGCTCGGTATGCGCCTGCACGAGCTGTTCGGGCTCCACCAGATGTTCGGCCAGCTGGCCAGCGAGCGCCAGCACGGCCTCGGTGACCGAGACGGGGGTGCGCTGGGTCTCCAGATCACCGTCCCAGGCGGTCACCACTCGATGAGCCAGCTGCCACAGCTGCGTTTCGGTCAGCAATGTCGCGGACGGTTCGACCGGCAACAGCAACCCGTACTCACCGAGCAGGCGGCCCGCGTACGAGTGGTACGTGCTGATCTCCGGCTCCGACCCGGTCAGCAGGCCGCGCAGCCGTCCAGTCGGATCGATCTCGCGCAGCAGCGGCGATCCGGCCAGCCGCGCGAGCCGCGTGCGGATACGCGTGGTCAACTGCTGCGCGGCCTTGCGGGTGAAGGTCAGGCCGAGAACGGCATCGGGGACCACCAGGCCGTTGGCGACCATCCACACGACGCGGGCGGCCATCGTCTCGGTCTTGCCCGCGCCCGCCCCGGCGACCACCAGCGTCGGGCCGGGCGGGGCGGCGATCACCGCGGCCTGTTCGTCGGTGGGCGGGGGCAGCCCGAGCGCGTCGGCCAGCTGCCACGGCGTGATGCCGCGACGACCGGTCCGCTCGCCGGACCCGCTCACTCCTCGGTCACCTGGCGTCCCGAATCCTGAACCGGGCAGCTGCCCGCGACCGTGCAGTGGCGGCAGCCGTCATTGCGGACGGCCAGATAACTGGGGCCGCGAGTGGCCGCGGCGGCATCGTGAATGGTGTTGCGCCACTGCTGAATCGATTCGTCGTCCAGTGCGGTCTGCAATCGCTGGGCGGCTCCCTCCTTGGTGCTGGGTTTGGCGACGTACACCAGGCGCGCGCCACCGGGCTGCGGATCCGCGCCGGTATCGTCCAGCGCGCCCGCGGCGGCCGCCACCTGATAGGTCGCCAGCTGGGCGTGGTCCTGAGCGGCCTGTTTGGAGATGGGCGTCTTACCGGTCTTGACGTCGACGATCACGAAGCGCCCCAACGCATCCCGCTCCACGCGGTCCACCCGCCCGCGAATGCGCACCGGATATTCGTCCGCCGTGCGGGCGGGCAGCACACAGTCGACGGGCACCTCCACCCCGAGTTGGGTCAGTTCCGCCCGGGTGTTGCGCAGCCACGCGACGAAGGTGTCCAGCATGCTCTCCGTGCGATGCAGATCCAGGCGGGAATGCCAGCTGTGCGGGCCGTCCTCGTCCGAACTCGGATCCACCGCCTTCCACGCGCGCACCAGCGCCGCCTTGACCTCCGCCTCGGTGACCTGCCCGGCCAGTGCCTGCACCAGGGTGTGCACCAGATTTCCCTTCACCGCGTAGGGATTCTCCCCGTCGTTGCCGCCGTGCCGTTCCAGCGCCCAGCGCAGCGGGCAGGTCTTCAGCAGTTCCACCGTGGACGGGGACAGTGCGACCGGCCCCTCGTCCTGACCCCACAGCGGCAGCTGCGAGCTGAGTTCGGCGGTGCCGTACCAATCGTCGGGGTGCGCGCCGCGAACCCGAGCGCGGGCCAGTCGGGCGAGCTGGCGCGCGGCGCGGTGGCGTCGTCGCGGAGTGTCCTCGGGATCGCATGCCACCGTGCGTAATTCGGCGACCAACGCCTGCATGACCAGGGCCCGCCCGGGATCCACCGGCGGCGGGATGCGGCCGAGTTCACCGGACTCGGCGGTGGCATCGAGTTCGGCCAGGAAGCGCGAGGGCACCAGATCACGGTCGCCCGAGACGGATTCGACGGCCGTCACCAGCAGCGAACGCCGCGCCCGGCTGCACGCGAGCAGCAGCAGCCGGCGCTCCTCGGCCAGAATGGGCGCGGAACGGCTGAGCTGCTCACCCGGAAAGCCCACTCCGGCAATGAGATCCACCAGGTCCTCGACGCCGAGCAGAGTGCCGCGCGGACGCAGATTCGGCCAGATCCCCTCCTGCACACCGGCGACGGCCACCACATCCCACTCCCGGCCCGCCGCGGCATGCGCGCTGACGATGGCGACCGCACCGCCCGGATCGGTGAGCGGGGCCGAATCCTGCGGAATCTCCTGCTGCTCCAAGTAATCGACGAACCCCTCGACGGTCGCCCGGGGCAGCCGATCCACATAGGCCGCGGCCGCGTCGAACAAGCCCACCGCGGCATCCAGATCACGATCGGCCTGTAGCGCACCCGCACCGCCGCGCTCGGACTGCCCGACCCAGCGCCGCTCCAGACGCGAGGCCGTCCACAGCGCCCACAGCACGTCCTCGAGCCCGGCCCCACGCCGCAATGCCTTGTCCGCCCGCCGCACCGCGACCAGCACCCGCCGCAGCGGCACGGACTCCACCTCGGTCAGCCGTTCCAGCATCGAGGCGTCCCCGATCCCGACGATCAGATCCCGCAGCACTTGCGCCGAGGACCGATCCAGCTCCGCGAAACGATCGGAATCCAGTGTGCCGTCAGAGAATTCGAGTTCATCACCGGTATCACCGACGGGCTTTCCACGACGAATCGGCAGACCGGGGCCCGGGGTGGAGGATCCGCCCGCGCTCTGGAAATCGCCCCCACCCGAGTGCGTCCCGGATACATCTGCAACCCCCGTCGAGCTGGCGACGACGCCTGTCTCCCGTGCGTGTATCGACTGCCCGGGCATGCCTGCCGCAGTGAGGGATCCGACCTCGGACGCGCTCGGACTTCCAAAGTTTCCGGCATCGGTGGAGTCGCCCGCTGCCGAACGTTCCGATGCGCCTTCGACGCTTCCGAAACCTTCCGCGGAAGTGCCGTCAATCCCTTGTCCCGCAATATAATTCGATCTGTCAGGCCCGTCAGGCCCGTCAGGCCCGTCAGGCCCGTCAGGCCCGTCAGGCCCGTCAGGCCCGTCAGGCCCGTCAGGCCCGTCAGGCCCGTCAGGCCCGTCAGGCCCGTCAGGCTCGGACAGCTCGGACAGCTCGGACAGCTCGGACGGCTCGGAGGACGGTTGCGGACCGGCGGCGGCCCACGGGTCGGACGGATCCTCGCGACGGGTGCGTTCCAGGATGGTTCGGCGGATGCCGCGGCGCAGGCGGCGCAGGCTGATCTGGTCCGCTCCACCCAGGGGGCCGGTGAGCAGATCGAGGGCATCGTCCTCGGTGAACAGGTCGGGGCGATCCCGCGTCGCGGCGAGCAGGGCACGCAGGGTCAGCAGCATCCACCCGGCGCCGCGGCGGCGGGCCAGTGGCACATCCGGTTTCGGTTGCAGCACGGGGACTCCGGCGGACAGCAGCGCGCGCCGCAGCGGAGCCAGCGACAGCGGGACCGACCGCACGACGACCGCCATCCGCGACCACGGCACCCCACCGGTCAGATGCGCGCGACGCAGATGGTCGGCGATCAGCGCCGCCTCCTTCGCCGGAGTCGTCAGCACCTGCACCGCGAAACTCGCCTCGGGCTCGGCGTCGGTGAGATCGAGCTGTGAATTCCGAAGTCCCGCAGCGTCATCTCCCGAGCCGCCGATTCCGGGTATGCCCGGCCCCAAGGCCCCGGAACCCGGGAGGAGAATTCGCCCGGCATCGGAATCCGACGCACCGGAACCAGCCGCATCGCCGGACTCCGCAGTATCGAATCGCAACGGTGAATTTGCCTCGGAGACAGTTGTTTCCGCGGATGCCCCGGGACGGTGGGCAGCTCGGCCCGGCATCCGGCCGCGGATGCGGGCGACCGCATCGTCGACAACCGGTGCGGCTCTGTGATTGTCCCGCAACAGGATTCGACGCTCGGGCCGAGTCTCGAGATCGGTGAGGAACTGCGGATCCGCGCCGCGGAAGGTGTAGACGGCCTGGTCGGGATCGCCCGCGATCACGGTCGTGGCGCCACCTCCACCCACGACGCGAATCAATTGCGCCGCAAGCGGATCCAGATGCTGGGCGTCGTCGACGAGCAGGCACCCGAGACGGGCGCGCTCGGCATCGAGCAGGCGGGGCTCGACCGCGAGCGCGTCCAGGGCGGCGCCGACGAGTTCCGCCGCGTCCAGGGCGGGCGCACTCGCCTCCGGCGCCTCGATGCCGACCGACCAGCGCAGCAGCATGGCCTGCTCATATCGCTCGGCGAAACGTCCGGCGGCCTCCCATTCGGGACGGTCGTGCATGCGGCCCAGGTCGACCAGGTCCTCGGGACCCAGGCCGCGTTCGGTGGCGCGCAGCATCAGATCGCGCAGCTGCTCGGCGAATCCGAGGGTGCCCAGCGCCGGATGCAGGCGCTGCGGCCACAGATCCATCGCGCCGCCGTACGGGCCGCCGGGCCCGGCCTGGATGTCCTCCAGTTCACCGCGCAGCATCTCGCGCAGCACTACGTCCTGTTCCGCGCCGGTCAGCAGCCGGGGCGGCGGATTGCCGTTCGCCTCGGCCTGCATGCGCACGATCGCGAAGGCGTACGAGTGCACGGTGCGCACCAGCGGCTCGCGCGTCGCACCAGGCACACCGCCGACGATCTCGTCGGCAGTGGCCGAGACCTGCCGCGTGATGGCGTTGCGCACGCGCAGCGCGGCCTGTTTCGAATGAGTCAGCAGCAGGATCGATTCCGGATCCGCACCCGCGGTGATCCGGTCGGCGGCGATGTCGATCAGCAGCGAGGTCTTGCCCGTGCCCGGCCCGCCCAGCACCTGCCAGGGCCGCCAGCCCGGATCCGCGCCCGCACCGCCCGCGAACAGCATCCGGACGTCGGCGCCCCATTCCCGCGGGCGGGGAGCCGTCTCGCCACGGCGCACCAATCGCACCGGGCTATCCGATCGCATCACGGACGCTATTTCAACAGACGACGCCGACAGAAATAATTTCGCCACAGCAAATCACCAGGTCCAAGGGGTGCGTATCCGTCCCGTGATCGGCCCCCCGAGTTCCGGCGAATCACCCCCGCCACGAATTCCCCCGACCGCCGCCGTCCGCCCCCGAGGCATGCGACAGCAGCAGGAATCCCGTTTCACAGCCAGCACACAGCACCCCGCATTCGCGTTTCCGAACCATGCGCCACCGACCGTCGTTCGCGTTGCCCTACGCCGCCGAACCGTGATTCGCACCCACTTCCTGAGCAATCTCCCGGCGCGCGGCCACTGTTACGCACTATCCCATCCGATGACCGCCGACCGGAGCGCTGGCAACGGCCGGCAGGCCCGCCGAGGCCCGACCTGGCCGAACCGCCGATCGCGGCAGCTCCCGATCATCGGCCAACGTGAGTCGCCGAGGCAGCACCCGGGTTCGTGTGCAATATGACCTGGGACTCTGTCGGTGCGGCCGGGCACAATGGTCAGGTGCTCGTGCCACAGGTTCATCGCGTCAGTACGGATTCGCCGGTGCCCGTCCGGGTCGGGTGGGCGCTCGCGACAGCCGGTTCTCCATGGCCGGGGTGTTGACGTGCCGACCACCGATGCGCAGATCGAGCGGGTGCGCGAGCTGGTCGCGGAGATTCCGGCGGGCCGGGTGAGTACGTACGGCGACATCGCCGCCGCGGCCGGATTGTCCACGCCGCGCACGGTGGGGTGGATCATGCGCACCGACGCCGCCGACCTGCCCTGGCATCGGGTGCTGCGCGCCGACGGGTCGCCGGCGCCCCATCTGATGCACCGGCAGCTGTCCCGGCTCGCCCTGGAGGGCTGCCCGATCCGCGGGGACCGGGTGGACATGGCCGCCGCGCGACACCGATTCCAGGATTGACGGACGCTCGGCGAATATTCGCGAACCGGGCGAATCCACCCGCGATCCGGGGTGCGGAGGTTACCGTGGATTCATGTCCACCCGTCTGGCGTGCGTGGTGTTCGACGCGGCGCGGCCGCGTCAGGTGGCCCGGTTCTGGGCCGAGCTACTGGGCTGGGAGGTGACCCTCGACCGGCCCGGTGAGGTGGACGTGGCCGGACCCGATCCGGACGCTCTCGACGTCGCGCTGAGTTTCCTGCCCACCCGGACGCCCAAAACCGGCAAGAACCGAATCCACCTCGATCTGGCCAGCCGATCGCTGGATCATCAAGGCGTGCAAGTGGATCGGGCATTGTCGCTGGGCGCGCGGCGGGTCGACATCGGGCAGGGCGCGGTACCTTGGACGGTCCTGGCCGATCCCGAGGGCAACGAATTCTGCGTGCTGGAGCCGCGCGAGGAGTACGTCGACACCGGCGCGGTCGCCGCCATCGTCGTCGATACCGCGGACCCGGCGCGACTGGCCAAGTTCTGGTCGGCTGCCTCCGGGTGGCCGATCACTCACGAGCACAACCGCTACTCGGGTATCCGCTCGGCCACCGAACACGGCCCGTGGCTGGAATTCTTACGGGCACAACACGACCCGAGAAATCCCGGCCACCTGCACCTGGACCTGATCCCCTTCCCGGCCGACGACCCGGCCCGCGAGATCGAGCGTCTGTGCGCCGCCGGTGCGCGCAGGCCACGCCCCACCGCCACCCCACCGATCACCCTGGCCGACCCGGAAACCTACGAGTTCCGCCTCCTGCGGCCCCATCAGGACTGAGCCCGCGCACACAGCCGCGCACGAATCGTCCTGCCCGAAAGCACACTGTCCCGGTGGCACACCACCCGCCGGATACACATTCCGCCTCCTGCGCTGCCACAGGACAGACTCCCGCGCACAGAGCCGGGCGCGAATCGTCCTTTCCGAAAGCACACTGACCCGGTGGAACAACATCGTCCGGGTGCAAGTTCGCCTCTCACGTCCCACCAGGACAGACGCCACGCGCCGGACCGCGCACGAATCGACCTACTCGAAAGCACACTGACCCGCTGAAACAGCCCAGCCCTTCGAGTACACGTTCCACCTCCTGCGTCCCACCAGGACAGACGCCCGGGCACGGGTCCTCCTTCCCGGAGACACACCGCCCCGCTGGAATGGCAGCCCCAGAACGCCCACAGCGAGGGCGCTCGATATCCGTGCGAGCGGACGGCTGTGACGTAGTCGCACCAACCGGACGAACTACGATCGGCGGATGGACTACCGCGCGGGTGAACGACCGTGACCACTGTGGACGCGATCGTGCTGGCCGGGGGGCGGGCCAGCCGGATGGGCGGGGTGGACAAACCGGCGATCGTCGTCGGCGGGCAGTCGATGCTGGAGGCCGCCATCGGCGCGGTGGCCGCCTGTGTGCGCACGGTGGTGGTGGGGCCGCATCGGCCGGATCTGGGTCCCGAAATTCGGCAGGTGCAGGAGGTTCCGGCCGGATCCGGTCCGGTGGCCGCGATCTCGACCGCGCTGAAAGCGTTGGCGGACTGTGATTTTCCCGCCGATCTGGTGGTGGTGCTGGCCGCGGACATGCCGTTCCTGACCGCCGCGGCCATCGATGCGCTGGTTGCCCGCGCCGTCGAATCCGGGGCCGATGCGGTATTCGCCGCCGACGAGTCCGGGCGTCCGCAATACCTGGTCGGAGCGTGGCGGCGCACCGTGCTGCAAACCGGAATCGAGCGGCTCGACGCGCCGGTCAACCAGCCGATGAAGGCCCTGATTCCCGAGCACGCCCTGCTGATGCCGCTGGCGGACGTCGTCGATTGCGACACCCCGGACGATATCGCCCGCGCCCGCGCGCAGGCCCCGCCACTCACCCTCGACCAGGCTCGAAATGTGGTGCGTCACAAGCTGTCCCGGCTGCCGTCCCGGCGCGTGACGCTGCGCCGCGCCTCCGGTGCGGTCCTGGCCGAGCCGTTGACCGCCGCCGAGGCGCTGCCGCGATTCGACGTCTCGGCCATGGACGGCTACGCGGTGTCCGGACCCGAGCCGTGGCGGGTGCGGCGCGATATCGGATTCGCCGGCGGGGAGCGTCCGGCCGGATTGCGCGCCGGAGAGGCGGTTCGCATCGCCACCGGCGCGCACATCCCCGAGGGCACCGAGGCGGTGGTGCGCGACGAATTCGTCCGGGCCGACGGCGACGGGCTACATCGCTTGCCGGACACACCGATTCGCGGTGACATCCGCCGTCGCGGCGAGGATTGGCTACCCGGTGACGTGCTAGCCCCCGCGGGCACCCCGGTATCTGCCGCACTGCTGTCGGTCGCCGCCGCGGCCGAGGTGTCCGAGGGACTGGTGCGCGGACCCGTACACGCGCGAATCGTCATGACGGGCGACGAGATTCGCAGCGAGGGCCCGCTGCACGCCGGGCAGACCCGTGACTCGATCGGACCCGTCCTGCCGGATCTGTTGTCCTGGTGCGGAATTCAACCCCTTGACCGAGTTCACCTGCGCGACACCGCGAACGGTTTCGACGAGGTCCTGGCTCAGGCCGTCGACTGCGAACTGCTGGTGATCGTCGGCGCGACCGGCGGCGGCGCGGCCGACCAGCTGCGCGCATCCCTGGACCGCACCGGAGCCCACCTGCCGGTGCACCGCTTGCGGCTACGTCCCGGCGGATCCACCGCGGTAGCCGAAACACGCAGCGGGACAGCTGTTCTGGGACTGCCCGGAAATCCGTTCGCGGCGGTCGCGACACTGCTCGCGCTGGCTCCCGCGATCGTCGAGGGTCTCACCGGACGTCCCGCGCGCCGCGCGATCACCGGGCCCCTGCACAACGCCGCCGACATCTCCGGCCCCGCCCCGCGCATCACGCCCGCCCGCGCCGTCCCCGAGGGCGGCTGGACCGGTGACCCGAACATCCGCACCGCCCACCTGGCGGGCCTGCTCGACCGCGATGGCCTGGTGATCGTCCCGGCCCACGCCGAGAACGGCGCTCCGGTCGAATTCCTGCCCCTCCCCGGCTGAACCGGGGTTGCGTGCGCCGACCCCGATGGGCATCCTGAAACACGTTCTAGAAATCAGGAGGACCGTATGACCACACCCGGCGAACTCGTCACCGCATTCTGCGCCGAATGGCGCACCGGCACACCCGAATCCATCGTCGAGTACTTCACCGACGACGCGGTCTACCACAACATCCCGATGCAACCGCTGACCGGCAAACCGGCCATCCTGGAATTCCTGCGCGGATTCATCGGAGGCTTCGGCAACATCGACTTCGACATCCACCACCAGGCCGAAACCGGCACAACGGTGCTCAACGAACGCACCGACCGTTTCACCATCGGTGAGAACAAGATCGAGCTCCCGGTGATGGGCAGCTTCGAGATCCGCGACGGCAAGATCGCCGCCTGGCGGGATTATTTCGACATGGCTCCGCTGAACGCCCTGGGCGGCAACTGACGGAGACCGACCGATCGGCGCAACGAGCCCTTGCAGAGGCGCGCCGAACTCTCGCGGGAATGGACAACGACCGGTTTCGGGTTGGCATCGAATGTGTTCCGGCGAAGGAGTCGCGTATGAAGGTTCGGTTCGGGGTGGCAGCGGGGGTGGGCAGCGACCCGGCGCGGTTCGCGGGGTTCGTGGACCGGCTGGAAGAGGCCGGGGTGGACTCGCTGTGGCTGCCGGAACTCGTGTACTCGAAGGCCGTCGACCCGACGGTGGGTATGGCGTTCGCGCTCTCCCGGACGACCCGGCTGAAGGTCGGGACCTCGGTGGCGATTCTGCCGGGGCGGCATCCGGTCCTGGTCGCAAAGCAACTGGCTACGCTGGCGGCACTCGCACCCAAACGAGTGCTGCCCGTCTTCGGTCTGCGACCGGCCCAGCCCGCCGAACACGCGCTGTTTCCCGTACCTGAGGGCAGGCGGGCGGCGGTGTTCGACGAATCGCTGCGACTGCTGCGCGAGGTGCTGGGCAAGGAGCGAGTGGACTTCGCGGGCGAGTTCTTCACGCTCGACGGCGAGGGCCTCGAGCAGCGCCCGGCCCGGCCGCTGGACATCTGGCTCGGCGGATCGGCCCCCGCGGGGTTGCGGCGGGTGGGCCGCCTGGCCGACGGGTGGCTCGGCAGCTTCCTGACCCCGGCCGAGGCCGGACGCGCGCGGGAGACCATCCGGTCCGCCGCCGCACAGGCCGGTCGGGAGATCGAGGACGACCACTACGGCATCACCCTGTTCCTCGCCGAGGACGGCATCGCGCCCGAACGCGCCGCACTGATCCGCAGCCGTCGCCCGGACATCGATCCCGGCGAGCTCATCGCGAACGGCTGGTCCGGCCTGCATCGCCTGATCGACGGATATCTGGCGGCGGGACTGACCAAATTCGTCATCAGCACCACCGGCGATCGCCCCTACGAGGAGTTCGTCGATCGGTTCGCGGCCGAGCTGCTGCCCCGGCAGAACTGACCGCGCCCGGCCTAGAGGTGTATCTCGCGGCGAACGACCTTACCGGTCGCGTTGCGCGGCAACGGTTCCGCGGTGATCACCCAGCGTGAGGGCACCTTGAAGTAGGCCAGCCGCTCGGCGACGAAGGCACGCAACTGCTCGGGACTCACCGAATCGGCGTCGGCGACGACCACCACCGCGGCCACCTCCTGTCCGAGATCCTCGTGCGGGACGCCGAGCACCGCCGACTCCACCACCGCGGGATGTTCGTCCAGGGCGTTCTCGATCTCGATGGGGTACACATTCTCCCCGCCGCGCAGGATGAGATCACTGCGGCGGCCGGACAGATGCAGGCGGCCGTCCGCGAGAGTTCCGAAATCGCCTGTGCGCAACCAGCGTTCGCCGTCGATCGCCGTGGCGGTGGCGGCCTCGTAGTGCCAGTAGCCGAGCATCACGTACGGACTGCGCACACAGATCTCGCCCTCCGCGCCGTCGGGGACGGCCTTGCCCTCGGGATCGCGGATCTCGACCTCGACTCCGAGGATCGGGCGACCCACCGTCTCCGGGTACGCGGCCAGCTCGGCGGGCGTGGCAACCGTTGCGGCCGTACCGCTTTCGGTGAGTCCGTAACTGGTCGTCAACGCCACCTCCGCGACCGGGAGACGCTCGCGCAGCCGCTGATGGAAGGCCGGGGAGGAGGGAGCGGCATTGAGCGAGAGCGCCGCGAGCGAGGACAGGTCGTAATCGCTCAGATCGTGTTCGAGGATGCGGGCGGCCATGGTCGGCACCGCGCCCCAGTTGCTGACCCGTTCGCGCTCGACCAGCCGCAGCACCCGGTCCACCTCGAACGAGCCCTGGTGCATCACCACGGCCGCACCGGTCCGCAGGCGCGGGATGATGAGATTGTGCAGGCTGGCGATGTGGAACAGCGGCGAGGTGAGCAGGAAACGCTTATCGCTGGGCTCGGTGAACTCCCGCCCTCGCATCGCGGCCGACATGGCATCGGTGAAACGGTGATAGTCGCTGACCGCCACCAGATTTCGGTGTGAATGCACCACGCCCTTGGGCCGTCCGCTGGTGCCGCTGGTGTAGAGAACGACCGCCGGATCGTCCTCGGCGACCGGTATGCGGGGATTCTCGCCGGAATGCGCGGCGATCAGGTCGGGCACCTCGCGCTCCATCGTGAGCACCGGCCCGTCGTACCCCGAATCGCATAGCAGCGCAGCCCTTTTCGCATCCACGACGACGACTTTCGGTGTGGTGTGCTCGAGTCCGTAGACGATCTCGCGCGGCGCCCACCAGGCGTTGTAGCCGACCGCGATCGCGCCCAGACACTGTGCCGCCCAGAACGTCACCACCCATTCGGGTGTATTGGCGGCCAGAATCGCGACCCGATCGCCCTTGCCCACCCCGTACCGCTGCGCCAGCGCACCGGCCAGAGCGCCTGCGGCGGAGACATGTTCGGCGAAGGACAGCCGCCGGTCCGCGGTCACCAGATAGTCCCGATCACCCCAGGCCGTCGAGGCGTCGAGCAGTTCGGACAGCGAGCCCCGACGGTTTCGCAGCACGGTCAGCGGTGCGCCGAGCACCTCTTCCACGGTCGTCTCGAACGGACCGCCCGGCCCGGTGAGGGTGGCGGTGATCTGCGCGGCGGCGGCGCGCGGGTCGGCAGATGCGGTCATGGGCTCCCTGTCTGTCACGGAATCGGCACGCCTGTCACGGAATCAGTACGGCGCGACCGCGGATCTCACCGCGGTCGAGACGTTCGAACGCGGTGCGGCCCTCCTCCAGCGCGAAGCGCTCCACCTCGACCCGCACCCTGCCCTGCTGCGCCAGCGCGACCGATGCGTACAGGTCACTTCTGGTGCCCGCGTAGGACTTTCGCACCGTCGCACCCCAGGGCAGCCCCGGTCCCCCGGCGGGCCCGGCATCGATACCGGGCACTCCGCCGCCCAGGCCCACCATCCGGTACGCGCCGTCGGGGGCCACCACCCGCACGGCCAGCGCCGCGGTCGCGTCGGTGCCGACGAAGTCGAACACCGCCTCCGCGCCGCGCCCGCCGGTGAGTTCGAGAATCCGCGCGGCGGTCTCCTCGGTGGCCGGGATGCCCAGTGCGGCACCGCAATCCGCGGCGAGGTCCAGTTTGTCCTGCGCGATGTCGACCGCGATGACGCGGGCCTCGCTGACCGCCGTGAGAATCTGCACGGCCACATGCCCGAGCCCGCCGATGCCGATGGCCACGGCGGTGGACCCGGGTTGCAGTTGATCCATCGCGCCGCGAATGGCGTGGTACGGGGTCAGCGCGGCGTCGGCCAGCGGTGCAGCCTCGGCGAAATCCAGCTCCTCACCGATGGGGACGAACGAATTCGCCGGTATCGCAACGTATTCCGCCATTCCCCCGGCGGGCCCCAACCCCGGGCAGGGCGGCATCGCGGTGCGGCCCGCGGCCAGGCAGACGTTCTCCCGACCCCGCGCGCACTCCCGGCACACCCCGCACGACCAGCACAGATAGACGATCCCGCGCTCGCCGACGGCTCTCCCGTCGACCTCGGAACCGACCGCCTCGATG
Source organism: Nocardia miyunensis NBRC 108239 (assembly GCF_001613065.1). Lineage (GTDB taxonomy): Bacteria > Actinomycetota > Actinomycetes > Mycobacteriales > Mycobacteriaceae > Nocardia > Nocardia miyunensis. The sequence continues at coordinate 33,000 of NZ_BDBQ01000112.1, forward strand.
GTTCCCGCGATCTCGTGCCCCATCGTCAGCGGATCCTCGCGCATCTTGAACGGCAGACTCAGCACATACGAATCCGAATGGCAGATACCGGCCGCGCCGACGCGCAGCAGCACCTCGCCCGGACCGATCTCGGGGATCGGAATCTCCCGCAGTTCCAAGGTGCCCGGCCCGGTCAGTTGCAATGCACGCATCATCTCGCTCCGTTCACCGCGCGGGGCGGTACATCCGTGTCCACTCGTCCCCCGCTCGCCACGCGCGAGGTGAAGCACACGCTAACATCCGCCGGAGCCGACGACGCCCGGCCCGGGAGCACGTTCCCGCTGAGCGGGACAGCTCGGCGAGCGGATCGATGGTGTGGTTTCGCTGGTCGGCGGCGTCGTTGCCGGGCGCTACTTCGGCGGCAGCGTGCGGGCGTATTCGACGCCGCGATCGACCCACTGCTGTAGCGCGGCGTCGTCGTCGACGATATTCGTGTCCACACGCAGCCAGTTCTTCATCTCCCGGCCGCCCATGACCATCGGAGCCACCCCCGCACCACCGATGAGCGACGCCGCCTGCGCGGGATCGACCCGCACCATCATCCCGCCCTGCCCGCTGGCCGCGACCGCCATATTGCCGCCGATCAGAAAGGCCAGACCGCCGAACATCCGCTTCTCGGCCGCTTCGGGCAACGCGGGACCCAGCAGATCCCGAATCCGGTCGGCCAGCTCCTCGTCGTATGCCATACCGCATTGTGGCACCCGCCACCGACAGATCCCCGGGATCAGTGCGGGCCGCAACGACGGGAGACCACCCGCAACCATTCCGACAGCGACGGACGGACACCGGTCATCGCTATCGCGGCCGGACCTCTGTCCGACACCGGGTCACAGGCGAAATCCACGAATCGCGCGTCGGCGTCACCGCGGACCTTTCGCTCCATGGATGACGACTACCTCACCGAAAGACGCACACCGATCGTGGCTCGGCCGAGCTCCGCATCGTGTCGCACGACCGGATCGGTGCGTACGATCGTGCGTCCGCCACGCTCGCGCTCGAACCACAGGCTCGCTGAGGCGGACTCACACCCCGAGCGCTCGGGCGATCACCGGCCACGAGTTGTGCAGATCGTCCTGCCAGTACGGCCAGGCGTGAGTCCCGGCGTGGAATACCTCGGTAGCCGGAATGCCCAGTGCCGCAAGTCGATTGGTGAGGGTGTGCGTGCAGCCGTTCACGACGTTCTCCATCGCGCCGCCGACCGAGAGTTGGTTGGCGAGGGTGAGCGGATTGCCGGCGATGGACGGATCGGCCAGGTTGTCGTGCGCGCCCGCACCGCCGTTGCCGGAGGAGATGTACAGCGCCAGGCCCCGCAGCCGGGCGGCATTCACCACCGGATCGTGCGCCGGCCAGGCGGCATCCAACGACCCGCCCCACATGTTCGCGGCATTCGCACCGAACGTCGCCAGCTGCGAGAACACCAGCGCCCGCGAGGCCGGATCGCTCGTGCTCGGGCAGCCGCTGTAGACAGCGGCGGCCTGGTACATCCCGGGCGCCTCGATCGCCAGGTCCAGCGCCGAGGTCCCCGACATCGACACTCCCGCAACAGCATTGCGGCCGCTGGTATGGAAACGCGCGTTCAACAGCGGCGGCAGCTCGCGGTTCAGGAAGGTGGCCCATTCGTTGCGGCCGAGCACGGGATCGTTTGCGGCCCAATCGGTGTAGTAGCTGGCCCGGCCGCCGATCGGCACGATCACGTTGACCGGCTTGTCGGCGAAGAACCGCGCGGCATCGGTGCGCACGTTCCACGGACCGCCGTCCTCACCTCCGTCGACGGCGTTGAGCAGGTACAACGTCGGCGCGGGCCGATCCGGATGCGACACCCACAGGGGCACCGGCCGTTTCATGGCCGCGGAGTACACGACCACCTGATACTGCGTGCCCCCCAGTGGCCGAACGCCGAGAATGGCTGGCCCCCTTCCGGTATCGGCCGCCGCGACGGCCGGGACGAAGGTGGCTGTCACGGCGAAGAGAGCGAGAAGGCAACGTAGAAGCCGGCGCATTATTGGAGTATGCCTCGAGCGGGCGGTCCGCCGCGCCGCATCACTGAGCTTGTTCATCATGGGCATGCGCCCGCAGCGCGGTGATGTCCGCTACCGCCGCGCCTTCCACCAGCATGCGGTCGGCTATCGCCCAGCGCAGTCGCCGCGGCAGATCCGGTGCGAGATGGGTGAAATAGGCGTACAGCCAGTCGGCGCGCCCGGCCAGGAACGGGAAATCCGTGCTCATCATCGGGCGCAGCACCAGCATCGGCACCGGGGAGTCCAGCGGGCGGAACTCGCGATTCCACAGCCCCGGAACAGCACACCCGGGATAGAACTGGCCCAGCATGAAACCGCGCCGGACGGCATCGGATTTGCGGGCCGAATGCGCCGCGTCGATGCGCTCGTAGCGGGTCAGGCCCGGAAAGAGGGTGACCAGCGCGAGTTGCCGTGCCTGGTCGGGATTTTCGACGCACAGATCGTGATATTCCTCGAGCGCGTCGTCCACGATCCGCCGCAGATCCGCCGTGTCCAGCCCGTCGCCGCCCGTGGCCAGCCCCGCCCAGACCAGTTCGTGCACGACGCCGGTGCGCACGAACGGGCAGACCGGACCGTCGCGGCCGAGGTCGGGATGCGGGCGCATCAGATGTCCGTCAACCCATCGGGTGAAGACGGCCGCGGCGGGGTCAAGCCGTTCCCACCGCGCCTGGTCCCGATACACCCGTCGCCATCGCACACCGGTACGGCTGCCGGTCACCATCGCGGTACGGTCCCAGGGACCTTGTTGTGCCGCAGGATCTTCGGGTGCGTTCATGCGGGAGCTCCGGATAGCTGTGCGGCCAGCAGCGGGCCGATGACCGCCACCACATCGGAATTGGTGAGCTGGGCGTGCGCGGCCGCGACGGGATGTTCGATCGACGCGCCGGTCACATACGGACGCCACAGGTCCGCACCGAGCGATGCGGTCACCCCGCGCGTGGCCGAGAAGTACAGCAGGTCACCGTCGTACACGCCCGGGCGGTAGCCGTGCGACAGACGCACGCATTCGACGTAGCCGCGATGCAGCCGGATGAGTTGCGCCGCGGTCAGTCCCGCACCGAAACTCGGTCCGGCGGCGGCCAACTCGGCCGCGGCCTCGGCTGCGGTGAGTTCGGCGAGCGCGTCGCCGTCCTCGGGTTCGTCACCGAGCAGGTGGGTGAGCAGATCCCGCATTCGCGGTGCCGGTGGAGACGGCGTGCCCGGAGGGAATACGATACTGTCCAGCATCGCCAGAATCGCTACGGCACAACCGATTTCACGCAGACGCACAGCGACGGCATGGGCGATCTGACCGCCCAGCGACCAGCCGAGCAGATGGTACGGGCCCTGCGGTTGGATCCGGAGTATATGTGTCACATAGCGATCGGCGAGTTCATCGATCGTGACGACCGAATCCGGTTCCCCCTCCGGCGTGAGGCCCTGCAAGCCGAAGACCGGACGATCGGTGACGTATCGCGCAAGACCCGCATAACACCAGGCCAGCGGCACCGCGGAATGGATGCAGAACAGCGGCGGCGCCGAACCGCCGCGACGCAGCGCCAGAACCGCGCCCAGCCCGTCCTCGGTCTCCGGCCCGCCCCGATGACCGGCTATCCGCTCGGCCAGCTCGGCGACGGTCGGACCGCTGTAGAGCCATCGCACGGTCACCGGCGCACCCGTCACGTCGGCGAGGTCGGCCGAAAGCGCCACTCCCAGTAGCGAATTACCGCCCAGTTCGAAGAAGTCGTCGTCGATCCCGACACGTGAGCGCCCCAGGGACGCGGCGAAGCGCTCGGCAACCCGTTGTTGCAGAACGGATTCCGGTGCGCTATACGGCCGACTCGCCGGGGCCGGTGCCGGTAGCGCGGCACGATCGACCTTGCCGTGCGCGGTGACCGGAAGCCGGTGCAGACTCACCAGCTGTGCGGGAACCATGGCCGCGGGCAACATCTCGCGCAGGCTCGCGACGAGCGCCGCGGGATCGGCCTCGGCCCCCTGTGCCGCAACGACATAGCCGATCAGCCGAGGTCCCGAGGGCCCGTCGGCTACGGTGACCGCCGCCTGCGCCACCTGCGGCAAAGCCGTCAGCGCGGCCTCGACCTCGGCGGGTTCGATCCGTCGCCCGCGCACGCTGAGCTGCTCGTCGGCGCGGCCGATGAACTCCAGGGTCCGATCCACCTCGGCGCGTACGAGATCCCCGGTGCGATACAGGCGTTCACCCGAGTGGAACGGATCGGCGACGAAGCGCTCGGCCGTCGCGCCCGGCCTGCCCAGATATCCGTGCGCGACCCCCGGACCGCCGAGATACAGCTCGCCGCGGGTTCCCGGCGGCACCGGCCGCAGGGCGGGATCGAGCACCAGCGCCCGCACACCCGGCAGCGCCCGACCGATCGTCACCGGGGCGCTCGCGCGCAGCGGATCGGATTGTGTTGCCATGACCGTGGTTTCGGTCGGCCCGTATCCGTTGAACAGGCGCAGCGGGGTCGCCCAGCGGCGCACGAGTTCGGGCGGACACGCCTCACCGCCCACCACCGCCACACACAGGCCGGGCACCTGGTGCGGCTCGAGCGTCGCCAATACCGCCGGGGTGGTGAGGAAATGGGTGATCACCGCACTGTTCAGCAGATCCGCCAGCTCGCGTCCGGCGATCACCTCGGGCGGTTCGATCACCAGCCGGGCGCCGGACGCGAAGGCGGCGAGCAGTTCGAGCAGATGCGCGTCGAAAGACGGCGCGTGTGCATGCAGAACGCGCGAATCCCGGTTCAGCCCATAGCGTTCGACGAGGTGGTCGGTCAATGCCCCCAGACCGGCATGACCGACGACGACGCCCTTCGGGGTGCCGCTCGTACCCGAGGTGTAGATCAGATAGGCCGGATGCCGCACGTCCAGCCGACGACGCCGATCGGTGTCGGCGACCGGATGAGCGTCACGCTGCTCGACACGCGCCACGGTCGCCGGATCGTCCAGCACCAGCCAATCCACCTCGCCGGGCAGTTCCGCACGCACCGACTGCACGGTAAGCCCCAGTCGCGCACCGGAATCCGTCAGGATCGCGCCGATTCTGCGTGCCGGATCGGCCGGATCGACCGAGACGAAAGCCGCACCCGCCCGTGCCACCGCGCAGACCGCGAGCACCGATTCCACCGACCGGGGCGCGGCCACCATCACGAAAACCCCCGGCCCCGCGCCGAATTCGATCAACTCGCGCGCCCAACGGTCGCACAGCCGCTCCCATTCGCGGTGAGTCCACGTGCGCGCACCCGCCTGCACCGCGATCCGGTCGAGCGGCCCTCGGGAGCGCAGCAACTCCGCCAGCACGCGATCCGTGCGAACCCGCGGAACCTCCGGCGGCACACGCGGCGGATCCAACGTCCGGACCACGCGATCCGATCCGGCGGACAGGAATCGGTCCAGGTACTCCAGGAATCGGCGATGATGCCAGGCCAACGCCGCCTCGGAGTACAGCGCCGGATTGGCCTGCACGCCGATGGTGGCGCTGCGTTCGTCGGGCCCGAGTTGATAAGCGTTGACGAGCAGATCCTCCACCGGCCCGAGCGAAAGCAGCCGCGCCTGGCCGGTGACCCCGCTCATTCGCAGCGGTTCGACGAATCCGAGGACATTGAGCACCGGCCCGAATCCGCCTCGGGTCACTTGCGATTCACCGCGATCGCGCTGCATGTCCTCGTACCGATAACGCTGATGCCGCAGTGCGCCGATCACCCGCGACCGGACCTGCGCGAGCATTTCGTGCACCGTCAGATCACCGATCCCGGTGAGCCGCAACGGAACCACGTTGGACACCGATCCCGCCGACCGGCGCAGCGCCGCGGTCGGCCGGGCCGCGACAGGCAGCGACACCATCACCTCGTCGGTACCCAGAGCCGAGGCCAGATAGCAGGAGAACGCGGTGACGACCAGTTCGGCGAAGCTCGCGCCCGCCCGTTCCCGCACGGCGGCAAGGTGTTCCGCGGTCGCTGCCGAGAGCATCGCCTCGATGCGATGCGGCCGCGGCGCGGGCACGGCCGAGCGTCCCGCCAAGCCCGCCGAACGCAGCGGGCCGGACAGTTGCGCACGCCAGTACTCGCGGTCGGCGCCCGCCCGCACCGAATTCTGGTATGCGCGTTCGTCTTCGAGCAGTTCCGGTATCGTCAGGGGCCGACGCCGGTCCGAGACCTGTGGTACGACGGCACTTTCCTCATCGGCGTACAGCTCGGCCGTGCGACGCAGGATGGCCGCCGCTCCGACGCCGTCGAGCACCATGTGATGACTGCGCAGATACAGCAGATGCCGCGACTCGCCCACCCGGTAGACATTCGCCACGGTGATCGGGCCCGCGAGCAAATCGACCGGTGCGCCGTGGTCTTCGTCCATCGCCGCGCGGGCCTCGCCGACCGGATCGGCACGATCGGCGAGGTCGTGACACGGGGACATACCGAATGCGTCGGGGTCCAGGATCTGCCGCGGCCCGTCCGGTCCCGGAACGAATCGCACATGCGGGGACTGCAATTCCCATGCCGCGCGAGCGATGGCGTCGCGCAGCATCTCGAGGTCGAGCGGCCCGGCCAGATCCAGGTACATGGCAACGGTATTGGGCACATCCGGATACAGCTGCTGTGCCACCCACCATCGCAATTGGGCGGCCGACAGCGGGAATTCACCGGCGCCGATCCCGGCTGACCGCACTCGTCCTCCTCGGATCCGGATGCACTGGGCGATTTTGGGCAAACCTACGGCATTCGGTCCGATGTGCGCGGGTAATCCGGACGGGTTGTTCGTTTCGACCGGGAAATACCGCGGGCTCAGCCGAGCTCGTGCGCCTCCCGCAGACCTTGCAGATCGATCTTGGACATGCCGTTCAGCGCCGCGCCCACCGCGTCGGCGTGCTCACCACCCAGCAGCAGCGGCAGTTCGGACGGGACCACCTGCCAGGACAGCCCGTACCGATCGGTCAGCCACCCGCAGGGGCCGGGCTTGCCGTCCGCGGTCAGGGCCGCCCACAGCTCATCGACCTCGTCCTGGCCGTCCACCACGACCTGGATGGACGCGGCGTCGGTGTGCGGATGCCCGGGACCGCCGTTGAGCAGCGTGACCGCGTGACCGGCCAGCTCGAGCGTCACGACGAAGACCGAGCCGTCCCCGCCGCGGGTGATGCCGGTGATGCGCGAATCCGGAACCACCGCGGTGTAGAACTCCGCGGCCTGCTCGGCTTCGCTGTCGAACCAGATGAAGGTGCTGACGCTGGTCATGATGTGCTCCTCTGCGTGAAGTGAACCTGCTGTCATCCTTCGGTCGGAGCCGCTCGGCCCGATTCGACATATCCTCGCCGATTTCCCGAAAAACTTTTCCCGAACGCCGCCCACCTCGCCCGTCCGAGACAGCAACCGGACCGCATCGACACCCGATATCAATGCGGCGACGCCACACTCACTCCTCGAGCACGTCGGTTCGGCAGGTTGTCCGTCCGATCCCGGGCACTGCCTGGCTCACCGAGTCGGGGCAGCAACCGCCCGCGTCGAGACTCGAAACGCGGGTGTCGACACGTCAGCTCGTGGGCCCGGCGCTCACTCCGCGCACAACCGGTCCAGCGCCGACTGACTGTCCTGGTCCGCGGCGCGATAGATCACCAGCCGCTGATCCGGATCCTGCATCGGCATCAGCACCTCGAACTGCACGGCCATCCGGCCGACCTCCGGATGCCGCAGCACCTTGGTGCCGCGGCCGTTGACCCGCACGTCGCGCTGATCCCACAGGGTCGCGAATTCCGTATCGGCCGCGATGAATTCGGCGATCAGCTCGGCCAGCACCTGATCCTCGGGATGGGCGGCCCAGGCCGCGCGCAGATCCGCGATCCCTTCGCGCAGAATGGTTTCGCGGTCGACGTAGAACCCGTCCCGCATCCGCGGATGCAGCAGGCACATCCACATCGAATTGCGCTGGCGCGGCGGCAATTTCTCGAAATCCACCAGTACGCGGGACATTTCGTGATTCCACGCCAGAATGTCGTAGCGGTGGTTGACCAGCATCGCCGGAAGCGGCGCGAGATCGGCCACGAGGCGGCCCAGCGCCGGATTCGCCGTGCTCGCGGGCTTGCCGGTCACGGGCGCGCGCTGCTGGGCCAGATCGAACAGATAGGCGCGCTCGTCCGGGGCCAGGCGCAACGCGCGGGCCAGCGCCTCGAGCACCTCGGCCGAGGGACGCAGGCCGCGGCCCTGTTCCAGACGCACCACATAATCGGTGCTGACCCCCGCCAATTCGGCGACCTCCTCGCGGCGCAGGCCCGGGGTTCGCCGGGACTGGCGACGCTGCGGCAGGCCGAAATCGCGCGGGTCCAGGCGCTCGCGCCGGGCTCGCAGAAAGGCGGCCAGTTCCTGGGTGGTGTCCACGGTGTGCGTCATCACCATCGATCCTACGGCCGGGTAGGACCGGCGTTCCTAGGCAAAACCTTCCCTTACCCACTCCCGTCCCGGGCAACAGACTGGTTCTCGACATCGGATCACGAGTACAGGAGAACAAGATGTCCCTCACCCTGGACACCTATCGGCTGCTGGGACGTTCCGGACTGCGGGTCTCGCCGCTGGCACTGGGGACGATGACCTTCGGCGCGGACTGGGGCTGGGGCGCCGATACCGACGACGCCCGCAAGCTGTTCGACCGCTACGTCGAGCTGGGCGGAAACTTCATCGACACCGCCAGCGTCTACACCAACGGCAGTTCCGAACGTCTGCTGGGCGAATTCACCCGCGACAACCGGGACAGCCTGGTGCTGGCGACGAAGTACACGATGCTGCGCAATCCGACCGATCCCAATTCCGGGGGCAACCACCGCAAGAGCATGGTCACCTCGGTGGAATCCAGTCTGCGACGGCTGAATACGGATTACATCGACCTGCTGTACCTGCACGCCTGGGATTTCACGACCCCGGTCGAGGAGATCCTGCGCGCGATGGACGATCTGGTGCGTCAGGGCAAGGTGCTCTACGTGGCGATCTCCGACGCTCCGGCCTGGCAGGTCTCGCGCATGCAGGCCATCGCCGATCTACGCGGCTGGTCACCGCTGGTCGGACTGCAGATCGAATACAGCCTGGTGGAACGCACCTCCGAGCGCGATCTCATCCCGATGGCCGCGGAGCTGGGGCTGGGCGTCATCCCGTGGTCGCCGCTGGCCAACGGCGTGCTCACCGGTAAATACAGCGCCGCCGACCTGGAGGGCGAGACGATCACCTCACCCGAGGGCTCCCGCAAGAGCGTCGCACTGGCGCAGGGTTCGCTGACCGAGCGCAGTCTACGCATCGCACAGGTCGTCCAGGAGGTAGCCGCCGATCTGGGCCGCACGCCCGCCCAGGTGGCCCTCGCCTGGACGCTGCAGAACCCGGCCGTCACCGCGCCGATCATCGGCGCGCGCACCCCCGACCAGCTCGAGGACAACTTCGGCGCGCTCGACGTCGAATTCGACGCCACCCATCTGGACCGCCTCGCCCAGGTCAGCGCCATCGACCTCGGCTTCCCGCACAATATGCTCGCCCGCGACATGACCCGCTCGGTCGTCCACGGCGATCTGAAGGTCCAGACCCGCGCCTGACCGGCACCCCTCGATCAGCGCCCGACGCAGGCTCCGCTACGGCCGAGTCCGCGTCGGGCGCTGCCCCATTCACCGAACTTCCGCTGAGCCCGCCCGGATGTGCCGGTTCTGTGCGGGCTGCTGACCACTGTGCCTGGTACTACACGCCCGGGCCATCGAGCAGGAGACCCCGGTGCGAAACCTCGGCCACACGGATCACACTGCACCACAGCACCATCCACGCACCCCGCGTCGGCGACCGATGGAGTTCGGCGCGACCGGCCCTGCAGCAGACACCGACTCCCGGTATCCGCACCCGCGACATCGCCGTGTGCCCGGCACTTCTCGGTCACCCGCAAGCGCCGACACGGGAGTACCGATGGCGCTGGACGCGACCGAACCGGCGGCAGACACCGACCCCCAGCAGCCACACCCGCGACATCACCCGCACCCGATACCTCTCGGTCACCCGCAAGCGCCGACACGGGAGTTCCCGAGCCCGCTCGGGAACTCCCGACGACAGGCGTTCAGGCAGCGGTGTGGAGCAGATCCCGGACGGCTGTGTGGTAGCGGTTCGCGAGCAGACGGACGACCGCAGGGTGGACGCCGATGGGTTCGGCGACGCCGTCCGCGCCTGCCTCGTGCAAGCGCTGGTGGAACAGGCCGTGGGCAAGCAGGTAGGAAGCGATGAACACTCGTCGTGAGCCTGATTCACGTAGTGCGGCAACGACTTCCGGAACTCGTGGCGATCCGGTGGCGACGTGGGCGACCTCGGCGGGGGTGTCCAATTGCTCGGACAGCAGGGCCGCGGCTCGCCGGACGTCGCGACGGGCTCGGGGGTCGGAGGATCCGGCGGCGGCGAAGACCACCGCATCGCCGGGACGCCAACCGGCCGTACGCAATCGCATGCGCATCACCCGTGCGAGGGCGACGTCGGGCCCCATGGCCGGGGTGACCGACACCGACGGATGGCCGCTCTCGGCGACCTCGCGCGGAACATCCTGGTACACATGGTATCCGGACGCCAGGAACGCCGGAACCACCACGGCCGGAACGGATCCCAGATCTCGTAGCACCTCCGAGGGCGCGGGGCCGAGGACGTCGACGAAGGCCGTGCGCACCCGGGGCAATGAGATGTCTTCGGGCGCAGCGGTTCCCCGTAGCTCGCGCGAAACCGCCTCGGCCAGATCCCCGATCATGCGCACACCGCGAGCACTTCTGGTGCCGTGCGCGACCAGCACCAGAGCGGGGACGCTCACCACACTCCCGCCAGCGGGGCCGGATGCGCCGGACGTCGCGGTACGGCGGATCCGGCGACGGGCTGACGCGGATTGTTGTCCACGCATTCGGCCGGATCCATGGCGAGCCGATAACCCCGTTTCACCACGGTCTGAATCACTTTCGGCGCACCGAGTCCGGCGCGCAACCGGGCGATCCCGGTCTCCACGGCATGGGTGTCCTCACCGCCGCCGGGCAGTGCGGCCAGCAGATCGCCCCGGGACACCACCCGGCCGGGCTGACGGGCCAACGCCCGCATCAGAGCCATCGGCGCGGGCGCGAGCTGACGTACCCCGCCGTCGACCACGACGCATCCACCGCGCACGCTGAGTTCGTGCCCGGCGGCGTGAATCCGGTTGGCGCGCCGGGGAAGTTCCTCCGCGACGTGCCGAGCCAGCGCACCCAACCGGGCCCGGCCCGGCATCGTGGTGCTCACGCCGAGTTCCTCGAGCGGTGCGGCGGTGATCGATCCCACGCAGGCGGCCAGCACCCTGGTCCGCATCGCGTGCAGCACCGCCTCGAGCAGCCCGGTTTCCTTGGCCCGCATGAGCATCGAGGCCACCGCGGGCGCACTGGTGAAGGTGACGCAATCCAGTCCGGCGGTGACGATCGACTCGATCATCCGGTCCATCGGGATCTGATCATCAGGCGGGATCCAGCGATACACCGGCACCGGCACGACATCGGCTCCCGCACAACGCAATACCTCGCAGAAGTCGGGCACCGGCTCCCATTCGGTGGTCGCGCCGTGCAGCTGCACCGCTACGCGCACACCCTCCACGCCCTCGGCGAGCAGGTGGTCGAGCACTTCGGCCGAGGACTCCGACGCCGGTGACCACTCCTCACGCAGTTCGGCGGCGCGGATGGCGCCCTTGGCCTTCGGGCCGCGGGCCAGCAGCCGGGTCGAGGCCAGCGTGGAACGCAGTTCCTCGGCCAGCCCCCAGCCCTCCGCGGCCTCCATCCAGCCGCGGAAGCCGATTCCGGTGGTGGCGACGGTGACTTGCGGTGGGTCGGCGACCAATTGCCTGGTGACTCGCTCCAATTCGGTGTCATCGGCCAGCGGAATGATCCGAATGGCCGGTGCGGCAACGATTGTCGCACCGCGACGGGTCAGGATCGTGGAGAGTTCGTCGGCGCGCCGGGCGGCGGTGACGCCGACGGTGAAGCCCTCCAGCGGGAGCTGTTCGTTCACGGGCAGTCCACGGGTTCATTGGATACCGACACCAGTCCATCGTCCACGCGGACCGCGTGCACCGGCAAGGCCGCGGTGGCGTCGTCCAGGCAGTGGCCGTCGACCAGTGAGAAAGCTTGCTTGAGCAGCGGCGAGGCCACCACCGGCACACCGGCGCGATCACCCACGATGCCGCGCGACATCACCGCGGCGCGACCGAACGGGTCGACGTTCCCGACGGCGTAGACGGTGCCGTCGGGCAGTAGAAACAGTGCGGCCTGTCGTCCGCCCCTGAGCAGCACGGCCACGCCTCGGCCGGGAATCAGCTGGTCGAGCCGGCAGGCCCGGGTCCAGCCGGCTGCCACGACAGAGGGATGTGCGGGTGTATCGATAACGGTCATCGGTAACTCTCCTCCGAACGCCTTACCTATTGGTACCGGCGGACTGTTTCCACGCGATTACGCGCCTATTTCCCATGCGTGGCGGCACTGCTGGTCCCGCCTCAGTGTGTGACCGGGATCTCCGGAATGCCCAGCAGCACCGGAACTTTGCGTTCCCCGGTGTCGTCGAACGAGATCGTCGGGTCGGCTTCGTCAGGGGCGTTGACGAAGGAGACGAACCGCGAGAGCTTGTCCGGATCCTCCAGAACCGCGGCCCATTCGTCCTTGTAACCGGCGACGTGGCGGGCCATGGCGGCTTCGAGGTCGGCGGCGATGCCGAGGCTGTCCTGGCACACGACCCGGCGCACGTGCTCGATACCGCCGTCCAGGGATTCCTGCCACGGG
>NZ_BDBQ01000113.1 GCF_001613065.1 Nocardia miyunensis NBRC 108239
TTAGGCGAGGTCGATCGGCAATACGGCCGAGTAATGCACCGCGTCGCCAACCGCCTCCTCCATGATTCCAGTCGTGCCGATGACATTGTGCAGGAAGCCCTGATAAGGCTATGGCGGAAACCGATAATGCTCGACCAACCCGCGCTGTCACTGTGGCCATGGCTGCACACCGTGACCCGCAACCTCGCCTACGACGAGCTCCGATCCGCCCGACAACGCCACGAATTCCCCACCGACAACGACACGGCCCTGAACCGCCACATCGACGATCCTTGTACACGTGTCGTCGACGCGTGGATCATGCAGCGCGCGTTGGCAACTCTCAGTTATCAACAGCGTGAGATCATCGTGCACGCCTATTACCGCCGCGCCACCACTCGAGAAATCGCCACCGACCTCGCCATACCACCAGGTACTGTCAAGTCTCGACTGCACTACGCAATGCGCGCCCTGCGCGACGCCTACACAACTGATTGCTCGCTACCGTGACGACCAGGTGCTCAGCTGGGTCGTCTCGTTGAGCTGAAGCATTCTGGGATTTGTCTCGAGCAGTTGAGGTCTTTGGCTCCGGCGTCCATGCTCGCTTGTCGTCAGGCTTGTCGCCGCTGGGCAGCGCCTCGGCGCCGACGGTTCACGGGCAGGCGCTGCAGGCAGGGCTAGCGCTTGTCGATGACGATGTCGCCGTTGAGGATCGTCATGCTGAGCTGGCGAAGGTTGCTGATGTCCTGGGTGGGATCGGCGGTTAGCACGATCAGGTCGGCGCGTTTGCCGGGTGCGACCGTGCCGAGGTCGGGGCGGGCGCAGTGGCGCGCTGCTTCGCTGGTGCCTGCGGCCAGCGATTGGACGGGTGTCATCCCCGCTGCGACCATCAACTCGGTCTCTTCCAGTGTGTTCGCCCCGAATATGCCTCGGCCGGAGAAGGTGTCGCTGCCCAGGGCGATGCGCACGCCGGCATCGGCGATCTTCTCGAGGTTGCCTCGCGTATCCGGATGGACGGCGTCGTGAATCCACAGTGTCGGTGTGTAGGTGATGTCGTGCTCGAGCATCAGGTCGATGAGCGAGTGATCGGTGAGCGGCTCGACCGTGACACCGTGCTCGAGGCCGTCCGCGCCGGCCTCGATCGCTTCGCGTGCCGCGGCCTGCTGGGTGGTGTGGACGGTCACTCTGAGGCCGCGCTCGTGCCCGGTTTCGATGCCCGCCCGGAGCAGATCGGGCGGCAGTCGGACAAGCTCGACTTCACCCGGAAAGGCGGCATTGCGCCAGACGTAGTTCGGTGCGCTGTGGCATGCGCACGCACCCTCGGACAGGAGCTTGATCGCGTCCACCTTCCGGTCGGCCAGATGATGCACCAGATCACGCATCTGCTGCACGCTGCCGACCTCGCCGGTGAACCGTGCGCGTGCCCAGGGATTGCCGCCGAAGATTGTGGCCGCGGGATGCCCGTCGCGTCCGGTAATGCCACAGCCGGTCGCCAGCAGGCGCGGGCCTCGTAGCGTGCCCGCCGCGATCGCGGTCCGCGTCCGCAGTATTCCCTCGGTCGGGTCGCCCACCGACTTGATGGTGGTGATCCCGTGCTGAAGGAACAACTCGAGCCGTCCGGGAAGCTCGTTCTCCTCGAACGTCTGCATCGATTTCGGATCGGACACCGCGAACACGTCGTAGAAGTGCAGGTGGGTGTCGATCAGGCCCGGCATCACCCAGCCTTCGGCCGCGTCGACCTCCTGTCTGCCCCTCAGCGGGTCCGCCGAGACCGCGGCGATTTCTCCACCATTGACCGCGACGTCGTGTAGCCCGGCATGCGCGGTGTGACCGTCGAAGACATGCGTACGGCGGATGACGAGGTCGTACATTGCGGGATCGCGAGCCTCGGTTCTCGTGATGACGTCGCGTTCGATGGTCATTGCTCTCACTCCCGATCGGGCGGTATCTGATGCGAGTCGGCGCCGAGTATCCGGGCCGCTCCCTCGCCCGGGCTTGGTTCCGTTTCGCAACTAGATTACTTTTTACTACCAGATATGCAAATGTGCCCGAGCCCGTATCCTGAAGGATGTGACCGAGACTCAGCTGCCACTGAACATCTGTTCGTACACCGAGCAGGTCTTCGGCTTGCTCGGCAAGCGCTGGACAGGACTGCTCATCGACCTGCTTCTCCAACGCCCGGCCCGATTCAACGAATTGCACGCCGCGCTACCTGCCCTGTCCAAGCGCATCTTGAGCGAGCGACTCACCGAACTCCAGAGCGCCGGCTTGGTCGAGCGCCACGTGGACCCCGGGCCGCCGATCACCGCGACCTATCGGCTCACCGACCGGGGCCAAGGACTCGCCCCGGCGATGGACGCGCTGCGAGTATGGGCCGGCGCCCCGGTCGACGACGAGGGCCGACCGATCCCACCGGGCACGAGCGCACGCCAGACGACCAACATGTCCTGACCCGGCATGGTCGGCGTACACCGGCACAGGGCAACGCATGCGGTGACACCCAAGACGGCCGCCGGTCCGGGCGCCCGAGGGACATGTCCACGCCACTCCGACGATTTCGCCTCATGCTCAATGAGACGAACCCGTCATTCGCTATCTCGGTGCGTTGAGGCATCGCAGGTCAACGCCAGTGGAGTGCCGCAACTTCGATGAGACAGGACACCTGACCAGGAAATATCAGGGCGCTCGCATGTGGCCAATTGTTGCGGTGGATGCAATTCCGCCTATTTGTTGCTGCGCAGATAAGTGCTGTTCTGTTTCGCCCAGACCAACGAGGCAACCCCCGGCATACCATCGTCGAGCTGAGCCAGCGAAGGAGAGTACTCCCTCGCGGCGACCGCGTGTTCAGCAATCTCGAGGACCTCACTCAACGGGAAGAACAAGTCGATCGATCCCACGGCTGTTGACTCCTTGTCAGTTTGGAGGTTTCGGACACACCAAAGCCCGCACGAGCCAACGATGGGGTGTGGTGAGGAACGGCATCGGCGGTGAACGGACCGGACATCTGTGGCCCGGTGATAGACGAGAGGTACGGCGCCGAGACCGAATGCGTCAGGGCAGCAACCATTTCGAGCCAGCGCGGGTGGACGCTCAGTAACTTTTTAGGTGAATTGGCAGTATGAGCCGTGGTGCCCACTACACGTGACGGTGCTCAGCATTCGGTTGGGGATTGCCGGTGCGTGGAGCAGCAGCGAAGCGGTAAGGTGGTACCGCGAGAGGTGGATCGGTCTTGCACTCGTCAGGAGTCCGTAATGACCGACAATCGGCGTTCTAGGTCGACGCGAAACCGTAGGCAGTCATCACCGGAAGTTGTTGCGCGCTTGCAAAGGTCGCGGCGCAGAGCGTTGGATCGCCGCGCCGCTATGCGCGAACGGAAACGGACTGTCACAGCAGCGGTTCGCGACTTTATCAGCGCATGGCACGCGACCAAGCTCGTGCAGGAACGACGTGAGAAGGACATCGCAGATCTGCGGCAACGTATTGATGCAGTCGCCTCCCAGGCCGAGGGGGAGATTGCTGTCAATTGCTGGGCATGAGGAGGCTCAGGCGGAGGCGGCAGCAGCGATCTCTGCCGAGGGGTACAGCGATGATGAGATCGCCGATGTGCTCGAGACGAGCCCCCGGCGAGTTCGGCAATTGATTGCGCGGCATCGCAAGAGCGAACGTAGTGGTGATGCTTCGTCCGGAAGCGGACTTCAGGAGCAGTCCGGTGAAGTAGCGGAGAAGCCACCGGGTGAGACGGATGTCGTCGATAAAGGCCTCACCGTGCCGCCGGAAATCGCCGGGAATCGTAGCCCGGAGGTGTAGTCGGGCCGCGAAGTCGGGGTGCGACATAGGCAGGCTTGATACCGGCCCAAGCTCACGTGCGCAGTGTTCGCTCTGGCTGTGTTCAGCTACGGACAGCGGGATCAGCCCACAGCGTATCCGCCGATGTGCCACACAATGTTGCGGAACTGGTTGGTCGACAACGGCTGCCGAACGGGAACACGGGAGTCGTATGCTGTCGGCCAGTAGCAGCAGCCACAGCGGTGGCAGTAGAACCCGGTGCGCCATAAGGCATACGCTGCAACGCGGCCCCGAGAGATTCGATTGTTTCGTCTAACTCTGCTGGCGAGCACGGCGAAAGCGCCAATCGCCGGTATAGCCGCGAAAAATAGGAACGCAATACTCATAACGGCATTCACTGCCAGGGATATGGGCGTGTTCTCGACGCCAGGGTGGGTGACTGCATTGTCGATACACGGATAGAGCAGAGCTAACACTGGCATCATTAGAACAGCGCCAAGGACAATGGGGCCGGACGTCGAGGCGAGAGGAGGTGTGTACGCGGTCTGATCGGCGAGTTGTGTGGCTTCGGCCCGTTCGGTAACTGCCGTGCCGAAGGTAGGAACGAGACCTTCTGCGGCGATACCGAACCCGGTGTAGGACGTGACGTCGGAGGAGGTGGACAAACCCGCAGACTGTACGGCGGCAACGTTCTGGACGCCGTCGAGCTGGCTACAGCTCGGACACGATATGTCCTGGTCCATGGTCTGACCTCTGCTGGCTAGCAACCGTAGAGTGGTGTTGTCGGACAAGAGATTCGCCCCTCTCATACAACATCGTGGACAATGATTTGTCGAGCGCGGTGCGGATGATCCAGGTCGTTATCCTTGCACCGAGGCGACGGATCCCTCTCTGAGACAGTCAATTCACGTTCGGAGGAGGAGGGCGGGCAGATCACTCGCTGCGTGAATCTGAGGGGCGTAGTGCCGGTGGAGAAGTGCGGCGAACCACACCGAATGGGGAACGGTTGTGCATCTTGCTAGTCGGAGGGCTCGGTTGTGTTCTGTGGCGTTGCGTTGTCCCGAGAGGTGCTGGCGCTGAGTGGGGCTGGGGCTGGAAGATCGAGCTCCGCTGCTTGCTCGATGATCCTGCTGATCGTGGAGCGACTTCGGGGAGACATACGTGCGATTTCCGTGGGAGTGAGCCCATCCTCGTGATGCCAGGTGAGAATCTGAACGATGTCCTCAGGACTGCGGCGGTGGACTGGGTCGCGACTGCAGAGTGCCATAGCAATCCGGGCCCATCGCCGATCTCGGCTGTGGCTGTACATCGGTTCCGCGGTATTGCCGTCGGACGGTAGCGGCCGCGGTGAGCTGTCGTCACCGAATGCTGAATCGGCGGCTGGTGGTTCATATGCCGGGGCCTGCTGCGCACGAGTGAGCGCGATGAGCGCGACAGTGGCCTGGGTGGCGGAACCCTCGATGATCAGTGGCCATAGCCACGTCTGCTGATAGGGGATACCAGCCAGTTGCGCGAGCGCCCGCAGCGCCGTGAAGGACAGCCAGAATGCCGCAGCTGCAATGAACACGGTCATGGTGATCGCGATTCGGTGTACAGAACGGCTTTGGGATCCTGCCCGTAAGAGGACGGTTACACCGTGCACGGCCGTCAGTAATGCGATCGGGGGAACGACGGCGACCCCGGCCGCGAGCACCGGAACGGCGTGTGCGTGCAGAACTGCGTGCAAAGCGTTCCCGGCGACGCTTACCAGCGCCGACACGGCGAGCACAGCCCAGAAAAACATGTGCGCACGCGGCGGTGCTGCGGGCGCGGCATCCGGGCGGAGAACGCACGCGTGCCCAGCGGCCGAGTCGGTGTGCGCAGACACAGTTTCCTCCTTCCTGGGATTAGGTAGCTGGTGGTGACGTGTGAAGAAGCGGTTCGGATTACCAGACCACAAGGTTGGGGTTCGCCGATCTTCTCAGTGATCCCCCCGAGCCAGAGTGCGCGGCGAGGATGGCGAGAAGGATGCCGTGCCGGAGTTGGACATGATGCTCGCCCACTCGTCGGTGACCTGGCCGTGCACTGGCTCGACTAGGCGGACTGGCCTGGATCGAGAAGTACGCTGGATCCGCAGATCCAGCGCTTGAGTACTGTTCCGGCAGAATGTCGGGGTAGGGCCGACGGCTGCGACGAATCGTGCGCCGTGGGAAGAGCACGACGGTGCGGTGGTGTCGCACGGATTTCATCGTGGCATCGTGTCGAGGCTTCCGAGATCGGCCGACAGGTTCGGCACCGTCCACGGACTGAACACTTCAGCGGTGTATTTGGTCGATCCTTACCGACACGCGCACGCCGGAGCGGACAGTGGCTTTGTCCGCTCCGGCGAATGTGTTGGCCTTATGGTTGCAGCCATTCCGGTGGTGTGTAGTGTTCGGCGCCGGCGAAGCTGCCTGGTGATGGAATCTGGCTCTCCAGCATCTTTATCTGCCTGGCCTCGTATTGGTCGGCCTTGCTATAGGTTGTTGCTGCTTCCACGATCGCGTTTGCAGAGTCGGTGAGGTCACCGCGGACTGCGGTGAGCAGTCCGCCGAGGGTTCGCGCCGCCTCGTTGAATTTCCCAACCGCCCTCGGGAACTGCTTCTGCATGCCGTCGATGTGGGCCCCAGTGCAGATCTCGGCCCCGCCGTCGTACCATTCTGCTGCTCCGGGGAGGATACGATATCCGGTGTAATACAGCTGGACAATACTGACCACGACCGCGTCTTTGGCGTCATGGAGTCCTTTGAACTCCAGCTGACGATACGCCTTAGGTTCGAGGTGTGGGCTCTTGATCCGCGCGAACGGACTGCCGAAGGGGCCGGACGAACCGAGGTCGGTTTCGAGTCCACGATCGATCTGCTCGTCGAGCTCCGCAATATTCATATCGAGCCGGTCCAGCGACAGCCAGGCGTTGTGTACGAGAGAACTCGCCGAATCTCCCGCTGCGGGGGCGACGCCGATGGGCTCCTCATGTGCGGGCGACTTCGATTCGGCGATCAGGCCCCCACTCACCCCGAGGGCGGCCAGGCCCACCTCGATCGCTGAACCTTCGGGTCCGGTCAGCGCTCGGAGCAATTCGACCGCGTCGGCAAGAATCGCGGCGAATCCGCCAATTTCTTTGACCCCTTCTTTTTCCTCACCGGGCAGCGGTCCGGGATCAGTACCGCCGCCGAGGCGCGAGATGAGATCCTTGCAGATCCAGACGACGCACTCCTTGGCTCGTTCGGCTCCGTCGGCGAGCGACTTGGCACCGATTGCCATTTCTCGCGCACACCCGCCATGTATCTCCGCAGCTTTCCTGAACGGGTCAAGGAAATTGTGATAGAAGGAGTCAGCTCCGTCGCCGTGCCACTGACCGAGGTGGATCATTTTCTCCACCTCGTCGACGCCGTCAGCAGCCCGTGCGATTGCGCAGTAGACAGAACTCCCCGACGGAGACTCCCATCGATCCGATTGGCCTGCGAACTGATCGACCAACGGGTCCATGTCGTGCCCGTCCAACGAATAGTATCCGCGGAACCGTGTAATCAAAGTCGACAGATCATTATTGAAAATATTCAGAGCTCGTTGTGCTTGCTGCACTTCACTCGGGTTCGTCGGGTCGTAATTCTCTTGACCTTTGAACGTATTATCGGCTACCTGTCCGAGCCTGGTGAGAAGCGGCTCCAACTCGCCCTGCAGTGACATTCCCATCGCAGATCCTTACATATTCTCTGCAACGGCTGGGCGGGCCCGTTAATCAACCGCTGCTGCCTCTCCGCCGGTCTTGGCCAGCGCCGGTGCCACAGCGACACCGAGAGCCATAGCGGCACCGGTGAAGCGGGCCCCGGGTTTCTGTCGTGATCTTTTTCTTGCTTTTTGCCGTTGGTGCTTGCGGGCGCGGGCTGCCCAAGCCGAACGCTCCTCGCCGGGGCAAAGACTCTGCGGCACCTCGGTTCCGTCGAACCGACAATCGATGCCGATCACGGCGACGCGTTGCATCCCTTACCGACTATGACGCGACTTCGGCTGCGAAAGTTGACGGTTCCTGCCGGTTGTTGTCGATGCGCGCCCTGCGTCAGGAGCGGTGTCGATAGTCCCTGGGGCTGATGCCATACGCCGCCCGAAACAGCCTGCTGAAGTGGGATTTGTCGGTGAAGCCCCAACGGCTCGCGATGATATGCACCGGACAAGCTCCGAAGGCTGGGTCGGTCAGGTCGTGTCGGCACCGCTCGAGTCTGCGCTGCCGGATCCAGCCAGCTATGGTCTTGCCCTGCTGCTGGAACAACCGATCCAGGTGGCGTGTAGAGATATGGTGGGCGGTGGCTACGAGGTCGGGCGAGAGCTCCGGGTCGGCAAGATGCGACCCGGTCGGGTGAGAAAGGCAGGGCCCGCCGCGGAAACTGGGCCATGACCATCTCGCAGTGATCCGACGCCGTCCAACTGTCGAACGGACGGGATGAGTCGTAGAGCATCAGATCGCCCGGGCCGATCTCGACCTCTCGATCTGCCTGGCTGAACCGGTACCGGCCGCTCACCGGGACCGCGAGCTGAAACTGCTCGGGATCGGACTTCCTGATCTGCTTCGTCGTCCGGAACGACCGCAGCTCCGGCAGGCTCATCGTCGTGATCTGTGCGGTGGAGAAGTCCGCCATACGCATCACTGCGACGAAGTCGTCGGACCCGTTACCGACGCACTCGGTCGGTACCAGCGCCTTCGATGTCACCTCGCGCCACTGTGCCAACCGTTCTGCGGCGGGCAAGTCCAAGGTCTGAAAGACAATCTCGAGCATCCGCCCCCCTGCAGTTGACTGATTTACCCAGGGTAGTCAAATGACCTGGGGCGTAAGACATTGCGGGACAAGGTGCTCGATCAGGGGATCGGCGCCGCTGCCGCTTAAAGGACGACCTTGGGTGCGAACGAGGAGTCTGTGTAACGACGCACGCTGATTTCGCCCGCGCTGATCTCGGTGATCACCATCCTCGATCGAGTTCCATTGCAGGAGTTGGGCGTTCGAGCCGTGTTTCTCGTAGCCGACATGCGTGGTCATCTCCGCCTCGCGGCGGTTTCGAGCACCGTGTTGGTCAATGGGTTGAGCAGGCCCAACGCCCCGGACCTTGGCTTGAGCCAGCAACTGCTCGGCCAGATCGGACCGGAATCAACATCCGCCGCTGTTCGGACACACCCACACCCGAACTCCAACGGCCGGAGCGTCACTCAAAATAGCGGCCATATTCCCGTCCCGGTCTCGCTTGCGCGAGAAGATCACGAGCTCCGAGAGGTCACCGGGCCGTACAGTTCAAGCCGGCAATCGCAAGAAGCGTTGCTGGTCAGCAGCGATTTGAGTGTGCCAATAGTGTGCCAAGACAGACCGATACAGGACGGACGCGGCGATATCGCCGGTACGTTAAAGACACTCTGACCTGGATCAAACGGTACCTGGTGGACCATCCAGCACATCGCGGAGTTCCCTGGGGGTCAGGTGGTCGCAGGTTCAAATCCTGTCAGCCCGACAAGAAACCCCTTCCGACCAAGGTCGGAAGGGGTTTCTCTTTCCTGGAGAAGCTCCGCGATTCGAACGATCTCACAAAAATCTCACATTTTCGCCCCCGGTCCGCGCGCCCAGGCCTCCAGCACGGCTCGATTGTCGGGCACGGTCTCGGGCACGTCGATGTAGTAGGTTTTGGCGCCTTCGCGGGTGTTGCCGAGTTGACGGGCGGCGCGTTCGGGGTTGTCGAAGGCGTTGTCGACTCGGTGGCCACGCCTTTGCGGCAGGTGCGTGGGGTGACCCAAGCGAATTCGTCGCTGCGTGCGGCCCGCCAGGTGCGCCCGAAGTTGTTGGGGTTGCGTACCGAGCCGTTTCGGGCCGGGAACAGCAACCGGTGCGGGTTGGGGCGCGCGGTGACTACTGGCTGGCGGTCGCAACAACGTCACGGGTCAGCGCCGACGGACAGGAATTGCCATGCGCGCGTTGCGGCTTGGAGATTGAATCGGATATTCGCATCACGTAAGTCGAAGCCGGTGAGTTCGCGGATGCGGCCGAGGCGATAGCGCAGGGTGCTGCGATGGATGTGTAATACGGCGGCAGAATCGTTATAGTTGCCGCCGCACTCGAGATACTGGGCCAGGGTGTACACGAGGTCCGAATGCCGCGTGGCGTCGTACTCCAGAAGGGGACCGAGCCATTCGCGTATGAAGCGGTCGACCTGACCGTTGGCGTGCGCCGCGTCGACCAGACGATAGAAGCCGAGTTCTTCGAATGCCGTCGCGCCGTCCGGTATTCGCGAATGCAGCCGGATGTGGATGGCGCGGTGGGCATCGGCGAACGAGCGCACGAAGTCACTCGGCTGCTCGCACCGGCCGCTGATTCCGATGGTTATCGGCGTGGCGTCGAGGCGTTCGTGGATCGCGTGGTGGAAGGCGCCTGGATCCGGTCTGCGGTCGGTGATCAGCACGACGGTGCCGCCTTGGCGGCCCTGGATGTACTGCAGGCTCAGGGCCGACGCGGCGCGGCTCGCGGCGTAGGCGATCGAATCGTCG
The DNA here is from genome assembly GCF_001613065.1 of Nocardia miyunensis NBRC 108239. GTDB lineage: Bacteria > Actinomycetota > Actinomycetes > Mycobacteriales > Mycobacteriaceae > Nocardia > Nocardia miyunensis. Next base: position 10,307 of record NZ_BDBQ01000113.1, read on the forward strand.
GCGCGGCCTGCGCTGTGCACCACGACGACATAGTGCGTTCCGTGCAGGTCGTGTCCCAACGCTTCTGCGCGGGCGTAGGCGCTGTCGTTGTCGGTGCCGGAGGCGAGATCGTCGATGAGCTCGCGATGTAGCCGCAGTTCGATCTCGGCGAGAGTGCGTTGATGTGCGAGTTCGAGGGCGAGCATGGTGCTGCCGTAGACCAGTGCGAACAGCTGAGCATCGACGACTCGATTGTCCGGGTCGATCAGCGCGACCGTGCCGAGCACATCGCTATGCGGTTTCACCAGCATGATCACCCGATCGTTGAGCCGTAGCGGCGCATTGTGGGTCGCGAGTCGATGCAGCAGTTGATCACGCTGCTCCGGTGCGGCTTTGGGATAGGGTTCCGGTCGGCCGGGGCCGGACCAGGCACGCAGATTTCCGAAGGGATCTTCGACCGCGACCGGCAAATCGGTCAGCTGGGCGAGGGCGTCGGCGATACCCTGTTCGCCCTGTCCGTACGCGGCGGCGCCGGCGAGCACCTCGTGCACCCGCGTTTGCTGTTCGAGGCGTCGCACCGTGGCGGCCAAGTGCTCGTTGATCTCGGTGAGTTCGGTCGCGTGGGCGCAAGCACGTTCGAACATGGTCGCATTGCCCAGCGCTGAACCGGTGAGCTGCGCCAGCACTTCCAGCAGGAATATCTCGTCCGGCCGTGGCTCGCGGTCGGAGCCGACAACGAGTGAGCCGACCGCTCCGGACGAGTTCCGCAGGACGAACGCCCACCCCCATCTCTCGCCGACCAGGTTCACGCTGCCCTGGCCGCCTTGGGCGCTGACCTGCGCGTCCAGGCCGGGCTGTGCAGGCCGTGTCGGCGAGGACCTCGTGAATTCGTCGTCCACCCGGCGATAGCTCGCCAGGGTGCGACACGAGCCGAGGGACGGAACGGCCGCACGGGCCATGCGAAGTATTTCCACTTCGTCGTGCTCGCTCGACAGCGCCGCCGACAGCGCGCACAACCCGTGCAGCGACGCCAGGTGTGCGCGCGCCGGGCCATCGACGATCGGGTGACTCAACAATTGCTGATTCATGCCGTTCTGGCCCATCGTGGTTTTCGGTCGAACCCGGCGCTGCGGCGGCCTCGGCCACGCCCACCCGGATGATTTCGGCCGATCCACTCGCCGCCACGCGCACCGATTCGCTCCGAGTGACGGACATCCAGATGCAGACTGATTCTGTGGACGTTGGCCACCGACAGTACACCGACAGATCCGGCGTTTGCGGCCTGTGACGAATATGCAATCGTTGCTGCATCAAAGCAGCAGATGAAATATCTCGAACACCGCGGACCATTCGGCGGTTCCCGGATTTTTGACCCTGGGTGCGATCGTGACGAACGTTTGCGCGAGCGCCACGCTGAGGCCGCCGGCGATCAGCGGCAGCCGGTGCTCGGTGTCCTCCGAGAGGGCGAGGTCGAGCGGGGGGCGCGCCGCGAGTTGGTCGAGCAGCGGTTGCAGCTCGATCTCCTCATCCAGCTTCTCGAACCGATGGATGCTCTGCTGCAGTCCCGCGGTGATCGGAAGATCCCACGATTCGATCACATCGCGCGAGTTCGCCTTCGCTGACGCCTTGGCGACGACGAACAGGTCGTAGATCTTGTCGTCGATGAATTCGGTGTAACGTTTGAGATCATTGCGGTCGACCTGCAGCCCGGCTGCGGCACGGAAGAAACGCTGAAATTTGACAACGCCCATTACCGGCATTTCGGTCAGCTCCTCTCGAAGTATTCGTGAATATGGCGCACCGCCATCGCACCTTCACCGACGGCGGACGCGACTCGTTTGACCGAGCCACTGCGGACATCGCCCACCGCGAAGACGCCGGGTCTGCTTGTTTCGAGCGGTAGCGGCCGACGGCCGGAATCGCGCTGCTGCTCGGTCGGGTACACCGCGTCCGGGCCCGTACGGACAAAGCCGTGCGCATCGAGCACGACTGTCTCCCCCAACCACCCGGTGTGCGGGATTGCCCCGATGAATACGAACAAGGCGCGCACCGCGAGCTGGTCTCGCTCCCCGGTGCGATTGTTCTCGACCGCTATTGCTTCGAGTTCGCTGACGCCGATGATCTCGCTCACCTCGGTGTTGCGGTGCACCGTCACACGCGGGTGCTGCTCGATCTGCTCGACCAGGTACCGGGACATGCTCTTGCCGAGATCGCCGCCACGGATGAGTAGGTGCACGTGTTCGACGCGACCGGCGAGAAACACCGTGGCCTGTCCGGCGGAGTTACCGCCGCCGACGATGGCTACCGGGTCCACGCCGCACATCGCTGCCTCTTGATGGGTCGCGGCGTAGTACACCCCGGTGCCCTCGAAACGCTCGATTCCGGTCACGTCGAGTCTGCGATAGCGGGCGCCGGTGGCCAGGACGACGGTGCGGCCGAGGATCGCGCCGCCCTCGGCCAGTCGCAGCAGATGGTGTCCGTCGTCGGCTTCCAGCCCGACTACTTGCGCGGACACCAGCAATCGAGCGCCGAACTTTCCAGCCTGGATGACCGCGCGCTCGGCCAGCTCGGTGCCGGAGATCCCCGCCGGAAAGCCCAGATAGTTCTCGATCCGCGAGGACGTGCCTGCCTGCCCGCCGGCCGCGATCGCCTCCAGCACCGAGGTGTCGAGCCCGTCCGATGCGCCGTACACCGAGGCGGCCAGGCCGGCCGGGCCGGCACCCACCACGACGAGGTCGCACACTTCGCGTGCCGTGGTCGGTACCGGTAGGCCGATGAGGTGCCCCAATTCGGCATTCGTCGGATTGCGCAGCACCCGCTCGCCCCGCCAGATGACGACCGGGGTGTCCTCGGGTGCGACACCGAGATCACGCAGGAGTTGTTCGGCCCTCCTGTCGCGCTCGAGGTCGATCCAGGTGTGCGGCAATCGGTTTCGCACCGCGAACTCGCGTAGCCGCCGGGTGTCGGGCGAGTAGCAGGAACCGATGATTCGGAACCCGGAGACGATATCGAGCAGCCGGCAGCGCCGGAGCAGATACGCGCGCAGAATCAGGTCGCTGAGCATCGGGTCGTGTTCGACCAGCGCGCGTATCCGCTGGACCGGGACGACCAGCACCTCGCCGTCTTCGGTCATTTCCGCGCTGTAGAACGCGACCTGGCCTTCCAGCAGGCCCAGCTCGCCGAGGAATCGGCGGGGCCCGTGGATGCGCAGCACCCGGCGTTGCCCGCCATCGTCGTCGACGATGGCGACGGTGCCGGACAGGATCACGAAGAACTCGTCGCTCGGCGCACCGGCGCGAACCAATATCTCTCCGGCGCGCACGACTCGCCGGGCGCCGCCGACGGCGAGCGTCGCCACCTGCGCATCCGACAATCGCGGATATGCGCCGACATCGTCGGGGGTTTCGACGTTCATCAGACGAAGTTCTGGTGGACGTAGCACCAGCGCCAATTCTCGCCGGGTTCCATCGATTGGACGATGGGGTGGCCGGTCCCGGCGGCGTGGGCTCGCGCGTGCCGCATCGGGGACGAGTCGCAGCACCCGACGTGCCCGCAGGTCAGGCACAGCCGCAGATGCAGCCATGGCGTGCCGAGCCGAAGACACTCCTCGCAGCCCTGTGGTGTCCGCGGCGCCACCGGCCGGATCGCAGCGACGTGGGGATCGGTATGGGTGGAGGTCATGCGGTCACCCCCTTATCCGCTCGATTGGACAGGGCCTGGTCCAGCCATCTCCGCAGTTCCGGTATCGGAGCAGCGCCCGCCTGCCGGGCCAGCGCCTCGCCGCGGTCGAGCACGAGCAAGGTCGGCACCGCCCGCACGACCAACCGCTCGGCGGTACGCGGTGCGGCATCGATGTCGACCTTGACCAGCTTCAACCGACCTGCCCGTTCGGTCGCGAGCTGTTCGAGTGCCGGGCTGACCATCAGGCAGGGCCGGCACCAGGTCGCCCACAGGTCGACCAGGACTGGCACCGAAGAGTTTCGGGTCACCTCGGCGAAGTCGTCGTCGTCGGCCGCGACGATCCACGGCAGCGGTCTGTGGCAGTTGCCGCAGCGCGGTGTGCCTTCCGCCGCGGCCGCAACCCGATTGAACTTCCCGCAGTTGGGGCATTTGATCTTCGCGGTTTCCATGGTCGTACCTCGTTTTCATGCCGCGATCGCGGCCGCGGTGTACGCGACCGCGAGATCGGCACCGTCCACGGTGACGGTGACGGCGCCGCCCTGACCGATGTCGCCGCGCATGAGCGCCCGGCCGATCTTCGTCTCGACTTCGTGCGCGATGTAGCGGCGCAACGGCCGCGCACCGTAGACAGGATCGAATCCGTGCTGGGCGATGAGCCTGCGCGCCTGCGGGGTGATATCGAGGCTGATCTGCCGTTCCGCCAGCCGACGTCGGAGTTCTTCGAGTTGTAGCTCGACGATGTGCTCGATCTGCGGCAGCGTCAGCGGCGTGAACAGCACGATGTCATCGACGCGGTTGAGGAACTCGGGGCGGAAGTGCCCCCGTAGCTCGGCGAGCACCCGATCCCGTGCGTCCGGCTTGATTTCGCCGTGGGCGGTGACACCGTCGAGTAGGTGCTGGGAGCCGATATTCGAGGTCATGATCACCACGGTGTTGCGGAAATCGACTTGTCGGCCTTGCGAATCGGTGATCCGACCGTCGTCGAGCACCTGTAACAGGGTATTGAACACGTCGGCATGCGCCTTCTCGATCTCGTCGAACAACACCACCGAGTACGGCTTGCGGCGCACGGCCTCGGTGAGCTGCCCGCCCTCGTCATAACCGACGTAGCCGGGAGGCGCACCGATCAACCTGCTGACCGTATGCCGCTCCTGGTACTCGCTCATGTCCAGGCGCACCATATTGTCTTCGCTGTCGAAAAGCGCCGCGGCCAAGGTCTTCGCGAGTTCGGTCTTGCCGACGCCGGTGGGTCCGAGGAAGATGAACGATCCGATCGGCCTGCGTGGGTCGCGGATGCCCGACCGGGCCCGGATCACCGCGTCCGCGACGAGTTGCACTGCCTCCTCCTGCCCGACCACCCGCTCGTGCAGGATTTCATCGAGCCGTAGCAACTTTTCCCGCTCGCCCTCCTGTAGCCGGGCTACCGGGATTCCGGTCCACGCGGCGACGATTTCGGCGATCTCGTCCTCGGTGACAACCTCGCGCAGCAGCGGCTGCTTACCCTGCTTGGACCGCAATTGTTCCTCTGCCGCTTGCAGATTGCGTTCCAGGTTGGTGATCTCGCCGTAGCGCAACTCGGCCGCGCGGTTGAGGTCGTAATTGCGTTCGGCCTCTTCGGCTTCGTGGCGCAGTCGCTCGAGTTGTCCGCGCAATTCCTGCACCCGCCGGATCGCCTGCCGTTCGGCCTCCCATTGGGCGTGCCTCGAGTCGGCCTCGGCCCGAAGATCGGCGAGTTCTTTTCGAAGCTCCTCGAGGCGAGCCTTGCTGGCCGCGTCGGTCTCCTTGGACAGGGCCGCCTCTTCGATCTCGAGCCGGGTCACCTTTCTGGTGAGTTCGTCGAGTTCGGCTGGCATGGAGTCGATTTCGGTGCGCAGCCGAGCACATGCCTCATCGACCAGGTCGATGGCTTTGTCCGGCAGGAAGCGGTCGGTGATGTAGCGATGCGACAGTGTCGCGGCCGCTACCAGCGCGCCGTCCTGGATCTTCACGCCGTGGAAGACCTCGAGCCGTTCGCGCAGGCCGCGCAGGATGGACACCGCGTCCTCCACGCTGGGCTCGTCCACCAGCACAGTCTGGAATCGACGTTCCAGTGCCGCATCGGATTCGATGTGCTTGCGGTACTCGTCCAGGGTGGTGGCCCCGATCATGTGCAGCTCGCCGCGGGCGAGCATCGGCTTGAGCATATTGCCCGCGTCGAGGGATCCTTCACCGCCGACCGATCCGGCACCGACCACGGTATGCAGCTCGTCGACGAAGAGCAGTATGCGGCCCTCGGCCGCCTTCACCTCCGACAACACGGCTTGCAGACGCTCCTCGAACTCGCCTCGATATTTCGCCCCCGCGACCAGCGAACCCATATCGAGGGAGAAGATCGTTTTGTCGCGCAGGCCTTCCGGCACATCGCCACGGACGATGCGCTGGGCCAGGCCCTCCACGATCGCGGTCTTGCCGACGCCGGGATCGCCGATCAATACCGGATTGTTCTTGGTCTTTCTGCTCAAAATCTGCGTCACCCTGCGGATCTCGGCGTCTCGGCCGATGACCGGGTCCAGCTTTCCCGCGTTTGCTTCGGCGACGAGGTCGCGGCCGTATTTCTCCAGTGCCTCGTAAGCGCCCTCCGGGGTCGCCGAGGTCACTCGCTGATTGCCACGAACCGTGGTGAGCGCCTGCAGGAACGACTCTCTGGTGATGCCCTGACCCGCGAGGATCCGGCCCGCCGCAGTGCCCGTTCCCTCTTCGGCCAGCGCCATTACCAGGTGCTCCACCGAAACGTAGGAGTCCTTGAGCCGCTTGGCTTCTCGTTCGGCCGATTCGAGCAGTGCCGCCAATCGCTGGGTGACCATCACCTGCCCCGGCGCGGCACCCGGACCACTGACCTTGGGCCGGCGGGCCAACTCGCGATCCAGGTCGGCGCGCAACGCGTCGAGATCCGCACCCGCTTGGTCGAGCAGCCGGGGCACCAGCCCGTCGCGCTGGTCGATCAAGGCGAGCAGCAGATGCTCGCCGTCCACCTCGCTGTGCCCCGATCGCGTCGCCACGTTCTGCGCTTCGCTCAAGGCTTCCCGAGATTTCTCCGTCAGCTTGCTGGTGTCCATCGCGACGTCCTCCTTCGACGAGGATCGGCTTCGAGTTCTTCGATTCGCTTCAGCAGATCGAGCACCAACCCGATTGCCGCATAGTTCAATCCGAGCCCGGACCGCAAGCGCTGAATTCGGGCGACAACCGCCACCGCGGACGGCTCGAAGCAAAGTTCGGTACCTTCGCGGGCACAGTCGAGCAGTCCGAGCGCGACCAATCTGCGCACCATGTCCGGATGCAGACCGGACCGCCGCGAAAACTCGTCGAGCCGCAGCCCCGGTCGCCGCACGAGCAGGTATCGCGGTGTGGGCGCACTCATTGCTCTCTCCTCGGATCAAAACTGGATTCGGCGGCCAACTGCTCGAACAACTCCCGTTCCCGCGCGGTCGGTTTCGACGGCACCATGACCTTGACCTCGGCGTACAGGTTGCCGTCGGTCCCGCGAGCGTTGGGCATGCCCGCGCCACGCAATCGCAGCTTGCGCCCGGTCGAGGAGCCAGGCGCCACTTTGACTTTCGCCTCGCCGCTCGGAGTGGGAACCGCGACGGTGGCGCCGAGCACCGCCTCCCACGGGGAGACGGGCAGGTCGACGTAGATGTCGCGGCCGACCAACCGGAAGCGCGGATGCGGCTTGATGCGCACGACCAGATAGAGATCTCCGGCAGGCGCGTCACCACTGCCTCTGCCGCCCTGCCCGGCCAGCCGGATCCGCTGGCCATCGATCACCCCGGCCGGGATATCGACGTCATAGCTGCGCCCGTCGAGGCCGAGCCTGCGCTTGCCGCCGCGGTATGCCTCCTCGACGCTCAGCTCCAGGACCGCCTCCTGATCGGCACCCGGAATCGGTCCGTATCCGCCGCGGCGGCCACCGAAGATATCGCCGAATATGTCGCCGACGTCGACGTTGCCGTCGAAACCGCGACCGAAGTGCACCCGGGTCCCGCCACCGAAACCACCTCTGCCGCCACCGAACCCGCCGGTGGCCGCGCCGACCCGCTCGTCGTAATCCTCCGGCACCCGCCGGAAGTCCGCACCGAAGCGGTCGTAACGACTCCTCGTCGACGGATCGGACAGCACCTCGTACGCCTCGCTGACCTCCTTGAACCGATCCTCCGCCGCCGGATCGGAATTCACATCCGGGTGATATCGCCGCGCCAGCTTGCGATATGCCTGCTGAATCTGGTCCTTGTCGGCGTCACGGGAAACCCCGAGGACCTCGTAGTAGTCGCGCGCCACCGACGCTCACCCCTCGCGTCTGCTGACGATCACGGCCGCCGGACGCAGCTGCCGTCCGTTCTCGCCGTATCCGGGGCGAACCACCTCGACCACGGTCCCCGACGGGAAATCGGGCCGGTCGACCACGCCGACCACCTCGTGCATTTCCGGGGAGAACGGCACCCCCACCTCCGAATGCCTTGGGTAGCCAAGCTGTTCGAGTACCTGCACCGCTTGGTCCCGGATCGCGCGGACGCCCGCGACGAGTGGATCCGCCTCGCCGTTCGCGTGCGCCAGCGCCAGTTCCAAGTTGTCCAGCATCGGTAGCCAGGCGGCCGCCACCTTCGATCGTTCGGCCGCGCGCTCTCGATCGAGATCTCTGGCATAGCGCTTGCGTACATTGTCCAGATCGGCGGCCGTGCGGCGCCAGCGATCTTCCAGCTCAGCTATCTGGGCGTCGGGCTGGTCCTTGCCCGCGCCCGGATCAGGTGCATCGGCAGTCGACTGGTCTGCGGAGGTATCCATCAAATCCCCTCAACTCCGGTCGAACTCGGCGTCTATCACGTCGTCGTCACCGGGTGAGCCCGCGCCCCCGCCCGTACCGGCGGTGCCCGCGTAACTCGATTGTCGGTCGCCACCGGATTGCGCGTTCTGCAACCCGTACTGCAATTGCTGCAGTTCCGACGTGAGCGACTGCACCCGATCCAGTGGCGCTTCTTCTTTGACGGCCTGCCTGGCGTCGGCGATCAGCATCTCAGCGCGTGCCCGCTCGTGCGGCGGCGCGCTGTCACCGAGCTCGGCCAGGCGGCGCTCCACCTGGTACGCGGCCGAATCCAGCGCGTTGCGGGCATCGACGGCCTTGCGCAGTTCCTCGTCTTCGCGGCGGTGCTGCTCGGCCTCGGCGAGCATCCGGTCCACCTCACTCTGGTCCAGATTGGACTGCTCGCTGATCGTGATGCTCTGCTCTTTGCCGGTGTCCTTGTCGCGCGCGGTGACATTGAGGATGCCGTTGGCGTCGATGTCGAAGGTGACCTCGACCTGCGCCTGGCCGCGTGGCGCCGGCCGGATGTCCTCCAGCCGGAACCGGCCGAGCACGCGGTTGTCGGAAGCGCGCTCGCGTTCGCCCTGCAGCACCACCACATCGACAGCGCGCTGGTTGTCCTCCGCGGTGGAGAAGACTTCGCTGCGCCGGGCCGGGATGGTGGTATTGCGCTCGATGATCTTCGTCATCACCCCGCCCTGAGTCTCCACGCCGAGCGACAGCGGCGTGACGTCCAGCAGCAGCACATCGGAGACCTCGCCCTTGAGCACGCCCGCCTGGACCGCCGCGCCGAGCGCGACGACCTCGTCGGGGTTGACGCTCATATTCGGATCCTTGCCGCCGGTCAGCCGGCGCACCAGCGCCTGTACCGCCGGGATGCGGGTGGATCCGCCGACCAGGATCACCTCATCGATGTCGTGGGCGGTGATCTTGGCGTCCTTCATGGCCTGCTCCACCGGGCCGAGGCAGCGCTGCACCAGATCCGCGGTCAAGTCCTCGAACTTCGAGCGCATGATCGTGGTGGTGAGGTGCTTGGGTCCGTTCGCGTCGGCGGTGACGAACGGCAGATTCACCTGCGTCTGGGTCACCGAGGACAGCTCGACCTTGGCCTTCTCCGCTGCCTCGAAAAGTCGTTGCAGCGCTTGCGGATCGGCACGCAGGTCGATGTGCTGTTCGCGCTGGAATTCGTCGGCGAGATAGTCGACGATGCGCCGGTCGAAGTCGTCGCCGCCCAGATGGGAATCACCCGCGGTGGAGCGGACCTCGACCACTCCGTCACCGACGTCGAGCAGGCTGACATCGAAGGTGCCACCGCCGAGATCGAATACGAGCACTGTCTCGTGGGTCTGCTTGTCCAATCCGTACGCCAACGCGGCGGCAGTCGGCTCGTTGATGATGCGCAGGACGTCGAGCCCCGCGATCCGGCCCGCGTCCTTGGTGGCATTGCGCTGTGCGTCGTTGAAGTAGGCGGGCACGGTGATCACCGCTTCTTTGACCCGCTCCCCGAGATATTTGCTCGCGTCATCGACCAGCTTGCGCAACACCAGCGCGCTGATCTCCTCGGGCGCGTACTTCTTGCCTCGCACATCGAATCGGGCAACCCCGCCCTCGCCCTCGACGACGTCGAAGCTCACCGCCTTGGCTTCCTCCGATATTTCGTCGAAGTGGCGGCCGATGAATCGCTTCGCCGAATAGATCGTGCCCTTCGGATTCAAAATCGACTGTCTGCGGGCAAGCTGACCGACAAGCCGCTCACCACTTTCGGTGAACGCAACCACCGATGGTGTGGTGCGCGCGCCCTCGGCATTGGCGATCACCACCGGCTCGCCGCCCTGCCAGCTCGCGATGACAGAATTCGTCGTCCCCAGATCGATTCCTACAGCAGTGGCCATATCAATTCCTTCGGATCGGCGCGACCGGCCGGCCGCCGGATATTCGACACCGGCAATCCTTCCGGTCACATCAAAGGCACGACACGGTCCGGCAAGGTGAAAAACGCGAAACCGATTGGTCCTGCCGGAGCAGGGACGATCACTGTGGATTGCGACGGGGCGGGTGATCGGCACCATCCGTGAACTGGAATAGCCGCCGCTCGGGTGCGGGAGTCTTCTATCATTGGTGCGGTCTGGTGGTCACCCGGCCGGTGTGGCTGGTCGCCAGGTGCGAGCGCGATGGTGGCGCCTCTACCCACCGATTGCCTGTGTGGGGAGGCGGCAGGTTCACGGATTGTTTTTCGGTGGTTCGTTCTCACCCTCGAGGAGTTCGATCATGACCGTCAAGAGCAAACCGTCGCAGGAATGGACGCTCGATAACAGAGGTACCGCGTGGGCATATCTGGTCGAAGGGACCCGGGTGACCGCACCGGTGATCCTGGTCGCCGACCGTGACAAAGACAGCACATCCCTGGAAGCCTTCGCCGACACGGTGAACAGTCCTGACTACCCGTTCGGGTCCATGCTGGCCCGGCGCGGCAAGGACGTCATCCTCGTCGGCTACGAGGCCGATGCGGACTGGAGCACCGCGGTCGGCACGGTCAGATCAGCGGTCATGGAGACCAAACGGCGCTGCCCCGGTGAGCAGCGCGTCGTCCTGGGCGGTTCCGGATGGTCGGCATTGCTGGCGCGGTACGTACTGGCGGATCTGGAATACGGGGGATTGGACCACCGCGTGGGTGTCTACTTCTGTCTCGACAGCACCAAGCCGACTCCGGCCGAACAGGCCGAACTCTTCGATGTCGGCAACATGCCCCTGCTGCCCAGAAGCCTGAAGATCACCACCGACGGCTTTGCCGACCTGGAAGAGCTCACCGCGCACGACGATCCGGGCCTGTCGATGTTCGATGACGCGCTGTATGCATCCGCATCGCCCGCGAATTCCTCGTGGATGACCGAAGAACAGGGCCGGTGGCTGCTGGACCGGCTGCCCTGATATCCGAGGGTGATGCGGGCCGCTGACCACTTGTGCTCACGTCGCATGGCCTCGATCCGGTTGATCACCTCGGTCGGTGTCGCCGTCGGTTGACGGTGCGGGGTTGAGGAACGATCCAGCAGTCCGAGGTCCCCGAGTTCGCGGTAGCGGTTCACCCACTTCGAGGCCGTGGCTCGCGAGATTCCCATCTCGGCGGCAACATGCGCGATCGGTCGCGTGCGACATCGCTCGACAAGCCGTCGGCGTCCCTCCGGCGAGAGAGGGGCATTGCGGTGCGTCATCGACCTGCTCTTACTCTCCGGAGTTGCGTCGGTAGCTCGCGAACCCCAGAGCAAGCGCAAGCGCACCGAGCATTCCGGCGAGGGTGATGGCGGCCGGCGGCATGCCCCACTGGCCGACCGCGAAGCCGGTCGCGACCGTGAGGATGGCGGCAGGCACGTAGGCACTGATGTTCAGTGCGGCGTTGGCTTCTGCCCGGCGGTCGGTGTCGACGTGGTGTGCGATGAGCCGGAGTCCGCCGAGCTGGCCGAGGCCCTGCCCGATGCCGGCGAAGACCGCTGCGGCGACGAAGAGCCACGGGGCCTTTGTCGCGACGGTCAGGGCGACCGCGGCCATCGCGAGGACGGTGCCCGCGGTCCCGAGGGCGAAGAGCCGGTGGGCTGGCAGTCTCGTGAGCGCAAGCTGCGATCCGGTTGCCGCCAGGAACATCACACAAGCCGCTCCGCCCGCCAGCAGTGGCGAGGTGTTCCCGACGACGAGGATCAGCAGGGACGGGCCGAGCGAGAGGACGAACGACGTCGCGGTGAGACCGGGTGCGAAGACCGCAGCGCCGCTCGAGACGTGCCTGCGGTGCAGCTCGGGGACGTTGGGAATTCGCGGCCACGGGAATCCGGCGGCCGGGGTGGACCGCGCCAACGGCAGGCCGACGTACCCGCCGAGCGCGAAGAGCAGCAGCACGACGTAGATGCTGAACACCGGGATGACCGGTGACTGCGTGAGCTGATAGACGACTCCTCCGAGGAGCGGGCCGAGGCCAGCGCCGAAGACCATCGCGATCGAGGCGATCATCGAGGTCAGGTGCCGGCGATGCTCGCCGCCCAGGTCGACGACGGCGGCCATGCCCGCCGAGACGACAACGCCGACCGCGATCCCCACCAAGAATCGCGCGATGAGCAGGACCGCGACGCTTCCGGCGACCATGAACAGAACCGCTGAGGCCAGTGCCACCAGGATCCCCGGCACCACCACAGCCCTGCGGCCGTAGAGATCGGCGGCGCGACCGGCCACCAGCAGGGCCGCGACGAGTCCGACGATGTAGACGGCGAAGATCACCGTCAGCGTCCCGGAGGAGAACCCGATCCTCCCCTGCCAGTGCACGTACAGCGGGGTCGGCGAGTTCGATAGTGCGAAGACGGCGGTCACCGCCCAAGCCGCGCGCGATATCTGCCAGGCGGTAGCGGCCCGGGGTTGGACTGGAGTTGTTTGTGTCGTCATCACCGTCTCCTTGTACGAGTATTTTCGTACAAGGAAGGTAGCAGTACGAGAATTTTCGTACAAATTGGTAGGCTGATCCGTATGGATGCTGTCGACGCTGTTGAGCTGCCGCCCCTCTTGCCAGAGCCCGCCGTGAGCGACCTGCGCCTCGAGGTGGTGATGGCGGCGCTGTCCGAGCCCTTGCGCATGACGATCGCCCGCAAGTTGCTGCTCGAGTCAGATGAGTTCGACCACCCGTGTGGATGGTTCGGGTTCGACCGCCCCAAGTCGAGCCTCACCCACCACTTCAAGGTGCTGCGCGAAGCGGGCGTCATCCATCAGCGGCAATATGGGCTCGAACGGCGCAGCCGACTCAGGGTCGACGACCTGAATGACCGCTTCCCAGGGCTCCTGGACCTGATCGCAGCAACACAATCGCGGTAGCGCCCAACGGACTACGCTCAGGCGAGTCTGCGCCGCCGACGATGCGACCATGAAGCGTCAACAACCCCTTGGCCAGCAACAACTAGGCTGCGTACTCGGCGATTTCGACGGCCGGGTCCGGCCGCATTGCTGCGGGCCAGGGCCATGAGGAACAGATGTCGGGTCCGGGTTTGGCTCGATGGAGCATGCTGTCAGTGCCCGCGGAGTGCTGTGAGCAGCATTTCGAGTGCTACGGCGACGGTGTGCCGCAGTACCGATTCGGGGTCGCCCTCGAACTGTTCGTGCCGTGCACACTGCTCGTCGCCGCTGTCGACTGCCAGCCACACCGACCCCGCCGGCTCACCGTCCTGCGCACCGGGCCCGCCTACGCCCGTCACCGCGACAGCGACGTCCGCGTCGAGCAGAGACCGCACACTCGCGGCCATCGCACGCGCCGAAATCTCCGATACCACAGGAACTTCCGGAACTCCGAGTACCCGCTTCTTGACCTGCTCGCTATAGGCGACCACCGACCCGCGCAACCACTGTGCCGAGTCCGGCGTCGCGCCGAGTGCTGACGCGAGGTTCCCGCAGGTCAACGATTCCGCTACCGCCACCGTGCGCCCAGTTTTTCGCGCGGCCGCGGCCACCGACTTCGCCACCTCGTCGATCTCGGACATCAACTCACCCTATCCCGCGCTCACACGACCGACCCGCGTATCGCGCCGGCGGGCACCTCAGGGTCGCGCCTGTCTCCCGCTGGGAACATGTTGGACATTGCCATTCGCTGAGCGTTGCCGCGGACTTTGCTGCAGCGCGCGGACGCCAGTCGGCCTTGGCACTGGCTGGTGAGCGTCGTCGTGGGCTTGCCGGGTGGGATTGGCTGCGTATGGAAGTGGGATCGGCGGAGGCTGATTGGGGTGTGGTCTGCCGGGTAGAGCGCGGGCGGGCCCGATCGGATCCTCGGTCCGGGCCGACTGGACGTTCGACCGATTTCGACCGTCATCGAAAGGGACACGTTGACCGCGAGTGGGGTGAATGGAATGGCATCGGAGAATCGACAGGCGCGCGCACCGATGCTCGATGCGCTGGCTGAGTACCGGCGATCGGGGCGGTATGGCTTCACTCCTCCCGGCCACCGGCAGGGACGCGGTGCCGACCCACGGGTGCGGGCTGTGCTCGGCGATGCGCTCGGCTGTGATGTGCTGGCCGCGCCGGGGGTGGACGACCGGCTCGCTCGGGGCCATGTCCTCGGTGACGCTGAGGAACTGATGGCCGAGGCTGTCGGCGCGGAGTCGGCCTTCTTCTCGACGTGCGGTAGTTCGCTGTCGGTGAAGGCGGCGATGCTGGCGGTGGCGGGCGGGGACGGCGGCCTGATCCTCGGCCGCGACAGTCACAAATCCGTCATTGCCGGATTGGTGTTCTCCGGTGTGCGGCCCTACTGGGTGTCACCGAAATGGGATGCAGCGCGGCATTTCTCGCATCCGCCATCGCCCGAGGCGGTCCGTGAGGCGTGGGTGCGGCATCCCGAGGCCGCCGGGGCGTTGATCGTCAGCCCCAGCCCGTACGGTACCTGCGCTGATATCGGCGGGATCGCGCGAGTGTGTCACGAACGAGGCAAACCGTTGATCGTTGATGAGGCGTGGGGTGCGCATCTGCCGTTCCATCCGGACCTGCCGCGCTGGGCCATGGACGCGGGCGCGGATGTCTGCGTGGTGAGCGTGCACAAGATGGGTGCCGGGTTCGAGCAGGGCTCGGTCTTTCACGTCCAAGGGGATTTGGTCGATCGGGCTCGCCTGAAGCTGTGCGCTGACCTGCTGATGACGACCAGCCCGAATGTTCTGCTGTATGCCGCGATGGATGGCTGGCGTCGGCAGATGGTCGAGCAGGGGCACGAATTGCTCGGCGCCGCATTGGATATCGCCGACTACGCGCGTAGCGCATTGTCCGCGATCCCTGGGATCACCGTCATGCACAACGAATTGCTCGGCGCGGAGGCCTCACACGAGCTCGATCGGCTCCAGGTGCTGATGGACGTCGCCGCGACCGGCGCGAGCGGCTACCAGGTGGCGGACTGGCTCCGTGACAACCGGCGCCTGGACCTCGGTCACAGCGACCACCGGCGCATTCTGGCCACCCTGTCGATCGCGGATGACAAGACCACCGTGGACACGCTGATCGATGCGGTCACCGCGTGGCGGACACGGCTCACCGGAACCGCTGCTCCCGAGATGAGGTTGCCCGCGCCGCGCGAGCTGGAACTGGAGTCGGTGATGTTGCCGCGCGAGGCGTTCTTCGGTCCCTGCCAGGCGGTGCCGATCGAGCAGGCCCCGGGGCGTATCGCCGCGGAGGAGGTCACCCCGTATCCGCCCGGCATCCCGGTGCTGATTCCCGGTGAACTCATCGACCGAGCGGTCATCGACTATCTGCGCTCGGGCCTGGCAGCGGGCATGAACGTCCCGGATCCGGCCGACCCGCAACTGCACACGTTGCGTGTGGTCGCCCGATGAGCTGGTTGGCAAGCCGAGCGCGTCGATTTCACGGCGACGCGCCGAGGCCGCCCGGCCGGACTCGGCACCGTGACCGCGCGGGCGGGGGATCGGCGGAAACCTTCGCCGGACCGCCCACCGGGTGTCGTGGCGGCTGTCGCGGCGGAATGCGGGTGTAGCGATCAGTACTGCGTTCCGGGTCCGGTTACTGATGTGTTTTGTGTTGTGCCCCAGTGTATTGCGATAGTCGATTCGCGATTCACTGCCCAGCACATTGGCGGAATCACTGTGCGTCGCAACAACTTTCAGGACTGTCATATGAGGTCAGCATGCCCGCCGAGCGTTGGCCGGGCCGCCGTGCCGGTTGTAGTCCTGCGAACGCCCGTGGGCCCGAGGATCGCCCCGTGGGCTCGTGGTCAGCGGGTGTTCATGGGGCCGAGCCGATTTCGGCTTCTCGCGCCGGAATACGGTGCGCCAGTGCACGTGCCAGATCGGCCTCGGCGAGGATGCCTACCAACTTCGTGCCCTCGAGCACCGGGATGCGGGATACCCGGTGTTCGGCCATCGCCTTCAACGCAGTGGTCACGTCGGCATCCGCCTGCACCACATACGGGACGACCCCGACCAGGTCGCCGACGCGCACGGTGAGCGGATCACTCTGCTGTGCAACGACTTTCAACACGATGTCGCGATCTGTCAGCATCCCCATCAGAGTCCCGTTCGCGTCGCAGACCGGCAGAGCGCCATCGTGCGTCGCGGCCAGCTTGCGGGCAGCGTCCACGACCGAGTCGCCGGTATGTGCGCACGCCACGTGAGGTGACATGAGTTCTCGTGCGGTCGTCAAAGTGATGTCCTCCTGCTTTCGTATGGCCATGGGCACGGCACCGGTACTCCGCCGCGCCCGGTAGAGCGGGCTGTCTGGGACCTACCCTGTCTGTTGCAGCGCACACGTCTCTGGCAAAACGTCAGGGCGAGGCGAAACGGTGTGCCCGGGATGCGGTTGCAGCTGTGGTGGGACAAAGGCCGGGGCTCTGTGGCCGCAGCGATCGGTCCGCCGTGCGGCCGTGAGTCCTTGGGCGATATCGAGTGCCTAATGCTTTGGCGGCCAGTCGAGTTCGCGTCATGCTCCCGCGGAGTCGATCAGGCAGGCGCGATCGGCCGGACGTACACCATTCAACGGGGGTTGCTGCCTCGGGCAGCCCTCCGCACGTCCGCGACCTACCCTCGGCTCACGGGACTACACGCTTCGCAAGCGGGCGGTGCCCGGCAATCGGCGGCCTGGGCCTCGGGCGGCCGAATACATACCCGCACAGCTGTCGGTATTTGCGAAATCGGGTAGCCGCAGATCATGGAATTATTGATACTGCTGGCCATCCCGGTACTGGTCGCGGTGGTTCTGTTTCGGCGCAGGAAGGACTACGGGCTGCCGTGACTTCTCGGTCTGTCTTGCTCATCGCTCCGATTTCGGCGCGGCCGCGGTGCTCGAGGAGGTGAGCTGGGGTAGGGAGCGGGTGGCGGGACCTTCCAGGAGTGAGCCATCGGCGGCGAAACGGGAACCGTGCAGTGGGCAGTCCCATGATCGTTCGGCGGGGTTCCAGCGCACGATGCCTGCCAGGTGCGGGCAAACTGCCGAGACGGTGGTGGTCGTGCCATCCACGGTGCTGGTGGCGGCGGGGCACGGCAGATGACGCTCGACCCGACCGGTCCCTTCCCGCGGCGTCGCCGTGTCGGGCGCGGCGCGGGCGGCGCCGAGCCAGCCGGATGAAAACTGCTGAGCGACACCGGCGTTGGCGCGCAGGGCGGCGGGCAGCGATTTCCAGTCGAACAGCCGCCAGGTGGCGAAGGCCTGTGACCAGTCGGGGGTGCGGCCGGTGAGCTGGCCGACGAGCAGGTGCGCGGCGGCGACACCGTTGGTCAGCCCCCACTTGGCGTAGCCGGTGCCCAACAGGATCTCGTCGCGGCCCGGCAGCAGTGAGCCGGCGAAGGGCAGTTCTCCGGTGGGGTGGTAATCCTGCGCGGACCAACTGGTCAGCGGGGTGGCGCCGGGGAACCATTGCGCGGTCCAGGTGATGAGCTCGGCGACGGCCTCGGCGGTGCGGTCCTGGCGACCGACCACGTGGCCATTACCGCCGACCAGCAGGACCTCGCCGTCGGGGTCGGGGATCGAACGTACCGAGCGGGTGGGCTGACCGGCGCTGATGTACATGCCGGACGGGATCGGGTCACTGAGCCGGTACGCGGTCAGATAGGAGCGCTGTGGCACCAGCCGGGCGAAGAAGCCGCCGCGATCCAGAATCGGTGTGCCGGTCGCCAGCACGACCGTGCTCGCGCGGACCACGCCGTGCGCGGTCTCGACGAGCTGCTCATTCCCTGACCCGCTGCTCACTGCACGCACAGGACTGGATTCGTAGATAGGTATGCCGTGGGATTCGACCTCCGCGGCGAGCACGGTCAGCAGCGGCATCGGGTTCACCTGTGACTGATCGCCGAGCCGCACAGCGCCTGCGACCGGGAACGGCGTATCGAGAGTGCCGACGAGTTCCACCGGCAGCCCTGCGGCCCGCAGGACATCGTATTCCCGGCGCACAGCCGCGAGTTCACGATCGGACTGCGCGTAGGTGAACGCGTCGGCATTCTGAATGGCCACATCTCGGCTTTCACAGAACTGCCTGAGCCATTGGTGGGCCTCGTGATTGGCCTGCAGGTACGCGCGCAGCATTCGCTCGGAATGACGGCGGCGGATCTGCTGTGCCCGAACCCCTTGCAGCAGGCTGATTTTGGCGGTGCTCGCACCGGTGGTGCCTGCGCCGATGCGGCCGCTTTCCAGAACCGCGCACTCGACCCCGTGCTCGGCCAGCAGCAATGCGGTGACCAGGCCGGTGAGCCCACCGCCGACAACGAGGACCTCGTACCGCAGGCCGGGAGTGACGTGTAGGCGGACAGGGGTCGGTGTTTCGATCGTCCAGATGGGTGTCATCGTGTGTCTTTCGAATCGTTGCGCTGCCCGGCAGCGCGGCGGCATATGCGGAATTGCGGGCAATGCCCGCTCGGTTCGTCTCGGGTGTCACCGGTTTCGGTGACCGCCTGCGTGCGGGTGTTTCCCGGCTCCTGACGGCCCCAGCCGACGTGGGATTCTGCGCGCATCCGTTCGGCCATGTGCGGGTAGTGCAGTTCGAACGCCGGGCGTTCGGAGCGGATGCGAGGTAGTTCGTAGAAGTTGTGCCGAGGGGGCGGGCTCGATGTGTCCCACTCTTTCCGGAGCGGATCGGGCCCAAGGGCGCGGCGATCTGGCGGGTCGCGACGACCACGGATCCGAAACTGCTCGGGCTCACCCGCCAGCCCGGGGCGCAAACGCTGATCCGGCGAGGTCGCGGTGGGTTCCTAACGGTCGAGTGTGCCGAATATTATTGTTGGACAACGGAATTGAACAATATCTGTCGATCGTCGATCTGGTCATCGCTTACCATCGGTTCAAGGCGGCGAGACACTGCACCCCGCCATGACCTCTGCCCACCACGCGTTCAAGGGACTCGGGTCCGGCCAACGCACCACCGCATCCTGCTCGACCGCTTCTTGCGCCGGCCGCTTATCGTGACCCCCTGAGACACCTGTCGCGGGCATATCGGTCGTCCCTTCCTTGTAATGACGAACACGCTTCACCGGGACACCCGGTTACCGCGGTTTCAAACATGTTTTTCGAGGCGATAGGTGACTGTGATCCGGTGGGCCATCGAGTCCACGTAAGCAGCGATTGCTGCTGCACGGCACCCCGTCGCCAGCCAGGCGAGAATCAGCGTCATCACGTGTTACGTGGGACTTGGCCGCGTCGACTATTCGACCAGCCTCGCGACAGGTCGCCTGCGCCACGTCATGCCCCACCGGCAGGTCGTTTGTTATGCGGTGATCTTGTCCCGCGCGGACCCCGGGCCCCGTGCTGGCCGTTTCGGTGGTGCTGCGCCGGGTAGGCGGACGAGGTCATTGATTCGGACGTTTTGGAGGTGAATGCATTGTCTGAGCACGAGAAGAGCGGTACTCGCGAGGGTCTCGAGGGTGCTGCCGAAGGGGTGAAGGGAAAGGCGAAGGAGGCCGCCGGATCGGTTCTGGGCAACGACGAGCTTCGCAAGGAGGGCCGAAGCCAGCAGGACCGGGCCGATGCTCAGCGTGAGGCCGCCAAGAAGGAGGCCGAGGCCGAGAAGGAGCGCGCTCGGGCGGAAGCCGATGAAAAGCGACAGCGCGCACATCAACAGAACTGACCCTGAACTGCAGTGTGAGCGGATTGCCCGGCAAACAGAACCGGGCAATCCACATGCTTGCCACCGGTTGAGCTGTGGTGCGCGGGGGGTGCTGATCGCGCAGTTGCCCGAACATGAACGCCGAGTATTGGTCCTGCGGTTTTTCGCGGTGATCTCGACTCGAATAGGAGGCTGATCCGATGCATGAGATGAACGAGACCGGGAAGCCCGAGACGAATCGGGCGGAAGATGAGATGGGCGGGCCGGACATAGACCCGATAACTGCGGAATCGATGCAGCAGGACGCGGACTTCGCCGAGGAGCACACCAAACCCACACACGCTGACGAGCATCCCGAAGGCGAAGAACTCGAGTCCGACGAGTCGACCCCGCAAGGTCTCTCCGGCATGGATTCGTGAGTGACCGAATGTTCGACGCCCGTGGTGAACCTGTGTCGGCTGGAGAAGGGCTCGCTCTGGTCCTCGGAGCGGGCGATGGCTTCGGCGACGTGTTCGCGATCCTCGGGAGGTTTGTGCGCGAGCAGCAGTTCGGTGGTCGGTTCGCTCTCGTCGTCCGAGATCTCTCGCCGGGGGACTGTGGCCACCGAATCTATTTCTTTCGCATGGTGGATCGCGCGGTTCGTTTTCTGTACTGACCGCGCCGCGGGGTTCGGCAATACTCGAGTTCTGCGGCTTTCTGACGTTGCGGCGTTCAACCCCAGCGCCGACGCGCAGTGAATGGGGCCGCCCGGAGCATCCGATGACCTCCTCTCTCACCGCCCGGTCCGCACCTGTGTCGCGGTCCAACCGGGGCAATGACACCTACGACGACATCGAGCCTTGGCTCGAGAAGATGGTGGCGCTGCCCTGTGGGGATCCCGAACGCGTTCGGCTGCGCGAACAAATCATCGATCTGTGCCTGCCCTTGGCCGAGCACATCACCCGCCGCTACTCGCGGCGTGGGGAAACCTATGAGGACTTGTATCAGGTGGCCTCACTCGGGGTGGTGCTCGCGGTAGACCGGTTCGACCCGGGGAGAGGCGTCTCGTTTCTGGCCTTCGCCGTCCCCACGGTCATGGGCGAAGTACGCCGCCACTTCCGCGACCGCACCTGGATGGTGCGCGTTCCACGCCCCACCAAGGAGTTGCAGGCCGCCCTCGGTCCGGCCACCGAGCGACTGGCCCACCGACTGCACCGCATGCCCAATGCCTCGGAACTGGCCGCCGAACTAGACGTCGACCGCGTCGAGGTCACCCAAGCACTGCTGGCTGCCAACGCCTACAACGCCGATACCATCGACGGGTCCCCCGACGACACCGGCCGCGAGCCCGGGGCTGCGCAACTGGCCAGGGAACTCGGCGGCGAGGACAACGGGTATCAACTCACCGAGGATGCCCTCGCGATCGCCCCGCTGCTGCGTGAACTCCCGGCCCGTGAACGCGAGGTACTGCATCTGCGGTTCTTCGAGAACCGGACCCAGACTCAAATCGCCGAACAGATCGGCGTATCCCAGATGCAAGTCTCGCGCATCCTCTCCGCAACCCTCACCGCACTGCGTCACCAAGCACTCCGTGACTGAGCCGACGATCGGCGGTGGGGCGCAGCGTAATCGCGCACTTGTTCGGCACCGTCGAATCGCGACTGCGCTGCGTCCTGTACGCGCTCCGGCAAGCCGGCAGAGTCCAGGGCATTGACGGAAATACGCCGACCACGAATTGAGATCGGCACGCCTGGGGCGCCGCGAGGGACTCACCCACGGCGACCGTATCGCGGGTGAAGTCGTTCGCCCCGCGATACGCCGCGATGCCCGGGATGGGTTGCCCAAGAGCCACATTCACCTTTCGGTGGCGCACAGGGCAGCTGTTTCAATGCGGAAACCGTGGGTAAGCGAGCAACGGGCCGTGCCCCGAGAGGTGGGGCGCGGCGGGAGCTGGAAAGGGAGGCGCGGCTTCGTGGATGGGTTGCAGCGGCGCGTGCTGGTCGCGCTCGAGCACGCGCGCGACGGGATGAATGCCGCGGATGCGCGATTGCTCGAACGCCGCCTGGTGGACCTGCGGGCCGAGCTCGATGCCGCGGACTATGGGCCCGCCCTGCGGTCTCGGCTCAATGGCTCATGGTCTGAAGCTCTCACCGCGGTCCGATGGACGTTGGGGCGATACTCTTTCGGTCTGCACTGAGGTCGTATCGCAGCGGATTCGTGCAGTGCCTGGGCCGCCGGAAGCGGTTTCACGCGTCGATGCATGGCGGGGTGCGCGGATCTCGTTGCGGTGGTCACGGTTTGGTAAGTACCTGGTGGGTAATGCCCGGGTAAGCCACGCAGCGGGCGGGTTTGCAGAGAAAGGTTCCGGGGTGCCAGCCAACACGAACGATCCAGCTATCGAGGAAACGCTGTTGCCACTGTCGGGCATGCAGCTGCAGTGGCGGGCCGCGGACCGGTGTTTCCGGGTCCGGTATCCCGGACAAAACGAGGCGAGAACCGAAGCGACGCACGACGAACTGCTGTGGCGGCAGTGGTCCGGCCGCGGCGAGATGGCTGTCGGGGTTTCCGGATCACTCACCGTCGGTTCCCGGTCGCACTGGTGGGTGGTGTGGGGTGAATACACTGGTGAGCCGATCACCGTGGCTTTGGGCGACGGTCGGTCTCCGCGGGTTCTGGTGCTCGGCGGGTTGTGGGTGTGCGAATGGGAGTCCTCCGAACAGGCCGTAGTGGTCAGCACCCCGCGGTCGCGCGCACGCGTGCGGTTCGCACCACCATCGTTCCTGCTGCCCGGCTCGCGCTCGGCGCGAACGAACGCGCCTCGTCGACGGGCCCACGTGGAGACGCCGATCCCGCTGAGTGGACGGGAAGCCGCGCGGCCGACGACGATGCCACCGAACCCAGGCCAGAATCCGCTGGGCAGCGCCGGTCGGCCTCGAGTTGGCCCAGCTGGTACCGCCCCCCGGGCGTAAGCCTCGCCGTTATGATTACCGGCGGTGTGTACTCGGCTAGGAATGTGCTGACGGCATGGTTCTCGAACGACCGCCCAGCGGGATTGCAGCGCATTCGGCGAAGCGCGGTCCATCGGCTGTGTGTCCGGGGCTGTGCCCCGGTGACAGCCGGACAATCGGTTCGGCGTCGGTGCGTGTCGCGAGTTCAGGCGGACGCGGATACTCGGCGGAGCGCGTCCAGGGTGGTCTCGGGTGAAGTGTTGAAGCAGAATCGAATTCCCGGGGCCGCTTCGACTACGGCGTTGATGATGCGCTCGAACAGCACGGTGTGCCCGGGGAGGGCTCGTACCGCGCCGCCGATCATGACGAAGTCGAATCGCTGATCGGCGAGCAGTGTCCGTATTTCGGTTTCGGCTTCGTCGGGCGATGCGCTGATCAGGCATGGAGTGATATCGAATTCGGTGTCCCGCAAGGCATCGTTCGCGGCGGCGATCCGGGCGGTCAATTGTGTCTCGTCCAGATCGGGCAAGCGGCTGTAGTCCATGGCTTGTGGACGTAATCCGACAGTCAGTGCTCTGGGGCGTACGCCTGGTTCGATCACTGTGTCTCTCCTTGATGGAGCGTGGGATCCGCACGTTCGCGTGGGACCATAGGGACCTGGTTCGGCAATTTGCTTTGTAAGCAAAGATAGTTTGGAGGGAAAGGTTATGTCAACGGAGCCTGGTCCATCCCTCGACGACAGCGTTCGCGCCATGGTGCTGCTCATGCCACGGTTGGTCGGGCGCGCGAAACGCCTGCCGGTTCCAGAGGCCTTGCGATCGTTCGACTTGGCGCCACGTCATCTTTCGTTGCTGACTTATGTGCTGTTCGACGGGCCGCTGACGGTGAACGAGCTGGCCGAGCGACTGCAGGTGGCGCCCACGACCGTGAGTCTCATGGTCGCCGATCTCAATCGTCAAGGCGTCGTCGAGCGGCAGACCGACGACAACGATCGGCGGCGAATCCTTGTTACCATCGCCGACTCCCATCGAACGGCGGTAGCGGCCTGGCTGGGTGGTGCTGACCGCGGCTGGCGCGCCGCGTTGGGCCCATTGACGGCCGAGGAGCGTGCCCTGGTCATAGCGACGCTTCGCGCCTACGAAGCAGCCGTCTCCGAACCCTGACAATCCATATCGCCTCATATCGCCTGCACGATCTGCGCCATACTGCTGGATCTCACCGCACCCTGCGTTCAGCTATTCGTCGTCGGCTTCGTTGCGGTCGGCTGCCTCGTCCACGCGGTCGTCGAACCGCTTGTCGCTGTTGCTGATTCGGGATCTCGGTCGGCCGCCGCGCCGATGCGGTCGGTTCTATCGCCGGTTGGATCTGTTGCGGCTCAACCCTGTTGGGATTCGGTTCTAGCTGGTCGCGATCATGTGGGATGGATCACCGGGATGCGGCCGGCGAGCGCTGAACCGTCCCGGGGTGTTTGGGGGCCTTTTGGCTGGACCAGGCGGGTTCCGGGACCACGAAGAATCGTCAGCAGGTGTCATCATGCCTTGCGGGACAGATGTTTTCGCTTGTCAACCCGCTGTCGCGCAAAGTCCGGGCTAAGGTATCGTGTGGATCGGCAACGGGCATCGGCGATCGTGATCGGATCCTCCAAGTCCTCAGCCTTGGACCTGCTGAAAGAGGGGGCGAGAGACAGTGGACCTTCGTGACGTCCCGTGCGGGCCTGGACGTTTGCCTGTTGTCGGACACGGTTGGAGACTGTGGCGCGATCCAGTCCAGTTCATGGTGGATCTGGCCAGCGTCGGGAAGATAGCGCGTGTCGAGATCGGAAATCTCGTTGTCTATGTCATTACCGATTTCGAACTACTGCACAGGGTGTTGGTGGAGAACTCCGACGCCTACGAGCGAGGGCTCCTGTTCGAACGCATCCGGCTCATATTCGGGGAATCGCTGATCGTCGCGGATGGTCGGCAGCACAACGATATTCGTCGTCTGCTTCAACCAGCGTTCCATCGAACAGAGTTGGAAAGCTACGCGCACATCATGAAGCGTAACGCGGATGTGCTGGCGAGTTCGTGGCGGCCAGGCCAGATCGTCGAGGTCCGTTCCGCAATGTTGGAATTGGTGATCGCCAACCTGCTGGGGTCCATGTTCTCGCACGAACCCGATACCGAGGAGATACAACTCATCTCGGGTCTGATCGAGGACATAGGCGCAGGCGCCATAGTGGGCAGTGTGCTGCCGAAGAGGCTGGCGAGCCTGCCATTGCCGGTGAATCGCAAATTCCTCTCGGCAGGAAGGCAGCTGCGGGACTACTGCCGGGAGCTGCTCGTCGCGCGCCGGGGCAGCGGTGACCGCCGGAACGACCTGATCGACATCCTGCTGGATTCGTCAGATGAGGAAAACCGTAGTGACGAGTTCCTGGTAGAGCAGGCCATGACCATCCTCTTCGGTGGGATCGACGCCTCGACCGCCGCACTGACCTGGGCTCTGTACGAGTTGTCACAGCATCCGGAGGTGGCTTCGAAACTGCGGCAAGAGATTTCCGCCGCAGGAGACCTCAGCCCCCGAAGCCTCGACCAGCTCGACTATCTGAACCGGTTCCTGAACGAGGTCACGCGAACCCATTCGGCACTGCTGCAGACGAGACGTAGCGTCACGACGGTCGAACTCGACGGTTTCGCATTTCCCGCTGGCACCAATATCGGCTACAGTATCGCGGCCATCCACCGCAATCCGGACATTTTCGCCGAGCCGAACGTTTTCGACCCCGATAGGTGGTCGACCTCGAACTCCGGGTCGAAATGCAGGAGCTTCGTTCCGTTCAGCATGGGCAAGCAGATGTGTATCGGTAACAATTTCGCGTGGGTGGAACTGCAAACGACTCTCTGCAGTCTGCTGTCGAAGTGGGAGTTCCGGCCCGCCACGAACAAGAAGTTGCCGCGAGTCATGGGTCCGATCCCTGTGCCGGGAAAACTCCCGCTCGAGGTTCGCCCGGTCTCTGGATAATCGTGCGGCCGAGAACAATCGGCGTCGCCGGGCTCGTGGGGTTCGGCTCAGGTTGTGTCTGATTCGGCGAGCGTTCTGCGACGCCTGGACATCAGGCGCATGAGGATCGGTAGAACGGCCGTGATGATGAAGAGGGTGACGGCGACGAGGATGAAGTAGAGCAGAGATCCCGTGCGGCCGAAACGAGGAACGAAGGCGACTTCCTGGCCGGTTGCGGCGACGGCGTTGAGGAACGGGGCGTAGGCCTGCAGGGTGTATCCATGGGGCAGCAGGTTGATGGCGTTCTCTGCGACGTAGACCCAGAACAGGAGAACGGCGACCGCGGCGGACGGAGTGCGAATCAGTGACCCGACCGCGACACCCACTCCGCATGCGGCGAAGGCGTAGGTCGGGACGGTCCAGAGGAACCGGATACCGGCGGAGTCGGTGACGTTCACAGCTCCATAGATGTGGGGAAATTGGTGTGGCAGTGTGACCATGACGACGATCAGTAGAACAGTTGTCGATACCGCTGCGATGGCGCCGTAGTAGATCCACCGGGCCAACGCGACCGTCCATGACCGGGGAAACAGGAAGGCATTGAGATCGCTTGTCTGACCGTGCCATTGGGTGGCGTGGGCGTAGGCGGCGGTGACCATCATGATCGACACGGAAAAGGTGATGACCCAGTACACGGAGTTGGTGGTGGAGACCGTGGCTACGTAACTCTGTCCGGGGAGGGCGGCGAGTCGTTCTGCGACGGCGGCGATTCCGAAGGTGATGACCAGCGGCAGCACGAAGGTGAGGGGGACCGCGGCGGTCCACAGGAAGCTGCGCCCGGTGGTGCGGGTCCATTCGGCGGCGACGCCGCGGCGGATGAGGGTGGCTGGACCGGGACTGTTCATGGGGCCACGCCGGACGTGAGTTGGGTTGGTGGGCCAGCGATTCGCAGGTAGGCGTCTTCGAGGCTGGTCTCCCCGGGCCCCAGGGTGTTCATGATGTGGGCGAACGGCTGGTCGGTCAGAATGCGCTGGTTCCCGAGGATGACGATGTGGTCGGCGTTGCGTTCGACCTCATCGAGCAGGTGCGTGGCAACCAGGACGCAGGTCCCGGCATCGGCGAGACGGCGCAGGAGTTCGCGTATCCAGCGGATGCCCGCGATGTCGAGGCCGTTGAGAGGTTCGTCGAGCAGCAGGGTTCGAGGCTCGCAGAGCAATGCGGCGGCGATGCCGACACGTTGGAGCATCCCGAGCGAATAGTGCGCCAGTCGGCGATCGGCGACCCGGACCAGGTCGACGATCTCGAGGACGTCGCCGACCCGGCCGGTGGGTAGTCCACGAGCGCGCGCGATCCAGCGTAGGTGCCGACGTGCGGTGTGGCGTGGGTCGAAAGCTCGGTAGTTGAGGTGCATTCCGAGAGTTGCCGGTGTGGCGTGATGGGCCCGGATGAGGGTGTCGTCGACCCGGACGGTGCCGGTGGCAGGCGCGATAATGCCGCAGATACACCGCAGCAGCGTGGTTTTGCCGGTGCCGTTCAGGCCGATCAGGTAGGTGAGCGCACCGTCGGCCACGCTCAGTTCCGGGACTTCGAGGACGGTCACGCCCGAGTAGCTCAGGGTGAGTCCACGGATGTCGATCACGATGCTGGGAGCCGGTCAGAAGTCACAGGACATCGCCAGCCCCACGGCCTTGACGCCCTCGCACACGGAGCTGTTGGACAGCTTCCAGACGCCATCGATACGCTTCCACACCACCCGCGCAACCAGATCCGGTCGTCCCGCTGTCTTGCTGCGCAGCATCGCGGTGTGCACATTGCCGTTCTGGGTTTCGGGACCGGTGACCGCGTTCGACCCGAGCGGAGCTCGGAACAGGCCGAGGTTGTAGAGGGTGCGCGCGACCACGACCGCCTTCATGCCGCCTTCCATATTGGCGGCCTTGGCCTCGTCGGAGGCGGGTGTTTCGATCAGGAACACGACCTGGGCGTGGAGATCGTCCAGGGTGGGGACTTCTCTGGTGATGAGGAACTCGCCGGGAGCGGCGGAGGCGACAGGAGCATTGACAACCGAGGCACCGGTCGTGACCGCGGCGACCGTTGCGATCGTCGACACGACACCAGCGACAATTTTGAGGATCTTCATCTTTTCATTCTCTGATCGACTGGGACAGAACCTGATTCACGCTCGAAATGAAGGCGACCGACAAGCTGGCGTGTTCGAGACTACTCCTGTCCATATCGGATGCTCAGGGTTTGCGTCCGATGGCACCGAGCATGACCATTCGAGTGTCCGGCAAGCCGGGGCGTAGCCACTGCTGTACCGGCACCACACCAGGTTCGAACACTTCGAAGCCGGCAAGGAATGTCTCCGTCTGCGCGGTGGACCGAAAGGCGACTTGGGCTGAAGTATTGTTGGTGCCGGTGAGCACCTGGAGTATCTCTGGGTCGGAATCGCTGGAGCCGTGAGCGATCGCCACGTAACTGCCCGGTGCCAGCCGATCGCGGAAGGCGGCGGTGATCTCGGCGGGGTGTTCGTCGTCCATCACGTAATGCAGCACACTGATGAACATGACGGCTACTGGCTCGTCGAGGTCGATCAGGGCGCGGTCGTTCAGCTGATCGAGGATGTCGTGGGGACGACGAACATCTCCGAGCAGTGCTGCGACACCGGGTGATTTGGCGAGCAGCGCATCGCAATGGGCGACTACGACAGGGTCGTAGTCCACATACACCACCCGCGCCGTCGGCTCGATCTCCCGAGCCACCTCATGCACGTTGGGCGAGTTCGGGATACCCGAGCCGAGATCGATGAACTGACGGATACCTGCCTCAGCGGCCATCTCGACCGCGGTGCGCAGGAAACTTCGGGTGAACCAGGCCAAGGTCTTGAGTTCGGGTGCGCGAGAGAGCATTTGATGGGCCATGCCACGGTCGATCGCGCGGTTGTCCTTTCCGCCCAACAGGTAGTCATACACCCGGGCGGAGTTCAGCTGATCCTCGAACGGGTGCGGCGTTCGGTCGTTTTCCAGCGCAGGGCCCTCCATTCCTTCGACCACGGATGTAACCGTAGCTGATTGCCACAGCAGGCGTGTCCCCTCCACAGATCCGCCGATCCGAACCGTCGACGAACCATACACCGACACAACATGATCCAGCACTCGGCGACTGGTCTGCGAGCACCTGACCCCACTGCCGTCGCCGGTCGGGCCTGGATTTCCGCATGGCACCGTCGAAGAGTTCGTCGCCAGCGGTGTTCGTGCCACTGCCGAGGGTTCAGTCGACGCCGATCTTTCAGAACTGATGGTCGGCGTCGGAGTGCAATTCCCGGTTGTTCTGCGGAGGCCGAGAAATCGGCGGACGTTGCCGGGCGCACGGTCGGCTCCGAGACCGCTCGGACCAACGACGACGGACGGGGTAGTCGCTGTGACCACCGACCATTTCACAGGTCGGTTTCAGCCAAGGCGACTGCGTGTGCTACCGCCGACCGCGCCCGGTCGACGGTCGTATAGCGGCCTAGACCACAGGGTGCCGCGACATCCAACGGGCCGCCGTAGGCCGACTCCGCCGCCGCCAGTGCCTGTCGTGCTTGCGCGAGCGGCTGCGCCGGAAGCGCAAGCCCGGCGATAACACGGGTAGTGGCAGGCATTTCGAGGCGTGCCAGGGGCGCGTAGTACCGCGGCCGAACCGGGGCCTGTCTGCCGTCGCCGATGGGCAGGTGGACGAAATCGAGATGTCTTCCCGCAGGCCAGTATCGCGCTATCGCGTTGGCCAGCGCGACGACCGCAGCCGTCGATCTCGGCGCCACGGCGGGCTTGTCGCCGAGGCTCCCGTAGCACAGATGTACTCCGAAACGGGCCTCGTGGGGCGCCCGTGCCACGAGGCGTGCGATCGCTCGACCCACCGCGGTGGCCAGGCGCTGCCGCAGGAACGCGGGCGTCCGCGCGCACAGGAGCGTCTCCGCGGCCAGTTCGAGTTGGAATACGACGTTGTCCCCCAACGTCTCCTGGATTCGGACGATCTCCCTGACAGTGGCGTCGACAATCGGCCGGTAATAGGGGAAGCCTCGCTCACCGCCGCGCGCCGAACCTCGACGCCACACGAGCATCCGTGCCTCGAAAGCGATGAAACCGATGACGAAGGGCGTCGGTATGCCTACCTGCAAGCGAAGTCCGGGATCGGTTCGGCGCATATCGGCCAACGCCTCGAGGGCGCGCCCGGTCTCGACCGCATAGCCGAGCGCGGAGTCGATGTCGGCTTCGGCCAGCGATCGGCCTGTCCGAAGCCGAAAGGTGTTGCGGGAACGTAGCGTCGACCAATCACCGCGGCGCACGGGCTCCAGCGCCGGGATGTTGTCGAGCCGGTCGATGATGGGTCTGATGTACCACTGTGCGCGATAGGGATCCGCTTCACCGCCGGGAACCACGCCGTCCAGGAATTCACCGGCTGTGTCGACGGCGAACGCCATTGCCTTGTCTGGACTGTCCAACTGTGCGGGCAAGCTGCCCACGAAGTGAATTCTACGCTTGGGCTGCACAGCGTCAGTGTCGCATATGGCTGTCCCGAGCGGACCGTCCAAGGGGCATCCAGGTATTCGATGACGTTGTGCGGCACGGCAAATTCGAATCGCCCGGCCTGGTCAGCAGGGCCCGATAACCTTCGTCTGCGTCGTGGCCGCCAACCCCTGGAACCCCGGTGAACCCCGGAAACGATTCACCCAAAAGTCGGGAAACCTGTTCGGCCCCAACACAAACCACTGACCATGCCCCACACCCAGCCCCCGCGCTCACACACCCCAGATCGCCTACCCGCCGATCTCGGCCAGACCCGACACCGGATCCCAACTCCGTTCGAGATCGAACCGGTAGACACTCCGGCAGCCAGCACTCACGTACGACTTCCCTCCGATAGGTCGACCGACCTAACCACACCAGAAGCCTTGTGCAACAACAGAAAAGCAGTTATAGAAGATCGGCCGCTTCGCGATCCATTACACCGAGCTGGTCGATCTCACATGCCAGTAGTCCGGAACAGCGAGAGTAGCGCGGAGATCAAGCTGAGGCCCTCCCGGTCAACCCGAGGGCGCGGGCAGACCGCTCCCTCATCACGATCTTCCGGATCTTGCCGGTGACTGTCATCGGGAACTCGTCGACGACCATCACGTAGCGGGGGATCTTGTAGTGCGCCAGCTTGCCGGTCGCGAACGAGCGCACCGCCTCGGCGTCCAACGGATGCGCACCGGTGCGCATCTTGATCCAGGCGCAGAGCTCCTCACCGTACTTCTTGTCGGGTACGCCGATCACCTGAACGTCCTCGATGTCAGGGTGGGTGTGCAGGAACTCCTCGATCTCCCGCGGATAGATGTTCTCTCCTCCGCGGATCACCATGTCCTTGATCCGGCCCACGATGTTGCAGTAGCCGTCTTCACGCATCACGGCGAGGTCGCCGGTATGCATCCAGCCGTCGGCATCGATCGCCTCCGCGGTCTTGTGTGGCTCGTCCCAGTAGCCGAGCATCACCGAGTAACCCCGGGTGCAGAACTCTCCGGCTTGTCCGCGCTCAGCGATCTGGCCGGTCAGAGTATCGATGATCTTGATCTCCAGGTGGGGGTGCACCCGCCCGATGGTGGCTGTGCGCCGGTCCAGGTCGTCATCGGCCCGGGTTTGCGTCGAGACCGGCGAAGTCTCGGTCATCCCGTACGCGATCGACACCTCGCTCATGTGCATATCGCTGATGCAGCGCTTCATCACCTCGATCGGACACGGCGCCCCCGCCATGATTCCCGTGCGCAAAGACGTCAGATCGTACGAGGCGAAGTCCGGGTGGTTCTGCATCGCGATGAACATCGTCGGCACGCCGTAGACGCCCGTGCAACGCTCGTTCTGGATGGTCTCCAGGGTGATCGCCGGGTCGAAACCCGGTGACGGGATCACCATGGTCGTGCCGTGGCTGGTGCAGCCGAGGTTGCCCATCACCATGCCGAAGCAATGGTAGAACGACACCGGAATACAGAGCCGGTCTTCCTCGGTGAAATTGATCAGCTCGGTGGTGAAGTACCCGTTGTTGAGAATGTTGCGATGGCTCAACGTCGCGCCCTTGGGATTCCCGGTGGTGCCCGAGGTGTACTGAATGTTGATGGGGTCCAACGGGTCCAAGGCCGACATCTTCTCTGCGACGGTGTCTCGCGGGAGGGAATCGCCGTGCGCGAGCAGGTCGGTCCAGTCATCGGTATCGAGGTAGACGACCCGCTTCAGGGTCGGGCAATTCTCACGGGTCTGCTCGATCATGCCGCGATAGTCGGAGGTCTTGAAGCTGGTGGCCGCTACGAGCAGGGACAATCCGCTGTGGTTGACCGCGAAGCTGAACTCGTTAGCGCGGTATGCAGGGTTCACGTTCACCAGAATCGCGCCGATCTTGGCGGTGGCGTACTGGGTGAGAGTCCACTCCGCACAGTTCGGCGACCAGATTCCGACCCGGTCGCCCTTGGTGATGCCGGCGGCCACCAGTCCGCGTGCGGTCCGGTTGACGTCAGCGTCGAACTCGGCCCAGGTCCATCGCCGGCCACTCGCGACCTCTACCAGAGCCTCACGATCGGGATGTGCGGACACGGTGCGTTCCAGGTTCGCGCCGATTGTCTCGTGAAGAAGACCGGGATACTCCTCGCCGCGTACGTATGACTCCATGTTCACTGTCTCCAGTTCCGGGCCGGGTCGTCCTGCACCCCGACTTTCGTTGCCTCGGTACGTCATCGGCTCGATACGCACGCCGATGGCCCTGGAACGCTATCAGCGTGGGCCCTACTGTCCGATGCGTTCCGATTACTGGCCGGTGAAAAAGACGAACACGAACTTCGAGCCTCGCCTCCATCTGCTCGACCTGTGGAATGTGCCGGGATCCGGGCAGGACATGCGCGGTGCCGCCGGGGATCCGGGCGACGTACTCATTCACGTAGGACGGCGGGACGATCCGATCATCCTCGCTCCAGACCACCAGGACTGCGGCGGTCTTCGACGCGCCCTCCGCCAAGGCGCATGTGGCCGATAACGCACGCCTCGCCCCGCTGGGCAGCAGGCACGAAATACGTTGCGGTGCAACTTCGAACGCAGGTTGAGGCACGAACGTGGGCAGGCTGTCCAGAGCGTCGACCAGGAGCCTGTTGAGGCTGTACGAGCGGCCAGCTCTGGTGATGTGGGGCGATGGTCGAGTGGGGGCGTCGGTCGTTACGAATCGCGGTGCTCGCGTAGCTGATCGCGTTCGGCGGTGAGTGCGGCGTTGGTGTCGCGTAGCGCGGTGTTCGCATCTTCGAGTTCGAGGATGCGGGCGATCGCGACGAGATTGATTCCCTGCCCGGTGAGGGCGGCGATGCGCGCCAGTCGTGCGAGGTCGTCGTCGCTGTAGCGGCGGGTGCCCCCTGCGCTGCGGGCCGGTGTGACCAGGCCGTGCTCTTCGTACAGGCGCAGCGAATGCGCCCCCATTCCGGCCAGTTCGGCGGCCACCGAGATCCCGTACACCGCTTGGGCTGGTCCGGGCCGATGGCCGGAGCCGAGTCCGGGCGGGTGGTTGTGTCGATCGGGCGGCATCATGTTCCTCTCTTGCTGTTTCC
>NZ_BDBQ01000114.1 GCF_001613065.1 Nocardia miyunensis NBRC 108239
GCCCGCGGCCCTTGCGGTCCAGATGCACCACGCGCACGTTGTCCAACTCTTCGCACAACACCTTGGCGACGACCAGGGTGGCGTCGGTGGAGGCGTTGTCGGCGATGGTGATCCGCGCGCTGAACGGGAATCCGTCGCCGAGGAATGCGTGCAGGCGACGCACGCACATGCCAAGGTCGCACTCCTCGTTGTAGACCGGGATCACGATGTCCAGCACGGGCGTCACTACGGCATCGTCCGGATCGCACTCGTGAGCGGCCGTCGCGGTGTCGGTCATGGTGTCCACCGTGTTACAACATTCTTGGGCGTGGCTGCGGCTGAGCTGGGAAATCGCTGGGAGACTCGCCGCAGGGGTTGCGAAATCCCGGTTTCGATCAAAGACTATTTGCCGCGATCATCCGAATGTAACCGCCACAGCGGTGAGACGGGGCCGTGTCCGGCACCAAGATCATACGACGCGGCCAGGCAGCGCGTGGTCCACTCCTTACCGAATTCCACCGCCTCGGGGACGGTGTAGCCGTGCGCGAGCGCGCAGGCGGTGGCCGCGGCCAGGGTGTCGCCGCCGCCGTGGTCGTTGCCGGTGTCGATGCGCGGGGCGGACAGTTCGACGAACGTCTCCCCGTCGTAGAGCAGATCGGTGCTGGACGTCGACGAACGCAGATGCCCGCCCTTGACGATCGCCCAGCGCGGTCCCAGCCCGTGCAGCGCCTCGGCCGCCTTGCGCGCCGTGCGGTCGTCCACGACGTCGATTCCGGTGAGCAGCCGCACCTCGTCCAGATTCGGGGTGATCAGGGTGGCGCACGGAATCAGCGTGTGCCGCAACGCATCCAGCGCCTCGGCGTGCAGCAGCGGATCGCCGTGCATCGAGGCCGCGACGGGATCGACGACCAGCGGGATGTGCCCGTCGCGGCCGATGCCCAGTTCCAGGCACACGTCCGCGACCGCCTCGATGATGGCGGTCGAGGCGAGCATGCCGGTCTTGGCCGCGCCGATGCCGATATCGCTCACCACCACGCGCACCTGATCGGCGACCACCTCGGGCGGGATCTCGTGAAATCCGCTGACGCCCACCGAGTTCTGCACGGTCACCGCCGCCACCGCGACGCAGGCGTGCACGCCGAGCATGGCCATCGTGCGCGAATCGGCCTGGATGCCCGCGCCGCCACCGGAATCGGTTCCGGCGATGGTCAGTGCGCGAACCGGGGTGCGGCCGTCGGGGGTCAGCGGCAGGAGTCTCACACCCTCAGACATTACGTCCCGCCGATTGGGACCCGCCGCAACGCTATCTAATGAAAACGATTATCATTTGCCTGTGACCGCATCGACGAACGCTCCACTGCCCGTGACCGTCCTGTCCGGATTCCTCGGCGCGGGCAAGACGACCCTGCTCAACCACCTCCTGGCCAACCGCGAGGGCCGCCGCGTCGCGGTGATCGTGAACGATATGAGCGAGGTGAACATCGATGCGGCCCTGGTCGCGGGCCAGGCGAGCCTGGACCGGACCGAGGAGAGACTGGTCGAGCTCACCAACGGCTGCATCTGCTGCACGCTGCGCGAGGATCTGGTCGAATCGGTCGGCGCGCTGGCCCGCGAGGGCCGTTTCGATCAGCTGGTGATCGAATCGACCGGCATCTCCGAACCGATGCCGGTCGCGGCCACCTTCGAATGGGAATTCGAGGACGGGTTCCGGCTCGGCGATATCGCGGCGATATCGCGCGGCTGGACACCATGGTGACCGTCGTGGACGCCTCCACCTTCCTGGCCGAAGTGGTGGGGGGCCAAGCCCTCGCCGACCGGGATATGCAGGCCGCGCAGGGCGACGAGCGCAGCATCGCCGATCTGCTGATCGATCAGGTCGAATTCGCGAATGTGCTGGTACTCAACAAGATCGATCTGGTGAGCGCGAATGCCGCGGGCACCGTGGAGGCGACGATCAAGCGGCTGAATCCGGCCGCGCGCATCGTGCGCTCCGCACACGGCGTCGTCGAACTGGCCGAGGTGCTCGACACCGGCCTTTACGACCCCGACATCGCTGCCCGATCCGACGGCTGGGAAGACGAAATCACCGGTGGGCACACCCCGGAAACCGAGGAATACGGCATCAGCGGCCTGACCTTCACCGCCGATCGCCCCTTCCATCCCGAACGCCTGGAATCGGCTCTGGCGCAACTACATCGGCTGCTGCGCAGCAAGGGCTTCTGCTGGCTGGCGAGCCGTCCCGACGTCGCGGCGCTCTGGTCCCAGGCGGGCCCCAACCTGACC
The DNA here is from genome assembly GCF_001613065.1 of Nocardia miyunensis NBRC 108239. GTDB lineage: Bacteria > Actinomycetota > Actinomycetes > Mycobacteriales > Mycobacteriaceae > Nocardia > Nocardia miyunensis. The sequence goes on from NZ_BDBQ01000114.1 coordinate 2,263, forward strand.
TTCGAGGCGGCCGCGTACTGGACCTCGCTGGAGATGCCGCCCGGCCAGGAACTCGTCTTCATCGGCGTCCGCCTGAACCGCCCGCACATCCGGGATCTGCTGACCGCCGCCTTGCTGACCGACGCCGAAATGGCAGCCGGATCTGTTGTCTGGCAACAGTATCCGGATCCGTTTCCGGCGTGGGGCGAGCTGCACGAACACGCATGAGGGGCGCGTTCGTGCAGCTCGGCCGGCTTGCTCGAGGGTCGATTACCGCAGCATCACATCACACGTGGAGGCGAAGAACTCGCCCGTCTTGCCGCCGTTTCCACCGTCCGGAGTGTCCGGCCCGCCGTGGCCGCCCCAGATCTGCACGATCGCCGCTCGCCCGGTCCGCCGCGGGAACGACGCGAACTCCCACTTGCTGGAGTCCTCTTCCCGGTGCGAGCCCTGTACCTCGACCAGGAACGGGATCGGCTCCAAGTCGTTCCAGCTCAGGCCGTTGGCCGGATCCCAGCCCGCACGGGTGATGAACCACCGGTGGGACCAGGACTCGTTCGTGTGATACGCGGTGTAGTCATAGGTGAAGGTCTGAGTGGCGGCGGAGGTGTCCAGCTCGGTCAGGGGCCAGTCTCCCAGCGTGGCGTCCGGTGCCAGATCCAGCCCGCGGAAGGCCGGATTACCTGTCGACGGCACGGCGCTGTTCTCGAAGAACTTGCGGTATTCGAGATACTTTCCCGCGTAGTTCCACGGGTAATCCGCCAGCATCCGCTCGGCTCCCGGCACCACCTCCTGCCAGACCGTGCTGGTGTTCAGGCGGCGCGCCTCGGCACAGATCGGCGAAGGGTCCGAGTCCCGGATGGCAACGGCCGCACGGCTGCGCGGGTGATCGACCGTGCCGTGGCGCGGCGACGCATCCGGGCCCGCAGAACGCTCTCGGGGCTGTGGCGGAGCCGACCACGGACGAGCGCCTCCCAAACCGGCAGTCACCTCGTTGGAGAAGTCGGTGAACTGGCCATCGGACCGGGCGCGGATCTTCACACGGTATTCGACGTCCGGGTCCTCGCCCAGGTCCACCCAGTGGGAATTGGACGGCGCCCAGTCCCAGGCGGGCCAGTAGAGGAAGACCGTCTGGCGCACCTCGCCGTTGATCCACACCTCGTAGAGCTGTGGATAGGGCGCGTCGCCGTTGTTCCAGTCCGCCGGAGGCGGCCAGGCCCCCTGGTCGGGTGAGTTCTCTCCGATCCGCCACCGCAGGCTGAGACCGTACATCGTGTGCTTACCGTCATCGCGGTACATGCCTTCGGCGCGAAGATCAGAGGGGGTAGTGCCCTGGGAGCCGCTCATAAGTGTCTCCTCTGTCGATGGAATCCACCCTTGTAGGCCGCCCCCGGCGGGGGCGGGTACGTCGCAACGGTGATGCCTCGGACGAACATTGAGCCCCGGGTCCGGACAGTGGTGTGACCCGCTGCCCGGACGTGGTGGCGGAATTCAGCGTGGCCGGACTACGGAATCCGGTCCGGGGTAGATCAGGCCTTCCTGACCGTCGTCGAACCGCACCACATACGGCGGGGCACCATCGTCCCCTCGGATCTCGAGGATCTCGGCGCTGTGGTCTGCCATCCCGACACTTCGGCCCGGGACCGTGATCTGGTCTCCGACGTTGGCGCGCATAGTGCAACCTCCCTCTGAGCAGTCGTCGTGCATCAGTCGAGCAGGCACTTGCGTCAAACAGTATGAAGCACGAACACGATCTCATGAGCGGAATCGGGCCCGCCCCCAATCGACCGCGGGTATGCGGCAACGGCTATCCCGTCGGCACAGGCAGGACTCATAATCCGCCGAGTCGCGCGAGCACGTCGAACGCGGTTTCGGCGGACCGGTGCAACGTCCCGATCTCGCCCACGGTCGCGTCGTGGACAGCCGGGTTCTGTAGTGCCAGCCCGTTGCCGAACACGATCACGTTGTAGCCGTCGTCCGCCGCCCGGAGCATGGGTCCCGTCGCAACGCCTTGCCCGACAAGCGAATCCAGACCTTCGCCGAGGAAGTAGAACCGCCACAGCGGCCCGATGTCGACGCCGTAGGCCGTCTTGGTGCGATCGACGATCGAGAGCCCCTGCCCGGCGATCGCGTCGACGATTGCGAAGTGGTCGTCCGCATCCTCCGCCCGCCCGCCCACCGCCGCGACCGAATACGCCAGATCGACCGTGAGGTGGGCGTTGTAACCGGCCATCGCCACCCGGGCGCCGGAGATGCCACAGTCCGCCGCCAGCGAAAAATACTGTGCCCAATGCGGTTCCACGGTCCCGCCGGTGAATTCGCGATGGAAGTCGACCAGCAGCCGCCGCGCGAGCTCCGAGCTGACCGCGTGCGCGTAGGCGGGGTGGACGAATGCCGCCGGGTCACGCTGCAACGGCATCACGGCCTGCTGCTCGGACAGATCGAGCCCGATCAGAAACAGTCCTCGCCGGTCCCGATGCTTCACCAGAATGTCGGTGATGCGGTGATGCCGATCCATGACATCGGTCAACCGCCGCATCGGGGTGCCCGACAAGGTGCTCGTGTCCGACAGCGCGGCAATCGCGCGGACCTCGCGGTCGGACAATGGGCTCCCACAGCCCGCGGTAGCGACCGACGGCACCTCGGCCGCCGCCGGAGCGACGCCGAAAGCTACAGCGGCACAAGCCATCCCGGCCAGCGCCGACCTCACAACCCCAACCCGGACCATCCCGGTCCTCTCCTCGCTCTCGTGTGCGATTGCAGACCCCCACCGCAGTCGGGGCAATGAGATCATCACGACAAGCCCCACGCACTCTAGCGTCATACGAGGCGAACTGGCCGTGCCACACGGCACCGCGATGGAATTGGCACATGAGCTCGGCAGACGTGCGAGCGCCCGGTCGGCTGAGTCCGGCTGAGCGGCGCCGGGAATCACCGAATCCCGGGTCCGTCGTCCCGGAGGAGGTCGGGGTCAGGCGGGACCCCGACCTCCGCGGGGAGGCCGGAACCGGGATCGGTTGTGGGAGAAGGGGTTACGAGACGACCGGGAGGTAGACCCGGTTGCCCGTGTCGGCGAATTCGGCGGACTTCTCGGCCATGCCCGCTTCGATCGCGTCGATATCGGTGAGGCCGTGGCTCTCGGCGTATTCGCGGACGTCGGCGGAGATGCGCATGGAGCAGAACTTCGGGCCGCACATGGAGCAGAAGTGCGCGGTCTTGGCGGGTTCGGCGGGGAGGGTCTCGTCGTGGAATTCCCTGGCGGTGTCCGGATCCAGGGACAGGGCGAACTGGTCGTGCCAGCGGAATTCGAAGCGCGCCTTGGACAATGCGTCGTCACGGTCCTGGGCGTGCGGCAGACCCTTGGCGAGGTCGGCCGCGTGCGCGGCGATCTTGTAGGTGATCACGCCGGTCTTCACGTCGTCGCGGTTGGGCAGGCCCAGATGTTCCTTCGGCGTGACGTAGCACAGCATCGCGGTACCGGCCTGGGCGATGATCGCCGCGCCGATCCCGGAGGTGATGTGGTCGTACGCGGGCGCGATATCGGTGGCCAGCGGGCCGAGCGTGTAGAACGGGGCCTCCTCGCACAGCTCCTCCTCGAGCCGCACGTTCTCCACGATCTTGTGCATCGGCACGTGACCGGGACCCTCGATCATCACCTGCACGCCATGGGATTTCGCGATCTTCGTCAGCTCGCCCAGGGTGCGCAGCTCGGCGAACTGGGCCTCGTCGTTGGCGTCGGCGATCGAGCCGGGACGCAGGCCGTCACCCAGGGAGAAGGTGATGTCGTACTTCGCCAGGATCTCGCACAATTCCTCGAAGTGCGTGTACAGGAACGATTCCTGATGATGCGCCAGGCACCACGCGGCCATGATCGAACCGCCGCGCGAGACGATCCCGGTGACCCGCTTGGCCGTCAGCGGCACGTAGCGCAGCAGCACCCCGGCGTGCACGGTCATGTAGTCCACACCCTGCTCGGCCTGCTCGATCACGGTGTCGCGGTAGAGTTCCCAGGTCAACTCGGTCGGATCGCCGTTGGTCTTCTCCAATGCCTGATAGATCGGCACGGTGCCGACCGGGACGGGCGAATTGCGCAGGATCCACTCCCGGGTCTCGTGGATGTTCTTCCCGGTGGACAGATCCATGATGGTGTCCGCGCCCCAGCGCGTGGCCCACACCATCTTCTCGACCTCCTCGGCGATCGAGGAGCTCACGGCCGAATTACCGATGTTCGCATTGATTTTCACCGCGAACCTCTTGCCGATGATCATCGGCTCGGATTCGGGATGATTGTGATTGGCCGGAATCACCGCGCGTCCCGCGGCCACCTCGTCGCGCACCAATTCGGGTGAAACCCCTTCGCGCGCAGCGATATACCGCATCTCACTGGTGACGATGCCCTGCCGCGCCCAGGCCAGCTGGGTGGGCGGACCGGCGACGTCGGGCTTGGCCCAGCCGTCACGCAGCTTGGGCAGACCGGCGTCGAGATCGATCACGGCCGCATCGTCGGTGTACGGGCCCGAGGTGTCGTAGACATCGAAGTGCTCACCGTTGGTGAGATTGACTCGCCGCACCGGAATGCGCAGGTCATCGACCTGCTGATAGTGCTTGACGCTGCCCTGGATGGGGCCGGTGGTGACAGTCTCGACGGTGCCCTGGGCATGATTCGGTGACATGTTGAAGCCTCCCTACGCCGGCATTACCCGGTCAGGTTCGAACGGTCGACGGCCCTGATTCGCCCGAATGGGCTAGCCGTCCTCTCAGCCCGCTGGTGCGAGCCCCCGCATGTTCGGTTGTGGTTCCCGGCCGAGCGTACATGTCCGCGTCGGGATGCGTCAGCGGACCCGGGCGGAAATTTCGGGGCGCGGGGCGCAGGTCCTGTCGTGCGGCATCCGGGGGATGAACCCTCGGCCGCCTATGGATAACTTCTGGCAAATTATCGGATGTGAAGACCGGTACGCCTGTGAGCGGACGGCAACAGCCTGCTGGGCAGGTAGGTCTGTTAACGATTCGGGATACCGTGACCTTACGGTTGCGTAGCCTGACAGTTGTACGGCAACCTCCAGTTGTAACTGTCGACCAGTGTGCGCGGCCGGATTCGCGGATGGAGTTTCGTCCTCGCACGCTGCAATTGCGCCGAGGAGGCAGGTCCGTGTCGCACTACAAGGCGAACGTTCGTGACATCGAGTTCAACTTGTTCGAGGTGCTGGGAATCGGGGAGCTGCTGGACGGCGGCGCCTACGGCGACCTGGACGCCGACACCGCGCGGGGCATGCTGGGCGAGGTGCTGCGCCTGGCGGAGGGCCCGGTCGCCGAGTCGTTCGTCGACGCCGACCGCAACCCCGTCACCTTCGATCCCGCCACCCACTCCGCCATCGTGCCCGATTCCCTGCGCAAGACCGTGGCCGCGGTGAACGAGGCGGGTTGGTCGGGGCTGGGCATGCCGGAGGGGATCGGCGGTGTCCCCGCGCCGTCCCCGCTGATCTGGGCGACGCAGGAAATGCTTGTGGCAGCGCACAATTCGGCGAGCTTCTTCAATATGGGCCCGCTGATGCACGAGGTGCTGTTCCGCGAGGGCACGCCTGAGCAGCAGCGCTGGGCCACGCACGCGTGGGAGAATCGCTGGGGCGGAACGATGGTGCTCACCGAGCCCGACGCCGGATCCGATGTGGGCATGGGCCGTACCAAGGCGACCCAGCAGCCGGACGGCACCTGGCACATCGAGGGCGTCAAGCGATTCATCTCCGGCGGCGACGTCGGCGACACCGCGGACAACATCATCCACTTGACCCTGGCCCGCCCCGAGGGCGCGGGCCCGGGCACCAAGGGCCTGTCGCTGTTCGTGGTGCCGAAATTCCTGTTCGATCCGCAGACCATGCAATTGGGCGAGCGCAACGGGGTGTACGTCACCAACCTCGAGCACAAGATGGGCATCAAGTCCTCGCCCACCTGCGAATTGACCTTCGGCGCGGACCATCCCGCGATCGGCTATCTGGTGGGCGATGTGCACAACGGCATCGCGCAGATGTTCAAGGTGATCGAGCACGCCCGGATGATGGTGGGCGTGCTGTCCGCGGGCACGCTCTCGACCGGATATCTGAATGCGCTGGAGTACGCCAAGACTCGCGTCCAGGGCGCGGATCTGACGCGCAACTCCGACAAGGCCGCGCCGCGCGTCACCATCACCCACCACCCGGACGTGCGCCGCAGCCTGGCATTGCAGAAGGCGTATTCGGAGGGGCTGCGCGCGCTGTACCTGTACTGCTCGGCGTATCAGGACCTCGATGTGGCGCAGGCGAATTTCGGCGCGGACGCCGATGTGGCCGCGCGGGTGAACGATCTGCTGCTGCCGGTGGTCAAGGGCGTCGGATCCGAGCGCGCGTACGAGACGCTCACCGAATCGCTGCAGACCCTGGGCGGCTCGGGATATCTGCAGGACTACCCGATCGAGCAGTACATCCGCGATGTCAAGATCGACTCGCTGTACGAGGGCACCACCGCGATCCAGGCGCAGGACTTCTTCTTCCGCAAGATCATTCGGGACAAGGGCGTCGCGCTGGGACATGTGGCCGGGCTGATCGGCAAGTTCGTCGCGGCCGACGAATCCGCACTGAAGGCCGAGCGGGAACTGCTCGGTGCGGCACTGGCCGATGTGCAGGCGATGGCGGCGGCGCTCACCGACTATCTGATGGCGTCCCAAGAGAAGCCGGAGGAGATCTACAAGGTTGGCCTGGGCTCGGTGCGCTTCCTGCACGCGGTCGGCGATCTGGTGATCGGGTGGCGGTTGCTGGAGGGGGCGAAGATCTCGCTGGTCGCGCTCGAGGGCAGCCCGACCGAGAAGGACCGGCTCTTCTACACCGGAAAGGCCGCTGTCGCTTCGTGGTTCGCGAAGAATCAGTTGCCGCTGCTCAGCAGCGTGCGCACGGTGATCGAGAACCTCGACAACGACATCATGGAGCTGGAAGAGGCCGCGTTCTAGGACGATGCGGTCCGCTGGAAACGAATGACCGTGCCCCTCGGTCGCTTCGGCCGAGGGGCGCGATCGCGTTCGCGGCAGGTGTGTCGGGAGACGCGCCGGGAAATACGGACGAACTTCGCGTACAGACCGGATGGTCACGCCCGCTACGGGGTACAACTAGCACATGGTGTTCCCGGTGGAGTTCGGCTGGATTCAAGTGCTGCTGGGACTGCTGTTCGCGGTCGCGCTCGTTCTGCTGGTCACGGCGCTGTTCAAGGCGCGCCGGGCCGGATGGCGAGTCCTGGCCCGAAGGGGAAGCGGCGCACTGGTATTGGTGCTGATCGCGGTGCTGATCCTGTGGGTGACCACGCTGCTGCAGGCCTATCTGGGTCTGACCGGTGAGGTGAAGGCGGCGCACGTGGTCGCGAAAACCATTGCCAACAGCCCACATACCCTCGACGTCGAGGTGACCGTCTACGGCGACCGCGACCACGCCGACACCCACGCCAGCTACCTCGTCGAGGGCGACATGTGGGCACTGCAGGCCGATATCGTCGAACTCGAACCCTGGATCAACGCCCTGGGCTTCCACTCCGGTTACAAACTCACCCGCCTGTTCGGCGAACGCCAGGACGGCGTCGCGGTGAAACAGAACCAGATCTTCCTGGGCGGCAGCGACCGGGACTTCTTCGCCGACATGCAGAACCACACCTGGTACACCAACCCGTTCGTCCGCTCCGCCTACGGCAACGCCGTGATAGCCACCACCGGCAGCTACGACGTCTACATCTCCCAGGACGCCATCAAGACCCGTCCGGCCTGAGCGACACGGGTCATTCCGGGTCCGCCGGGTCCGTGTCGAGGTCCCGGAGTTCCGCGACGACCGGGGCGTGATCGGACGCGCCCTTGCCCTTGCGCTCCTCGCGGTCGACTCCGGCGTCGGTGACGCGAGCGGACAGGGCGGGGGAGGCGAGGATGAAGTCGATGCGCATGCCCTCCTTGCGGGGGAAGCGCAATTGGGTGTAGTCCCAGTAGGTGTAGACGCCGGGGCCGGGGGCGAAGGGACGCATGACGTCGGTGAAACCGGTTTCGGTCATGGCCTCGAAGGCCGCGCGTTCCGGTTGGGACACATGGGTTTTGCCCTCGAAGACGTCCATCGACCACACGTCGTCGTCGGTGGGCGCGATATTCCAGTCGCCGACCAGTGCGATCTGCGCGTCCGGGCTTTCGGTCAGCCAGTGCGCGCCCGAATCACGCAGGGCGGCAAGCCATTGCAGCTTGTACGTGTAGTGCGGATCGTTCAGGGCGCGGCCGTTGGGGACGTACAGGCTCCACACGCGGACCCCGCCGCAGGTCGCGCCGATCGCGCGGGCCTCGACCACCGGCGCGGGCAGCAGCGATGTCTCGGCGTCCTTGTCGAAGCCGGGTTGTCCGGGGAAGGCGATCTCCACGTCGTCCAGGCCGATGCGCGAGGCGATCGCCACCCCGTTCCACTGGCTGAATCCGACGTGCGCGACCTCGTAACCGGCGTCTTCGAAACGTTCGGAAGGGAATTGGTCGTCGCGGCACTTGGTCTCCTGGATCGCCAGCACGTCGATGTCGGCGCGGTCGAGCCAGGCGATCACCCGATCCACCCGGGACCGAATCGAATTCACGTTCCATGTCGCCAGACGCACTGCCGGCTCACCTCTTTCGCTTCCCGGCCGGGCGCGGCCGTGCGGACACCTCAGTCGGGCGCGGCGTACCGGTACCGATGGTGTTCGACGAAGCCCATCTCCCGATACAGCGCCAACGCCCCCGTATTCTCCACCTCCACTTGGAGATAGGCGTGGGTGGCGCCGCGCCGGTGACCCCAGCGGATCAGCTCCGCGCAGACCAGCGTGCCCAGTCCGTGGCGGCGGTGCGGCGCGGCGACCGCGACACTGCTCAACCCGACCCAGTGACGGCCGTCCGGCGCGACGGTGACCGCGCCCCGCCCGATCGCCAGCGTGCTGGGGATACCCAGTGCGGCGAAACCCACCTCACCCTGATGGACGGCGGTCAGCACGTCCCGATCCGCTTCCACGGGGGCGACCGGCGTGGTGTCCTCCCCCTTGAAACGATGCAGATCCAGCCAGGCCGCATTCGGTTCGGAATCGATGCGCACCATCGAAGGGCCTTGCGGCAGAACGAAATTGTCGATATCGATACCGAGAACCACCACCTCGCCCCAGGTGTGGAATCCGGGCAGTTCCGGGGCCAGCCGGTCGGGCAGCGCCAGTTGCATCGGCAGATCGCGCTCGGCGTACCACTCGGCGATCCGGGTCAGCGCGCCCGGCGTCAACTGCACCGGGCCGCCCGCGGTCCCCAGCGGCAGAGCCGAATTCGCCCGTCGCGTATAGCCGTTCCCGGCGCGCACCAGCCAGCCGTCGATCCAGGCCCGTTCCGTGCCCGGCCACCCGTCCGCCGCCGCGGACTCCAGCGCCCGGATCTCGCGCGTGCGAATCGGCCTGGGCGCCAACGTCCTCGCCGCGACGACCCGTTCGGCCGGAACGGTCACCGTGCCGCCGTCCGGGGTCCGCACGGTGAGCGGATCGAGCGTCACCAGTTCGCCGATGACATCGGTGAACTGATGCGAATCATCGGCGGGCAGGCGATAGCGGACCACCACGCGCCGCCCCGGAACCAGGTCGTCGGGCTCAGTCGTCATGTCCGAACGGATCCGGTACCGATCCGGGCAGCCAACTCGAACCCGGTGCGCCCCAACCGTTTCGCTTGATCGCCTTCTTCGCCGCGCGGGCGTTGCGCCCGATCAGCACGTCGACGTAGAGGAATCCGTCCAGATGCCCCACCTCGTGCTGCAACATGCGGGCGAAGAAACCGTTGCCCTCGATTTCGACCGGAGCGCCCTTCTCGTCGGTGCCGGTCACCCGCGCCCAGTCGGCCCGGCCGGTGGGGAACTGCTCACCGGGCACCGACAGGCAGCCCTCCTCGTCGTCATCGGGATCGGGCATGGTCTCGGGAATCGCCGAGGTCTCCAGCACCGGATTCACCACCGCGCCGCGACGGCGGTTCACCGTGCCGTCCGCGTCGACGTCGGGGCAGTCGTAGACGAACAGGCGCAACGCCACACCGACCTGATTCGCCGCCAGGCCAACACCATTGGCCGCATCGAGCGTCTCGTACATGTCCGCGATCAGCTCGGCGAGCTCGTCCGGTGACTGGGTGACCGGTTCGGTCGGATTGTGCAGCACCGGATCGCCGACGATGCGAATGGGGAGAATCGCCATGGTGGCATACTTTACGCGGCGCCGTGGCGGGCCCCGACACGCCGTGTGACACATCTTGTATCTCCGGTATCCGTGGTTCAATGAGCCACGACGTATCGTCTGGTGGTTACTCGGCGAGGGAGCATTATGGACAGCGCAGCGGCCCGGAATCTTTCCGCAAGCGAGGACAGCTCTTCCGCGGGCGAGGTCCTCGGCACACCGGATGTGGAACAGCTCGTCGACGGCCTCGGTCGTCGCGAGCTCGAGATCCTCGACTTCGAGCGCAAATGGTGGAAGTACGCGGGAGCCAAGGAAGAGGCCATCCGCGAACTGTTCGGCATGTCCGCCACCCGCTACTACCAGGTGCTCAACGCCGTCGTCGACAAGCCCGAGGCGCTGGTCGCGGACCCGATGCTGGTCAAGCGTCTGCGCCGGTTGCGGGCGAGTCGTCAGAAGGCCAGGGCGGCACGGCGACTGGGCTTTCAGGTGTGATCCGCGCGTTCGGATGCACGGACCGTTAGGGTTGCAACCGTGAGCAACCAGAATCCGGCCCCGGGTGGACTGCCGCTGCGTGCGCTCGCCATGGTGTTGATCGCGGTGGCCATCGTCTTCGCGGGCCTGGGTGCGATGTCCCTGACGCAATCGCAGGCCGACAGCTCGGCGTCCTCGGATTCGGCCACCACCACGAGCGCGCAGGCCGCGACCACCTCGGCGCAGGCGGCTGCCGCCTCGACCTCGCACAGCGCGTCGTCCTCGGCGGCCGCCACGACCACGACCACGACGACCACGACCGCCGCCGGGGCGGTCGACAAATCGATTCCGGTGCGGGTGCTCAACAACAGCACCGTCGCGGGACTGGCCGCGAAGACCAAGACCAAGCTCACCGCGAACGGCTGGAACGTCACCGGGACGGGCAACTACGCCAGCGGCGTGTTGTCGAAAACCACTGTGTTCTACGAGAATTCGCCACATCAGCAGGCGACCGCCCAGGCGATCGCGAGTCAGCTCGGCGGGATCGCGCAGCCCCGCACCTCCGCGCTCTCCGGGTCGGCCCCGGGCATCATCGTCATCGTCACCGACGGCTGAGCCGGTGGCACGAAGCCACGCGCCTACACTGCGTAGTAGCCCCGCGCCTGCACCGCATAACGGCTCTGGCATCATCTTGTCGGGTAACGAATCTGTCCTCCCGGCTTTACTCGTAAACTCGGTACTCGTAAAGGAGTTCTCCGATGGCCCCGTTCACGACACGCCGCCCATCGTGGCGGATTGTGACCCCGGTGCTGGCGGTAGCGGTCTTCGGTCTCGCAGCCTGCACCAACAGTCAAGAGTCGAGCAATGTCAAGGGAACAACGCCGCCGGTGTGGACAGGCACGGCGGGTCCGTCCGGTGCTGAGAAGCCCGCATCGGGCGATTCGGTGTCGGTGCAGCTGAGGGACCCCTTCCGCGCCACTCTCGGCACGGCCACCTTCGTCAAATCCGGTGATCATCTGGAGTTGACCGTCGACGCGCACGGCCTGCAGCCGGGATTCCACGGCCTGCACATCCACCAGGTCGGCAAGTGCGAGGCGAATTCGGTCGCCCCCGCGGGCGGCGCGCCCGGCAACTTCCTGTCCGCGGGCGGACACCTGCAGGTCGGGGATGCGCACGCGATGCCCGCCAGCGGTGATCTGACCTCGCTTCAGGTTCGCCAGGATGGCACGACCCACCTGGTCACCACGACCGGCGCCGTCACGCTGGACCAGATCAAGGGCAAGGCCCTGATCATCCACGCGGGCGCGGACAACTTCGGCAACATTCCGAATCGATACACCCAGGCCAACGGCACGCCCGGCCCGGACGCCGAGACCCAGGCGACCGGCGACGCGGGCGGGCGTGTCGCCTGCGGTGTCATCGGGTAAGCGAGTAGGTGATGGGCGGGGCAAGCATCAGTCAGGTTTCCTGGAACAGCTCGCCCCGCCCGACGCTCGGCGTCGAGTGGGAGATCGCACTCGTCGACAAGCAGACCCGCAATCTGTCCAATACCGCCGCGGCCGTATTCGACGCGGTCGGGGATCTGCGCGCCCATGACGGCAGGCCGCAGCTCACCAAGGAGCTGCTGCGCAACACCGTCGAGATCATCAGCGGAGTGCACGACACCGTCGGCGAGGTCGTCGACGACCTGCGCGGCACCATGGATGCCGTGCGCCGCGCCGCGGATCGGATCGGCGTGGATCTGTTCTGCGCCGGAACCCATCCGTTCGCCCAGTGGTCGGCTCAATTACTCACTCGCACAGAGCATTACGACGAGCTGATCGATCGCACCCAGTGGTGGGGGCGGCAGATGCTGATCTGGGGCGTGCATGTGCACGTGGGAGTTTCCCATCCGGAGAAGGTCTTTCCGATCCTGAACACGCTGCTGCTGGCCTATCCGCATCTGCTGGCGTTGTCGGCCTCCTCGCCGATGTGGACGGGTGTGGACACCGGCTATGCCAGCAATCGGGCGATGATGTTCCAGCAGCTGCCGACCGCCGGACTGCCGTTCCAGTTCGAGAACTGGTCGCAGTTCGAGGCTTTCGTGCGCGACGAGACCAAGACGGGCGTGTTCGAACAGCTCGGCGGTATGCACTGGGATATCCGGCCCGCTCCGAAGTGGGGCACCATCGAGGTCCGGGTCTGTGACGGAGTCCCCAGTCGCGCAGAGCTTTCCGCGCTCGTCGCGCTCATCCACTGCCTGATCGTGGATATCGATCGCCGGGTCGAGGCCGGTGAGACATTGCCCACGCTGCCGCCCTGGCATGTGCAGGAGAACAAGTGGCGCGCAGCGCGTTACGGGCTCGACGCGATCATCATCACCGATGCGGACAGCAATGAGCGTCTGGTGACCGAGGACCTGTCCGAGATGCTGAATCGGCTCGAGCCGACGGCCAAACAGCTCGGCTGCGAGCGCGAACTCGCCACGGTCGCCGACATTCCCGAGCGGGGCGCGTCCTACCAGCGGCAGCGTCGTGTCGCGGCCGCTGCCCAGGGGGATCTGGTTGCGGTGGTGGACGCGTTGGTCAGGGAACTCGAGCGCTGATCCCGGTCCGGGCCAATCCCCTACCAGACGCCGTTGATTCAGTTACTCAGGGGGGTGGCGTTCACCACGTGTTTACTATGGGTCCGTGCTTCTCGACGATCCTCGCGCCGGTTACGACGGCGATTCGCGCCGCGGCTGGTTTCGAAGGCCGTCGAGCCGGGCCCGGACCGCCGTCGCGGTTGCGGCGGTGCCGCTGCTGCTGACCGTGTTGCAGATCGTGGCCTCGCGCAACGGTTTCGAGGGTCCGCTGCAGAGTGTTTGGCACGACTACTTCGGGACGCCCAAATCGATGTCGATGCCGTGGGCGGGGCTCGCGCTGGCGCTGGTCGGGTTGTCCTGGCGGCGGCGGTTCATCACGCTGGGAATCGCGATCGTGCTGGATGCGGTGATCGCCGGTATCCGTGCGGCACTGGGCGGTCCGTTCACCTTCGGCAACGGCGCGGTGATCACGCTGACCGGTCTGGCGCTGGTGGCCTGGCTGGGCTGGGAGGGCCGCGACAAACGCAACGCACTGCACGCGGCCGCGCTGGGTGCGCTGCTGATCCTGGCCACCAAGGTCGGTGACGTCTGGCTGCACGTCACTGTGATGGCCGGGCCGAATGTGCTGGATCGGTATGTGGCGCTGGCCGATCGCGCGCTCGGCGAGCCGTCCTGGGCCGTGGCGCGGATACTCGATTCGCTCGGTCCCGTGCCGCCCGCGGTGCTGCACTGGGTCTATATCGAACTGCCCGTCGCGGCGATGGTGATCGCGGTGTGGCAGCTGCGGCACGTGGCCTCGGCGTCGAATCGCACGGGCGCGTGGCCGAATCACTATCTGGTGCGGACCTTCCTGGTGCTCGGTCTGGTCGGGCCGCTCATCTATGTGCTGTTCCCCGTGGTGGGGCCGATGTTCGCCTTCGCCGCCGACGGGCACGGGATGCAGATCGGCAATTTCTGGCCGCATCACCTGCCGCCGTTCGATCACCGGCCCGCCGCGATGCGGTTCGACGCGTTCACCCCGCGCAACTGCGTGCCCTCGATGCACGCGGCCTGGTCGACGTCGATATTCCTGCACTCCCGCCGCGACGTCGACGGCTCGCCCGCACCCCGCTGGCTGCGCTGGGGCGGAGCGTTCTGGGTGCTGGCGACGCTCGTGGCCACCCTGGGCTTCGGTTATCACTACGGCTCGGACCTGATCGCGGGCGCGGTCCTGTGCCTCACCGTCGAATCGGCCCTGCGTGACCCCGAACGCGGCTGGAACCGCACTCGCGTCCAGATCGTTGTCGCGGGCGCTGTCTTGTTCACCGCCCTCCTGCTGGCCTTCCGCTATCTGCCCCTGTGGATGGCCCAGCACCCCGTCCCCGCGGGCCTGATCCTCCTGCTGCTCGTAGCCGCCTACGCCCGCGCCTTCCACAACACCTGGTTCGCCCATACAGCGATCGACAGCAGGACCGCCAGCATGGATGACGCCCTCACTCGGTAGACCGGCGGTGTGCCACCCGCAGGTGGCACACCACAGCGCTTGCTCCTGGCCCGGGACCACGGCAGGTTTCACCGAGGCTTCAGTTCGAGCGGGAAGCCGAATCGCCGGCCCGTACTTGCCCGCTCATGGATCGACCGATAGTCGAATGGAACAACACCGCAGGTCACCGGCTTAAGCCAACTCCAAGGCCGTGGCCCGGGTCGATTCTGGACTGAGCGGAGGGAGGGAAGAATCGGCCCTTGGGGGGCCGCGGCCCGCCGGAGCGAAGCGGAGGCAAAATAATACTGTGCTGTCGTTGACTACCCGACTGAACCGTTCGGCTGCGGATGCGCGGCGGGGGGTGGTGCGGGTACATCCGGAGGCGCTGGCGGCGCTGGGGCTGCGGGAGTGGGACGGGATCACCGTGATCGGGTCGCGGCGGACCGCGGCGGTGGCGGGGGTCGCCCCGGCGGGGACTCCGGCGGGGGTCGTGCTGCTCGACGACGTGACGTTGTCCAATGCGGGGGTGCGGGAGGACGCGACCGTGGCGGTCTCTCCGGCAACGGTTTTCGGGGCGCGGCGGATCTCGGTGACCGGATCGGCGCAGGCGATGCGATCGGTTGCGGAGGCGACGTTGCGGCAGGCGCTGCTGGGGAAGGTCGTCACGGTGGGCGATACCGTGTCGCTGCTGCCGCGCGACCTGGGGCCGGGGACCAGCAACGCGGCGGCCTCGCAGGCGCTCTCGCGGACCTTCGGCATCGCGTGGACCTCGGAGCTGCTCACCGTCACCGCGATCGATCCGGGGCCCGGGCCGGTGAGTGTGCAGCCCAACAGTGCCGTCGTCTGGGGCCCGGGCGTTCCGTCGGCGGAGGCGTCGCACGATCCGGGTGGCGCGCCGGAATCACTCGCCGAGCCGGGGGCGCGAATTACGGTGCGGGAGCGCCCTTCCGCGGTCCCGGTCGCCGAACTCGCGGGCGTGCGCGCGCAGGCCGCGAAACTGACCGAATGGCTCAGCCTCGCCCTGGACGAGCCCGAACTGCTGAAAACCCTCGGTGCGCCACCGCATCTCGGCGTCCTGATCACCGGTCCGGCCGGCGTGGGGAAGGCGACGCTGGCCCGCGCGGTGTCCACGCCGCGTCGCATCGTGGAACTCGACGGACCGGCCGTCGGCGCGACCGAGAGCGGCACCCGGCTGCGGGAGGTCGCCCTCGCGGTGTCCGAGATCGGTTCCGGCGCGGGCGGTGTGCTGTTGATCACCGATATCGACGCGCTGCTCCCGGCCGATCGCGAACCGGTGGCGACATTGATCCTGGATCAGCTGCGCGCCGCGGTCGCGACACCCGGAGTCGCCTTCGTGGCCACGACTTCTCATCCGGCGGGCATCGACTCCCGTTTGCGCGCACCGGAACTGTGCGATCGTGAGGTCGCGCTGACCCTGCCGACCGCGGCCGTGCGCAAGGACCTGCTGGCGCTACTGTTGCGCAAGGTGCCCACCGATGATCTGGTGTTCGATGAGATCGCCTCGCGCACACCAGGTTTCGTGGCTTCCGATCTGGCGGCACTGTGTCGGGAGGCGGCGTTGCGGGCGGCCTCGCGGGCCAGCCGGGAACATTCCGATCCGGTGCTGACCCAGCCGGACCTGGTCGGCGCGCTCGAGGTGATTCGCCCGCTGTCGCGTTCGGGCACGGAAGAATTGGCGATCGGCAGTCTCAGCCTGAACGACGTCGGCGATATGACGGAGACCAAACAGGCCCTGACCGAATCGGTGCTGTGGCCGCTGCGGCATCCGGACTCCTTCGCCCGTCTCGGCATCGATCCGCCGCGCGGTGTGCTGCTCTACGGCCCGCCCGGGTGCGGCAAGACATTCCTGGTCCGCGCGCTCGCCGGCAGCGGTCAGCTCAGCGTGCACGCGGTCAAGGGTGCGGAGCTGATGGACAAATGGGTCGGCTCCTCCGAGCGCGCGGTTCGCGAATTGTTCCAGCGCGCACGCGATTCCGCGCCCTCGCTGATCTTCCTGGACGAGGTGGACGCCCTCGCGCCGCGCCGCGGCCAGAGCGGCGACTCCGGCGTCGGTGACCGCGTCGTCGCCGCACTGCTCACCGAACTGGACGGCGTGGAACCGCTGCGCGAGGTCGTCGTGGTCGGCGCGACCAATCGCCCCGAACTGATCGATCCCGCACTCATGCGCCCCGGCCGCCTCGAGCGCCTGGTGTTCGTCCCGCCGCCCGACGCCGCCGGTCGCGCCGACATCCTGCGCACCGCCGGCCGCTCGGTCCCCCTCGCCGCCGACGTGAACCTCACCGACCTGGCCGCGACCCTCGACGGCTACTCCGCCGCCGACTGCTCGGCCCTCCTGCGCGAAGCGGCCCTGGCGGCCATGCGCCGCGACGTCGATGCCGCCGACGTCACCGCCGCCGACGTGGCCGCCGCCCGCGCGACCGTCCGCCCCTCCCTCGACGCGGCCCAGGTCGAATCCTTGCGCGCTTACGCCGAACACCGCGCCGCCGACATCTGACCACTGCTCACACAGCCGACATCCGGCCCGGACGGCGCGAATTGCGCGTAACCGGCACGTCCCCGATGGAGTGTTTCGTCTCACAGGTAGTTTTGCCTGGTGCGCACTCCTCATGCCGCGGTGGAGATGGTCACGGCCTTCGTGTCCACGTTGGTTGCCGGGATGTCGCTGTTGCTGCCGATCGACTTCGCGTGGTCGTCGGAATCGACCCCGCTGCAGCTGGATATGCTCGCGTTCAGCGTGCCGCGGGCGATCGCGATGGGCGCCATCATCGCGGTGCTGGTCGCGGTGTTCGCCACGACGGTCAACCATGCGCTGGCGGCCTGGGGGACGGCCCTGGCCGGCGTGGTGATCATGCTGATCAACCATCTAGCGGGCCACGGCGCGAGTCCGGTCGCGCCGCTGTCCACCCTGAACTTCGTGGATTCGATCGCGGGCGGCATGCTGCTCGGCGGGATCGCGGCCGCGGTGCTGCGTGGGCGGATGCAGGTGTTCGGCTGGACGCTCGGCGCGCTGACCAGCTTCGTCATCGCCGCGGCGCTGCCGGCGGCGCATTCGGCGAATCCGTACGAGCCCGTTCCCGCGCACTGGTCGTCGGTGGACTATCCGCCGCTGTGGCTGATCGAGGTGACGCTCGTGCTGGTCGCGATCGGCACGTTGGTCAACCGTCGGCGCAGCGGTATCGAGCGACGCGCGTTCGAACTGCCGATGGCCCCGATCGTGGCGGGCGTGCTCTACATCGGCGCGGCCCTGCTCGGCTCGCAATGGCTGGCCGGGCAGAACGTGAACGGGACCGATATCGTGCTGGCCGTGGCGATAACGGCCGTCACCGCGACGATAGCGGCGATGTTGCTGCCGCGTCGGGACGGCACCCTGGTTCTGCTCGCGGTCGCACTCTCCTCGGTCGGCAGCGCGATCGTCCCGACGCAGGTGCCGGGCTGGTCGGCGTGGATCCTGGTGGCTCTGCTGGCGTTGGGGATCCTGCTGGGGTTCCGGTATCCAGCGCCCTTGCTGGCGATGGCCGCGCTGGCTGTGCTCGCGGTGGCGGGCGCGTTGAGCTCCGGTGATCACGGGCGCCTGCACGTCGCGGCGATCGGCGCGGCCCTGGCGCTCATCGCCGGATTCAGCTTCGGGTGCGCGGCGCCGCGGTACAACCCGACCCGCGTGCTGGGCGTCGCGATCGTCCTGGGCTCCTCGGTTGTGCTGGCGACCCGCGGTCGCGGTGAGTTCGGCACCGCGGTCATCGGGGGCGCCCACTGGAGTTCGGCTCCCGCGCCGATGGCTCAGTCGGCCGGCGCGTACTGGGTGGCCCTGGCCATCACGGTCTGCTGTGCGCTGTCGTTGCTGGCGCTGCGACATTGGCGCAAAGTCACCGGGCTGCCACGGCAACCCGTCGAATCCGAAGAATTGCCTGGAGATAGCTAAACGGCATATAAGGTTGGGTTTCCGCCGGTCGTGGCGAAGCGGTGTCTGTGACGCCAAGTAAGCTCGACCTCACTCCACCCCGCCCCCGACCGACGGAGTGATGTTTGCTCGCCATCCTGCTCGCACACGCGGCCGCGGCTCTCCTCGCGCCGCCGTGCGTTCGGATGTTCGGCAGACGCGGCTTCTACGCGCTGGCCCTGGCCCCGCTGGGCGGCCTGGTCTGGGTACTCGCGCACTGGAACGACGGACAGGCCGTGCGCATCGAATGGGCGCCCGACATCCACATGGATCTGGACCTGCGCCTGGATTCGCTCGCCTGCATCATGTCGGTGCTGGTGCTGGGCATCGGGACATTGATCCTGGCTTATTGCGCGAGCTATTTCGACGATGCCGACCGCCAGCGCCTCGGCATCTTCGCCGGGTACATGGTCGCTTTCTCCGGGGCCATGTTCGGCCTGGTGACCAGCGACAACATGATCCTGATGTTCACCTTCTGGGAGGTGACGACGGTCCTGTCCTTCCTGCTGGTCGGCCATCACGCCGAACAGACCGCGGGCCGTCGCGCGGCCCTGCAGGCGCTGCTGGTGACCGGTGCGGGCGGGCTGACGATGCTGGTCGGCATCATCATGGTCGGCGAGGGTTGCGGCAGCTACCGCCTCTCGGAGGTGGTGCACCGCGCGGATCCGCACTCCTGGTCGACCGGTGTCGCGGTGGTGCTGATCCTGATCGGCGCGCTGAGCAAATCGGCGATCGTGCCGCTGCACTTCTGGCTGCCCGGTGCGATGGCCGCGCCGACGCCGGTCAGCGCCTACCTGCACGCCGCGGCCATGGTGAAGGCCGGTGTGTACCTGGTCGCGCGCCTGGCGCCGGTGTTCGCGGTCGCCGCGCCCTGGCACCCGATCCTGCTCACCCTCGGCCTGCTGTCGATGATCCTGGCCGGTCTGCGATCACTTCAGGTGTACGACCTGAAACTGGTGCTCGCCTTCGGCACGGTCAGCCAGCTGGGTTTCATGATCGTGCTGGTCGGCATCGGCACGCCGGACGCCGCCCTGGCCGGTGCGGCGATGATCGTGGCGCACGCGATGTTCAAGGCATGCCTGTTCATGGTCGTGGGCGTCATCGATCACAGTGCCGGAACCCGCGATATGCGCAGGCTGTCCGGGCTCGGCCGACGCGCGCCGCTGCTGTGCGGTACCGCGATCCTGGCGGCGTTGAGCATGGCGGGCATTCCGCCGCTGTTCGGATTCGTCGGCAAGGAGAGCGCGCTGGCCGCGATCATGGGCGCGAGCGATCTGTCCGGGCCGGTGAAGATCGCGGAGACTTTCGGCGTGGTCGTCGGGTCGATGTTCACCGTCGGTTACAGCATCCGATTCCTGTGGGGCGCGTTCGGGTCCAAGTCCGGCTCACCTGCGTCGCAGGACGTTCCCGAGCCCGAAATCGCCTGGCACCGACCGAGTTTCGCGTTCGTCGCCCCGGCGAGCCTGTTGGCGCTGGGCGGCCTGGCCGCCGCCCTGGGCGCATCCTGGCTGGACCGGCTGCTGCGCCCCTACGCGCGGACCCTGCCGGGGCCCGAGCCCACCCATCTGGCGCTGTGGCACGGCTGGGGGCAACCGCTCACGCTGTCCATGATCGCCATCGCCTGCGGTCTGCTGCTGTTCGAGATCCGCGACCACATCGGCGAATCCGCGACGCCGCGGCTGGGCAACGCCGACCGCGTCTACGACGCGACCCTGCGCGCGATGGATCAGCTCTCGCTGCGCATGACCGGTGCGACACAGCGCGGTTCGCTCCCGCTCAACCAGGCGCTGATCCTGATCACCCTGATCATCCTGCCCGTCGCGATGCTCCTGGCCGGTGCCCGCTCGAAAGTCGCACTGCGCCTGTGGGATTCACCGTGGCAGCTGGTGATCGGCGTGATCGTGGTCATGATGGCGCTGGGCGCGACGGTGATGCGCAATCGCCTGGCCGCGGTGCTGCTGGTCGGGGTGACCGGATACGGCTGCGGCGGTATCTTCGCCCTGCACGGCGCGCCCGACCTCGCGCTGACCCAATTCCTGGTCGAGACACTGACATTGGTGATCTTCGTGCTGGTGCTGCGCAAATTCCCCGCGGAGGTGCAGCCGGACAGTATCGCGAAGTTCAAGGTGCGGCGCGCGATTCTGGCGGCGCTGGTCGGCGCGACGGTCGCGGGTCTGGCCGCCTTCGCGATCGCCGCCCGCGACACCGATCCGATCTGGCATCAGATCCCTTCGGCCGCATACGAATTCGGCGGCGGGAAGAACGCGGTGAACGTCCTGCTGGTGGATATCCGCGCCTGGGACACCCTCGGCGAGATCTCGGTCCTGCTGGTCGCCGCTACGGGCGTCGCCTCGCTGATGTTCCGCAGCCGCCGTTTCGGCACGCTGCCGCGAGTCGCCGATGCCCCCGGTTACACCCCCGACCCCAGCCGCAGCTACTGGCTGACCGCCTCACCGCTGGTCGCGCGGCGGCATCGCTCGATGGTGCTGGCGATGACTACCCGCCTGCTGTTCCCGACGATCATGGTCCTGTCGGCGTACTTCTTCTTCTCCGGTCACAACGCGCCCGGCGGCGGGTTCGCCGGTGGGCTCACCGCCGGATTGGCCCTGGTACTGCGTTATCTCGCGGGCGGGCGGTACGAATTGGCCGAGGCGCTGCCGGTGGACGCCGGACATCTGCTCGGCGCGGGCCTGGCGCTGGCCGCCGGGACCGCGACCGGGTCGCTGCTGCTGGGCGCGCCGCCGCTGTCCTCGGCGATCATCCAGGTGACCGTGCCGTTCTTCGGACACGTCAAATTGGTCACCGCGATGCTGTTCGACCTGGGCGTCTATCTGATCGTCGTCGGTCTCGTGCTGGACGTGCTGCGCAGCCTCGGCGCGCGGCTGGACACCGAGGAACCCGCCGTCCCGTCCGTCGCGCCACACGTCGACGACACCGCCGCGGTGCGCTCGCCCGACCCGGCACAGGAGGTCCGGTGACCGCGAACATCACCATGCTCGTCCTGATCGGCGTCACCGTCGCCTGCGCGGTGTACATGGTGCTCGAACGCGCGGTGTCGAAGATGCTGCTCGGGATGATCCTGTTCGGCAACGCGGTGAATCTGCTGATCCTGACCGTCGGCGGCCGGGACGGCCGGCCGCCGATCCTCGGCGAGACCGATCGGGTGCATCACGGCACCTCCGATCCGCTGGCCCAGGCGATGGTGCTGACCTCGATCGTGATCACCATGGGCCTGGCCGCCTTCGTGCTCGCGCTGGCCTACCGCTCCTACGCCCTGACCACCACCGAACAGGTCCCGGACGACCCCGAGGACGTGAAGGTCGCCAAGCGTCGCGAGGGGGAGGATCCGGAACAGTGAGCGAGCTTGCGAGCGAACCGATGAAGCGGCCCCCCGGGGGTACGGCCGTGCTGAGCGCCGGCGAGGTGCGGTCGTGACCCTGCCTCACGATCTGATCCTGCGGTTGGCCCCGCTGCCCGTGCTGATTCCGATGCTCACCGCGGCCGTGACGCTCATCACCGGCCGACGCCCCCGGGTGCAGCAGGCCGTCTCGGTGATCGCGTTGAGCGCGGTGGTGGCCGTGGCGGCGATGCTGCTGTATCTGGCGGACCGGAACGGAATGGCCGCGCTGCAGGTCGGCGACTGGCACACCCCGATCGGCATCACCCTGGTGGTGGACCGATTGTCCGCGGCGATGCTGCTGGTGTCCTCGATCGTGCTGCTCGCGGTGCTCGTCTTCGCGGTCGGGCAGGGTATCAGCGACGGCAACGAACGCCAGCCCACCTCGATCTTCCAGCCGACGTACCTCATCCTGAGCGCGGGGGTTTCGATCGCCTTCCTGGCGGGGGATCTGTTCAATCTGTTCGTCGGATTCGAGGTGCTGCTGGCCGCGTCGTTCGTGCTGCTGACCCTCGGGGCCAGTGCGGAACGCGTGCGGGCCGGTGTGTCGTACGTGATGGTCTCGATGGTCTCCTCGCTGATCTTCCTGACCGGTATCGCCCTGGCCTACGCCGCGACCGGAACCTTGAATCTGGCGCAGATGGCCGAGCGGATGGGGTCGGTGCCCGGCGGGGTGCGCAGTGCGATCTACGCGGTGCTGCTGGTCGCGTTCGGCATCAAGGCCGCGGTGTTCCCGCTGTCGAACTGGCTGCCCGATTCCTATCCGACCGCGCCCGCGCCGGTGACCGCGGTCTTCGCCGGTTTGCTGACGAAAGTCGGTGTCTACGCGATCATTCGGCTGCACACGCTGTTGTTCCCGGCCGCGCATTTCGACCGGATTCTGCTGATCTGCGGTCTGCTGACCATGGTGCTGGGCATTCTCGGTGCGATCGCGCAGAGCGATATCAAACGATTGTTGTCGTTCACGCTCGTCAGCCATATCGGCTATCTGATGTTCGGGATCGGGTTGAACACGTCGCTGGGTCTGGCCGGGACGGTTTACTATGTGGCGCACCACATTCTGGTGCAGACCACGTTGTTCCTGGTGGTCGGACTGATCGAGCGTCAGGCCGGATCCGCGTCGCTCGAGCGCCTGGGCGGGCTGCTCGCGGCGAGTCCGGCCCTCGCCGTGCTGTTCGGCATTCCGGCGATGAATCTCGGTGGTATTCCGCCATTTTCGGGTTTCCTGGGCAAGGTGACGTTGCTCCAGGCAGGCGCCGCGGACGGCAGTTCGCTGTCCTGGGTTCTGGTCGCCGGATCCGTGCTGACCAGCCTGTTGACGTTGTACGCCATGGCGCGGGTGTGGAGTAAGGCGTTCTGGCGGCCGCGCGCGCAGGCCCCCGAGGGCGAACTCGCCGACGCCGCGCCCTCGGCCCTGATCGATGAATCGGTCGACATGCTGTTCGACGAACGTCCCGATCCGGGCCGGATGCCGCGGCTGATGCTGATGCCGACGGTCGCGCTGATCGCCGTCGGCCTCGCGCTGACCGTGTTCGCCGGGCCGATCCTGAACATCGCGACGCGCACCGCCGGTGATCTGATGGACCGGAACACCTATCTCACAACGGTTCTGCATTCTCCGGAGCCGGCGCGGGCGGGTGGTGCGCGATGAGCCTGTCGAGTTTGCTGAGCCGCGAACGGCTGGTCCGCCTGGGCGGGCTGATCTGGCTGGCGATCGTCTACACCGCGCTGTGGGGAGATTTCAGTGTCGGCAATATCGTGGCCGGATTGGTGATCGGCTCGCTGATCATGCTGCTGCTGCCGTTGCCGCGGGTCCCGGTTTCGGGGCGGTTGCATCCGCTGTCGCTGCTCGAACTGGTCGTCATGAGTGTGTATTACGCGCTCGAATCCAGTTTGCAGATCGCCTGGTTCGCGGTGCGGCCGTCCGGTGCGCCGGTCTCGGGTGTGCTGCGGCTGCGGATGGCGATTCGCTCACCGCTGGTGATGGTGCTGTGCGCCGACCTGCTGAATCTGATTCCCGGCACCATGGTCCTGGAGATCGACCGGACCTCGCACACCATTTGGGTGCATGTGCTCGACGTGGGCAGCGACGAGGCCGTGGAGCGGTTCTACTTCACCACCCGGCGACTTGAACAGTTGCTGATCCGTTCCTTCGAACGTCCCGGGGAATGGCACGAAACCCTGCGCCCCGAACCCCTGCCGCCCGAGGAGCGCTGATGGGCGCGCGAACCGGGCAGCGCACGAGACAGGAGGACTCATGACGATCGTCGCGATCATCGCGGGTGTATTGCTGGCGGGTGCGGCCGTGCTCACCGGATATCGCGTCCTGTGCGGACCGAGCACGCTGGACCGGGTGGTCGGGGTCGACTCGCTGGTCGCCATCACCGCGTCGGGCCTGGCGGTCTGGGCGGCCTACAGCAACGACGCCACCGTCCTGCCCGGCATCGTGGCACTGGCCCTGGTCGGCTTCCTGGGCTCCGCCGCGGTCTCTCGCTTCCGTGTCCGGGACGACCGATGATGTGGTTCGACACGGCCCTGCGCTGGTTCTCCTGCGTGCTGATCCTGCTCGGTTCGGCCTTCGCCCTGACCGCGGCCGTCGCGATCGTGCGTTTCCCGGACACCCTGTCTCGCATGCACGCGGCGACGAAACCGCAGGTCGTCGGCCTGATTCTGATCCTGATCGGCGCGTTCATCCAGTTGCGCGGGCACGGCAACGTCTGGATGCTCGTCCTGGTCGGCCTGTTCACCCTGCTCACCGCCCCCGCCATCGCCCACCTGATCGGCCGCACCGCCTACCGCGAACAACGCGGCCGCGACGGACTCCTGCTGATCAACGAACTCGGCGACGACGACACGGACTCGCCGGCCTGAGAAGACGTCCGGATCGGTCGCCGTGACGTGCCCGGAATCGTTTGTGCCGGAGCGGCTTCGGTAGGGCACGGTCACAAGCACGCAGTGGCACAGGGCGTTTCGGTCAGGTCACGGGCCCACATCGACGGGCCGAGACCGAGTGGTCCGGGCGCGACGGATGGCGGTGACCGGGCAGCTGGGCCCGATCACGCAGTCACGCAGGATGTTTCGGTCAAGGCCCTCCGCACACATCGACCTGCCCGGACCGATGGGGTAGTCCGGAACATGGCGGCCGCGATCACGCGGCGATGTCGCATCGAGCGGCCCGCCGCGAGTCCGCGCGGACCGGACGATGCGAACCGCTCGCTCAGCGAGGTGGGGTGTCCTCCGGGAAGTTCCGGCCGCCCGGTCGGCGCAGGCGCAGGCGCGCGGTCGAACCGCGCAGCGGCGGCAGAGCCGGGCGACGTCGGGTGGCGCGGCGCTGAGCGCGGCGTTCGGCCGGTTTGTGGTGCCAGGTCTCCGGGCGGGCGGCGACCCAGCGGGCCGAACGCCAGGCGAACGGGATGTGCCCGAGGTACACCACGACCAGCACCATCAGCAGGATCAGCGGATAGGTGACCAGCGCGGCGGCGATCAGCGCGACCAGGACCAGCAGCATTGCCGCGGCCTGCGGTGCGACCGACACCGACTTCATCGCCAGCGTCGGGATGGTGCTCACGGCCAGCAGCGCGGTGAAGACGGTCCAGACCGCGATGGCCGGGAGCGAATTCCACCAGCCGCTGCCGAACTGTTCGTGCACCGCGACCGGCAGCAGCGCGGTCAGCGCGGCCGCGGGCGCGGGCACGCCGGTGAAGTATTCGCGCTGCCAGTCCGGGCGGGTGTCGTCGTCCAGCAGGGTGTTGAACCTGGCCAGCCGCAGCACCAGGCTGACCGTGTAGATCAGCGCGATGATCCACCCGACGCTGTTCTTCTGCAGGAACGACACGTACAGCACCAGCGCGGGCGCGACGCCGAAGGAGATCGCGTCGGCCAGCGAGTCGAGTTCCGCGCCTATCCGCGTGGTGGCGTCGAGCAGCCGCGCGAGCCGCCCGTCGAGCGCGTCCAGGACCGCGGCCGCGCCGATCATCGCCAGCGCGACCCCGCGAGAGCCGTCCAGGGCGAATTTCACCGCGGACAGTCCGGCGCACAGCGCCAGGATCGTGACGATGCTGGGCAGCAGCCGAACCGTGCGGCGCCGTCCCTGGACGATCACAGCCTTCTCGATCATGAGACCAGTTCTGCCAGCACCGTCTCCCCGCCGATCGTGCGCTGCCCGGGTTCGACGAGCAGCCGGGTTCCGGCCGGGAAGTAGGTGTCGACGCGGGAACCGAAGCGGATCAGCCCGTAGGTCTCGCCGATGGTGAGCTTGTCACCGGCCTTGGCGTCGCACACGATCCGGCGGGCCAGCAGTCCGGCGATCTGCACGACCGTGATCAGTTGCCCGGCCGCGGTCTCGACGACCACCGTGTTGCGCTCGTTCACCGAACTCGCCTCGGGCAGGTCCGCCGAGCGGAATTGTCCACGCCGATAAGCGATCTCGCGCACGATGCCGGAGACCGGCATGCGCTGCACATGCACGTCCAGCACCGAAAGGAAGATGCTCACCCGCGGCACCTCGCCCTCGCCCAGGTGCAGTTCGGCGGGCGGCGCGGCCGTGTCGACCAGGGCGACCTCACCGTCGGCCGGTGCGACCACGACGCCGGGCCGGTTCGGCGGGACGCGGTGCGGATGCCGGAAGAAGGCGGCCGAGGCCGCGGCCACGGTGATCCCCGCGCGGCGTACCCATTTGCGCCGCCGCGCCACCAGCGCCACCGCCAGCGGCGTCGCCACGAACGGCAGACCGGCGGGGTGCAGCGGCGGAATCGCGGCGCGAACCAGGTCGGCGAGATGGCCGAGTCCGGATTGTTCGGGCGTGCCGGGCGGGGTGGGGCGGCGGGCCACGGGCTCCTCTTTCGTGCATGGACAGGGGTATCGCGGGTATCCGTGACGCATTCGGTCTCGGACCGCGCTCACACCTTACGGGAACAAGACCGTCCCGGGGCAGGGCCGCGAACAGGCGGCGAACGGGACATAGTGGAATCGATTGTGACTTTCCTCAACCTGACGCTACAGTTCGGGATAATATGAGGGGGCCTCATGTCTACCGTTTTGCAACCGGTCGTTCGAGGCCCGATGAAGGATGCCAGCGTAGGTACACAAGAGGAGAAGCACGATGGCTGCTCGACTCGCCCAGGTCGAAGGGGCAGAGCACACCGCGATGCTCGGGCTCGGCGTGTACCGCCCAGCCCGGGTCGTCACCAATGACGAGGTCGCCGGGCCGATCGATTCCAGCGACGAATGGATCTACAGCCGTTCGGGCATCCGGACCAGGCGGTTCGCCTCGGATGCGGAGACCATAGTCGGCATGAGCGCCGCGGCCGGCCGCGATGCGCTCGGCGCCGCCGGGATCTCGCCCGAGCAGGTCGACTGCGTCATCGTGGCCACCTCGACGTGGCTGCTGCTGACTCCCGCCGCCGCCCCGCAGATCGCCACCGAACTGGGCATGAACCACCCCGCCGCCTTCGACATCTCCGCCGGATGCGCCGGGTTCTGTCACGCCATCGCGGTTGCCTCCGACCTGGTCAAGGGGGGTACCGCCCGGCATGCGCTGGTGATCGGGGTGGAGCGGCTGACCGATGCGGTGAATCCGGCCGATCGCGGCACGGCCTTCCTGTTCGCCGACGGCGCGGGCGCGGTAGTGATCGGCCCGTCCGACGAGCCGGGCATCGGCCCGACGGTCTGGGGTTCGGACGGCACCCAGCATCGCGCGATCCGGCAGGACAAGGACTGGATGGAGTTCTTCACCGAGATCGACGAGAAGGGGCCCGATGCGGTGCGGCCGTATCTGGCGATGGAGGGCACGGCGGTATTCCGCTGGGCCGCACACTCTTTGAAGGCGGTCTGCCTGGACGCCATCGAGCGCGCCGGGCTCACCCCCACCGATATCGACGCGATGGTTCCGCATCAGGCCAACGGCCGCATCATCGAGATCATGGCCCGCGAGCTGAAGCTGTCCCAGGACACCGCGCTGGCGAACGACATCGAGCACACCGGGAACACCTCGGCCGCCTCGATTCCGCTGGCCATGGAGGCGCTGCTGCGGTCGGGGGAGACCAAACCCGGCGCGGACGCACTGCTGGTCGCATTCGGCGCCGGGCTCTCCTATGCCGCGCAGGTCGTGAAACTCCCCAACTGGCAGTAATTTTGGCCTCCGCTCCGGTCAGTCCAGAATCGACCCGGGCCGCGGCCTTTGGTGTTGACGTTGCCAGGGGTGGGTGGAACAGCGTGCTGTCGGTGGGGCTTTCGGCTATCAGTCGAGGTTCCAGGTCACGGTGACGGTGAACGTCACCGTCTGCGTGCCCGGCTCCAGCGGAATGTCCGGCACCGCCGCCTGCTTGTGCAGCGACGGGGAGGGGGACGTGTCACCGCTGCTGGTCTCGTTGATGGTCTTCACCGTCCCCAGCTTCAGCCCGGACAGCACCGCGTACTGCTCGGCCCGTGATTTCGCGTCGGCGAAGGCGCGGGCGCGGGCGTCGGCGAGCAGTTTGGAATTGTCGTCCAGCGCGAACGAGACCGAGTCGACCCGGGTGTCGTTACCGCCGGCCTGCGTCGCCGCACCGAGGATGGCCGAGGCCTTGGTCAGATCGCGGACCGCGACGTGCACGGTGTTGCCGGACCGATAACCGGTGACCGTCTGGTCGGGGCCGTACTGCGGCTGCACCGAGACGTCGGTGGTGCGGATGTCCTCCCGCTTGGCTCCCGCGGCGACCATGGCATCGACGACCGCCCGGGCCTTGGCGCTCGCCGTCGAGATGGCCGTGGACACGTCCGGCGCGGTCACCTCGACACCGAGATCGGAGTTCAGCGTGTCCGGGGTCCCCTGCACCTCGCCCGAGCCGATCACGGTGACGTCCCGGCCGGGTGCGGGAGTGGAATCCGAACTCCCGCACCCGGACAGCAGGGCAACGGTCCCGGCGAGAGCGGCAACAGAGCCACAAAATCGTCGCACAGTATCTTTGGCCTCCGCTTCGCTCCGGCGTGTTTTCGGCGCCCGAGCCGCGCCGAAAACTTTGTGGTTGGCGTATTTTGCCGGACTGTTCCGGTACACGGGGACTTTTCGCCGCTGGGCGCGTTGCGAGGTGGTTGTCTCCGGCCTTCGTTGCTGGTCCGGGCGGTTCAGCGCTCCACCGCGGTTTTGATCTTGTTCAGGGTTTCGTTCATGCCGGAGATCAGGCGGGTTTCGAACTTCTCCTCGCCGCCGAGGAGGGCGTCGATCATGATCCGGACCGGTTTGCGGACGCCGTTCGGGACGTCGCGGCGCTCGGTGACGCGGGTGCCCGAATCGGTGGGCTCGAGGGTGTAGCTCCAGATCGTGCTGTTCTCGTTCATCCGGAACGCGAAGGCGCGGTCGGGTTCGAAGCGCACGATCCGGGACGTGGTGGGGTAGTAGTACGTGTCGTGATTGAGGTTGACCGTCCAGGTACCGGCGCGCACGGTGCCGAGCGGGATCATCCGGACGGTGTTCGGGCTGAACTCCGGCATCCGCTTCAGATCGGTCAGCACCGCCCAGACCCGCTCCGGCGACGCGGCGATCTCGATGGTGGCTTCCAGGGGTTTCGGCAACGTCGCCTCCGGGCGTGTGACGGTGTGACTGTCGGTACCAGGAAATCGTACTGGGAGCGGCGTCCCTCGCAATCGGTGAGCCGGGTCACTCGTCGAATGAAGATCAACTAGGTCACATTCCGATGTGAAGGGTGTCCCAGTCGGTAATAAACGACGCACAATGGCAGATAGAGATAACGGCAGGCAACGAAGCAACCGACTGGAGTATGTCCCGTCCCATGTGAGGTGATCGGCCGTGAATTTGCGTACGCTCCTGCACCGGCAGGCGGATTCACTTCCCCTGCTACCGGTTTCCGAGACCGAGCACATCCATCTCCCCCGCAAGCACGGCAAACGAGCGCGGGCAGATCTGGAAGAACGACTCGAACGACTGCTCACCCCGACCGAGCGCGATATCGTCGAACATCGCCCGCCGGGCGGATCGTGATTCCGCGCATGTCCGGGTGCAGCGGAGTGGCAGGCAGCGGGCGTGGTCCTGCTGACAGCGAAAGCGATATACGGCACTTGCGCACACCATCCATACTTTTGAGGTGACATCACCAGCTGCCGCCAAACCGGCAATCCTCAGCGTCGACGACGATCCGGGCGTCTCCCGCGCGGTCGTGCGTGATCTGCGGCGACGGTACGGCGGGGACTACCGGATTCTGCGCGCGGAATCAGGCGCCTCGGCCCTCGACGCGCTTCGTGAGCTGAAGCTGCGCGGTCAGCCGGTCGCCGTGCTGATCGCCGATTATCGGATGCCGGGAATGGACGGCATCGAATTCCTCGAGCAGGCCATGGACCTGCATCCGTACGCCCGGCGCGTGCTGTTGACCGCCTACGCCGACACCAATGCCGCCATCGAGGCGATCAATGTCGTGGATCTGGACCACTATCTGCTCAAGCCGTGGGATCCGCCGGAGGAGAAGCTGTATCCGGTGGTCGACGCGTTGCTCGAGGCGTGGCGCGGCGATGAGCATCGCCCGGTGCACGAGACCAAGGTGATCGGTCACCGCTGGTCCGCGCGCAGTTCGCAGGTGCGCGAATTCCTGGCCCGCAATCAGTTGCCGTACCGCTGGTATCTGGCCGACGAACCGGAAGGCTCGCGACTGCTGCAGGCGGCGGGCGCGTCCATGGACAGCTGCCCGGTGGTCATCGATGCCGCGGGAAAGGCGCTGCTGGCCCCCTCGGACAGTGAACTGGCCGCGAGCGTCGGGCTCAATACCGATCCGACCGGCGAGTTCTACGATCTGATCGTCATCGGCGGCGGGCCGGCCGGACTCGGCGCGGCCGTCTACGGGGCGTCCGAGGGTTTGCGCACGGTCCTGGTCGAGCGCACCGCGACCGGCGGTCAGGCGGGGCAGAGCTCGCGGATCGAGAACTACCTCGGATTCCCGGACGGTCTGTCGGGCGCGCAATTGGCCGACCGCGCGCGGCGGCAAGCCGTCAAATTCGGGGCGGAGCTGATCACCGCGCGCGAAGTGGTCGGGCTCGAGGTGTGCGGTTCGGCCCGGGTGGTGCGTTTCGACGACGGCAGTTCGATTTCGGCGCATTCGGTCCTGATCGCCACCGGGGTCAACTACCGGCATCATCCCGCGCCGGGCGTGGACGAATTCACCGGGCGCGGAGTCTATTACGGTTCGGCGATGACCGAGGCCGCCGACTGCGCCGATCGCGACGTCTACATCGTGGGCGGCGCGAATTCGGCGGGGCAGGCCGCGGTATTCCTGTCCCGGCACGCCTGCACCGTGCACATCCTGATTCGTGCGGACTCGCTGGAGAAATCCATGTCGCACTATCTGATTCAGCAGATCGAGCAGATCGGCAATATCGTCGTGCACCCCTGCACCGAGGTGGTCGCGGCCGACGGCGACGGCCATCTGGAACTGCTCGTGCTGCGCAACAATGCCACCGGCACGGAAGAAAAAGTGGAGGCCGAGCGGTTGTTCCTGTTCATCGGGGCCGCACCGGAGACCGACTGGCTCGACGAGATCGTCACCCGGGACGCCGCCGGATACGTGCTCGCCGGTCCGGACCTGATGGTGGACGGCAACCGCCCGTCCGGCTGGGAGCTGCCGCGGCCGCCGCATCATCTCGAGACCAGCGTTCCCGGTGTCTTCGTCGCCGGTGACGTGCGTTCCGAATCGGCCAAGCGGGTCGCGTCGGCCGTGGGCGAGGGCGCGATGGCGGTCATGCTCGTCCACCGATACATCGCCAAGCAGTAAGGAAGGTGTGCTTCGTGACCGACAATGCCGAGAGCGCCGATTTGGTCTGCGATCCCAGCGAATTGCGCACGCTGTTCCTGTTCGAGAAGCTCGACGACGAACAGCTGGCCTGGCTGTGCCGCGACGGCCGGATGGAAACCTTCGAACCCGGACTGGTCTTCCGTGAGGGCGAGCCGGCGACCTGCTTCTATGTGCTGATGGAGGGCGAGGTCGTGCTGACCAAGCAGTCCGGTGGCGAGGAGATCGAGCTGGTGCGCACCAGCCATCGCGGATCGTATGCCGGTGCGTGGACCGCCTATATGCAGGACAAGGTGGATCAGAGTTACTCCGGGTCGTTCTACGTCACCGAGCCGTCGCGTTTCTACGTGCTCGACGCGGCGATATTCGCGCAGATGATGCAGGAATGGTTCCCGATGGCCCTGCACCTGCTCGAGGGCGTGTTCTTCGGCAACCGCAACAGCAACGAGATCATCGGCCAACGCGAGCGTCTGCTCGCGCTGGGTTCGCTGTCGGCGGGCCTGACCCACGAGCTGAACAATCCCGCCTCCGCGGCCGTGCGGGCCACCTCGGCGCTGCGCGACCGCGTCGCGGGTATGCGGCACAAGCTGAAGATGATGGCGGGCGGCAGATTCACTCCGCACAGCTTGGAGGCCCTGGTCCAGCTGCAGGAGGAGGCCGCGACGCAGGTCGCCAAGGCTCCGACGCTCACCCCGCTGGAAACCGCCGACCGCGAGGACGAACTCGGCGACTGGCTCGACGAGCACGGCATCACCAACGGCTGGGATATCGCCCCGACGTTCGTGCAGGCCGGATTCGACGTCGACTGGCTCGAGCGGGTGGCCGGGACGCTGGAGGGTTGCGGCAGCAATGTGTTCGAGGGCGCGATCCGCTGGCTGAACTACACGGTCGAGACCGAATTGCTGATGAACGAGATCACCGATTCGACCACGCGGGTGTCCTCGCTGGTGAACGCGGCCAAACAGTATTCGCAGATGGATCGCGCGCCCTTCCAGGTGGTCGACATCCACGAGCTGCTCAAGAGCACGCTGGTGATGCTGGCCCGCAAGATCGGCGACGACATCACCGTGGTCAAGGACTTCGACCGAACCCTGCCGCAAGTGCCTTGTTACGCGGCGGAATTGAATCAGGTGTGGACGAATCTGATCGACAACGCGGTCGGCGCGATGCAGGGCCGCGGCACCCTCACCGTCCGCACCTATCGCGAGAACGACTGTGCCGTAGTGGAAATCGGCGACACCGGCCCGGGTGTGCCCGCTGAACTCCGGCACCGGATCTTCGAACCGTTCTTCACCACCAAACCGGTAGGCGAGGGAACTGGTCTGGGGCTTGACATTTCGTTCCGCATCGTCGCCAAGAAACACGGCGGCGACATCCGGGTGGAGTCGGTGCCGGGCGACACCCGGTTCATCGTCCGGCTGCCGCTGGATCCGCCGAGCCGTTCCGCCGATGCGGTCGGTGAGGCTGTCGTGCAATCGAATCTCGGAGGTGAGTGATGGCGGAACCCATCGAGGGTATCGATCCCAGTGCACCGCCCAGCGGTACGGGATGCGCGGAATGTGAAGCGGCACAAGGCTGGTGGGTGCATCTGCGCCGCTGTGCCGCGTGCGGGCACGTCGGCTGCTGCGACAGCTCTCCGTCGCAGCACGCCAGTAAACACTTCGCCGAGACCGGACATCCGTACATCCAGAGTTTCGAGCCCGGCGAGGACTGGTTCTGGGATTTCCGCAGTAGCGAAATGTTCTCCGAGGGACCCGCTCTCGCGCCCCCGGACCACCATCCCACCAGCCAGACCGTGCCCGGACCGCGCGAACGAGTCCCGCGCGATTGGCAGGATCACGTCCACTGATCCGCACCCCAGGTCATCCGATTCCTGCCCACCTTGGCTACGCCGACTCCGCGGCCCGGAAGCGATTCTGCACCAACCGAATCAGTGGCAACGAAACAAGCTCACCGGTTTTCCGCCAGCCGCTGATAACGCCAAAGGCCGTGGCCCGGGTCGATTTCGGCTGATAGAGCCGGCCAAGCGCGGCCACTGAGCTGTAGCGGAGGAGTCCAGGGATAACCCAGTTCCGCCCACCTCGGGTAACGCCAACCCCAAAGGCCGCGGCCCTCAGGGGCCGCGGCCCCGCCGGAGCGAAGCGGAGGCCAAAAATACAGCCCCGCCGGAGCGAAGCGGAGGCAGTCGGACAGAGCAGATACAGTTGCGAGCGCGCCGGGGGACCCGGCGTTACCGACCATCTGGGAATACGTGTAGATGAAACGACTTTCGGTGATCGTCGCTCGTGGGGCGACGATCGCGGCCCTCGGCGTGATGACGACGGGGCTCGCCGCATGCGGTGGGCACGAGGACGATTCGGCTGGTTCGGCCCCAGGCGCGCAGGCGACGAGCGCATCCGCGTCGGCGGTCGCGAGCAGCGCCGCGGCTGCTCCGAGCAGCGCCGCGACCAGCAGCGCGGCCGCGTCGAGCGCGCCGGTGAACTCGAAGCTCGGCCCGGCTTCGCGCACGACGTGCGCCACCTTCAAGAATATGACCATCGACGACGAGACGTCGCTGGTGAAGAAGGTGCTCGCGGAGAACCCCGGTTCGCGGCTCGACGGCAGCCCCAACGTCGCGCTGGGCACGGCCAAACTGGTCTGCCTGGCCTCCAGTGAGCAGAGCAAGCCGATCGCCGTCGCCATCGGTGTCGCCCAGTAGTAGCCGCTCTCCCGCGTCTACCGATCGATCAGGGTCCGACAAGCGCTGCGCCGCACCGTGATCGCGGGAGCAGCGGCGTTCCGGCGTCGCTGCCCCGGATCAGTGGAAATAGCCCTGGAACAGGATGCTCGCGACATGCGTCGCGGTCTCCCGCCCGACCTGGTCGCCGTTCTTGACCGTCATGGTGTTGCCGGTGATGGCCACGGTATAGCGCTCGTTCGGGCCGACGAAGCCGACGGAGTTGTCCAGCCAGGAGCCGTCCGGATTGTCGGGTGACCAGCCGTCCTTGTTGCCGGGTTGCGCGGCCGGTCCCGCGCCCCAGACGCCCCACTGCTGAACCGGTCCCACCGACCGCATCTCGTTCACCAGGTAGGTGCGGTCCGCCGGGTTGAGCTGGGCCAGCGCGGAATTCATCAGGCGATCGAGGTCGGCGGCGGTGGTTCGCATCCAGCCCCAATATGGTTGCGGGTCACGGAATTTCGACGTGGTCATGCCGAAACGGCCCAGGTCCCGGGCGAAACTCGCACCGCCGTAACGCTTCCACAGCGCATCGGCCGCATTGTCGTCGCTGACGTTGAGCATGCGGTGCATCAGGTCGCGGTCCGACGCGGACAGGGTGATGGCGTGGGATTCGTTGCGCAGCAACAGGCTCACGACCATCTCCAGCTTTTCGGTGGACTCGGCCCACACCTGGTTGTTCGCATTGCCGTTCTGCCAGATCGCGCCCGTCTGGCGGTCGTAGACGACGATTCCGGTGCTGCCCGGCCGGGACTTGGCGTAGGCGTCGGCCGCGGTCGCCCGGGTCACCAGGCCCGGATCGAGGGCCGGCGCCTTGGCCGGTGCCGTCGGCATGTGCAGCGCGAAAGTTGCCACCACGGCCGCGGCTACGGCGGCCGAGCGTCGGAATGCGGACATATCCACCTGTCGACGGGTTGTAGTTGCTTCTGCCTTCTGCAGGGTATTGGCCGGGCCCGGGAATTGCATCCATCAGGGGCCGCGGGTCACCTGTGCGCCATCGTCAACTTGTGGTTGACGAAAACGTATTGGTCAACCTAGAGTTGACGCATGACGGAAAGAATACGCCTCGACGATCTGATCGAGGGCATAAAGCGCGCACGTCCGGACAACGTTCTGGAACAACTCTCCGACGCGGTCGTGACCGCCGGACATATGAGCGAGGTGGCCGATCACCTGATCGGGCATTTCGTGGATCAGGCTCGCCGCGCGGGCGCGTCGTGGACCGATATCGGTCAGAGCATGGGCGTCACCAAACAGGCCGCCCAGAAGCGGTTCGTGCCCAAGGGCGATGCGGCCGCGATGGACCCCAACGCCGGTTTCGCCCGGTTCACGCCGAAAGCGCGCAAGGTCGTGGTCGCCTCGCAGGAAGAGGCGCGGCGGGCCGACAATACCGAGATCCAGCCGGAGCATCTGGTTCTCGGGCTGGTGAGTCAGCCTGATTCCCTTGCCGCACATGCGATCATCGCGAATGGGATCAGTCTGGACGCGGTGCGCCGGGTGGCCACGGCCGCGCTGGCGGAGGGAAGGCCCGAGGATGTCCCCGCGCTCATTCCGTTCAACGCCCAGGCCCGCAAGGCGCTCGAGCTGACCTACCGGGAAGCGCTGCGCCTGGGGCACAACTACATCGGCACCGAACACATTCTGCTGGCCCTGCTGGAAAACGAGGACGGCACCGGCCTGCTCTCGGGCCTGGGCCTGGCCAAGGCCGGGGTGGAGAAGGACATCGCCACCCAACTGGCCGAGTTCACCCCGCCGTCCCCGCTCGGTCACCACGTCCCGCCGGGACACCTCCCTCCTCCCGGTCACCAGCCGCCCCCGCCCCCCGAGCATCCCCGGGGACCGCACCCCCCGGCGCCGCCGCAGCCGCCCATGCCGCCCCAGCCGCCCGGATCCCCGCAGCCGATCGTGCCCCCGCAACCGCCTGCGCCTCCGCAGCTCTGACGGGCGTCTCGCATCGTGAATGCCGCCGCGGTTCGACCCGGTGCATGCGAAACAACCCTGGCCGCACCTCCTTGGCCGCCGGCACTCCCAACGGTGTGGCGGATCGGGCGACGATCCGGTGGCGGTCGGATTCAAGTCGGCGACGCCGGAGACGATCGCCTACCGGATCGGCCGGGCACGGCAGCCGGAATCCGGAACGGACCCGATGTGCGCTCGGGCAGTGTGCGCATCGGATCGCCGAGCATTCCGATGAACGATCGATCCTGACGAATATGACGAGGGGCCCGTTCCGATCGAACGGGCCCCTCCTCATGTCCGGAGAGGATCAGCTGGGCGTGCGGGCGACGGCGAACACCCGGCGGAACGGCAGCCAGGTCGTACCGTCGGGCTGCTTGGGGTACGCCTCGCGCAACATCGGCGCGAGTTCGGCGACGAAACGATCCCAGCCGACGTCGTCGAGGGTGTCGCGCACCGGGCGCAGAGCGGTGCCCGATACCCACTTCAACACCGGATCGTCACCGGTGAGACGCTGCAGATACGTTGTCTCCCAAGCATCTACGGCACATCCGGCGTCGGCGAGCAGGGTCGCGTACCCGGTCGGATCCAGAACGTTGCGTGGTTGCAGCAGACCCGCGGGCTCGAGTGCGTCCTGCCACTGCTCGCGGCCGGCCAGTTCCCGGATGCACCGATGTGAGGGCGCGTCGAAGTTGCCGGGGACCTGGATGGCCAGCCATGCGCCGGGCGGCAGTTTGCGGGCCCATTCGTCCAGCAGGGTCGGATGGCCGGGCACCCACTGCAGCACGGCGTTGGAGACCACCACGTCGGTATCGGGTTCGGGGGTCCAGTCGCGGACGTCGAGCAGGGTCGCGTGCACTCCGCGGGCACGGGCCGCGGCGACCATCTCGGGTGAGGCGTCCGACGCCTCGATGATCGCCTCGGGCCAGCGCTGGGACAACACCGAGGTCAGATGGCCGGGACCGCAGCCGAGGTCGGTGACACGCCGGGGCCGGTCGGCGCCGATCCGGCCGAGCAGTTCGTGGAAGGGGCGGGAGCGGTGGTCGTCGAAGGCCAGATACTGCTGGGGATCCCACATGGGCGGCTCCTGACGTCGCATTCGTCGAGAATGATATCGCTTACCAAACCGTATGTCCGTACTTTATAAGCCGAAGTGTCCTTGCGCAACGGGCCTCCGGATAGGATGTCGCTATGGCGGATGAGACCGATTCCGACCTGATCGCCGGGGAACTACGGGTTGACCTGCTGCGAGCGCTCTCCTATGTGGAGACCGAGTCGGGCCCGGACGGCAGTTACATCGTCAACGGAGATCTCCCGCCCGACGTGGCGCCACCGTTCATCCGCGCCATCATGCGTATCGAGGCCGAACTCCTGTTGCACGACGCCCGGCAGGTCACCGTCGACCACGGCGAACCACGCACGCCGGAGGAGCGTCGCGCCGATGCCTTCCTGGCCCTGGCGCTACGCGTCACCGACACCTGATTCCGCCTCTTCGAGCGGCCCTATGCAACCTTGCACTCGGTACCCTCGAGTGCTAAAAAGGGATCTGGCACTCCAAACCAACGAGTGCCAGGTCGGGATGGTGAGGCCGAGAAACTCGGTCGTCCGTCGCGGGCACCGAACCTGGCCAGATCGTGTCAATCCCTGATCTGGAGGATCTCAACAACGCCATGGCCAAGACAATTGCGTATGAC
Source organism: Nocardia miyunensis NBRC 108239 (assembly GCF_001613065.1). Taxonomy (GTDB): domain Bacteria; phylum Actinomycetota; class Actinomycetes; order Mycobacteriales; family Mycobacteriaceae; genus Nocardia; species Nocardia miyunensis. The sequence continues at coordinate 40,435 of NZ_BDBQ01000114.1, forward strand.
GAAGAGGCCCGCCGTGGCCTCGAGCGGGGCCTGAACAGCCTCGCCGACGCCGTCAAGGTGACGCTGGGCCCCAAGGGCCGCAACGTTGTCCTGGAGAAGAAGTGGGGCGCCCCGACGATCACCAACGATGGTGTTTCCATCGCCAAGGAGATCGAGCTCGAGGACCCGTACGAGAAGATCGGCGCCGAGCTGGTCAAGGAAGTCGCCAAGAAGACCGACGACGTCGCGGGTGACGGCACCACCACCGCGACCGTGCTGGCTCAGGCGCTGGTGCGCGAGGGCCTGCGCAACGTCGCGGCCGGTGCGAACCCGCTGGGTCTGAAGCGCGGCATCGAGAAGGCCGTCGAGGCCGTCACCAACCGTCTGCTGGGTTCGGCCAAGGAGGTCGAGACCAAGGAGCAGATCGCTGCCACCGCCGCCATCTCCGCCGGCGACGCGTCCATCGGCGAGCTGATCGCCGAGGCCATGGACAAGGTCGGCAAGGAAGGCGTCATCACCGTCGAGGAGAGCAACACCTTCGGCCTCCAGCTGGAGCTGACCGAGGGTATGCGCTTCGACAAGGGCTACATCTCGGGCTACTTCGTCACCGACCCGGAGCGTCAGGAAGCGGTCCTCGAGGACCCGTACATCCTGCTGGTCGGCTCGAAGATCTCGACCGTCAAGGACCTGCTGCCGCTGCTGGAGAAGGTCATCCAGGCCGGTAAGCCGCTGCTGATCATCGCCGAGGACGTCGAGGGCGAGGCCCTGTCGACCCTGGTCGTGAACAAGATCCGCGGCACCTTCAAGTCCGTCGCCGTGAAGGCCCCGGGCTTCGGCGACCGCCGCAAGGCGCAGCTGGCCGACATCGCCATCCTGACCGGTGGCGAGGTCATCAGCGAAGAGGTCGGCCTCTCGCTGGAGACCGCGACCGTCGACCTGCTTGGCACCGCCCGCAAGGTCGTGATCACCAAGGACGAGACCACGATCGTGGACGGCGCCGGCGATGCCGACGCCATCCAGGGCCGCGTCGCGCAGATCCGCACCGAGATCGAGAACTCGGATTCGGATTACGACCGCGAGAAGCTGCAGGAGCGTCTGGCCAAGCTGGCCGGCGGTGTTGCGGTGATCAAGGCCGGCGCCGCCACCGAGGTGGAGCTCAAGGAGCGCAAGCACCGCATCGAAGATGCCGTGCGCAACGCCAAGGCCGCCGTCGAGGAGGGCATCGTCCCCGGTGGTGGTGTGGCCCTGCTGCAGTCCGCTCCGGCTCTGGACGACCTGAAGCTCGAGGGTGACGAGGCCACCGGCGCGAACATCGTGCGGGTGGCGCTGGCCGCGCCGCTGAAGCAGATCGCGTTCAACGCGGGCCTCGAGCCCGGCGTGGTGGCCGAGAAGGTCTCCAACCTGCCCACCGGCCAGGGCCTCAACGCCGACTCCGGCGTCTACGAGGACCTGCTGGCGGCCGGCGTTGCCGACCCGGTCAAGGTGACTCGTTCGGCGCTGCAGAACGCGGCCTCGATCGCGGCCCTGTTCCTCACCACCGAGGCCGTCGTGGCCGACAAGCCGGAGAAGGCCGCCGCTCCCGCGGGCGACCCGACCGGCGGCATGGGCGGCATGGACTTCTGAGTCCAGCCTCCCGGCAACACATTTCGAACCGGTAGCCGGTCCGCCTTCGGGTGGGCCGGCTACCGGCGTTTCGAAGACGATTCGACTGTGCTGCCCGGGGACGGCCGAGTCTCGCGGTTCCGCAGGCTCGTCGCGGATGTGGTCCGCCGGAGTATTCACTTGGACGCCATGTGCGGTTTGGCCGTATGACCAGGCGATTTGACATTGAAACTCGCTGCCGCGTAACTTAATCCAGGTCAGAGCGACACGGACACCGACCCGGAGCCGAAAGGCCCGGGACACGAGGTTGGACGAGGAGCGCCTGACGCTCACACTAGCAAGACCGAGACCCCGATTTGGTTCGGGATCTACGTCTGAGCTAAGCTTGAAAAGTTGCCTCACCGATCAACCGGATTAACTTCCGCAAGATGGTGT
>NZ_BDBQ01000115.1 GCF_001613065.1 Nocardia miyunensis NBRC 108239
GTGATAATCCGGCTGGGCGGACATGTGGCTCCGGGCTGGCGGACATGATTTCTCCGGATCGGTGGACATCTGGATCTCCGGGACACGCCTGAATAAATGCGAAACGGGACCCCTTCGGGCGAGTTGGCTGGCGGTGTGTGATCGCTCGTCAACTGCGTCGAAGGGCTCCCGTTGACCAAGTCTGACAGGAAGATCATGGAGATTCTGGAAGCATTCGATCTGACACGCTGCGCGCATTCGGCCGCGGTGTTGTCCGGGGTGGATGAGAAGACAGTGGCCCGGTATGTCGCGATCCGCGACGAGGGGTGTGATCCGCTGGCCCGGCAGCGCCGGGCGCGGTCGATCGACCCGTTCATGGGCAAGATCGAGGAATTGGTGGACAAGTCCCAGGGCAAGATCCGCGCTGATGTGGTGCATCAGCGCCTCGTGGCGATGGGATTCGGCGGGACTGACCGCTCGACGCGGCGCGCGGTCGCCGAAGCGAAGGCGGTATGGAGGGCCGGGCGCCGCAGGAAATATCGGCCGTGGCTGCCCGAGCCGGGCATGTGGCTGCAATTCGATTGGGGCGAAGGCCCGCGGGTGAATGGTCGCCGGACGCAGTTGTTCTGTGGGTGGCTGTCGTGGTCGCGGTATCGGGTGGTGATCCCGTCGTGGGATCAAACCCTGGGTTCGCTCGTACTGGGCATCGATGTGACGTTGCGTCGGATCGGTGGCGCGCCAACGTATGTGCTGACCGACAACGCGAAAACGGTGACGGTGGACCGGATCGCCGGGTTGCCGGTGCGGCATCCGGAAATCGTTGCCGCGGGGCGGCATTACGGCTGCAAGGTGGAAACGTGTGAGCCGTTCGACCCGGAGTCCAAGGGCGGCGCCGAGCACACGGTGAAGATCGCGAAAGCCGATCTGGTGCCCACGACGGCGAACCTGCTGCCGGAGTATTCCTCGTTCGCCGAGCTGGCTGACGCGTGCTGGTCGTGGTGCGAGCGGGTCAACTCGCGCCCGCATCGCGAAACCGGTGTCGCGCCGATCGTGCGGCTCGGCCTCGAGCGTGAACATCTGCATGTGCTGCCCGCGCAGCCGCATGCGATCGCCCTGGGTGAGGAACGCCTGGTCGGTGACGATCAGACGATCCGGTGGGGATCGGTGCGGTATTCGACCCCGGACGGATATCAGGGGCAGAAGGTGTGGTGCCGTGTCGCCGGTGAGGAACTGGTGGTGACCGGAGCAAATCCGTTGGGGCTGGCCGAGATTGCCCGCCATGCGCTCTCGACGCCGGGCAATCCGCGCATCCTCGACGAGCACTACCCCCATCACGAGGGTGGGGATCTGCCGCGGGTGCGCAAACTACGGCCGCGGACGGTCGAGGAGATCGCGTTCCTCGATCTCGGTGAGGGCGCTCGCCGCTGGCTGACCGAGGCGTCCGCGGCGGGGGTGTCGCGGATTCGGGCGAAGATGACCCGCGCGCTCGAGCTCGCGGCGTTGACCGGCGCGGACGCGGTCGAGGAGGCGCTCGGTGTCGCTGCGGTCGCGGGCCGTTTCGATGACGGTGATCTGGCCTCGATCCTCGATCACCTTGCGCGGTTCTCGCACTTGGCCGAGGTCGTGCGCGCCGACGAGGCGCACTCGGTCCAGCCGGGCACCGCCGGCTGGGAGAGGTTCGGCGCATGAGTTCCCCGAAAGCCCCGGTCCTGCCGGAAGAGCTGGACAAGATCTGCCGCCGAATGCGGCTGCCCTATCTGCGCAAAGCCGCGCCCGACGTGCTCGCGACCGCGCGGGCCCAACGCTGGGACCCCGCCGAGGTGCTACGGGTGCTGCTGTCCGAAGAAGTCTCCGGCCGCGATTCCGCGACGCGGCGCCAGCGGCGCAAGACCGCGAATTTCCCCACCGGCAAGACGTTTTCGTCCTGGCTGCCGGAGGAATCGACCATTCCCGAGCCCACTCAGAACGCCCTATCGACGCTGGAATGGGTTGGGCGACACGAGAATCTGGTGGTCGCAGGAGCCTCCGGCACTGGCAAGAGCCACTTCGTCGAAGCGCTCGCGCATTCGGCAATCGAGAACGACCTGCGAGTCTCGTGGTTCACCCTCGAATCTCTCGCCAACACGATCGGGAAAGCCAAAGCCGACGGATCGATCGCCCGCGCGGTCGCCCGCATCTGTTCCTGCGACCTGATCGTCTGCGACGACATCGGCATGCTGCCCGTCGGCCCCGAAGCCGCCGAGGCGTTCTACCGCGTCATCGATGCCGCATACGAGCGTCGTTCCATCGCGGTGACCAGCAACATCCACCCCAGTTCGCTGGGGCGAGGTCTTCGGCGACGACGTCGTCGCCGCCGCGATGATCGACCGCCTCGTCCACCACGCCGAGGTCATCGCCCTCAAAGGCGACAGCTACCGGCTCAAGAACCGCGACCTCGGCCGCGTCCCCGCCGCCGGCACAACTGAAGAATGAACCATCAAACCCAGCCGACCAGATGGTCCAAATTGAGATTCCGTCAGATGGTCCGGGTTCGCGTGCTGTTGACAATTCGATCCAGATTCAGTTGATGCTGCAGGCCGCGGGGTGGTGGGTGTGGCTGCACCTGCTGTATCTCGCTCTGGCCAAGGAAAATCCGGTTGCGAAGATTCGTATTCTGGAAGGCTTCGCATACCCGCACGCACTGGAGGATCCGTGGTCATCGTGTCCGCTGAATACCAATTGCCACGCCATATCTGGGTCGATTACGACGTGTTGGACTCGCGCTTCGAATCCTATATCGGCCCGGTTCGGGCGACTGTTGTGACGCCACCGGATCCGCGGGCGAGTTCGGATCTCCCCCAACTTGCTCCCGCGCTGCCAGGCGTTCCCGCCTCGGCATGGAACGCCGACGTGCAATGGACTCACCGGTACGCCAGCGTCGGGACAGCGAACGCTACGGCTCTGCAGCGGATCGGGTTGGAATTGCGCCTGGGTGAGCGACCGTTGCCGCCCGCGTATGGACACGAGCTGGCCGAGAAGAATTCCCAGCGCCTCACGGCAGCTCTCGAACGCACCGCGGCCGACATCAAAGCACTGCCGAGCCACCTCCGTGTGCACCTGCCCGCCGAGATCGGCGATATCGGGCCAGAGCAGACGACCGCGGCAGCAGCAGCGATCGCGGACAGACTCTCTCAGGTGCAGCAACTCGTCCGGCAGCATGAGGAGGCCCGCAAAGAGATCAACGAAATCCTTTCCGAGCAAAGGATTCTCGACCAGGCAATCCGCACCCAGATCGACAGTCCGTTGGCCGAGGTGTACCGAGGCCTACGCGTATGGGAGGACACCGTCGCATCCACCCTCACCGAACATCACCTCAACCTTCAGGTTCCGGACCAACCGGCGAAACAGGACACCACCGGCATCCGGGCATTCGCTGTCGCACTGGCACAGCTCACCGACACCGTGACCCGCGAGCTGACCGAAATCAGCACCGGGCACCAGCACGCCGCCGACGCCGCCGCCAGGCAGCTGCGTGAGGTCGCCGGCGCGCTCGGCGATGTCGACGGGTTCGACCCGTCAGCTGATCTGACCACTCCGAACGCCTTGCATCCGTTGGTCGCAGCCAAAACGACCGCGAGCCGACAAGCCCAGGAAATGCGCATCACCGAGTCGGCCGCGCAGGCTCAGGTACGGCCCGCCGCCGACCTCGACTTCGCCATCGCCGCCGGAACGGCCCGTCGTGACGCGGTCGAGATACTACGAGTCCACCTCGTCGATGCCAAATTCCTCAGCCACCTCATCACCCACAACACCCGCGCGCTGCTGGGTATAGCCAGCGACCTGCTGGGCAAGCTAACCGGCGACCGATTCGGCTTCGCCGAAAATTTCGACATCGTCAGCCGCGGCAGCGGTATCGCGCACAGCGCGGGCCGACTCTCCGGTGGCGAGAAATTCCTCGCGTCCTTGGCCTTGGCCTTGTCTCTGGCGGAACTGCACTCGCGCAATGGCCCCCGCCTCGGATCGCTGTTCCTCGACGAAGGCTTCGCCACCCTCGACACCGATGCCCTCGACTCGGCCCTGGACATCCTTCGTACCCAGGCCGGCAGCGACCGCCTCGTCATGGTCGTCAGCCACCTCCACGCAGTTGCCGAAGCCGTCGACGACGTCCTGTGGGTTCAACGCGAGACAACCGGATCCACCGCGCACTGGCTCACCGCCGCCGAACGAGACGAACTGGTGAACTCGGACCTGACCAGCGGCCTCCAGGCACTGATGTGACCCCAACCGGCAGAACACAATCCGAAGCGGTCCGGTCACTCCGGACCGCACGGCACCGCACCGGCCGTCGTCGACGAAGCCTTCGATGACGTCCTGCGGGACACCGACAACTGATGGACAGCTCGCCGGCTGATGCCCAGCCAGCGAGAAGGAACCGGTAGAAGCAGGCCTCGCCGACGGTCTGTAGGCGCCCACGTGAGATCACGTTAGAACTCTCCAGCGGGGCAGGTCACACCACATCTGATCGTGCAGCAGCCCGGACATCATGGACTACATTGGCAAGGCTTGAGCGGCAAACGGACACCTGGAGTGGAACGAACAGGGCAAGACCAACGCGCACATGATGAACATTCGTAACCGGTATCCACCGGGTCTCAGCCCCTTCGCCGCACGCCAAGTGCCGAGAGGTCGGCCTCGCTCCCGGGGAGTCCGACCAGGTGGTCGAGTGGCTCGGGAAGACTCAGGCTGGCGGAAGGCTCGTGCCGCTCACCCAGTTTCGGGATTTTCCGGTTCAGACAAGAACCGATTAAGGACTGAATCCACCACGGAAGCGTTCTTCAGGCCCGTTTGTTCCAAATCGGAGACAGCCGCAGCCTCTCTACTCATCCGCAGCCGGCGCAAGAGCGTCTATTAACTGCGGATAGGCCGATTCCCATGGGATTCGTTCCTGCTCGAGCAGCACTCCCGCTCCAGTGTCGGCAACGTGCTCGGCGAGTTGGTGGTAGAGCTGCTGTTCGGGATCTGTCAGGTGCGGCGGAATCGATTTGCGCTGCGGCACTGCACCTTCGACGGCCAAGTGTCTGTACCGTTCGAAGGTTTCGGTGTCGGTGAGTATCGTGGCTGCAGGGATGCCGTGTCTGCGCAGGTCGCTGACGAATTGCAGGCCGGCCGTGTCGATGTCGCCCCAGTAGATCACTCGATTCGCTTTCTGCACCCACGTGATTCGCGCGTACTGGTCGACGAAGAAGCCATGGCCGTGCAGGATGACCGTTCCAGGATGGTCGTTGGTGACCGCGAAAGCGGTTTCCTTGTTTTCCAGGATCACAACGGCGGTGGGATGCTGTGGCCAGCGATTGAGATCCTCGACTGTTGCCGCGAGGTGGCGCATGCCGGCCAGCTGCTCGCGCAGGAGCGGATCACAGACTGTCACTTGTACAAGTTCCGGGACGACTTTGAGGCCGAGACGACTGTGCAGAGTCCGCTTCCTGGATCTGGAGGGCTCACTGTCGGGAGATTCGGTGTCGGCATCGCTGCCGAGTAGTGCCAGCACCAGGTTTGAGTGAGCTCCCAACCACTTCGTGTCGATTCCCTCGATCGGCAGCTGTCGGACAAACAATCCCGACGTGGGATTGGCCCGTAGCCACTGCACGGTGCGGGTCAGGCGCTCATAGTCGGCCTCGGCAAGTCCGGTGATGCGGCGAATCAGGCCGGTGAAGCGTGCCCCGGGAAACTCGTTCTGCAGGAATGTGAGTCGCCGCCCGCATCGCTGCCATACCTCCAGGTCGTCGGGGTGTGCCGCGGCTACCTCACCAGGGCGGCCGAGCACCAGCGAATTCGGCATGCGGTGAGTACCGGTGGGAAACCGCAGGTTCGCGTACTCGAGTGTGCCGGGGCCGGCGTAGGTGGCCCAGTGCCGGGCCCATTCATGGCAGGCGATCGGCGATCCGGACCGCTCAGCCGTACTCGGTGGCCGCAGCGAGATTCGTAGCGGCCATGTGCCTTTGCCGCGAGCCCAGTCCGAGTAGTGGTCAGCGAAGCGCCGGTGGAGTCGGTCGAGAACCTCGTCAGGCCGAAGCACGAGTAGCCCCGTCGTTTTCGGCGAATCGCTGAGCGGCGAGTTCCCCGAAGGTTGCCGACCGGCCATGCGATCGGGTGCCGTCTGGAAACGTTCGCTTTTCGACGAGGATGGCCTGGCCGATATAGGGCTCGACGATGCCGGAGAGCCGGATGGGTGCTGCGATCAGGAGCTGGAATCCGAACTCGTCGAATGCCGACAGGGCTTGTGCGGAGAAGTTTTCGTCGGATTTGCTGAATGCTTCGTCGAGCATGAGGGTTCCGAAGCGTGGGCGAGCGTCGGTTTCATCGTCGGCCAGGTTGTAGCTCAGTGCTGCGGCGAGGCAGAAGGCCACCAGTTTCTCCTGTTCCCCACCTGAATTGGATGCTGTGTTGCGGTAGGTGTGCCTGGTGATCTCGCCCTCGACCTCCCGTCCGTAGAAGACGTACCCGTTGCGGACGTCGAGAACGTTGCGGCGCCACCGTTCGGCTGCCGGGTCGGTCGCGGTGAACTGGGCCATGAGCGCTTTGACCCGTTTGAACTGCTCGACATACCTCTCGGGATCGTCCCCCAGCTGGGCGGCCTTGCGCATCAAAGTGTCGACGCTGGAGCGGAACGTCTTGATGTCGGCGGACTGGCTGGCTGTGTGCGAGATCTGCAGGTGAGTACCGGCATTGAATTCGACCCGCTGCAAGCCTGCGTTGACCATCTTGATACGCCGCTCGATCTCGTTCGCCGCGTTCTCGATACTGCGCTGCAGCATCGCAATCGAGGGGACCATGTCCTCACTGATCATCTTCTCGAACCTCTGCATCGCCTCCGGCAGCCGACGTCGAACGATTTCGGCATGCAGATCGGCGAAGTCCTGGCCGCTGCGATCTACATCTCCGCTGTCGTCGGGTGCACTGTCGCGCCACTGGTCGAGGAACCGTGTGATTGCTGATCGGACCTTCTCGTGTGCGGCTCGCCGGTCGCCGTGGGCGGTGACAACACGCTTGTCGAGAGCCGAATCCAGTTGATGCCGAAGGCTTCCCACGGCATCGACCGTGACGGTGGCGCCGATGGATACGAACACGGCGTCGAGGTAGTCCTTGTCATCAGGCGGTGGCGTGTGCGGGCGCTGCTCTTCATCAGACTGCAGGTCGACCAGCATCGTCTGACGCTGTGTCACTTCCGCGATGCGTTGCGCGGTTCCGTGCCAAACTCCGTAGGCCTTTTGGAATTCGGCTTCTGCCTCGTCTCTTTTCGCCTCGAGGCGCTGCAAGTCGGTGTTTCCCGACCGGATCTCCTGGATCCGTTCGTCCAACTCACGCGCAGCGTGGCCCGGCGTCCAGTAGTCCACTTCATCCCATCTGGCGAAGTCGGCGATCTGCGCTGTCGCGTCGAGATGCCTTCGGGCCTCGTCCAGATGATCTCGCAGTTGCAGAGCGGCGTCGGCAGTGATCTTCTTCTGTTCCGCGAGTTGCTGGACCTCTGCTTCCAGCGCTTTGCGTTTGGCAACGGTATTGGCGCCGAGAATGTACGTCGACTTGCTGGTCAGCTCGGGGCGGTCATCCTTGCGATAGTGGTTCCCCCGCAGCTTTACGGTGCCGTTGACCGTGACCGCCACCGAATGATCGTCCAACTCCCGTGCGGACTCGACACAAACGTGGGTAAAGCGCCGGGTCAGCTGATCGGCCAGCCATCCACCGTGCGGATGCTCGCGATCCACGTCCAGCTTTCCTGCCAGCGTGTTCGGCATCGGACGGGGCCCGTACGCGGAAACTGTTGTGACAATACTGTATTCGAGCACGCCGCGCATATCGTGCTGGTCGATGAACCGGCGCACGACCTCCTTGTGGCGTTCCGGGACCAGCATCCGCATGCCGTAACCGCGCAGCACCTTCTCCGCCGCCGGCCGCCAGCGTTCGTGCCCCTCGGCCATATCGATCAACTCCGCGGCGTAAGGAAGCTCGACGACGGGGACTCCGGTCTCGCCGCTGATCCAGGCTCGCCGGTCGATTGCTGGACCGGGTATCAGCGATCTCGCGGAACGGAGCCGGATGAGTTCGGCCTCGCGTTCCCGGTGCGTCGCCGCGGCCGCGTACTCGGCGGCGGTTGCGGCATGGGTTTTCGGAGTGAGCTCTTCCGAACGAGCAGCGGCCGCCGACCGCAGGGCCGGCAGACGACCACGCAGATTTTCGAAGGCGTCCGCGTCCTGCGGACAGGTTTCCCCTAGCTTCATTACGGATCCGCTGTACCGGCGGTGCAACTGTTGTGCAGCCTCGGCTCGGGTGTTCAGCGCGTCACGGCGTTGCTCCAGCCCGTGCAGGCTCTGATTTTCGTTCTCGAGCTGTATCTCCAATTTGAGCAGGTCGTCCTTGGCCGCATCACTGCGCGCCTTTTGACCACCGATCGCCGCATCGAGGCGCCCTACCTCGTCGTCGATCGCGTCGAGTTCGCGCCCGATCGCTGAAAGATGCAGATTTCGCACGTAGCTGTCGAGCGCTGGTCCTCGTACTTCGGTCGCCCGGTCGATCGTTTGTCCGGATTCCTGGTAGGTGCGCCAGCTTTCGGGAAGATCGCGCAGCACCTGCGCTTGTGCGTTGGCTCGTTTTGCGGTCTCGTATGCCTCGTTGAGTGGAGTGAACGCGGCGAGCATCTGCTGAGCGTCGTCGAATGTGTCCGGCCGGTCGAGCATGTTGTCGCGTATGAAGAGGTTGAGGTCGCCGACATTTTTCATCGCCTTGGCCTTGCCCAGCAACGCTAGGGCGGTTCGCGATTTGCTCAAGCCGATGCGCTTGGCCAACTCCCGCATGTACTGCTCTTGTGTCCCAGGGTATTGCGCTGCCGGATGCGTCTGCTTCCACCATCGGGTGTCGAATTTGCGTTCTGCCCAGGCGTTGAGCTCATGGAGATCGAAGGCTCCGTCATTCAACTGGTGCAGGGTGCTCATCCCGGCTCCGTCGTTCTCGACGCCAGTGAACCATTTCACGACCACGGCCGTGGTGATCGCTCCGCGACCGTCTTCGTAGGTTGCCCCGACCGCCGACCACGTCGGTTCACCACCACGCAGGTAGCGGACCTGCGAGTGTTCATTCTCGTCGTTCGTCTCCGACCACGCGCCCCGCACGTAGTCCGCGACGGTGCGAGTATTTCGTTTCGACCCGCGCGCGGTGAGATCCGCCGAGGCGTTGAACCGCTGGTCGTAGGTCGGCAGCAGCACGAGCGAATGCGCATCCATCAGCGAGGACTTACCGGATCCCGACGGACCGGTCAGTAGCACACCACGATCATCGATGCGAAAGTCCTTGTAACCGCAGAACGTTCCCCAGTTCACCACCTGCAGCCGCGTCAGACGGAACTGCCCAATATGCACAGAACGAGCCGTGGACCGAGTCATTCGGCCATCCCCTCCCCCATGTCGGTGCGGTCCACCGCCGCCGACTCACCCAACGCGATCGCCCGATACCTCGCCTCGAGAGCTGTCACCTGATCAGCGGTGAGGATGGCCGTGATCACTCCATAGATCGTGAATCGATCGTTGTTTCCCTTGATGGGCTTGATGATCGCGGTGTCGTCCAGCGACTTTATCGCTGCATTGATCCTGTCCCGAAACCGAACTTCGTCGGTGTCGTCAGCCGGTCGGTAGGCCATCATGTGATCGATCATGTCGGCGCGATCCACGATTGGGGCGTCGGGTGAGACCACGTACAGCCGGTACAAGTACAGCGCCAGCGCGCTGGCCGCCAGGCTGAGCGTCTTGGCGCGCAGGATCGTTCGGCTGCGCGGACTGGGATCGTCGGCCTGGCGCGTGAACGCGTATCGGAACTCGCGATTCACCTCGAGCAGCAGGCCCAGCTCCGACAACCGTGATCGCAACCGTTGCTCATACTGCAGGACCACCGGCCAGCTTCTGGATTTCTCCGTGATGTGCGGCGCGGACACCAACTCTTGTAGCGTCCAGCATAATTCGGGTGGCAGTTCACTGGTGTCGCCGTCGAAACGCGCCGTCTGGTCACCATCGTCCAGGTGAGCGCCGACGGTGTCATCGTCACCGGTGAACACTGTCTCCGGAGTGAGCCGCACGGTGTCGCGATGCAACACCATGCTCCCGTCCTCGGCGGAAACCTCGTCGCCGAACACCTCTGCGAACATCGGGTCAGTCGCGTCACTCATCACCCAGCTCCTCGGTCAGGGTCAGCTGCCGGTCAAGACTGCGGGGCCCACGAGAAGGTGCGGCCGGAGCGGGGATGCGCTCACCGAATATCGCATAGGGGACGTCGATTTCGCGATAGCCGCGAGCAGTTGCCGCCCACACCGAGGCGGTCGCGTCGTCGTCGACTTCGCCGTAACGTGTTGCCAGCGACCATAAACCGATGATGTCACCCGTGCGTGGCGCCGGCAGCATTTCCAGCACCTCGGACAGGGTGGCGAAACCCGAATGCGCGTCCATCGCCGCGTGCACGGCCTCGCGTAAGGCATTCCAATCGATCGATTCACGACCCACCAGCGTGGCTGGGTCGATAGCGAACTCCGCACTGGTGTCCTGCACCTGTGCTGGGACTGTGGCCGTGCCCTGATCGAGCCGAAGCCGGCCGACCGAGTTCGTGTCCACCCCGCTCATCGGTACCACGAAACCGATGTCACGGCTGGCGTGTGTGTGTTGGAAAGCGAGGGCCGCAGAAGCCTGTGCCTCGCTGATCCGCGTGCGCATACTGCGGTAATGGGTGAGGTCACCGCCGCGTACGAAATTGCTCATCCGGCGGAATGCGACGCCACGGATCTCTTCGACCTCACGCACCCGCTGCCACATCGCGTCGATGAAACCTATGAGCGATCCCTTCAGATGCGCGGGCAGGCCCTCGACCCGATCCACGATCTCGGTGATGTCGCGTTCGAGCTGCGCACGCTGCGAGGGCGTCGCAATGAGCGTAGCGAACGCCCGGAATGCCTGTCCTTCAGGCGATTCGGCGATCACATCGTGACCGTCGAACATCCGCTGCAGGGACTCGGCGAACTCCATCGCGTCATCAGAGAGGCTTTGCCTCAGCAAGGCGGCGGTATTGGCGTGCATCCGCTCGCCGTAGCCTGCGACGTCGGCAGGAATCCGATCGATGAGCTCGGCGAGCGTAGCAACCTTATCCACCAATTCGCCGTGGTCCACCTCCAGATCCTCGCCACCGTCCAGTGCGTCGCGTTGGGCGACCAGCACCGCAATACGGTCGTCGATGGCTTGCCGCCGGGCAACGCGATCCGGATTCGCCTCGGTAGCGATGTGATGCAACTCCGACATGACGATCGTCAGAGCCGAACCAGTCGCGATCGAGGTACGCCGCCGCAGATCACGCACTTGACGCACTGCCGAGTGAGCTCCCGACGTCAACTGGTACCGCTCGATCCGCGGATCACGAGGATCAGCACTTCGATGCACCCACTTCTTCTTTCGCCATCTGGTCAGCACCGCGTCCGCACCTGCCGACGACGCGAGTTCATCGTCGCGATCGTCAGCAGGACAACTTCGCAGCAGCACAGGCAGATCGGCGTCCATCGCGGCGGTAAGCGTCTGCCCCTCGACGATCTGCCCGTCTCCCAGATGCGCCGCCATCAGAGCTAGATCGACCAGCGCATACCTCGACCGCAACAGAGACAACGAGACGTCCGCTACTGCGTTCGTGCGGAACTCGTGGAAAAGCTGTTCTGCGGTCACCTCGGCCACTCGATCCCCCTTGTCCTGAGCGACTTGCCATCTCAGTACAACATCGCCCACCGACAAGCACCCGTTTCGTGCCGGTTGAGAAGCCGTGCCAACAAGCGCTGGCTACGAGCCGACACAAGGACCGGAGGCGCTCCGGCTCGATGATGCCCAATCGTTACGGCACGGCATGTGGCCCAAGACGAACTGCGACGGTTTGACCAGTTGGCACAAGGGATTGGCGTTGCGTCGCGCAAGAGGACCCGCTGCGGCGTTGGCCCGTTCTTAGGTTAGGCAGGCTCCGTGATGCTCTTGATGTCCGCGGAGATTAGCCAGAATATCATCTATGCCTCGAACCTTCGATTCTTTGCAGCCAACGCTCAAGTGGATGCGTTTATGCGATCGAATACTCGGTCGGAAGTCTGCCAGATCACAGAAATACCATGCGCGACAAGGAGGCCGATGAGATCGTCGATTGGGCGGATTGGAAATAATACGGCTTTCGTTGCATGGGGTACGTAGCGGGCGTAGTCGAGCAGTTGCCCGAGGGCCAGGCGTACAGTTTCACGATCGGAGGACGCCTTGACCTCGATGAGCTCGTCATCCGTGATGTCATGCAGATCTGTCCACAGTATGCTTGCTGGAGTTTCCTTCAGAAATATACTGTACCGACAGACGTTACGACCGATCGAGATCAGGTATTTGTGGTACGCGTTCTGTAGCTCGGATTCGCGTCGCTGTCGTTCTCGAGTCTCATCGGGGGTGTTTCCGACGGAAAATTTCGACGCTATCCTACGTTCGACGGGGCGCTGGATGACAATTCCGGAACCGACAGAATTTTCGACTGTCAGCTTCAGTTTCGTCAGTAAATCAGGATAGGCTGGATGATGGCCGATAATTTGTGTGATGGTATCGATAGCGTGAGTCGTGAAGGCGGCGTCGACGGCGATTCGTTCGTAGGCCTCGACGGCCAGGCCGCCGCGCTGATCCCATTCGGGCAGGACGACCGTGTTCATGTCGATATCGGCCTTGGTCAAGTCGGTTTGGGTATCCAGGTGCCACCATGGCGAGTTGTCGAGCGCGAACCACGGATCCCGTGGGTCCGGCCTGCTGCTCCCGAGGCTGAACGGAGCCAGCAGCGTCGCAAGTTCGTTGCGGGCGTCTGCAAGAGTCATCATCCGGTCCTCGTGGCTCTGAGCCCGTGCGATCGCCCAGAGCAGCACTACGTATTGATACGGAGCCCGCTCACCGTTGTAGACAGCAACCCGTAGCCCCCGCAGCGCGTCGAGCCATTCGTCGACCGAACCTGGTTCGGAGGGCTGGCCATCGACGGTGACAACGAATCCCAAGCGAGTCAGAACCCGACCCACCGATGCCTGCCCGCCTGTGAAATCACTTGCGGTCCAGAAGGTCCCGGTTGCCAAGCCGTGGGCAACACCGAGGATGGCCTTCGAATCGTAGAGGCGGCCACCGGAGGACAGCCGGTAACTGCGGGCCGGACCGAACCGGTATTTCGCGAGGAAGCCGGACTGGCCGAGCAGGTCGTATTCCTGAATCGCCCGCAAAACATCATCAGCCGTTATGTCTGCCATCGCCACGACTCGACGATAGAGGCTTACACCGACACACCTGTGCGGGTTCGACGTCGCGGCAGCACCGAGCTGGCACCAGCCGCGGAGGGACGGGGCCGTTACAGCATGTGCGAGAGCCTGTGACCGCGCCACTGCGGGAGAGCGCTATTCGTCCCGGCCCGGTGTCGGCTATATCAAGCCTTTCCGTGCATCGCCTGCACGCTCGCAGTCGATGCAGGAGCGCAGCTGACGCAGCTCCGCCACAGCTGTTCTGCCCCTGAAGAACTGATGACTCGTCGCTGAACGACCTACTGCTCCAAGGGCAACGACTTGCAACATTCCTGCACCACGCCCACCGAGGACTTGCCATGCTGGCCGGCAGGGCGAGGAGTTGACAACCTCGCGGTGAGTGCCAGCGGGTATCCCCTTGGGAAATGATGGGGCGCGTTGTTGTCAATTCGCCCGCTGGATTGGATGGGGATGGGTTCGGCCGACTCCTGCCATCCGCCAGTAGGTGATCGCGATCGCCCAGACGAGCACGAACAGGCCGACGATGACGAAGCCCATGTTGTCGAGGCTGATGTTCGAGATCCAGGTGGTCACAGGATCACTGAGGTTCCATTGGTGGTGGATCAGTCCAGTGAGTTCGATGCTTCCGATCAGGAACGCGACCGCGATGGACAGACCCGTGATCGTGAAGTTGTAGTAGACCTTCCGAACCGGGTTCGAGAACGCCCAGCGATAGGCGACGTTCATGAAGGTGCCGTCCAGTGTGTCGAACAGGCTCATGCCGGACGCGAACAGCAGTGGCAGACATACGATGGCATACCAGGGTAGACCGGCCGCGGCTCCCGATCCGGCCATTACCATGAGGGTGACCTCGGTCGCGGTGTCGAACCCGACGCCGAAGAGGAAGCCGACGACATACATCTGCCCGGGGCGCCGGATCGATCGGGTGAGCCGCCCGAGAATGCGGTTCATGAAGCCTCGGCTGTCGAGGTGCCGCTCCAGTTCGGATTCATCGAAATGTCCCGCCTGCATGGCGCGGAACACGCGCCAGATGCCGGCCAGCGAAACCAGATTCACCGCGGCGATGACATACAGGAAACCTCCCGAGGCCAGCGTCGAGGTGATCTCCAGCCGCTGGCGCGCCGAGGAACCACCGCTGGTCAGCGTCGTGGCGAACCTGATGCCCGAGGCTATGCCCGCGGCCAGCAGTATCACGATCGTGGAATGCCCCAGGGCGAACCAGAACCCGACCGAGACCGCCCGCTTGCCTTGTGCCATGAACTTGCGGGTGGTGTTATCGATAGCGGCGATGTGATCCGCGTCGAAGGCGTGCCGAGCTCCGAGAGTGTATGCGGTGATGCCCAAGCCGAGCCCGAAGACCTGGGTGCCGACCCGAAAGTGGTGCGGCGCAACGAGTATCGCCAGGATTCCGAATGCGATCAGATGCAAAGCTGTGATCAGGGCGATGAGACCGGCTGTACGCCAGGCGTCCTCGTGACGCCGCCGCCGGGTCTCAGGTGCCGCGGTCACGACATCGATCGCGGGAAGGATGGTTTCGGTCATGGGGTCAGCGCTCCAGGAAGTCGTCGTCACGAAATTCCCCGGCCGGTCGGTGCCCCTCGAACTCGTCCTCGCGCCGACGTAACTCGACGCGCCGGATTTTGCCGGAAATGGTCTTCGGTAGCTCGAAGAATTCGAGGCGGCGCACGCGTAGGTACGGTGCGAGGTGCTCGCGGGCGTACAGCAGGATCGCTCGCGCGGTATCGGGGTCGGGTTCGTACCCGTCGACGAGGGCGATGTAGGCCTTGGGCACCGCGAGCCGGACGGGGTCGGGCGCCGGGACGACGGCGGCCTCGGCGACCGCGGGGTGCTCGATCAGCACCGACTCGAGTTCGAATGGGCTGACCTTGTAGTCCGAGGCTTTGAAGACGTCGTCGGTGCGGCCGATGTAGGTGATGTAGCCGGCATCGTCGCGGGCAGCGACATCACCGGTGTGGTAGACGCCATCTGCCATGGCGGCGGCGTTGCGGTCGGGGTCGCCCTGGTAGCCGGTCATCAGGCTCAGCGGAGCTGCCTGTAGGTCGATACAGATTTCGCCCTCGCCCGGGCCGTGAACGGTTGCTCCGTCCGGGTCGATGAGTACTACCGGCACTCCGGGCAGCGGGCGTCCCATGGACCCGGGCTTGACGGGTTGTCCCGGTGTGTTCGCGATGCCGGCGGTCATTTCGGTTTGCCCGAACCCATCGCGGATGGTCAGGCCCCAGCGCTGCTGGACCTGATTGATCACTTCGGGGTTGAGTGGTTCGCCGGCGGCGATCGCCTCGCGCAAGGCGCCCGGGCCGGCGCCGAGGTCGGCGTTGATCAGCATTCGCCACACCGTGGGAGGTGCGCAGAAGGTGGTCACACTTTCGGTGCGGATCTGCTCGAGCAGTGCGCGGGCATCGAACCGGGTGTAGTTGTAGACGAACACCGTCGCTTCGGCCAGCCAGGGTGCGAAGAAGTTCGACCAGGCATGCTTCGCCCATCCGGGACTCGAGATGTTCAGGTGCACATCACCCGGTCGCAGTCCCAGCCAGTACATCGTCGAAAGATGTCCGACGGGGTAGGACAGGTGCGTGTGCTCGACGAGTTTCGGTCGGCTCGTGGTGCCGGAGGTGAAATAGAGCAGCAGCCGATCGGAACTCGCGTTTGCCGGATGGGGGGTCGCGATGCGGGCTGCAGTGGGTGAGATGTCGTACGCGGCAACATAGTCGAGCCAGCCCTGAGGTGTCGCGGCATTGCCCACTGCGAAGCGCAGGTAGCCGCCCGGGACACCGTCGAGCTTGGGCGCATCGGTGGCGTTGCAGATCACCGCCTTGGCCGAGCCTCGCTCGAGCCGGTCGATCAACTCTGCGGTTCCGACCGCTGTGGTGGTGGGCATCAGTACCGCACCGAGCCGGATGAGCGCGAGCATGCTCTCCCACAGCTCGACCTGATTACCGAGCATGACCACGACGCTGTCGCCACGCCCGATTCCGTGCGCGGCCAGGTGGGCGGCGACCTGCTCGGAGCGAGTCACCATCTCATCGAAACTGTGGCAGCCGCGGGCACCGTCTTCTTCGACGATGACCAACGCGGGCCGGTCGTTGCCGCGCGCGAACGAGTCGAACCAGTCGTGCGCGAAGTTGAACGTTGCCCCGACTTCGGGCCATGCGAACGTAGCCAGCGCCTCTTCGTACGAAGTGCGCGTGAACTGCAGGTGGTCGCGCGCGGCCCGCAAGGCCGCTGTGGGGGCACTCATCGTGAGCTTTCTCCGAAAGGTCGAAATGCGTTGGTGTCATTGGTTTCTGCCGGGCCGAGAGGCTGAAGGGAATCTCGACCCGGCAGGTCTTCAGCAGCGCGTCCGCTCGCGCAGTTCGGATCAGACCGGTGAGGAAACTCGCGCGTCGCGCATCATCCCGGTGTGCTGGTGGCAGTTGATGTACTCGAAGATCTGGTGCTTGCTGTCGGACACGGAGACCTCGTGATAGAGCCGCAGCTTCTCGAGCCCGGTGACGACGCGGAAGAAGGTGACGAAGATCCGCAGGTGGGTCGGGTGCGATTCGGCCCATCGTTCGAGCAGGTCGAGCGAGCGCCAGTGCCCGATGTCGTAACTCTCGTCGAGTTCGTTGCCGTCCAGGTCGATGCTGCGGACGAAACGATTGCTGTAGCAACCGACGGACTCGCCGTTGTCACGCAGGAAGTCCATACCTGCTTGCAGAGTCGGCAGGATCTCCTCGAAGTACAGTGCGCGCTCGGTGGCCTCGGCTGCGCGCCAGTCCTGACCGGATCGGATCAGCGCGATGTTGTCGTGGCCACGGATGATCACGCGACCGCCCTGGGCCGGATCGCCCGAGACGACTAAGTTCGTCGGTGGGTTTGAGCCAGTCGGTTTGCGACAGGGGGATGCGGTCGCGCATGGACCCCCAGTAGCCGTGTTCACTGATCTCGCCGCTGCTTTCCCGCATGATGCCGCCCACACCGGGGAAGTCTTCGGTGAATGCGTACAGCGTCTCGAGCTGCTCGGCCCTCGGGGCGAGGATTTCCCGGAAGTAGCCGAGGCCCTCGGTGAGGCGATCCTCGGATTCCCACCAGCCGGTGACCGCGTCCGAGCGCAGCCAGCGGCAGAACGCGGCCGCGTCGGCCCAGTAGGCGACCACCATGAGGTTGTGGTGGTCCTGGTTGTCGATGTGGTGGGTCAGGTCGTGCTGGATCGGGCCGTCCGGGCTCTCGAAACTGCCCACGATGTCACGCAGAGCCGCGAGTGCGGCAGGACGTTGCGACTGCTGGGCGTGTTGGACGCCGAGATAGGCCATGACGACCTGCTCCAGAGATTCGTCGGCGCGGGCCACGAACATCGGGAACGGTGGCTCGTAGTCGTCCGGGACGCGGCGGGACAGAGTGCGCGGGCACTGTAGGTGGGTATCGATGGCAGATTCCATAGGGTTCCTTCTCAGCGTGATCCGGGTTCAGGCGCGGGCCCGATCGATCGCGATCGGCTCGGTGTGCGCCTGGTGGTGGTTGCGATTCGGCGGGAGGGCGAGCACGTCCCGGGTCTGCCGGTCCACCGCCTCTCCGCTCAGCACGCCGTGGTCGGTCAGGACAGCCTCGAGCGCCGCGACCCAGTGCTGGTAGTAGGACCACGGTGTATCGTCTGCGCCCTCCCACTGCTGAATGGACGCGATGAGCGCGGCCTGGAATCGGGACCAGTCGAACCCCAGCTGGTTGTGTGCCGTGACCGCCATCGCGAATGCCCGGATCTCCCAGGGGTGTTCGAATCCCAGCTGAGCGGGATCAGCCCCAGGCATGCCACAGACCAATTCCTCGACCTCATGACGAGCGCGAGCGAGGTCTGACGAGCTGGTATAGGGGGCTGGGAGCACGATCGAGCCGGTCATGACGCGACGCTCCCGACCGTCCCGACGCCGATCATCGAGTCGCGGGTGATCAGTCCGACGAGTTGCTCCTGCGACCAACCCTCGGTACCGGCCGGACGCTGCGGGAGCACCCAGTACCGCATTTCGCTGCTGGAGTCCCATACGCGGACCTCGACGGTCTCGGGCACGGTGAAGCCGAAGGCTTCGCGCAGAACCCTGCGCGGTTCCCGGGTGATGGCGGCGCGATATTGCGGGTCCTTGTACCAGTTCGGTGGGAGGCCGAGCACGGGCCACGGGTAGCAAGAGCACAGTGTGCACACGATGATGTTGTGCACGGTGTCGGTGTTCTCCACGACCACCATGTCCTCGCCCTGCAAACCGCTGATTCCCAGCTCTTTGCAGGCCGCGCTCGCGTTTTCGACCAGGCGAGCCTTGAATTCCGGGTCGCTCCAGGCCTTGGCGACAACCTTTGCGCCGAGCTGCGGCCCGACTTCATGCTCGTAGATTTCCACCATGCGGTCGATGGCCTGGGTGGTCATGACGCCCTGCTCGATGAGCATGGACTCCAGGGCCTTGACTCGGGCGGCGATTTCTTCCTGGGTGCGGATTTTCGCGCTCACGCGGGGGCTCCTTCGGTGGTGGCGGTGGGGGTGACGAGCTCGATGTAGGGGTCCCAGACGTCGAAATAGACGGATTGGTTGGGTTCGGCGTAGTCCGCACCCCACAGTTCGGTGCTGGTGAAACGGACGGTGTAGACGTGTTCGGGGTTCTCACCCAGGCCGTTGCCGGCCGTGTCGGGATAGATGAAAGTGCCGTGGGCCAGCACGATTTCCCCGACCGCGCCCCGGATGTACCGCGCGCGGCGGGTATGCCCCTTCGGGGCCGAGCGGTCAACGCGCACGATGTCCCCGACGCCGAAGCGGGCCACCTTGTCGGACTCTCGTTCGGCGGTGGCGCCGGCCGGAACGACGGCTTCGACGAAGGCGAGCAGTTCAGGGTCCGACTCGTGCTGCGGCAGCGGGGCCTCGGGGTTGGCCAGGTAGAACTCGGTGCGCCGGTCGAGTTCGGCCATGTCGAGCTTGCCCAGCTTCGCACCGTAATGCTCGACCGTGTGGACCCAATGCTCGTAATACGGTGACCTGAGGTAGACGGCCGGGTCGATCAGTTCGATGCCGTGGCGGAATTCGTCGACACCGAAGAAGCCTGCCCGGAAGCACATGGCGAACATCGGGAATACCGCCTTCTCCCACTCGGCGCGGAAGACCGGCTCCTGGTCCGGGACGATGACCGGGCCGACACCATCGGTACCGGCGAGATCGAACACTCCATTCATGCGGTGAGCTCCTTGTTGTAGTCGGGTGCGGTGAGCGTTCCGAGCGTCTGCTCGAAAACATGGGCGGCGCGCAATACCGCCGCGTCGTCGAACCTCTTGCCGATGACCATCAGCCCGACGGGCAGGCCCGCGCTGAGCCCGGCCGGGATCGTGCAGGCAGGGTGGCCGGTGACATCGAAGGGCGATGTATTGGACAGCATCTCCAGGGCGCGGCCCAGGATCTCCTCGACCGGAGCGTCCGCAGGCGGGATCTTGCTGGCAGTGATCGGCAGTGTGGGCATCACCAGGACGTCGTAGGAGTCCAGCACGCAGTCGTACGCGGCAGCCAGAACGCCCTCCAGATTGCGCGCCTTGGCATAACCGGCGCCGAACCCCTCACGCAGAGCATAGGTTCCGCCGATGGCGACCAGCTTCACGGTTTCGGGGAACGCCGAGGGGTCGCGCCGCCACTGCCGCCCGTAGAACGCCATCTGCTGCGGATCGTAAGCGCCCTTCCAATTCAGGCCGTACGCGTTGCCATGCACCATCTGCCAGGTCGCGCCCTCCACCGAGATGACGTCCCACAGCGCGGCACCGTGCTTGTGCCACGGGACGGAGACTTCCTCTGCCTGGTGGCCCGCAGCGGTCAGCTTCTCGATCGCTTGGCGCACAACGGAGTTCACGCCCGCATCCGAGTTGGACTGCTCGAACCCCTCGGAGACCACAGCAATCCGCAGACCGCGATCGACCTGCTCGAGTGCGGCGATGTAGTCCGTGCCGGCGATGCCGGCGGGCTGGCGAGGGTCCTTACCATCCGCGCCCGCGATCACCGTCAGCATCGCCGCGGCATCGGCGACGGTCGATGCGATCGGTCCGAGGTGATCCAGCGACTGTTCGATGGGAAACGCTCCCGTATACGGCACCAACCCGAACGTGGGCTTGAACCCGACGACGCCACAGAACGAGGCCGGGATTCGAATGGATCCCCCTTGGTCACCACCGATCGCGAAGTCGACAGAACCTGAGGCGACGAGGGCGGCGCTGCCACTCGAGGATCCGCCCGTCGTGCGCTCGCGATCCCACGGATTCCGGACCGGACCCGTCTTGGAGGTGTGGGAGGCACCGGAAAAGCAGAGGTCTTCACAGACCGCCTTGCCCGCAATGGTCGCTCCCGCGTCCAGGAGGCGAGCCACCACGGTGGCATCCGCGCTGGGAACGAAGCCGCGGACGGTCTCCGAACCGTTCATCATCGGAATGCCGGCGACCGCGACATTGTCCTTGATCGCGACGCGGCGGCCCGAGAGCGGCCCGTCGACACCGGCGGACAGATCGGTGGTCACGTACCAGGCACCGAGCGGATTGTCCGACGGCTCGGACCACCGCCGCACGGGCGCTCTCGGAGCCGCGTCACGCGCATACAGCTCGTCGACCACCTTCCAGGAGCCGAGCAGTCCCGATGCCGCCGAGTGGTACGCGTCCAGGTCTTCCGCGGAAATGCCGAGCCGCAACTCGTCGGCGATGTCCTCGACGGCCCGCCGCGAGGGTTGCACCATGTCAATCCTCCAATATGTCAATCAGTGTTGGCGTATTGAAGGATGGACCGGTGGCGCGGATCACGTCAAGAGGTGAGCCGAAATCGACTCGGACGCGTAACGGTGCGCAATATCGGCGAAACACGGAGCGACACCTCATGGACGACCACTTCCAGAGCCCGCATGTGGCAAGCCAGCGTGTTAACATGTCAAGAATCGGTGACACATTCGGCGACGTGGAGGGCAGGGAATGAGCAGAAGCGCCGCCCAGTCGGCATTCGAAGCGCTCTCGGATCCCACCCGTCGGCGAATCCTGCATCTGCTGTCCGAGTGCGAGGAAACCACTGCCGGCGCCCTCGCCGATGCGATCGCCGAGGTCGGGCGCACCGCGGTTTCCAGTCATCTCCGGGTGTTGCGTAACGCGGATCTCGTCATCGAGCGGCGCGAAGGGCGATTCCGGTACTATTCGCTGCACCCGGACGGCCCGGTGCAGGATGCGCTCGGTTTCCTCCAGTCGATCCTCGCTCAGGGGCTGGTTCGCAGTGATGTAGGCGAGCCGGATCGTGATCGCGTCACCGAGGTACCAACTCCGGGACGGGCGGACGAAGCCCCCCGTGATCGATCGCACCGCGCCTCGTAAACCTCACCACCCGCGACGTCGCGTAAATCCGTCGGAAGTACTACGCAATGCAGACTGTGGTTCTCATAGCAGGCGAGCACTACCCCATCCCCGCCGAGGAACTCTTCGCCTCCTTCGGTTGCGGCGCCACCGGTGGCTGGCTACTGGGAGCCACCTGCGATGCCGTACGCCCGGGTGCCACGGTCTCCGCAAGCATCCCACTCGGATCCGACAGCGCCGATGTGGTGCTGCTCGGGCGAATCAGCAGCTGCGTGCCCGGCTCCAAGATCACCATCACCCACGACCAGCCGTGGCGAGGCCGTATCCATCTGCGCTTCACCAACGAACCAGGAGGTTCACGGCTACGCGTCAGCGCAGAGCTGGACGACGCCGGATTGGCCTGGTGGATGGAGCAACGCGGCTGGAACACCACTGCGGTCGCGGACCCCGGGACTCACCGGGTCGGACTGCTGACCAGCAAGACCGGCCCGGGCGCCATCTTCGCCGTCACCTGCGAATACCTCGCTCGCCTGGCCGTCGAACAAATCAATGCCGACGGCGGAATCACCGGACGTCGCGTCGAATTGGTCATCCACGACGATGCCACCGACAGTGGGCGCGCCGCGCTCGAAGCCCGGCGAATGGTCCAATCCGGCTGCCGCGCAATCATTGCCAGCGTCACGAGCGCCAGTTTCGAGGCCGTCCGGCGCACGGTCGCCACGGCCGGTCTTCCGCTGATCCACCCCGTACTCAACGAAGGCGGGCGCGGCGAGCCCAACGTCTTCCGCTGGGGCGAGCGCCCATTCGCCCAGATGCGCGCCGCCGCACCGTCGCTGACACGCGAAGGCACGGGACCGAATTGGTTCCACATCGGAAACGACTACTCCTGGTCGCACGGCGCGCACCGAGCAGCCACCCAGGTGATCGAGGAGGATGGCGGCAGCATCCTGCGGTACGCCTTCACCCCGCTCGGCACAACCGACTTCGCACCACTCATCGACAAGATCCGGGCCAGCGACGCCAGCCGGGTCCTGTCCTCCCTGGTCGGCGCGGACGAGGTGTCCTTCGAACGCCAACTGTGGCAATCAGGACTGCGTGAACGCTGCTCGGTTCTGTCTCTCGTCCTGGAAGATTCCACCCGCGAACGCATAGGCGCACCGGCCGCCAACGGCATCTGGACCGCATTCGGCTACTTCAACACCCTCGATTCACAGTCCAACCACGACCTCACCCGCCGGTATCGAGATACCTACGGCCGCTGGGCACCTCCGATATCGTCGTTCTCCGAAGCCGTCTACGAAGCGATCCTCCTATACGCCTCGGCCGCACGTGCCGAGGACGACATCCTTCGCAGCCTCCGGCGAGTCACCGCAGACCTCCCACGCGGTCACGTATCAGCGAACGGTCCCCAAGTCATGCGTCAGCGAATCCACGTGGGCCAGGCAGCCGGAGACGGCTATCACCTCGCAGAGCAGTGATTGGCTCATCGACCGGACTTGCCGACAGACAGAGTCCTTCCGCTACGGCCCAGTGAATGAACCACCAGAGACGGTGAGACTCTCCAAATTCCCGAAAGTCGTGGCCGGATTCGAATATTTGCCATGACGGGGCGAGTGGGCCCGGCTTCGAGATTCGGGTGCAACTCAACCGATCCGGCCTTCGCGACCGGGTTCGGTGCTCAGATGAACCGAACAGAAGCACCTCGCCGCAGCTCGCGCGGCGACGCACCGAACCGGCTGCGGACCATCCGGCTGAAGCTCGCAGGATCGACAATGCCGCAGGCGGCCCCGATCTTGGCGATGGAGTCGCGCCGGTGAGCCGGGGAGGTGAGGAGCTCCGCCGCGGTGCGCAGTCGCTGTTCGCGGATGAACGCTGCCACGGTCTGTGGTTCGGTATCGAAGAGTCGATGCAGGTAACTCGGAGAAATCCCGCAGGCAGCGGCGACCGCCCGGGGAGAAAGGTCCGGATCGGCCAGACGTTGCTGGATGTAGGCGCGCGCCATCACGCGGAACATGGATGCATCGATGGACGGCTCGTCGACGGCGATCAGGGGCCGGACGGTGGCCAGCAGCGAATCCTGGATCGCGCTCGCTTGACTCGGCCCCAGTGCCTCACGACCGGGCACTGCGAAGGAGCTGATCAGTCGTCGAGCGACGCGGCCGACACCGGTGCGGGCCGACCGTGGCCTGATGGTGCAGCCGCGGAGGGTGGCCTCCGGAAGATCCAGCCGGTTCTTCGGCAGCAGCGCGATCGTGTAGTCGAAGTTCTCGCGCGTGCGGAAGTCGAAGGGGCGGCTGCTGTCGTAGAAGGCGAAGCTGCCGGCGTGCAGCGCCGCGCTCCGACCGTCCTGCTCGACCACCGTGCTCCCGTGGGTGACGAAGACGATGTTGAGCTGTTCGGGATCGCCGCCTCGCCGGATGTCCTGCTCCCGGCGCTGGAATCGGTGTTCGGTGCCGGCGATGCGACGCACGTGGGTATCGGCGAACTTGACGGCCTGGATGCGCCCCTGCAGGTTGCGGCTCGCGGGCGTGACGAGCAGCGGCACGAAGTGATCACACACGCTCTCGTGCCAGTAGTCGTATCGCTCGTTGGCCGGGACGACACGCGTGTCAACGTCCATATAAAGAGTCAACCATGTGACCTCCGTCGCGGTGTTTCTTCGAGGTTGCCTTTCTTGTCATTGCGTCTACAGACATTGACGCATCGCGCCGGCTCCCTGACAGTCGGAAGCGTCAGTTCTCGATGGGAAAGGCCAGGAAGATCACTGAGGTTCAGGACCGGAGCGTGTTCAAGCCGGAGTACGTCCGGCTTTACGAGCAGCTGTGCTCGGCCATTCTCAACGGCCAACTGTCGCCGGGCTGCAGGCTGCCGTCGAGTCGACAGTTGGCCGAGGACCGGGGCGTATCGCGCAACACCGCCCTGGCCGCCTACGACCAGCTGATCGCTGAGGGATACGTCGAGACAAGGCAGGGATCGGGAACCTACGTCGCCCGGTCCATCCCGGACCACATCACCAGGCCCCGCAGGATCGCCCCCACCCTCTGGCCGACCCACGCCGAACTCTCCCGGCTCTCCGCACCCCCACCCCGAGCCGCCCCGGTCCCGACCGGCCTTTCGGAGAGGGGACGGCTCCTGACCAACCTGCCGCGGATGCCGATCGCCGAGCTGCCGGTCGAGGTCGCCGGGGGAACCGCCTTCCGGATCGGATTGCCGGCCTTGGATGAGTTCCCCGTCGTCGGATGGACCGACATCCATGCCGCCGCTGCGCGGTACCCGACGGTCCGGATGATGCGCTACCACGATCCGCTGGGCGATCGCCGTTTGCGTGAGGAGATCGCTGCCCATCTGGCCACTGTCAGGGGAATCGATTGTTCCCCGGATCAGGTGATGGTCGTGAGCGGCTCCCAGCACGGCCTCGATTTGGCCGCGCGCGTCCTACTCGATCCCGGCGACGCGGTGTGGTTGGAGGACCCCGGCGACCTCGGCGCCCGGGCCGCTCTCGCAGCAGCCGGCGCCGACATCGTCCCCGTCCCGGTGGACGCCGACGGAATCGACGTCGCGACCGGAATGGCACGCAGGCCGACCGCGCGGATGGCGTTCGTGACGCCGTCCCACCAGTTCCCGATGGGTGTCACCATGTCGCTGAAGCGTCGGCTGGCGCTGCACGAGTGGGCGGCGCGGACCGGAGCCTGGATCGTCGAGGACGACCAGGACTGCGAATTCCGCTACGAGGGCCGCCCGTTGGCCGCGTTGAAGTCCGTCGACGAAAACCATCGCGTCATCTACGTGGGAACGTTCAGCAGGACGATGTTTCCCGGCCTGCGGCTGGGCTACCTCGTGCTGCCGCCGGAGTTGATGAACGCGTTCGTCGCAGTACGGCTCAGCACGGACGTCCACCGCGGCACCGTAGATCAGGTCGCCATGGCCGAGTTCATGGCGCGCAGGGGTTTCGCTCGTCACCTACGGCGATTGCGCAAGGTCCACGGCGAGCGGAGAGGACTCCTGCTCTCCGAGCTCGCACGGCTTCTCCCGGAGCTCACCGTCCTGCCCTCGCACGGCGGGCTTCATCTGGTGGCCCGGCTCCCGAATGACCATGACGACGTTGCGGCATCACACGCGGCTGCGGCACGCGGCATCCACGCCTGGGCACTGTCGACCCATGCGATCGAGAACCGGCAGGCTCCCGCGCTGCTGTTGGGCTACGCCGGCGTCAGACCGTCCCACATGGCCGGAGCAGTGCGCGTACTCGCGGAAGTTCTGCGGGGTCCGAAGAAGAGAGATGACTGAAGAAGGAGACACATGACCGAAACCGAATCTGCCCAGGATTCCCCCACGTGGCATGTGGAGGTGTCGAAGGCTTGCATCTCGTCAGGGATCTGTCTGGGGGTGGCGCCCGGCCACTTCGAGTTCGTCGGCGTCCGCGCACGGCCGACGGCCGGCCTGGTCCACGACGCCGAGCACGCCGCGCTCCTCATGGACGCCGCAGACGACTGCCCGGTCGGAGCGATCTCAGTGATCGAGGAATAGGCCCGACAGCGAACGGTCCGGCCGCCCACAGCATGTGCGGGCTGCCGGACCCGGCTCAGCTGGCGACCACGAAGAGCTCATGGGAGTCCTCGAGGATCCGCCAGGTCATTGTCGCCCCTTGATTGAAGGAGACGACCTCACCCGGCCGGATCTCCACCACGGCTCCGTCGAGATACTGGACCTCGACGGAGCCGAGGATCAGATAGAGCGTCTCATCACTGTCGAACGTGTAGGAGAAGGTCTGCGGCTTCGACCGCCGGAACGCGACCACGAGTGAGCTCCCATCGGACCCCGACTGCCGAAGGTGGTGGAGTTCACCCACAACCACGTCGCCGACGAGAAACGGCTCCCATGAGCCCGGATTGGAGCCCGACTGGACGAACCGGGACTCCCCCGCCGGCAACGTCCGGTCATCAGGCTCACCCGGCTGCGCCGGCGCTCTTGGGAGCCGGCCAGTGGACCCCGACGCTCTCCATGCCCGCCATCACGTCCATCTCGGGGTTGGCCTTCAGAACGTCTTTGAACGAGGGGCTCCCGACGACCACCGACTTGAACGAGCGGAGGAACTCGTCGATCTCCTTCGCCTCTCTCGCGGGCAGGTTGAACTCGGTATAGGCAGGCGTCACGATCTCGTCGAAGAGCGCATCCCAGTATTCCTCGGTGATGCCCATGCCACGGTGCGCTGTGGCCATATCCGGGCCGGTGTATGTATGCGGGCCACCCCAGTGCTCACCGAGGAACTCCACGAAGCCTGCGATCTCCTCCTGCACCTCGGCCTGCGTTTTGTGGTTCCAAATGTGGCCGATCGTCGGATTCAGCATGGCCCGCTGCACCAAGGTCCGTGCCAGGAACTTGACGGTGTCCAGGCCACCCAGCCGGTAGTAGAGGCTCGTCTCGTCTGTCATCTGCCTACCTTCACTATCAAGAGTGGATGTGTGGTAAAGACGCTATTGCCCCGCCCAGCGAGCCGTAAGTTCCAATCGGCGTGCGAGTGAAGGTGCCAGTCCGCAACAGTGTCGACGTTCACGATTCTCCCCAGCCCGAAATTCACGTAATTGGGCAGGTGGTGGGTCCTGGTTGATGTTCTACCCGACCTCCTTGTTCTGTGTCTGGGGTTGGTCCTTGCCGCCGGGTCGTTTGTTGGGCCGGTAGGAGGGTCCGTTCATGAACACTTGGTGGCTGGTGTTGATGAGCCGGTCCAGAAGTGATTCGGCGACAACGGGATTGGGGAACAGTGGGTACCAGTCGACGGGTGATCCTTTCGAGGTCAGGACGAGGGAGCCGCCGGAGGTCGATCGTTCGGAGATGAGTTCGTAGAGGTCGTCGGCCTGGGGCGCGGTCAGCTCGCGCATGCCGAAGTCATCGACTAATCCCGAGATCGGGATTAGTCGATGATTTCGCGCTGCGTCGCGGGCATCATTACGGGACGATCTTGATCGATATGCAGACTCGCCGCCCGATCGAGGTCCTCGAAGACCGGACCGCGGACACTCTTACCGCGTGGTTGCGGGCTCACCCGGGCGTGGAAATCGTCTGCCGCGACCGTGCCGGCGCTTACGCCGAAGGCACCGCGGCGGGAGCGCCGGACGCGGTGCAGGTCGCCGATCGCTGGCACCTCTGGCACAACCTCGGCGAGGCAGTCGAACGCACTGTGGCACGCCACCGTGCCAGCCTGTCTGCTGCGGCCACCGAACCCGCACCGCCCGAGCGGCCCGACATCACCGCGGCCGTCGCCGAGATACATTGCGGGCCGGTCGCACCCGGTCAACGGCAGGATCGCACCGCGGTGCGGACCCGTCAGCGCTGGAGCGAGGTCCACGAGCTGCTGGCCCAGGGCGCGAGCATCCTTGCGATCGGCCGCGAGCTCGGGCTGGCTCGTGGCACCACTCGCCGCTTCGCCCGCGCCGCTTCGCCCGAGGAGCTGCTGGTCAGCAATCGCACCGGATACCGCGTCAGCATTCTCGAGCCCTACAAACCCGACTTGAATCGGCGCTGGAACGAGGGCTGCACCAACGCGACCCAGCTGTTCGAAGAGATCAAGGCGCGCGGCTACCGAGGCAGCGAGAAGCTGGTGCGCAACTACCTGCAGCCCTTCCGCGTCCTCACGCACGTCCCGGTCGCGCTACCACCGAAGCCGCCGACCGTCCGCCAGGTTGTCGGCTGGATCATGACCAACCCCGACGCCCTCGCTGCCGAACACCGCGCGAGCCTCGAAGCGATCCTGGCCGTCAGCCCTGACCTGACCGCGCTGGCCGGGCACGTCCGTGAGTTCGCCGAGATGATGGTGCAGCGCCGCGGCCGGGATCTCGAACGGTGGATGACCTCCGTCGACGCCGACGACCAACCGGCACTTCACTCGTTCGTGCGCGGCCTGCGCCGTGATCAAGACGCGGTGACCGCCGGGCTGAGCATGTCCTGGAGCAGCGGACCGGTCGAAGGCCATGTCAACCGCATCAAAATGCTCAAACGCCAAATGTTCGGGCGCGCGAAGACCGACCTCCTACGAAAGCGAATCCTGTTGAGCGAGTGAACAACCCGATCGAACGAATCACGAAATTTGTGCCAGATCCAGTTTTCACGTTCCGTCGACACCGATCAACCGCCCGGGTTGTCATCTATTCCGCCATTTAATGACTGACGTCAGCCAACAGCACCCAAGCGCACCAACGGTAGTGCTGCATAACACATACTCGGCCGGGTGATATTTTGGGTATCGTCGCAGCTCAGGGGTCAAGCTGGCCAACGACACTCAACATCGTCTAGCCTTGACAACCACACCAACCGCAAGCTAGTTCGATGCGAGTACATGGAGTTACCCATCTACTGACTGAATGCATGGCCGCACGACACGACACCAACGGCACCGTCTGACCTGCGGCCACTTGTCATCTATTTAGAAACTCGAGGTTACTTCGTAAGGTGAAGCCGCCGCGATAGGCCGCCGAGGTTATTCAATGGTGGCACGGAAGAAGTTCTCGACCTTGTCGATCAGGTCTATTTGAGTCAGGATCTCGCGGGGGGCTGGACTCGCCCACAACTTTCTGCAGCAGCGGCGTGCGGTCCAGGACCACATCGCGCAGCGGTGCCGGCGCATGGTGAAACATCTGTCCGAGGAAGTACGCCTGCTGTGATTGACGCGCGGTGTGCGGTTTGCGGGGGCCTTCGAATTCGTCGGGCGCCCGTCGAACTGCCTGATAGTCCGACAGATCGACACCGGTCGGTGAAACCCCTTGCAGCGGGCGACCCGCGATACCCTCGCCCCACCTCGCTTCGGAGTCGAGGTGTCATGTCGAGGATGCCTCACAGCCGCCTCGGCCCCTGGGGACCCTGCACCCGGGCTGAAGTGCTGACCCGGCCACTTGCAGCGGAATTTCGGTGATGCGCCGTAGCGTAGTCGACGCGGGCACGGCTGCAGCGGACACTGCAACGCGGTCGTCGTGCACCCCCTGATGTACGGGTCGCGCCGCGTCACCGTGCGCGACGTGGAGGTCGAACGCGCCTACACCCCCGAAGACGTGGTCCAGCTCATGTGCGGTATGGCCTGGCTCCCGAGAACGTCTTCTCGTACGACCGTGACCTGATCGAGTGGCTCGGCAGTGGCCCCTCTGGTACCAGTGAGCAGACACCCTCCGCGGGCCGCGGAGTGTCATCGGCCAGTTGCGCGCTGGCCGCCGACCGTGGGGCGGGGCGGGCCGGTAAGCGCCGCCCACCCCACACGAAACCGATTGTTCAGACCTGGGGGTTGAGTCAGAACACGGCAATCATCGATGTGCCACTGCCGCACAGACACGCACCCTTGGGACGGTCACGATCAGCAACCGCCGGCCAGGGTCGCATCACTCTTCAGCACCGCTCTCGATCCGCACGGTGGCTTCCGGTTCCGCCGCCTCGGGGGTCGGCACTTCGGGCTCGCCGGTACCGGCCTCCGCCTCCTCAGTCGTTGCCTGTTCGGCAGCCGCTTCCGGTTCCGCCGCCTCGGGGGTCGGCACTTCGGGCTCGCCGGCGCCGGCCTCCGCCTCCTCGGGGCGTTCCTGCTCAATGTCGCTCACGGATTCACCTCCCTTCTTCTTCACGTAGGTAATGGGTGAGGACCCTCGGTTCCCCCGTCGTTGATCGCGATGACCATCGCAGAGCAAATCGAATGAATTCCTCGATAGCAAATCTAGTACTGGTGTCCGTCTTTTGAAGACATGCGCAACATCCGCTGTCACCGGCAGACCCCACACCCCCAGGTTCTCCAAAGGGCTTGCGATGCCACGGATTCCCGAGGCTGCGCGCACCCGCCACCACGAGCACGTGCGGGCCGCGTGGACCGCGGCCCGGTAGGCTACCCGGTCACCGCCGTTCCGCAGGCGCGATCAGCGTGGTCAGCGGCGGATTTGACCACGCTCCACAGCTGGCGCGGCAGCGCGCCTTCCTCGAACTCGCCGACGTGCTGCAGGTCCCAGCCGTGGGCGAGGTCCTCGACCAAGCGGCGGGAGAAGAAGTGCACCGCGAAACCACCGTGCCCGTAGATGTCATCGCCGTGGTCGATACCGGCGCCGTAGTGTGCGTCGCCGGGGTGGCGGATGGTGTCGAACAGGACGCCGCCGGGCCGCAGTACCCGGCGGATCTCCTCGACGATAGCGCCGATCTCGGTCCTCGATAACGCCATCCACAGCAGCCGCTCGAGGATGCTGCGCCCGCATGGCCGCCCGCAACCAGCAACTCGAAACACGACTGTCCGAACTACTCGTTGAACAAGCCTGGCGCGCAACCGGACTCGGCGCACCCACCGACATCGACCGGCTCCAGCAGCAGATCGTCGCCCTCGAACAGCAAGTCGTCGCGCGAGGAACTCCTCGAACACCAGGTGGCGGTTGTGTTCTTGGAAGGCCATCCGTCGGTGAGGGCCACAGTACGGAAACCGCGCCAACTGGCGCGGGAGCGGTATTCGGTATCTGCGCGACTCCTGGTCCGATGGCCGAGATTGACCTTAGGCCGAATACCGGGCCCGCAGCAGGAGCTCGGCACGGTAAACCCCCGTTCCCTCCCGGCCGTCATGGCATCTCGACGGTGAATGCCTCGTCGCTGACAGGAACCTGCCCGATGAACACGCCGGTCCGGCACGCGGCACAACCGATTCCACGGCCCCGGCGCATCCGGGTTCAGGAATGGGCGCGGCCCGTGAGTCCGGCCGCGCCCACCCCGTCGAGGTGTCAGGGAAGGCGGTCCAGCAGCCACCATCCAGCTTCTTGGCCTATCCATGAGGATTCCGCCGGTGGTGTGGATGTGTACAGCACGTCATCGAACATCGACAGGCCCGGATCATCTTGCGCGGTGAGGCCTTCCACGTCGGTGGTGCTGGCGGTGGTGATCTTCAGGTTCCTGGGTATGCGGGGCATGAAGCCGACGTCGATGAGCGCGGTCTGTTCGGCCGGGGTCGGTCTCGTGCTGTCGAGGGACAAGTAGGCACCGACACCGTGGTCGAATCCCTCGTACTCCAGATACGCCAGCACATACCGTGCCACCAGCGCGGACCGGCCGAGCCCGCCCAGGATGGCGGGCTTGTCGCCCGAGCGGCGTCTTTTCGTTTCCAGCACCGCGGACCTGACCACGCTGGCCGCGGTGTCCCAATCCGCCACGGGGCCGTAGCTGACCAGGATCGTGTCCCGGCCGCGCTCGGCGAGTTTCGTACCGAGCAGATAGTTGGGACCGTTCACCGTGTCGGCGAAGGCTTCCAGGGATGCGGCGTCCCGGCCGCGTTCGGCAACCAGAACGACCGGGGCGCTCACCTGTGGTCCCGAGACCAGGTATGCCCACGCGGTGCCCCCGCTATCGAGTGTCCAGTCCTGCGACGGTTTGCTCTTGACGGCCATGATCGAACCCTCCTACGGGTGAGTACGAACGAACCACCGGAAACAATCCGAGAACTGCGCCGCCTCCCCAGGTAAACCGGCGAAAGGACGCGCCGAACCACGCTCGCAACCGGTGACCAGCCGCACGAGCCGGTGACCACCGGACCGGAACAATGATAGAAGACACCCACCCGGGCGAAAAGTCCGCGGGAGTCCGGGTTACGGACAATGATCGACTGGCTGTTGATCAGGGCTGCGATGCCCAGCGGGCGACACCAGCAATTTCTCGGAACTCACTGTAATCGAAGAGAAATCGCATGTGATCGACGAGAAATCGCCAGTGTCCAGTGTTAACGTCAGATCGTCGGCAAACCGTTCCTCCCCCTGGTTGCTGCCGACGGGATGAAGGTGTGAAATCGCCCGCCCAGGGCCCACCGGCAGCCACGCACGAGGCCCTGGGCGGCGCGTCTGTGCATGACACGTTCGACGACGCTCTACTTACCGGTTGTACCGCCCGTTCCCTGATGCCTCGCGGGCCTGCTTCTCTTGCGCACCCCGGCGATCACGCGCGATCCACCGCCCGGCACAGCCTGCCGGTCACCACACCGGTTCGGGCCGCCAGACCGTAGCCCAGGGTGCGGGCGGCCCGTAACGGCCCATTCGGTGAGTTCGCTCGGT
The DNA here is from genome assembly GCF_001613065.1 of Nocardia miyunensis NBRC 108239. GTDB lineage: Bacteria > Actinomycetota > Actinomycetes > Mycobacteriales > Mycobacteriaceae > Nocardia > Nocardia miyunensis. Next base: position 32,665 of record NZ_BDBQ01000115.1, read on the forward strand.
ATGGGCGAGTCACCCGATTCGTTTCCAGGAGGTAACCGTGCAGTTGATTTCTCCGGCGGATGCGTTGTTCCTGATCGCCGAATCGCGTGAGCATCCGATGCATGTGGGCACGCTGGCGCTGTTCGAACCACCCGAGGGCGTCGGTGGCGCCGAGTTCGCCCGCCATGCCTATGAGCGTCTGATGTCCGCGGACGAGGTGATCCATCCGGTGTTCGGCAAACGCCCGTCGCGGCTGCTGGGGATCCCGCAACTGCTGTGGGCCCACGACGCCACCGTCGATCTGGGCCACCACGTCCAGCACTGGGCGGTCCCCGCGCCGGGAGAGCTGGGCGGGCTGCTCGAGTTGGTGTCCGGGATGCACGCGGGCCTGCTGGACCGGCACCGCCCGCTGTGGCAGATGCACATCATCGAGGGCCTGCGCGACGGGCGCGTGGCCCTGTACGGCAAGATCCATCACTCGCTCATCGACGGCGTCGGCGCCCAGCGCCTGCTGCACCGCGCCCTCACCGACGACCCACACACCGAGCATCCACCACTGCCCTGGCAGCTGCCGTCGGACCCCCGCCAACCAGCGCACCCGCCCAGCGTCACCGCGCTCGTGCGGGGCGTGGCCCAGCCCGCTGCAGCGGCGAGTGTGCTGCGGGTGGCGCGCATGGTGCTGGGCGCCCAGCAGCAGGCGCTGCCGTTCACCGCCCCCCGCACTGTCTTCAACGGACCGATCGCGCAAGCCCGCCACTGTGGTGTGCGGTCGTGGCCGCTTGCACGGATCAAACAGATCGGCAAAGCCACCGACGCCACAGTCAACGACGTCGTCCTTGCCGTGTGCGCCGGCGCCCTGCGCGACTACCTGCACAGCCGCGACGCGCTGCCCGATACCCCGCTGATCGCGATGGTGCCCGTCTCGGTCCGCGATCATGACGATCCCGCAGACGCCGGCAACAAGGTCGCCGCGGTGCTGTGCCAGCTGGCCACCCACCTGCCCGACCCCGCCGACCGGCTCACCACCATCAGTGCCGCGATGCGCCGCGGCAAAGCCCTCTACGACGGCCTGTCCCACCGCGAGGCGTTCGCAGCGACCGCACTGACGCTGAGCCCGCTGGCGTTGACGCTGTCGGCGGCCGCGGTTTCGCTGACCCGCCCACCATTCAACCTCGTCATCTCCAACATTCCCGGCAACCGCGAGCCCCGCTACTGGAACGGTGCACGCCTGGACGCCAGCTACCCGCTGTCGATCCCCGTCCACGGCCAAGCCCTCAACATCACCGTCACCAGCACCGGCGGCAACCTCGACTTCGGGGTCGTTGCCTGCCGCCGCACCGTCCCCGATCTTCACCGCCTCCTGGACCACCTCGACACCGCCCTGACCACTCTCGAAGAGGGCACCCGATGACACGACCTGACGCCATGCAGGCGACCGGGCGAAGTCACCGAGAGAGGCGGACTCGCACAGCAGGCACGTCGGCCGGGTCAGGTTCGGCTATGTCAGCCGGCGTCAGCGGCAGTCGGGGCGGTTTCGGCACGCCGCGCAGCGGGTTGTGCGGGATGTCAAGCCGGGCAATGAGATCGAGCCGATTGGTGGGCTGCCGGAGGCGAACCGGTCATCGCGCTGGCCGGTGGCTGCGGAGGGCGCTGTCCATGCCGGTCGCCGATCCCGTCGAATCGGCCTGTCCCGGCTCGGTAATCCTTGTCCTCGAGCCGCGGTTCGAGGACCGCGTAGATCTCGAGACCACACGGTCGGCAGGTGTGGGAGCGTTTGCCTCGTCCGCGGGAGTGTCAGGTGCAAGCCGGACCCGATGACGGTCCGGCTTGCACTATGGAAGGCGGTTCGTGCTCATCCGGTCCGCCGCATCCCGAGCACAATCGAGCCCAGCCCGAGCAGCAGGGCGAGTACACCGGCCACCACGTTGCTCCCGATCGTCGCGGGATGGGGACATCGCCGCTGACCAACCGATGCAGTGATGATCATCCACACGCCGATCAGCGCGCAGCGGCCCGGACGATGCCGTGGATCCGCCCGTACAATATGGAGAATCGATCGTATGGTGGGACTCATCGATGTGGTGCAGACCCTCACAGCGCCGCATCCGCTGGACCGGTACTTGGAGTTGGTGCGCCCGACCTTCACACTGCGCGACATGCGTGCGGAAATCACAGATGTGCGCCGCCCGGTTCCCGGCTCGGTGACCCTCGTGCTGCGGCCGACGCGGCAGTGGAGCGGGCATCTGGCCGGTCAGTTCGTGCAGATCGGTGTGCTGATCGACGGCGTCAAACACACCCGCTGCTATTCGCCGGTGAACGCGCAAGCGCGCCGCGACCGGCGCATCGAACTCACCGTCAAGGCGCACCCGAACGGGCTGGTGTCACGATACCTTTATCGTCATGCAACGCCCGGAATGGTGGTCGACCTCGCCCCTGCCGCGGGCGTGTTCCATCTGCCCGATCCACGCCCGCAGCGGATCCTGTTGATCAGCGGCGGTAGCGGCATCACCCCGGTGCTGTCCATGCTGCGCACGCTGGCCGACGAGGACTACGCCGGTGAGGTCGTGTTCCTGCACTACGCGCGCTCGCCGCAGGTCGTGCCGCATCGGGGCGAACTCGACGCACTCACGCGGCGGCACGCCGGCTTCGGTGTCGCACTGCGCTACACGCGGGATGCTACAGCGCAGCAGCCGATGGCCGCCGGCGCTGCGCCGTGGACCTGCGCGGCCACTGCGCCCGCCGTCGGCCGTTTCGGCTACGACGAGCTGCAACGAGTGGCGCCGTGGTTCGCCGACGCACAGACCTACCTGTGCGGCCCACCGTCGCTGATGGCGGCGGTACGCACCATCTACACGGCCGAACAGCTCGACGACCGCCTGCACAGCGAGGAATTCACAGTTACCTCCGCCCCCGCGGACCCGGCGGATGCCAGGGGGACGGTGCGCTTCTCCGGCAGCGGTGTCACCGCCGAGAACACCGGCGCCACCCTGCTCGAGCAGGCCGAATCCGCCGGACTGACGCCGGCATACGGCTGCCGCATGGGGATCTGTCTGTCCTGCACCGCGGTCCGGCGCTCGGGCGCTACCCGCAATATCCGCACCGGCGGGCTCGACAGCGACCCCGACCAGCCCATCCAGCTGTGCATCAATGCTCCTGTCGGCGACGTCGAGGTCGCAATCTGAGAAAGGCGCAATCTGAGAAGGGAGTGACCCATGGCCATGGTGACCGAAGAGAAGAACGGACCGGTCGTGCTGTCCGCCGAGCAGGTGGCCGAACTCGGGCGCGCGCTGGACGAGTTGCGCGAGCACCTGACCGCCGACCTGGGCGAACGCGATCGTGAATACATCTACTCCATCATCACCGCGCAGCGCGGTTTCGAGATCGCCGGCCGCAGCCTGATGTATCTGGGCTTCCTGCCACCGTTGTGGCTGGCGGGCGTCGCGGCACTGAGCATTTCCAAGATCCTGGACAATATGGAGATCGGCCACAACGTCATGCACGGCCAATGGGACTGGATGCGTGAACCCGGCCTGAATTCGCGTGTGTTCGAATGGGATAACGTCTGCCCCGCCGATCAGTGGAAGCATTCGCACAACTACGTGCACCACACCTACACCAACATCCGCGGCCGCGACCGCGACCTCGGCTACGGCGTGCTCCGCATCGACGAGGGCCAGCAATGGAATCCGTACTACCTGGGCAACCCGGTATACGCAGTCGCGGCGATGCTGCTGTTCGAGTGGGGTGTGATGCTGCACGACCTGGAGTTCGACAACATCATCCAGGGCAAACGCACATGGTCGGACATCAAACCACTACTCGAGGGCCAATGGCGCAAAGCTCGTCAACAGATCCTCAAGGACTACATCGCCTTCCCACTGCTCAGCGGCCCCCTGTTCCTATCCACCCTGGCCGGGAACGCCACCGCCAACCTGGTCCGCAACATCTGGGCCCACTCGATCATCTTCTGCGGACACTTCCCCTCCGGAGTACAAACCTTCACCGAGGAGGAAACCGCGAACGAGACCCGCGGCGAATGGTACGTGCGGCAGATGCTCGGCTCGTCCAACATCGACGGCGGCAAGCTGTTCCACATCATGTCCGGCAACCTGTCACATCAAATCGAGCACCACCTGTTCCCCGATCTACCGGCCAACCGCTATCCGGAAATCGCACCACAGGTGCGGGCATTGTGCGAAAAATACCGGCTGCCCTACAACACCGGACCGCTGAGCAGACAGATCGGATCGGTATGGCTCAAGATCTTCCGTCTCGCACTGCCACCACGCCGGGCCGGCGCACGCCCCGCCGGCCCTACTCAGTCATAGCGAAACCGCTTAACGTGACTTTTGTCGAAAGTACACACCCCGAACATTGCAGTGTACCTGCGCGCCCAGGCAATCCCGGTAATACTGTGCCCGAACCCAGCCTCGAACGGGAACGGCACCTGCCCCGCCTCCACGCCGTATCCTCGCCGACGCAACTCGTACGCCGTCGCCACGGCTACACAGTTGTTACTTCGTCGGGGATCGGCCGAGTCGATATGCGAATTCACCCTGGTGAGGCAGTCGCAGGCTGGACTGGACAACAGCCCCCGGCGGCGCCAAGATGTCGCCGGGGGGCTGTCGCAGGTCAGGACGCTACCCGCCTACGGCCAGGTCGCCCACCCAATGTCACGAATGGGTCACGGCGACTGTCGTGGACGCTGGCTGCGCCGGATCCTGGTCCACAAACACGACTAACCCGACCGGCCGACACTCCTCGACGTCACCGAGTCCGGATCGGCCGACGAATGAATGACGGACAGGACCTTGAATCGCGGGCCGCAATCAAGGTCGATCGCCGCGCAGGGCGGCCAACTCCTCCTCGGTGAGGTTCGACAGGCCGCGACCGTGCCAGAGCTGATCGCGGTAGTCGATCCATACGCCGGCGCGGGTCTCGCGCAGCAGGGCCTGCTGCCACCGAGTCTTCTCCGAGAAGTCGGCCATTCCTGTGGCTTTCATCTCGCGTCCGCACGGGCGGTGATCCCGAGGGGATCTACTTCGATGTGCCTGTCGTCGTCCGGCCAGCTCGCAGCCCGAGCGGCCTCAGCATGGACGCGGGCCGGTAGCAGGCGTGGCGCCTCTGGGAAAACGACAGTGCGCGATAGTGTGATCGACGCCACCGCGGACCGGTACTCGGCTTGCTCGCGGTGGGACAGCGAGGACTCTGCGCGGGCTCGACACGCCCTGCGGGCTTGCGACTGGATTCCGTTCCGTTCCGCGCGGAGTTCCTCGCCCGCAAGCTTCGTTCACCCGCCGATCGGCCGATGCACGCAGAGAGAGGTAGCGGGTGGAGTCGAGACCATCTGACCGGTCCGATGGGGCCGGGTGGCGGTTGATGGAGCAGATCCTGGCCCGCTACGGATCACTGGAGGCGTTCTGTACCCGGCTGCGCCGTGACCTCGACGACCCCACGATCGAACTACCACACCTCCCCGAAGTCCGCCCGAGTCCCCGATAAAGGGCATGACCGTCGACAGCCGGGGATACGGCTCCGATCCCCCTCGTCTCCCCCGAGAGCCTGCGGTTGCGCCTGATCGCCGCAGTCCACTGTTGGGTTGTCATCGCGCCACCACCGGGTCAGGCATGCCGGATCCCAAAGGCGGCGCTGGAGCTCGGCGATCAGCGTGTCGATCGGATCCTGCCGCGTCGCGCCCCTCACGGACCAGTCCTGGCCCCGATAGCATGCCGACACCGAGCCATCCTCGTGATAGACAAACTGCGGGCGTCGCGTCGACCCCGGAACGGACACCGGGACCGACGGCGCAGGTCGTGGAGATTCTCTATCCCGCCCGTCCACGCCGTCGGTGGCGTCGTAGACCGGGCGCAGCAATCGAAGGTGGTCAGCTCCCGCAGCGCGGTGTCGACATCCACCTGCCGCAACGCCAGACGGCGGATCTGGTCGGTGTAGTGGTCGCTGCCGGTGATGGCTCTGGCGAAGATGGTCGGGTTGGTGGTCACCCCACTCACGTGCTGATCGTGCACGAGGCGGGCCAAGTTACCGTCGATCAGCCGCTGCCGGCTGAGGTCATCGAGCCAGATCGACACCCCGGCCTCGGTCAATGCGGTCAACGAGTCGGACACGAGCATCTCCTTCCACAGGGCCCATATCGGATGCAGCCGTGGCCGGGTCATCACCTGGCCACGGCGCGCCTGTTACTGGGTGTCGAGTTCGGCATCGACGGTGACCTCGACCTCGGCGAACAGCCGCGACACCGCGCACAGGGCGGCGGCCTCGTCGACGATGGTCTTGAAATCCGCGGGTGCGAGTCCAGGCACCGGGGCCCGGGCCCGCGGCGCCGAGGACACGATCGTCGGTGCCGCGTTCACCCGGTCCAGGGTGAGGGTGGCCGCGGTCTCCAGGCGCTGTGGTGGGGTGTTGTGGTTGTCCAGGCACAGGGCCAGGGCCATCGCGCAACAGGACGAATGCGCGGCGGCGGCGAGTTCTTCGGAACTGGTCTGCCCCGTCCAGATGCTGCGTACGGGCGGCCCACCTGACCGGCAGCGGGCTGAACGCGCCGCTGGCGGCGTGCACGAGCCCCGCGCCCTTCGGCCAGCGGCCCCTCCCAGACGGTGGTGGCGGGGCGTTCCGCGATCGTCATGACAGTTCTCTCCTCGACGTTGTGGGGGTGAGGGGATGGGTGTGCCGAGGCCACCGTGAGCGCCGCCTCGGATTCGGGCATCCGATGAGGCTGCAAGACTGTGCTCGACACGATGCCGAACCGCGAGCGAGGGGCGATGATGGAGAAGTTCTCGGTGGATGCGATGGCGCGTGAACTGCTGGACCGAGCGGCTTCGGTCCCGGCGCACCGTGCCGCAGCCACGGTGTATGGCGGGCACGAGCATCGGCTGCGCCAGACCGTGGTCGCTTTGGCGGCCGGTGCCGCGCTGGCCGAGCACGACAACCCGGGCGAGGCGACGCTGCTGGTGCTGCGCGGCCGCGTCCGGCTGCGCACCGGGCAGGCGTCGTGGGAGGGCCGCCACGGTGACCTGCTGGTGGTCCCGCAGGCCCGGCACAGTCTCGAAGCGATCGAGGATGCCGCGGTGCTGCTGACGGTCGCGAAATAGCCTGGCGAGAACCGTTCGCCCCGGCGGGCCCGTTTCACCCGGGTAATGCACTGTGCGCTCATGTTGTCTCGAGAACCGGCTCGATCCTCCGGCCGCGCACTCGGCGAGCCGATGCCCACGCAGCGTGTGATACCGGTACTCGCGACGTTGGTCCATCCCACCCCGGAGCACCCAGTAGCTCGACAGCTCTTCAGCGACGGTGAACGTGCAGATCCAAAACACCCACCGGTCTCGGCGAACACCGGCGGGACGACCGGGAGAATCACACACGAGCAGCAGGTCGTAGCTCAGCTTGTAGCTGACCGAAGTCGACTACAGGGAGTTTCGGCCAGGAGCCTTGGAGACAGTCCATATCCGAGCCTTCGCATCCTCGTGGTACTCAAAGCATGAGTACATGTGCAGATGCAGGCACTCCTTGGGCCAGCGGCATGGCTGAATATCATCCAGACTCATCACCTTTCGGCTCCGACGAGCCGCGAACCGGTTGCCGAGATCGGACTCGGAAACCGGATACATGCGGGCGTCGAACAGACGGTTTCCGCCGTAAGCAGTCTCAAGCCACACAACATCTTCAGAGCAGTACTCACACTGATGCACGACAGGCCGCATCGAGGACACAAGGCGATTGTGCGACGAAAATCGCAGTGCGTCAACATGATACGCATACACCTGACTGGAACAATGCTCTGCGAGAAAGCATTACGATTCCCGACAGTCGGACGACCAGGTACCTCACACCCCAAGCTGGATGGCGAGATCACCCCAAACCCGAGGGCGCATTGGAGCACGCGCGAGGATACCGTCCGGGTGGAAATCCTTGTGGCTCAGCGTTTGCTGCGCACTGCCGCCCTCGGAACACGTTCGGGTCCGTCGATGTCGACGACCCTGGACTGTTGTGCGGCGAATACACCGCCGCGGTCACGAACGCCTTGTGCCGGCACCTGGGTGTGGTGCAGTCGATGGGCCGGGTGGCCTCGGCCCTGGACAACTCGCCGGCTGAATCGTTCAACTCCACCCTGAAAGTCGAGTTCGTCCACCGGCACCGCTTCCGCACCCGCGCCGAGGCCGCGCTGCGGATCGTCACCTGGATCACCGGTTTCTACAACCCGACCCGCCGCCACAGCGTGTGCGGTGGAATGTCCCCGATCAACTACGAGATCCACATGGCCGCCGTCCGCGCGGCCTCGGCAGCGGCCATGTCACGAAACAAGGCCGCATAAAGGAGCCTCCACGCTTCGAGGTGCCTCTCTGTCTGTCAAGCCCCGGAATCGGTCTCGTCTGGTCGTGTTGATCGTCGTAGATTCTCGTCGCGAATCATGGTGCGCCAGAGGTGATTGGACAGGTGACGTTTCAGGTTGCGCCTTGCTGCCCGCGGCGTGGCTCCGGCCGCAATACGACGGTCGTAGTAGGTGCGCCCGGCACTGCCGGGCATGCGAATCTGAACCATGGCGATGGTGTGAATCGCGGAATTGAGCTGCCGGTCACCAAATCGATTGAGCCGGTGGACCCGATGGTCGGCGCTGGCGATCTCGACCGGTGCGGTGCCGTTATAGGTGGCAAATGCGGCGGCGGTCGGGAACCGGGAAGGGGTCCCCGTGCGACCGATCAGCCGAGCTGCCAGCACCGGCCCGACACCATCGATATCGCGCAGCCGAGTGCCGTGCTCGTCGAGCAGCGTCTCGGCTTCTTTCTCGTTGGCCGCCAGCTGTTGGTCGAGCCGTCGTACGTCGGCGATCAGGTCCTTGCACACCTGCGCACGAGCCCGATCCGATGCAGTGCGGGGGCGGAACTCGCGCAGCACAGCAGCAGAACTGGTGGCGGTCAGACTGGTCGGGGCACCGCCGGCCAGCAGGTCACGCAGCAGTGCATGCAGCTGGTTGACAGTACGAGTCCTATTGACAGACAGGTTGTTTCGCCGTTCATCGAGCACGCTGAGCGCGTCGGCGTGCTCGTTACCGACGACCGGGCGGCAATCACCTTGCAGCGCGGCGACGCACGCCGCGCCCGCGGCATCGATTCGGTCGTTTTTGCGGCGACCTCCACGGGAAAGCTGGCGCACCCGCGCGGTCGCCGTGGCCGGCACGTCCACCACCGCTTCTCCGCCGCCGAGCAACCACCGCGCCAGATGCCGGCCCAGTCCGTCTGCATTCTCCACTGCCCATCGACGCTGCGGCCATGACTTCGACCAGGCGATCAGACGCTTGTAACCGTCGAGGGTGGCCTCGATCCGGATCGAGCCGAGATCGGCGTTGCTGACCGGATCGACAGCAGTGGCGGTGTGGGTGCGCTTGTGCGGATCGATGCCGATGACGATCATGGAGCACGGGTCCCTTCTCACGGTTCCGGATGGGGGATCCGCGGCGGACAACCCGACTTCAAGTACCTAGCCCGTCCTTGTGGTCATGCCTCTCTTCAGTCACGCCGCGAACGCGGACCGGCGGCGCGACACACCTCGAAGGAGTCAACCGATAACGGTGACAGGGGATTGACGAGTCAGACCGCCGGTCCGCTACGGCACGCTACGGGGAGCAAACCCGACCACGAACCGATGACACTCATATAAGTCGGGGATTGACA
>NZ_BDBQ01000116.1 GCF_001613065.1 Nocardia miyunensis NBRC 108239
CGACGCGCGCAGGAACCGCCGCGCCAACGTTCCGCGGAACCCCAGCCGCAGCGCCGCGCCCGAGGAACCGAGCACGGCGACGTCCCGCCGCACCCGCGCCCGAACGTCCGCTACCGCGAACGCGATTCGGGCCGAATCGAACACTGAGTCGTCAATCCTGACCGCTCGATTTCGGCGACCACCGCCCAGTTCGATTTCCGGCCACGAGCCAACTTCCCCGGCTGCGAGTCTTTCGGACGCGCACCACCCTCGACCGATGGCCGTGCCGTGTCCGGCGACTGCTACCGCGCCGTGCTCGGCCACGCATTCACCTCGCCGACCGCAGCCCTTCGCGACCGACGGCTCTCGCCAGGGCACGATGCGTACAGCCCGCGGTCGTCCGGCGGGCAAACCTTCGCAGAAACCTCGCCAACACGCCGATCGTGCGCGGCGGAAACCGCCTACTGACGCGCGGCGCGCAACTCGCGGGGCAGGGAGAACACCAGGGTCTCGTTCGCGGTGGTGACCGGCTGGACGTCGGCGTAGCCGTATTCGGCCAGCAGATCGAGCACGCCGCGCACCAGGATCTCCGGGACCGAGGCTCCCGAGGTAACGCCGACCGTGCGCACGCCCTCGAACCAGGCCGGGTCCACCTCGCGCGCGAAATCGACCAGATGGGACGCGCGCGCACCCGCATTGAGGGCGACCTCGACCAGACGCTTGGAATTGGAGGAGTTGCGCGAGCCGACCACGATCACCAGATCGCATTCGGGCGCCATCGCCTTCACCGCGATCTGCCGGTTCTGGGTCGCGTAGCAGATGTCGTCGCTGGGCGGATCCTGCAGCTTCGGGAAACGCTGGCGCAGCCGCTGGACGGTCTCCATGGTCTCGTCGACCGACAGGGTGGTCTGGGAGAGCCAGATCACCTTCTCCTCGTCGCGCACGTGCACGCCGTCGACCGCGTCGGGACCGTCGACGAGCTGGACGTGATCGGGCGCCTCGCCCGCGGTGCCCTCGACCTCCTCGTGCCCCTCGTGGCCGATCAGCAGGATGTCGAAATCGTCGCGGGCGAACCGCTTGGCCTCCTGGTGCACCTTGGTGACCAGCGGGCAGGTGGCGTCGATGGTGTGCAGGCTGCGAGCGGCGGCGGCCTCGTGCACCATCGGCGACACGCCGTGCGCGGAGAAGACCACCACCGCGCCCTCGGGCACCTCGGCGGTCTCGTCGACGAAGACCACACCGCGCTCGCGCAGTGTCTCCACCACGTGCCTGTTGTGCACGATCTCCTTGCGCACGTAGATCGGCGCACCGTGCTTGTCGAGGGCGCGCTCGACGGTCTCCACCGCACGATCCACACCGGCGCAGTAGCCGCGTGGCTCGGCGAGCAGGACACGCTTGGCGGCACCGGCCGCGCTCGAACCCGCGGACCGGGCGATTCCGACATTCAAGGGGATTGCCGAGGACATGCTCCCCACCTTACGTGCGCGCACAGGGCGACACGCGCGCGGTCACACCCGGTATCGTGGGATGACGGGCGTGGCGAATTGTGAGTCCCCTCACCCGCTCCCCGCCGCGGCCCGACGACATGACGACGAACCACTGCGACGAGAAATGGCGCGCATGGATCCCCTCCTTTGCTTCACACGGCGAATCGGGCAGGCTAGGACTATGTTTCGACCGCCGTTCTTCGCCCGTGTCGCCGCCGGGGCCGCCGTCTACGCCCTGGAGGAAGCCCGCCGGCTGCCGACGACCGCGATGCATCTGCCGATCACCGCGATCAGCCAGTTGTTGCAGACCACCATGCACGCCCAGCAGTTCGTGACCAGTCTCGCGCTCAAGGGTGACGCTGTGTTCGATCAGCTGACCAATCGTCCGGAGGAGCAGCCCGCCTGGGCCACCTTCGACGAGGACGACGACGATCCCGCCCCGGCCTTCACCGGCGTTCGCGAGGCCGCGCTGAGCCGCTTCGACCTGTATGCCGCGCCCGAGTCCGCCGCGGAGCCCGCGCCCGTCGTGCCCGCCCCGGCCGAGGAGGCCGCCGCGACGGACCCAACGCAGGCCGAAACACCCACCGCGACAACGTCTTCCAGCAACAGGCAGGCCTCCTCCGACGAGGTCGTCGAGCCGGAGGTCGCGAGTCGCTACGACTACCTGAACATGACGCTGGCCCAGTTGCGCGCCCGCCTGCGGATGCTCAGCGTCGAGGAGCTGTCCGCGCTGCTCGAGTACGAGCGCCTGACCCGCGACCGCGCGGCCTTCGTGACGATGCTCACCAACCGGATCGCCACCGTGCAGGCGAAGTGACCGAACTCACCCGCGACACCCACGCACACACGACCGCCGGCCACCGCCGAGCCGAGCATCGGCACGCGGCGATGATCGAGCGCGGGCCCGACGGCGGTCGAGCCCCGAATATCGGTGAGGCGCAACGGTGACCGATCCCGGTACACACACCCCCGCCGATGCGGCGGCCTCCGGCGGGCAGGGTGCTTCGGGTTCGGCCCGGCCCTCGAACTCGGCCGAGAACCCTTGGCCGGTGCGCAGTATCGCGCTGAAGGTCGCACAGTGGATCGACCGGCTCGGCAGCGTCTGGGTGGAGGGTCAGATCACCCAGATGAACCTTCGCCCGGGGACCCGCACGGCCTTTCTGGTGCTGCGCGATCCGGCCGCGGACATGTCCCTGTCGGTGACGTGTGATCCCGCGCTGCTGCGCAATTCGGCAATTCCGCTACAGGAGGGCAGCCGCGTCGTCGTCTACGGCAAGCTGTCCTATTTCACCGGCCGCGGCACATTGTCGTTGCGTATCACCGAGATCCGGCCCGTCGGCATCGGCGAACTGCTGGCCCGCATCGAGCGGCTCAAGGCACTGCTGTCCGCCGAGGGCTTGTTCGACCCACGACTCAAACGGCCGATTCCGTTCCTGCCCGGGACGATCGGCCTGATCACCGGACGCGCCAGCGCCGCCGAACACGACGTGCTGACCGTTGCCCGGAATCGCTGGCCCGCAGTACGTTTCGAGATCCGCAATACCGCGGTCCAGGGACCGACGGCGGTCCCGCAGATCCTGGACGCCTTGGCCGAGCTGGATCGCGATCCGGACGTCGCTGTGATCGTGCTCGCCCGGGGCGGCGGCAGCGTCGAGGATCTGCTGCCCTTCTCCGATGAAACCCTGTGCCGCGCAATCGTTTCCGCGACGACGCCGATCGTCAGCGCGATCGGGCACGAGCCGGACAATCCGCTCTCGGACTACGTCGCGGATCTGCGCGCGGCCACACCCACCGACGCCGCCAAACGCATCGTCCCCGACGCCGCCGCGGAACTGGCGATGATCCGGGAGTGGCGGGAGCGCTCGGCCGCGGCCCTGCGCGGCTGGGTGCAGCGCGAACTGCGCGCCCTGGACCAGCTGCGCTCGCGTCCGGTACTGGCCGATCCGCTGCGTCAGCTCGACCAGCGCTACGAGGAGGCCGAGCGGTTGCGCACCGCGGCCCGCCGCGCGGTCGAGCACACCCTCACCGCCGAGTCCACCGCGACCCGGCATCTGCGCGACAAACTCACGGCCGTCGGCCCGGCCGCCACCCTCGCCCGCGGATATGCTGTGGTGCAACGCGTTTCAGGTAAGGAACGGCACGTCATCCACGAGGTGGCCGATTCGCCGCCGGGCACCCAGTTGCGCATCCGGGTCGCCGACGGCGCGATCAGCGCGGCGGCACTGGCCAGTCAGACCATCACGAAGGAGCCCCGTCATGACCGAGAGTGACCTCGCCGAGATCGCGGGTTTCGGCTACGAGCGCGCCCGCGACGAACTGGTCAACGTGGTGAAGATGCTCGAGCAGGGCGGTATGGACCTGGACGATTCGCTGGCCCTGTGGGAGCGCGGCGAGGCCCTCGCCACGCGCTGTGAGGAGCATCTGGCCGGTGCCCGCAAACGGGTCGAGGACGCGCTGTCCCGCCGCGAGCCCGAGACGGAATAGGGCCTTCCGGACGGAACGCTCGGCGCGGATACGAACACCTCCGAGTGCAGAACGTCACTCTCGAATTCGAAAATGCCACTTGCACAACGTGCTCGAAGTGGGGTTCTCTGAAAGGATGCCGAGCGGCGCCACCCGCTCCGCCGAGCAGGAGGAGATGCCGTGACCACCGTCGACAGCCAGTTGGACAGACGTCGGCACATCCTGCTCGAGCTGGGTTTCGCCACCCGGCGCGTCGGCGACGAGTTGCACGGCTCGGCGACGATCACCCCGCAGATGCACGTCCCGGGCACCACCCACCTGCGCACCTCCGTCCTGGCCATCTGGCTGGACACCATGGGCGGGCTGCTGGCCTCGCTGGTCCTGCACCCGCGCGTGCCGGTGACGCTGGAACTGGACGTCAACCTGTTCCGGCCCCCGCCGGGCACCGGTGAGGTGCGCGCGGTCGGCCGGACCGTCAAGGCGGGCCGCTCGGTCTTCGTCGCGGAGATCGAGTTCACCGTCGACGACGTGCCGATCGGCTTCGGCGCGACTTCCTTCATGGCCTCGCCGAATCCGGACGTCCAACTGCCGCGCAGGCTCAGCATCGACATGCCTCCCAGCGGCACGCGACTCGCCGTCCCGTTGGCCGAGCGGGCCCGCTGCGAACGCCGCGGTCCGGGCGTCGCGGTACTCCCCCGCACCGAGGACGGGCTCAATGCCGCGGGCACCGTCAACGGCGGGCTGATCGCCCTTGCCGCGGAGGAGGCGGCATTGTCCCTCGGTCCTTCGAACGGGCTGAGTTTCCTCGGCCTGCGCTATCTGCAGGCCGCGCGGGTCGGCCCGGTGGTGGCCACCGCGACCGCGCAGCACGGGCTGGGCCGGGTGGAACTGCGCGACTCCGGCAACGACAACCGGATCACCACCCTCGCCACCATCAGGACGTTCGACCGCTAGCCCACCGGCTCACCTCAGCAGCCCGACGAGCCGGTCGTGCACGATCCGCCACAGGCCCGGCGCGAGATCCGCGTCGGCGAGCATCTCCATCGTGCAGATCACCTGCAACGACCGAATACGTTCCGCCAGAGCCGGTTCGGCGGGATCGATGCCCGCGCCGCGGAGGAATTCGGGCCAGGATCGGGCCAGCGCCGCACGGCCCGCGAAGCCGACCGACCAGGCCCAGCGCGCCGGGTCGTACAGCGGATCCGCGACGCGTACCGATTCGAAATCCAGCAGCCCGGTGATCGCCCCGTCCTCGACGAGGATGTTCACCGGCGCGTAGTCGCCGTGCGCCAGAACCGCTGGGCGGCCGTCGAACAGCGCGGGCAGATCCACCAGCACCTGCTCCAGCGCGGCGCTCTGCGCCCCCGACAGCGCGGGAGCCAGGCATTCGGCCCAGGCGTCGGCGCGGGCGGCCAGATATCGGGGCCGGGCCCACATATCGTCGAGTTCCACATCCACACAGGGCAATTCGGAGAAATCGGCGAGCATCGCGCCCATGGCCCGGGCCAGCGCCGGGAAATGCGGTCCGTCCATTGCGGTTTCGGCGCTCGGCGCACCGGGCAACATATCGAACGCGATCCAGGGCGGTTGTGCGGCGATATCGGCCGCGCGAATGCCCGGAATGGCAATTCCCTTGGCGGCGGCGGGATCTCGCAACGCGTTCATGATCCGCATCCGGCGGTCGGCCTCACCGCCTCGCCGATATCGCTGCACGACGACGCCGGAGCCGTCGGCGACGGTCACCAGACTGGTGTTGTCACCGACTCCCCATTCGGCATGCGTCGCCTCCATGATCGGCCGATCCAGTACCCGCTCGAGCCAAGCCAAGTCCGCGCGATCCACCCGGCCAACGTTAGCCGAAAAACAGCGAGAGTCGTTGACGGTTACCCGGATCCGCTCTCACCGAATCCGATCAAGATCACAAATGCGCAGGTCGAATCAGGAACGCAGCGGCTGCGCGGCATCAATCGCACCGGCCAGAGTCATATATGCCGACTGGTTGCCCGCACCCTTGATCAGCACCCGGTCGGCGCCGAAATCGGTGATCCACGCGGGTTCGTTGCCCTGGACGTGGAAGACCGTCCAGGTCCGCTCGCCCACCTTCTGCGTGCCCGAAGGACTGCGCGTCTGCAGAATGTGGTCGGCCAGTGCGGATTCGGACGCGTTGGACTGGGTCAGTTGCATATACGTGCCCTCCGGCGTGATGTAGCCGACGGTGCTGAGCGTCCCGCCGCCTTCGCCGGTGACGGTGTCGCGGCTGCCGGAGTTGGCGGTCCACCGGTCCGGCAGGCTCGGCTGCCGGATCGGGAACGGCAGCGTGTGCGCGTCGTCCCGCAGGGCCGAGGTGACGTCGAAGTGCGGAATATTGCCGGTCGCCGGTTTGCCGGGCGAGAAACTGCACTGCTGGGCGAGGGCCGCGAAAACCACGCAGATCAGCAGCAACGGAATCAACGACCAGAGCAGGTCGCGATAGTCGTTGAGGATCCGGGGTTTCTGATTCGCCACGTCCCCCAGTATGCCGCGCCGCATTTTCCGCACTTCGTTCCGGAGGGCCTCGCCGACCTGGGCGGCTCGTCCCCGCACCCGGCGAACGGACGGAAACGAGGCCGACATCACAGCGCGCGGACCAGCATCGAACTCGCGATTACGGAAGTGGAACGGGTGTACCCGATCGGATGTTCGGACCGTTCTGCGACAATTCAAGCAGCAGTAAACCAACGAGGAGGCACCGCAGATGACGGCACCCACACCCGCAACCAGCCGCCATGAGGCCCCGGACCGCAACCTCGCGCTCGAGTTGGTCCGGGTGACCGAGGCCGGTGCGATGGCCGCGGGCCGCTGGGTCGGCCGCGGCGACAAGGAGGGCGGCGACGGTGCCGCGGTGGACGCGATGCGCCAGCTCGTGGCCACGGTGTCGATGAGCGGAATCGTCGTGATCGGCGAGGGCGAGAAGGACGAAGCGCCCATGCTGTACAACGGCGAGGCGGTCGGTGACGGCACCGGCCCCGAGGTCGATTTCGCGGTCGACCCGATCGACGGCACCACCCTGATGTCGAAGGGCTCGCCGGGTGCGATCGCGGTCCTCGCGGTGGCCGAGCGCGGCGCGATGTTTGACCCGTCGGCCGTGTTCTACATGGAGAAGATCGCCGTCGGTCCGGATGCGGCCGATGTGATCGATCTGTCCGCGCCGATCGCGGAGAACCTGCGGCGGGTCGCCAAGACCAAGAAGTCCTCGGTCTCGGACCTGACCGTGTGCATCCTGGATCGGCCCCGGCACGCGCAGCAGATCCAGGAGGTGCGCGACGCGGGTGCGCGGATCCGGCTGATCTCCGACGGTGACGTCGCCGGGGCGATCGCGACCGCGCGTCCCGATTCCGGAACCGACATGCTGATCGGCGTCGGCGGCACCCCCGAGGGCATCATCGCGGCGGCCGCCCTGCGCTGCATGGGCGGTGCGCTACAGGGCAGGCTCGCCCCGAAGGACGACGAGGAGCGCCAGAAGGCACTCGATGCCGGGCACGACCTGGATCGGATCCTGTCCACCGAGGATCTGGTCTCCGGCGAGAACGTGTTCTTCTGCGCCACCGGCGTCACCGACGGCGACCTGCTGCGCGGCGTGCGCTACTTCTCCGGCGGTGCGTCGACGCAGTCCATCGTGATGCGTTCGAAGTCGGGGACGGTGCGAATGATCGACGCCTACCACCGGCTGACGAAGCTGCGGGAGTATTCGTCGGTGAACTTCGTGGGCGACGAACACGCTGTCCCCCCTATGCCGTAGTTTCGGTCTCCGAGCCGCGCCGGAAACTTCGGGGTTGGCGTTACCGGCCTGACTGTTCCAGCGCACAGCGACCCTTCGCCGCTGAGCACGTTCCGGATCCGGGCTCTGATGCCGGGTCGTTTTCCGGCGCGGCGTGATTGTTGGTCCGGTCCGTGGTGGGCCGCGCCGGACACGTAGGTTAGGCGGGGTATTCCCCTGCTGACGTGTGCGAAAGACCTCAGGCGTGGCGGACCACTATGAGTTTGCGCGGGCCTAGGCTCGGATTATGACTGAGCAGACGGAGTATCGCGTCGAGCACGACACGATGGGTGAGGTTCGGGTTCCGATCGACGCGCTGTGGCGGGCGCAGACGCAGCGGGCCGTGGAGAACTTCCCGATCAGTGGGCGGGGACTCGAGCGGGCGCAGATTCGGGCGTTGGGGCTGCTCAAGGCGGCCTGTGCGGCGGTGAATCGGGATCTGGGGTTGCTGGAGTCCGGTAAGGCCGAGGCGATCATCGCGGCGGCGAACGAGATCGCCGACGGCGCGCACGACGACCAGTTCCCGATCGACGTGTTCCAGACCGGCTCGGGCACCAGCTCCAATATGAACGCCAACGAGGTGATCGCCAGCCTGGCCGCGGTGCGCGGAGTGACCGTGCACCCCAACGACGACGTCAACATGTCGCAGTCCTCGAACGACACGTTCCCGACCGCCACACATCTGGCCGCGACCGAGGCCGTGGTGCGCGATCTGGTGCCGGCTTTGGATCACCTGCGAATTCGCTTGCTGGACAAGGCGAACGAGTGGCGCACGGTGGTGAAGTCCGGCCGCACCCATCTGATGGATGCGGTGCCGGTAACCCTCGGACAGGAGTTCAGCGGGTACACCCGGCAGGTCGAGTCCGGTATCGATCGACTGACCGCGACGCTGGTCCGACTGGGTGAGCTGCCCATCGGCGGCACCGCGGTCGGCACCGGACTCAACGCGCCCGACGGCTTCGGGACGAAAGTCGTTGCCGAACTTCGCCGTTCGACCGGACTGGACCAATTGTCGGAGGCCGTCAATCATTTCGAGGCCCAAGCCGCCCGTGACGGACTGGTGGAGGTCTCCGGCGCGCTGCGCACCGTGGCGATCTCGTTGACCAAGATCGCCAACGACATCCGCTGGATGGGTTCGGGCCCGCTGACCGGCCTGGCCGAGATCCGGCTGCCGGACCTGCAGCCCGGGTCCTCCATCATGCCGGGAAAGGTGAATCCCGTTCTGCCGGAGGCTGTTACGCAGGTTGCGGCGCAGGTGATCGGTAACGACGCCGCGATCGCCTGGGGTGGCGGTAACGGCGCGTTCGAGCTGAACGTCTACATCCCGATGATGGCGCGCAACGTCCTGGAATCGATTCGCCTGCTGGCCAACGTATCCCGCCTGTTCGCGGACAAGTGCATCGACGGGCTGGTCGCCGATACCGAGCACCTGCGCCGACTGGCCGAATCCTCCCCGTCGATCGTCACCCCGCTGAATTCGGTGATCGGTTACGAGGAGGCGGCCGCGGTGGCGAAACAGGCGCTGAAGGAACAGAAAACCATCCGCCAGACGGTCATCGACCGCGGATTGATCGGCGACGATCTCTCTCTCGAGGAGCTCGACCGGCGTCTGGACGTGCTGTCCATGGCGAAGGTGCAGGATCCCGAATAACTGTGGTGCCCGATTCACCCGGCCACACCGACCATGGCCGGGTAATCCACCAGATCGATGTCCTTGGCGGCGTTGTCGCCGAATCTCGTCATGAGCCCGAAGGTGCGCGAGCCGACGAACCAGTTGCGCATCGCGATACCGCGCGCGGTCCGCGGCGCGAGGAACCGCCCGGCGTTGGAGCTGCCCGCGATCTTGGCGTAGCGACGCATGATCTCGTCGTAGCGGGCGAACGCGCTCGCGTATTCGCCTCCGGCGGTGGCCAATTCACCGGCCAGGACATAGGCCCCGACGACCGCGAGCCCGGTTCCGAAGCCGCCCAACGTATTTCCGTAGGCCGAATCGCCGATCAGCGCGACCCGCCCCTTGGTGTAGCGACCCTTCAGCCGGACCTGGCTGATCGAGTCCAGGTAGAACGCGTCGAGCCCGGGCAGTTCGGCCAGCATCGAGGGAACGGGCCCGCCGAGTCCGGCGAACTGCTCCGCGACGAGCCGCTGCTGTGCGGCCACGTCGTCGCGGGCGATATCGAGCACCGGCGAGGCGAAGATGTAGTGGTGCGCCGCCTTCGCACCGCCGCGCACGGCCAGCCTGCCCGGCGCGCTGTAGGCCGACGCACGCCCGCGCACGCGCGGGCCCTCCGCCTCCTGCCCCCATCCGGGCGCACCGGCGATGCAGTAGTAATAGCCCAGGTGGTGGACGTAATCGGACTCCGGCCCGAAGGCCAGGCGGCGCACCCGCGAGTGAATTCCGTCCGCGCCGAAGACCAGGTCGAAGGTGCGCGCGGGCGCGTGCTCGAATTCGACGCGGACGCCCTCGGCGGTGTCGGTGAGCGCGCTGATCGAATCGCCGAAGACGTATTCGCACGTGTCGGCGGTCTGCTCGTACAGGATGCGGGCCAGGTCGCCGCGCAGGAGCTCCACATCGCCACCGGTGAAATCGCCTGATATCACGGCCAATTCGCGACCGGCGTCGTCGGCGAAGACCATATCGGTCTTACCGGTCTGCTGCCGGACGATCTCCTCCCACACGCCCATGCGCTCGAGCACCGCGCGATGCGTGGGCCCCTTGAAGTCGATGGCCTGCCCGCCGGGGCGCGGTTCCGGGGCGCGCTCGACCACGGTGACCTCGAAGCCGTAGCGGTGCAGCCAGTAGGCCAGGGCGGGCCCGGCGATGCTGGCGCCGGAGATGAGAACGGTCTGATTACGCATGGTGAACTCCAGTTTTCCTCAACTGTGTCTGTCGGACGCAGATTAGCGTACGGTGGACACAGTTTCCGAGTCAAGACCCGATCGGTAAGGATGGTGGGATGACCGCACCGACCGCTATCGAACTGCTGTGGGGCACCCGGCAGCGGCCCAAGCGCGGGCCCAAGCCCTCGCTCTCGCTGGACCGGATCGTCACCGAGGCGATCGCGCTCGCGGATTCCGAAGGGCCGGTGAACCTTTCGATGCAGCGCCTGGCCGAACGACTCGGCTGCGCGAAGATGGCGCTGTACCGCTACGTTCCGGGCAAGGCCGAGCTGACCGCGCTGATGCTGGACGCCGCGATGGGAGACCTACCGGATCCCGTTGCGGCGACGAAGGATTCGACCGAGGAGCCGTGGCGTGCGCAGCTGCGCGCCTGGTGCGTGACGAGCTACGAGCGATTCTGCGAACACACCTGGATGCTCGGCATGCTGGTCGCCCCGAGGCCGTTGGGCCCCAACGAGATCGACTGGTTCGAGGCCGGTCTCGCACCGCTGGCCGACAGCGGCTTGACCGGCCCCGAGCGCCTGGACACCCTCGTACTGCTCTCCGGACAGGCACAGACTCTCGCCCACACTGCCCTGAGCGGTCAAACCGGCGACCTGGAGGGCAAGATGGCCGATCAGCTGACCCGCACCCTCGCCGATCGGGCCGAC
Source organism: Nocardia miyunensis NBRC 108239 (assembly GCF_001613065.1). Taxonomy (GTDB): domain Bacteria; phylum Actinomycetota; class Actinomycetes; order Mycobacteriales; family Mycobacteriaceae; genus Nocardia; species Nocardia miyunensis. The sequence continues at coordinate 11,274 of NZ_BDBQ01000116.1, forward strand.
CGCTACCCGCACACCATCGCGGCCTTCAGCGACCCCGGCCCGCCCGAGGCCCGCGACAACGCCCTGCACTTCGGTATCGACCGCATCCTCGATGGCCTGGCGGCTCTCATCGAGACCCGCCGGACGAGCCCGTCCCCCACCGAATCCACCGGGAAAGCCGCGCCCTGACGCCAGGCCGCGCGCCGAGCACGCGCCTGGATACTCACATCGTTCGTCACACGCCCGAGGGCAAAAGGTACGGAAACGACGAACACGGCGGGCCGAACGGACCCCGATTCCGTGGATTCGGACCCCGGTGCGGCATACAGTCGGAGCATGTCCGACAAACCCGAGCTACGGCAGGATGCGATCACCACGGTTCGCGAATTCTTCGCGGCGTTGGAGATGAGCGCGGTGGACGAGGCGCTCGAGCTGCTCGACCCCGATATCGTCTGGAAGAACACCTCACTGCCCGATGTGCGCGGCATCAGCCGCGTCGGCGGTCTGCTGCGCGGCCTGTCGCGCGATTCCTTCGGCTTCCGCGTCGATATGAACCACATCGCCATGGAAGCCGACGGCCGCCCGGTCTCCGAGGGCGATACGGTCCTCACCGAACGCACCGACTATCTGCGCGCGGGCCGGGTGGAGATCGGCTTCTGGGTGTGCGGCACCTTCGAACTCGTGGACGGCCGCATCACCCTCTGGCACGACCACTTCAGCTGGGAGGACTTCCTGCGCGGCACGGTCTCCGGCCTCTGGAAAGCAGTGCGGGGCTGACCGCCTCCGCGCGCGCCCAGACGCGGGTGGTCACGGATGCAGGTGAGCCAGGGCGCTGCGGGCCTTCTCCCCCTCTTCGCCGAGATCGGTGCGGGTGAAGACCGCCCAGCGGGTCAGTAGCGGGGTGAAGACCAGTTCGGGCGCACGGGCCGGGTCGTAGATTCCGGCCTCGGCCAGGACCGCGGTGCTGGAGCGGCCGTCGGCGAGGGCAACCTCGGGGACGGCGAAGGCGGCGACCTGGTCGGCGATCGCGCGCACGGTCTGATCCGGGGCCACGTTCAGCGCGGCGGCGACGAGCTGGGCGAAGAATTCGGACTGGAGTTCGTCGTCGGCCGCGATGCGGTCGGACATCGCGGTGATGATCGGATTCTCTCCCAGCGCCGCGGTGTTGCGATGCCGGATCGCGGCGGCGCGCTCCTCGAATGCGCAGGCGGCCAGCATATCCGGCAGATGCAGGGCGGGACGACGGAATCCCGTGGTCATATGCGACATCCGCATCCGCTCGAGTTCGACCGGATCCACCGCACGGGTGACCACCAGGTAGTTCCGGAGCATGATCCCGTGCCGATTCTCCTCGGCGGTCCACCGGCCGACCCAGCGCCACCACGGGCCGGTGCGCAGATACTTACCGACCTCGCGATGGTACGAGGGGAGGTTGTCGGCGATCAGCACGCCGACGGTCAGCGCCACCTTCGCGACCTCGCCCAGTTCGGATTGACCGGGCTCCCAGTCGGTTCCGCCGAGAAACGCGAAATTGCGGCCCTCGTCCCAGGGCACGTAGTCCTGCGGCTGCCAGTCGTCGGCGGCGGCAAGGTGTCGCCGCAGGTTTTCCTCCACCTCCGGCGCGAGCGATTCCAGCAGCTCACGATCGGTCAAGAAAGTTTGCACGCGGTCAACCTACCTATTCGAGGACCGAAACGGGCATTTACCGTACAACAGCCCGGGAACCTCGTCCCCGGGCTGTTACACAGCACGATGCGAACTACTTCATCGTCACCGAGGTCTGGTTGTTCACCCAGGTGATGCTGCCGCCGGTGAAGTCGCTCTGCTTACCGTTGGCGATGTCCTTCTCATCGCTGGTCGGATAGCCGAGCTTGCCGTTGAGGCCGCCGTTGCTGTCCCACGCCTTGCGGATCTCACCCCAGACCACGTGCGCGTCGGTCTGTTCGCTCCAGCAGATCGCGCCACCGGTGAACTCCTGGCAGGAACCGCCGTTCGGGCCGTTCACCGAGTTGCCGGTCGGCGCGCCGAGTGTGCCCGCGGGACCGCCCATCTCGTTGTACTTGGCCAGCAGGTGCCCGGAGACGGCGATCTCGCCAGCGGGCGTTTGAATCTTGGTCTCCTCCGCGGCCCCGTTCGCGCCGGACTTGTTCGCACCGGATTCGTTGGCACCGGACTTGTTCGCGCCGGATTCGTTCGCGCCGGATTCGTTCGCGCCGTTGGCAGCCGAGGCGTTGGCGGTGGTGGTGCTGCTGGAGCTGTTGTTGTCATTGCTGCTGCAGGCGGCGGTGAACAGCAGCGCCGCCGCGGCAAGTGTCATGGTCGTCGCGGCCGAACGTCGAGCGAAGTGGTGCATATCCATCCTCTCGAGAGAGGTTGCCGACGGCCCGCGCAGAACGGACCACCGGCAACCCGAAGCCGGTGTCCTGCTACGAATCAGCGAACCACTAATGTTTCAACTGAGTCGCGCCGAACAGGTATCTTGGCGCAATATACCTGCCGACCCCTCGAGATTTCCGGATACTGCAAATCCTCCGCAATCAGGCGTGCGGGCCGTACTCCTCCAACATCTCCGTGACCAGCGCGGCGATCGGCGACCGCTCGCTGCGCGTGAGCGTGACATGCGCGAACAGCGGATGCCCCTTGAGTTTCTCGATCACCGCCGCGACGCCGTCGTGCCGGCCGACCCGCAGATTGTCGCGCTGGGCGACATCGTGCGTGAGCACCACCCGCGACCCGCTGCCCAACCGGCTCAGCACCGTCAGCAGCACATTGCGCTCGAGCGACTGCGCCTCGTCGACGATCACGAACGAATCGTGCAGGGACCGGCCGCGAATATGCGTCAGCGGCAACACCTCCAGCATGCCGCGGGCCAGCACCTCCTCCATCACCTCGGGGCTGGCCAGCCCGTCGAGGGTGTCGAACACCGCCTGCGCCCAGGGGCCCATCTTCTCGCTCTCGGATCCGGGCAGATAACCCAGTTCCTGGCCGCCGACCGCGTAGAGCGGGCGGAAGACCACCACCTTGCGCTGAGATCGCCGTTCCAGCACCGCTTCCAGACCGGCGGTCAGCGCCAGCGCGGATTTACCCGTGCCCGCCTTGCCACCCAGCGAGATGATGCCGACGCTCTCGTCCAACAGCAGATCCAGCGCAACCCGCTGTTCCGCCGAGCGCCCGTGCAGCCCGAACGCCTCCCGGTCGCCGCGCACCAATTGCACCCGTTTGTCCGGCGTCACCCGTGCCAGCGCACTGCCGTTCGTACCCAGCAGACGAATTCCGGTGTGGCAGGGCAGATCCCGGGCCTCGTCCAGATCGATCGAGGAATCGGCGTAGAGCCGGTCCACGACGTCGGCGGCGACCTCGAGTTCGGTCATCCCGGTCCAGCCGGAGGTGATGACGTCCTGCGCGTGGTATTCGTCGGCCTGCAGACCCACCGCACCGGCCTTGACCCGCAACGGAATATCCTTCGACACCAGCACCACCGTGCGGCCCTCGGCGGCGAGATTGAGCGCGCAGGCCAGGATGCGGGAATCGTTGGTGTCGGTGCGGAATCCGACCGGTAACACCTCCGGATCGGTGTGATTGAGCTCCACGTGCAGCGTGCCGCCCAGGGACCCGATCGGAACCGGCTCGTCGAGCCGTCCGTATTCGATTCGCAGATCGTCCAGCAGCCGAAGCGCTTCCCGCGCGAACCAGCCGAGTTCGTGGTGGTGGCGTTTGGCTTCGAGTTCGCTGATCACCACCAGCGGCAGGACGACCTGGTGCTCGCCGAAGCGGGACACGGCCCAGGGGTCCGACAGCAGTACGGAGGTGTCGATCACGAAGGTTTTCAGTCCGGATTTTTCACCGGACCCGGAGGTGTGGGCTCCCTTTCCGGAGCCTCCGCTCACATCGGAGCGGGCATTCGAGGAAGCGATGACGGAGCGTGCATCAGTCACGGTGGGCTCCTTTGTTGCCCGGGCTACACCCGCCCGGACCTATCTCGCTGGACCGGTCCGCCCCGGGGTCATGCGACCCGAGGGCCGGGTGCCGGCCCCTTCGCACTGAGCTGCTCAGCCACGATCAGGACCTCCCGTACGAACCACACCTACGCGGTCCGCACATCCGACGTTACTGCGGTTTCGCCGATCCGGCTTGCCGGTTCGGCAAGCGTGTTGGTGAAGTTCCCGTTAACGTGCGGCTGGACCGGGGATGCAAGCGCGATGCCCCGGTGTGATATGTATCTCAGCGAGTCATTCGCGCATTCGGCTGCCGGATCACGAAAGATCCGCTGCTCGAGCGGTTTCGGACGTTGCACAGGCGGCTCGGCAGCCCTCGGACTCGAGAATCCGGCATCCCGGACGATCATGCAGATTCCTCGCCGAATTGTTCCAGCAGAACCGGAATGTGGCTGTGCGCAGGGTCTTTCACCGCGGTCACCAGAGTGACCGGACCGGACGCCCGCAGCTCGCGCAGATGCTCGATCGCCTGCCGATGTTCCTCGTCGTGCAGTTCGTCCCGATATCTGCTGGCGAACTCCGCCGCGCGATGCTGCGGGTCGGCGTGGAACCAGCGACGTAGATCGTTCGTCGGAGTGATCGCCTTCAACCACTCATCGATGTGTGCCTGCTGTTTGCTGATGCCGCGTGGCCAGAGTCGGTCGACGAGTACGCGGCGGCCATCGTACGGGTCGGGTGCGTCGTAGACACGTTTCACGGCGAAGCTCGCCGACGGTTGCTGTGCCATACCTCCATCGCAGCACGAATTACCGCGACGCGCGAGACCCGCACGGTCCGAGCCGATAGAGTCGTCGTATGGCCGATGCTGCGGAACTGGAGAAGCTCTCGTCGAAGGAGCTGCACGATCGTGCCGTCAAGTACGCCGTGCGCCACGGTGACGTGCGTTTCCTGTGGCGGCTGCTCGAACAGATCCCCGCGGCCGAGGCCGCCACGGGCAATGTCGACGAGAGCGCCGCCGACATCAAATACATCCTGCCGATGCTGGATGATTACGCGCACGCCGGAGACGGGGAGATCGCGGAGATCCTGCGGCCGTTGTACCTGGAGTACCTCAGCAAACACGGCTGAGAAGGACGGCTACGGGAAGCGTGATTCGCCGACAGCGAAACAGGCTCCGGTGACGTTGACTTGGAGTGCACTCCAAGTCATAGCGTTTCACCCATGACGAACGCACAGACGCAGGGTTCCGGGCCGAACGGTAAGCGGCGGATTCGGCTCGGGTTTCAGATGCCGCACTTCTCTCATGCGGCGTCGGCGCGGGAGCTGTTCCCCTCGGTGATCGAGCAAGCTCGGGCAGCGGAGGCGGCGGGGTTCGACGCCGCGTTCGTGATGGACCACTTCTATCAGCTGCCGAATCTCGGGGCGCCCGAGGAGCCGATGCTCGAGGCGTACACCGCGCTGGGCGCACTGGCCACCGCTACCGAGCGAATTCAGTTGTCCACCTTGGTAACCGGGAACACCTACCGGAATCCGGCGATGCTGGCCAAGACCGTCACCACGCTGGACGTGGTCAGCGGCGGGCGCGCGGTGCTCGGCATCGGCGCGGGATGGTACGAGTTCGAGCACATCGGGCTGGGGTACGAATTCGGCACCTTCACCGAGCGTTTCGAGCGTCTGGAGGAGGCGCTGCAGATCATCACGCCGATGCTGCGCGGGGAACATCCCACCTTCGAGGGCAAGTGGTACCACACCCGCGAGGCGCTGAACGAGCCTCGCATTCGCGATGACCTGCCGATCATGCTCGGCGGCAGCGGAGAGAAGAAGACCTTCGGCATGGCGGCCCGCTACGCGGATCACCTCAACATCATCTGCGACCCAACCGAATTGCCGCGCAAGATCGAGGCGCTGCATGCCCGCTGCGAGGAGAACGGCCGCGATCCGAAGACCCTGGAGACCAGCTTCCTGGCCACCGCGGTCATCGACGAGGACGGCGATCGCGCCCGCAAGCTCCAGGACTCGCTTCCGGCCAACCAGTCCGGCGCGGCCATGCGCGACCGCCAGTTCGCCGGTACCCCGGACGACGTCGCCGAGCAGATTCAGCGTCGGGTGCTGGATCACGGCGTGGACGGAATCATCGTCAACATGATCGCCAACGGCCACGAGCCCGGCGTGCTCGAGCTCGCCGGTAAGGCGCTGAGCCCGCTGGTGCACAAGGACTAGCCGATCCCCGCGGATCCCGCCGCCGACGAGCAAGCGCGGCGGCGGGACTCCTGTTCCAGGCTAGAGCGTCGATCAGCCGGTACCGGACGAGGTCGCTCCGATAGCGCGCGACTCACCCGAATCCGGATTCACCCCAGTTCGATGGGCCCGCGGAACTGCCGTGCGGCCGCCGCGGCCCAGCCGAGGTCGTACTCGCCGCCCTCGTCGAGGAACTCCGCCCGCAGTTCGTACCAGCGCAGCCCCGGATGACGGTGGTGCACCCCGTGCAGGTTGAAGCTCAGCGCGGCCTGTTCCAGGACCCGGGGCAGCCGCAGATTCAACGCCTCCAGCGGTGCGTCCAGGTCGGTGCCGTAGTGGTAGGCGTTGTCCGACAGGGAGATGACGAACGCCCGCCCGCCCAGCGCCGCGAGCAGCATCCAGCCGTATCCGCCGTAGGCGAGGAACGCCGCGGCGTACAGCACCACGATCGCGGCCGCGTCGGCACGGAACTGCCGCACCACCTTGGCCTGCGCGATCCGTTCGAAGAGCGGTCCCGCGACCGAATCCGGCGCGTCCACCCGCCGGCCGAGTCCGCGTATCGCCGAGGCCGGGAGCGCGGCCAGCGGCAATGCCGCGACCTCGAGCAGGTAGAGCCCGCCGCACAGCCGCACGTAGTAGCCGGGCGCGGTCCTGGCCCAACTGGACGTCGCGGGGTCGTAGATCTCGGTGCGTTCCCGGGTCCGGCTGTACCGGTGATGCAGCAGATGACCGCTCTTGAGCATCGCGAACGGCGAACCGTACAGCACAGCCAACGCCCGCCCGCACAGATCGTTGACCTCGCGTCTGCGGATCAGGGTGCCGTGTACGGCCTCATGGATCAGCGACCAGAACGGCGTGGTCAGCAGCACCGGAACCAGCAGCGACCAACCCCACGTCGCGTCGCGAGGCAGCAGGATCAACGGCAGCAGGAACATCTGAAACGCCGCGGCCACGACCGCCGCGCCGATCAACCACGAATTGATCGCGCGCACCGGCCGCTCAAGAGACTCGCGGCTCCTACGACCGGTCCCCACATCGGTCATGCCACTGTCCCTGTTCCTGTCGAGCCTGTCCTACCGCCCTAATCGTGCCACTCCCCGCGAGGATCGGACCGGGTGGAACAGCCTGCCTACCAAGAACTCTCGATATCGTCATCCGCTGGTCGGGCGGGATTCACCTCGGCGAACGGCCGGGTCGCCGGGCAATCCCTTCGACCGATCCGGGCCCGGCATCGCGGATCTCGCCGGTGTGGCTTCGGACCGCCACGCGGCACTTCGCTCTCGACGGGCAGGTCCGACCGCGCTGCTCCACGGTGGGCCGTGACTACCGAAACTGGCCCTGGTTCTGATCGAACCGTTCCGCTGCCATCGAATGCCGGCGCGACGACGAATAAACTCACGTCGTATGTCCGACGACATCACCCCGGAACTGGTCATCTATCGCCGCCCCGGCTGCCCCTACTGCGCCCGGCTACGACGAGTGCTCAACCGCCACGGGATCATTCACCGTGAGGTCGACATCTGGGGCGACCCGGAGGCCGCGGCATTCGTACGCTCGGTGGCCGATGGCAACGAGACCGTACCCACGGTGGTGCTGAAAGAAGGCGCATCACAACGGCATTGGGTGAATCCCACGCCGAGAAAACTGGTCGCGACCGTGACCGCCGACGCGCCTGAGCTCACCGGCGGCACACGTCGCTTCGTGCTCTGGTAACGCTCAGCCGAGCAGGCCCCAGTCTTCCAGCCCTTGGTACAGCGGACGGTCCTGAGCCAGCTTGGTGACCCGGGCGCGCAGTGCGTCCAGATCCGCGCCACCGGCGAGGGCGGTGGCGATGATGTCGGAGACCTCGGTGAATTCGGCGTCGCCGAAACCACGGGTGGCCAGGGCGGCGGTGCCGATGCGCAGACCGGAGGTGACCATCGGCGGGCGCGGGTCGAACGGAACGGCGTTGCGGTTCACCGTGATTCCGATCTCGTGCAGCAGATCCTCACCCTGCTGACCGTCCAGCACCGAATTGCGCAGGTCCACCAGCACCAGGTGCACATCGGTGCCGCCGGTCAGCACCGTGATGCCCTTGTCCTTCACATCGGCCGCGGTCAGGCGCTCGGCGAGGATCTTGGCGCCCGAGAGCGTGCGCTCCTGACGCTGCTTGAACTCCTCGGTCCCGGCGATCTTGAACGCGGCGGCCTTGGCGGCGATCACGTGCATCAGCGGGCCGCCCTGCTGACCGGGGAACACCGCGCTGTTCAGCTTCTTGGCGAAGTCCTGCTTGGCCAGGATCACACCCGAACGCGGACCGCCGAGGGTCTTGTGCACAGTGGAGGACACCACGTCGGCGTGCGGCACCGGGGAGGGGTGCAGTCCAGCGGCGACCAGCCCGGCGAAATGCGCCATATCGACCCACAGGTACGCGCCGACCTCGTCGGCGATCTCCCGGAACGCCGCGAAGTCCAGATGCCGCGGATACGCCGACCAGCCCGCCACGATCACCTTCGGCTTCACCGACAGGGCCTGCTCACGCAGCGCCTCCATGTCGACGCGGTGATCCTCCTTGTTCACTCCGTAGGCATGCACCTCGTAGAGCTTGCCGGAGAAGTTCAGCCGCATCCCGTGGGTGAGGTGACCGCCGTGGGCCAGATCCAGACCGAGCAGCTTCTCGCCCGGATTCATCAGCGCCATCAGCACCGCGGCGTTGGCCTGCGCACCCGAATGCGGTTGCACATTGGCGAAATCCGCGCCGAACAGCTCCTTGACCCGCTCGCGCGCCAGGTTCTCCACCACGTCGACGTGCTCGCACCCGCCGTAGTACCGCCGACCGGGATAACCCTCCGCGTACTTGTTGGTCAGCACACTGCCCTGGGCCTGCAGCACCGCGCGCGGCACGAAGTTCTCCGAGGCGATCATCTCGAGGGTGTCGCGCTCCCGGGCGAGTTCGCCCGCCATCGCGGCGGCGAGTTCGGGATCGAGTTCGGCGAGCGACTGGGAATTCACAGATGCGGCGGTCGTCTGGGTCACCAGCACAGTCTAAGTGGCCCGCATAGCACAAAGCGCGTGGGCTCCCCACCTGATTCGACGGAATCAGAGCCTCACTGTGCCATCGATTCCTACGGCACCCGAACCGGGGTGTTCCGAACAGGGATGCGCGAGCCGAGACTGGGACGCGGATAACTCGATCACGGGAAAGGCGCACCCACGATGCAACCGATCTTCGCACCCCTGAGCCCCATCGAAGCCCTGCTGCAGCAGATCTCACTGCTGGTATGCACGCTTTCCGGCGGGCATTGTTCCGTGCCGATGTATTGAGCACAGGCGGATTCGATGATCATCGAATCCTGTGTCTCGTCCGGGTGCCCCCGGCGTCACATGCGGCGGACCGCTCCGGGGGTCAGCGGTTCGTCGAGCAGGCGGCGGAAACGATCGGCGCGGTCGTCCTCGTCGGGGGCGCGGTCGAGCCAGCCGCCGAGCAGGCGGTAGCCCTCGACATAGGTGCTGATGTAGGCCCGCCACAGCGGTGAGGACAGGAAGCGCAGCGACTGCCTGGCGCGATCGGGGGTGGCCAGACTCCAGCGCTCCAGGAAACCGGCGACCTCGTCGGCATCGCGGCCTCGGTCGTGCAGGAGCAGCGCGGCGTCCTGCCGCACGCCCAGCAGTTTCGCCGACGCGTTCGAAAGTCGTTCCGCGCGTTCACCATCGAAGCGCAACCCGAGATCCGCGTAGATCTCCTGAGCCCATCGCCCCCAGCCGGGTCCGACGATCGAACGCAATGCCAGATCGGCCAGCCCCTCGGCCATCAGGCACTGCGGGGTGTTGACCACGAACAGCGTCTGCTCGTCCTGCCCGGCGCCGACCAGTCCGGCCTCCTTGCGGCAGTGCTCGGTGTGATGCCCCGGATACGCCTCGTGCGCGATGAGTGCCGGGAGATGCGCCATATGTTGTTTGAGGTCGGAGTTGATCGCGACCCTGGACCGGTAGTTGCCCAGGTAGTAATTGAATCCGGACCACGGCTTGTCGCCGACGACCTCGTATTCCACCTGCTCGTGATCGGGCAGCGGATAACGCGCCCGGACCAGTTCGCGCAGCGCGCCGGAGAACGCCGCGACGCATTCGCTCAACCGCTCGGGCGGAATCTCGTCGGCCTTGCGATGCGCCCTCACCCGCTCGAACAACGCCCCGTCACCGGCCAGAACCTCGTCCATCTGCCGATGCGCGTCGCGGTAGTCCTGCTCGTCGCCGGGCTCGATATCCACGTCGAAATAGGCGCGCACCTCGTCGATGAAGGAGATCTGCTCACCGGCGAACTTGCGCGCGGAACATTCCAGCGCGCGCAGATGAACGTCGAGGAATTCGGTGCGTCCGGCGGGCAGGCCCGCCTCGGGCAGTTCTTTGCGCAATGCCGCAGCCTGCGTCGCCAACTCGCCCGGCAGCGGTGCGGGCCCCTCCTGCACCTCGCGCCGCAGCGCGGGATCGCCGGTGTAGGCGTCGACGAACCCAGGCTCGAGGCGGTCGAACGCCAGCCCCAGCCGCAGATATTCAGTCACGAGCGGATGCGCATCCATGACAGCCGACCATACCGCGACCGGGCGTTCACGCAGTCCGGGCCGCACGCGGGCATCCGAAACCCCGGGTCCGGGAGACAAATGTCACGCATAGTTACCGACGGGTAACAATACCCCGTGTGCGGGGCGTCCTTGCTCCCGAGGAGAATTCGGCTATGCCAGGGCTGCCCACCGGATCCCGTCACGCCGGGTGCGAGATCCACCGATGCGGCGTCCGGACCGTATGCGGCATGTGCACCGAACCGAGAGCGTGGGTAAATGGCACGGATGAGTGAGCCGAGTCCCTATGTGGAATTCGACCGGAAACAATGGCGCACCCTGCGAAAGTCGACTCCCCTGGTCCTGACCGAAGAGGAACTGTTCGGCCTGCGCGGACTCGGTGAGCAGATCGATCTGGAAGAGGTCGCCGAGGTTTATCTGCCACTGGCCCGATTGATCCACCTGCAGGTCGCCGCCCGCCAGCGATTGTTCGCCGCCACCGCGACCTTTCTCGGCGAGACCCATCCGGATCACCAGGTTCCCTTCGTCATCGGCATCGCCGGTAGCGTCGCGGTCGGCAAATCCACCACCGCGCGCGTGCTGCAGGCGCTGCTGGCCCGCTGGGATCACCACCCCCGGGTCGATCTGGTCACCACCGACGGATTCCTCTATCCGACAGCCGAACTCACGCGTCGGGGAATCATGCACCGCAAGGGTTTTCCGGAAAGTTACGATCGGCGCAAACTGCTGCGTTTCGTCACCGAGGTCAAATCCGGTGCGTCCGAGGTCTGCGCGCCGATCTATTCGCACATCGCCTACGACATCCTGCCCGATCAGTTCCACTGCGTGCGCCAGCCAGACATCCTGATCATGGAGGGGCTCAACGTCCTGCAGACCGGGCCGCGCCTGATGGTCTCGGACCTGTTCGATTTCTCGGTCTACGTCGACGCGCGGATCGAGGATATCGAGAAGTGGTATGTGAATCGCTTTCTGTCCCTGCGCAAGACGGCCTTCGCGGATCCGAATTCACACTTCCACCACTACGCCGGATTCAACGATTCCGAGGCCACGATCGCGGCCCAGGAGATCTGGAACGCGACCAACCGCCCCAATCTCGTGGAGAACATCCTGCCCACCCGCCCCCGCGCGACCCTGGTGCTGCGCAAGGACTCCGACCACAGCATCAACCGAATCCGGTTGCGCAAGTTGTAATTCCGGCCTCGGATGGCGGCTGCACCCAGTTTTCCGGACGGGAACCTGGGACACCTCCATCCGAGGCCGTGCGTCAGCGGCTCGGGTCAGATACCGGTGCGCGGAATTGCGCCGCCCGGACACCATACGCCCGGGTCGGGACTGTGTGAACCAGTCGCAAGACAGTCCTGAAGCAATTGCATTGTCGGACCCAATGGATCGTCGTCCTGCCGAAAATGGGGACGCGGAGCCCCGGGCTTGCAGAACCCATGATCATCACAACCGGGATGGGGGCCGACCATATCCGTTCCCGCCGAGGCCGACGAAGCACCCGTGGCGACGCCCGCAACAATGCCGATACCGATAACTCCGAGACGAACAGCCTTACGCATACGCACCTTTCACGAAACGATAAATCGATAACACGATACGATATTCCCAGCCATGAAAACCTCGCCCCTCGGTAATATCGCTGGCCGCGCAGGGCTTTTCGGCTCGACCGCGGAAGTCGTCAGACTTTCCAGGCGGCGTCGAGTCTGGTGGCTACGTCGATTTCGCGGACTGCGGCGATATGCGGTTTGCGGATCTCGCGGGCGACGTAACGGGCGACGAAGCGGCGGATCTCATGATCGACGCTGGCCAGCAGGCGCAGCAGTTGGCCGCGACGGGTCGCGGTCGCGACGTTGACGCGGACGTCGCTGGGGCGCGGTTCGGCGATATCGATGATCACCCGCAGCGGTTCGGCGGTGCGGACGGTCAGATGGACGTGGACCGCGCCGTCGACGGCGAAACGATGGCGATCCACGGTCAGATCCAGCAGCAGATCGACGTTCAGCGGGATCGCCAGCTCGAAGGTGATCTCTTCGCCAAGGTTCCGCACCAGAGCCGGCTCGCCGAGCTGTACCTGGGCGCTCACCTTGGCCAAACGGCCGGGGCCAACCCCGATCGGACCGAAATCGAAAGCGGCGCCGGTCAATTGCGAGAACGCACCCGTGATTCTCGCCTCCGAGGCGGCGTATTCCAGGAATCGCCGACCGAACTCCTCGTAGCTGATGTACGGCGTCGAAGCCGTCGCCACCTCCACCGCGCCGCGCTGCCCGGACTCACTCATGTACTGGACGGTACGCGAGCACGGCCACGACCACCCCGATGATCATGCAATGCAACAGATTCTGGGCCGAACCGTTGTTCACCGGCCCGAACCCGGTGATCAGACCCCGTAGCGCCGATGTCGCGCGGCGTAGTCACGCAACGCGCGCAGAAAGTCGACCTGCCGGAATTCGGGCCAGTACGCCTCGGTGAACCAGATCTCCGAATAGGCGCTCTGCCACAGCAGGAATCCGGACATGCGCTGCTCACCCGAGGTGCGGATGACCAGATCCGGATCGGGCTGTCCGGAGGTGTACAGATGCTGGCCGATGGCGTTGACGGTGATCGACTGAACCAGATCCTCCCCCGTCTCCCCCGCCGTCATCTCCTGCCGGACCAGCGACCGCACCGCATCGGCGATCTCCTGGCGGCCGCCGTAGCCGATCGCGACGTTGACGTGCACGCCGGTGCGGCCGTGGCTCTCGTCGGCGGCCTTGCGCATCCGGCGCGCGACCTCCTCCGGCAGCCCACCGAGCGAGCCGACGATCTTCACGCTCCAGTTCTGCTCCGGCGCGGAGAGCTCCTCGACGACGTCGGTGATCACCTCGAACAGGATCTCCAGCTCGTCCGGATCGCGGTTGAGGTTCTCGGTGGACAGCAGATAGACCGTCACCATCTCGATGCCAACGGCCTCGCACCAGCCGACGAGTTCGGCGATCTTCAGCGCCCCGGCGCGATGCCCGTGGCTGACGTCGGTGAAGCCGTTCTCCCGCGCCCAGCGGCGATTTCCGTCACACACCACGGCCACGTGACGTGGATGTTGTTTGCCTGCGAGCTGTTTGGACAGCCGCGCCTGATAGATGCGATACGGCAGCCCACGCACCTGACTTGCAAGCCTCACGGAGAGCCACCCTACGCCCCGGGGTTGTCGGCACGCTGCGTACATCGGCGAGAACCTGGCCGCTGACGTGTCATCTGCTTCGCGGTGGCGGGATGGCTAACTTACGGTACCGTAGGTTACTCAGGAGGTAAGCCTTGTCCGATTCGGTGACGCCCGCGCCCGCTGCCCTGGGAACGTTCGGGCTCGCGGCACACATCCCGGTCAAACCGCGAATGCGGGGCTGGATCCACACCTGGGCCGTCGGTATCGCCGCCGTCGCGGTCATCGTGCTGGTCACGGCGTCCGCGACCGTCTCGGCGACCGCGGGCCTGTCCACGCTGATCTACGGACTCACGGTGTGCGGCGTCTTCGGGGTCAGCGCGACCTACCACCGGGTGACCTGGTCGAGTGTGCGGGCCCGCACCCATATGAAGCGGGCCGACCATTCGATGATCTTCCTGTTCATCGCGGGCAGTTACACCCCGTTCGCGCTCCTGGGACTGCCCGGTCGCACCGGGACCACGCTGCTGATCGTGGTCTGGACGGGCGCGCTGGCCGGGGTCGCGCTCAAACTGCTGTGGCCGGGTGCGCCCCGCTGGGTCGGCGTACCGCTGTATCTGGTGCTGGGCTGGGCGATCGTGCCGGTCGCGGCGCCCATGACGCACAACGTCGGCGTGGCCCCGATGATCCTGCTGCTGGTGGGCGGCCTGGCCTACAGCATCGGCGCGATCCTCTACGCCGCGAAATGGCCCAACCCTTGGCCGACGGTCTTCGGACATCACGAATTCTTCCATGCCGCAACGGTTCTCGCGGCCCTGTGCCATTACGTCGCGGTCTGGCTGGTCGTGCGCGGATGACCGCCGGTGCGCCGGGACCGCGCGGCGCACCTGTGACGTACCGGACACGATCCGGTCGAAACCGACGACGCCACACGCGCGGGTTCTATGCTCCTCGTTCGTGCTCTACGAATCGATACCGCGTCTGCCGCATGTCAGCGCCAACCCCTGCGCGCCATGATGAATCGGCTGATCCTGTGGGCGCTGCGGATGCGCTGGGGTCTGTCGACCGTGGTGCTGGCCTGCCACGTCGGCGGGCTCGCGGTGATCCTCATCGAACTGTGGCTGAGCGGATTGCTCGGACGGCTCGGACCGGATTGGATGAGCGCCCTGGCGCAGACCGCGATCTATCCGATCCTGGGCGCGCTGGTCGGCGGCGTGATCGCCGTGCGCGATCGCAACCACTACTTCGGCTGGCTGGACACCGGCCGCAAGCCGACCGAGGTCGAGGCGCGGCGGCTTTTGAATCTGCCGATGGCGACCACGTTGCGGGCGCTGGCCATCTGGCTGCCCGGCGTCGTCATCGTCACGTTACTGTTCGCGCAGGTCGTGCCGTCGCGGGCGATCGTCGTGGTCGGCGCGATGTTCGCATTCGGCGCCTTCGAGTCGGCCGGCTTCACCCTGCTGATCGTCGATCGGCTGATTCGGCCCGCGATCCCGCTGGTCGCGACGGTGCTCGGCGGGACGATGCACTGGAGTTCCACGGTGCTCAACCGGGTCGTGCTGTCCTGGACGGTATCCGGGGCGATGCCGCTGCTGATGCTGATCACCGTGCTCGCCGATCCGGTCGCCGCACCGAGCGACCGCATCCACACCGCGCTGTACATGTCCTCGGTGGGTCTACTGGTCGGCGCGATCGCCACCGCGACGCTGGCTCGCGCGGTCGCCGCACCGCTGCGGATGCTGCGCCGCGCCCTGGACCGCATCGCGCACGGCGATCTCGAGGTGCGGGTGCCGGTGGGCAGCGCCAGCGAGATCGGCCGACTCGAGCATTCGGTGAACGAACTGGCCGAGAATCTGTCCGAACGCGAACGGCTGCGGGATGTGTTCGGCCGTCACGTGGGCGCCGAGGTCGCCGAACGCGCGCTGGCCGGTGGCATGAACCTCACCGGCGACGTGCGCGTGGTGACCGCGCTGTTCGTCGACGTCGTGGGATCGGTCGAACTGTCCACCGAACTCGCGCCGCGCGAATTCGTGGCCAAACTGAACCGGCTGCTCTCGATCGTCGTCGAGGCCACCGAGGACAACGGCGGACTGGTGAACAAATTCGAGGGCGATGCCGCGCTGTGCATCTTCGGCGCGCCGATCGCCTTGCGCGACAACGCGACTCCGGCCCTGCGCGCCGCCCGCCGGATCCGCGACGAGGTGGCCGCCGGGGGTGAGCTCGACATCGGCATAGGCGTCGCCCGCGGATCGGTCTTCGCCGGAGACGTCGGCGCCGACACCCGCCTGGAATTCACCGTCATCGGCGACGCGGTGAACGAGGCGTCCCGGCTGACCACCGAGGCCAAACACGTACCGCGGCGAATCCTGGTGAGCCAGAACGTCATCGAGGCGGCCTCGGGCAACGAGAGCGCGTCCTGGGAACTACACGACACCATCCACCTGCGCGGCCGCAAACAACCGACCGACTGCTGGACCGACATCGCCGCGCCCGCGACAGGCGTCGACCCGGACAAGACCGCCGCCCCGGGCAACAACGGAGCCGGACCCGCCTCGGACGGCGCGGTGGCTCCCGCATCCGACCCAGCGCTCGAAGCAGTTCGCCCCGAATAAGCACCGCTGATCGCCACAAGTCCGGCCCGCGTGACTACGGCCTGCTTCGAGCATGGACCACACCTCAGGCGGGGAAGAACTCACCGAGCAGCGAACCTGCTCGCGAACGGCTGATCAACGGGGCGGACCCGCAGATCAACTCCGGCTCGCGATCACGGGTGCCAGGTGATCCGGCCGCCCTGGAAGTCCTGCGCCTTGCCGTCGCGGTAGTCGTATTCGTCGCTGGTCGGGTAGCCGTAGCGGCCCTTCTCCGAGCCGTTGCCCTGCCACACTCCGGCGATGGAACCCCAGACGACGTGCGCGCCGGTCTCCTCGGACCAGTAGATGACTCCGCCGGGGAACATGTTGTAGCGTCCGGCGCCATCGTTCCCGGCCTTGGACTCATCGGAGAGCGGGAAGCCCAGCGGGCTCTTCTCCCAGCCCAGCGACGCGTATTTGGCGCGGATGAGACCGCAGATGTCGTGCGCGTCGGTGCCGACGGACCAGTAGATCGAGCAGCCGCGCTCGAACACCTGGAACTTGCCGCCCTGCGCGGCCGATTCGGGTGTGGTCGGATTACCGAAGAAGCTCGCGCCGCCCGCGTTGTCGTATGCCTTCTCGATCGCGCCACCGACGTCGAAGGCCCCGATATGCCGCGCCGCCGCCGTGCCCGCGCCCGCCGTTACAGTGGCAAATACCACCGCGGCGACCCCCGCGGTCAACGCTATCGCCCCACGTCGAGTCGGGCGGTGCGAACGGTTCCTCCGAGGTTGTATGGTCACGTGAACTCCCTGTTCGAGCGGTCGATCCGGACCCCGACGACCACTTCCTCCCCGCCATCCTGCAAGGACTCGCCGCGCTGGGCAAGCACCCCCGGCCGAATAGGTGAGAGTTCATAGCCACACGCTATGCATATGCCGCTATCAGGCTTTTCTCGAGAATGGGAAGTAGCGGCGGACTCACCCGACCGCTACCAGGTCACCTGCTCCCCGGCAACGCAGAGATCGCCGGCCCGATCCACGGACGTTTGTCATCGGCCGGGACGACCGTCGGTCCACGCCACTGATTCACCGGCCTGCATCGCGAACATCCGGAAAATTCAGTCGACAGAAGTCACTGCCCTGCCGATGTGCCGATCATGAGGGACGAGCGCAGGGCTCGAGGATCGGTTACCGGGAGATCGCAGACCGAGCCGCGGCAGACGTAGGCAGCCGGGGCAGTGCCAGCCGGGGGGCGGCTGTCCAGGAGCGGGGCTGAATCCTGTTGTCCGGCAAGGACTACCGATCCGCCGGGAGCAGCCCAGCGTGCGGCGGTGAGCAATTCGGCCGCGGCGGGATCGGTGCCGTCGGGCAGGGCGACAGCGATCTGCAACGGGCCCTGGACCGCTGCCTCGGCGACCGCGAGCCAGTGGCCGCCGGATCGGGGGGCGCGAGCGAGGACGACCGCGCTGCGGGACAGGGTCGCCTCGGCCAGTTCGCGATAGCGGGCGGCGCGATCGGGTTCGCTCAGCGCGGAGGCCGTCAGCAGCGCCTCGGCGAATGACGAAGCGCCCGAGGGTGTTGCGCCGTCGAGCGGGTCACGCGGACGGGAGATGAGCGTTTCGGCGTCGTCGGCGGTGTCGAACCACGCTCCCGCGGCGGCGGGGTCGGCGAAATGAGCGATGGCAGTGTCCAGCAGTTCCTTTGCCCGGGCGAGCCAGCCGGATTCGCCGGTGGCCTGATACAGGGCCAGCAGCCCGCTGGCCAGCCAGGCGTAATCCTCCAGGATCCCGGGGGCCGCGCCGGTCACACCGCCGAGCGAGGCGCGCCGCAGACGACCGTCGACCACGTGTTCCGACAACAACATTCGCGCACATCGGGCCGCGGCCTCGACCCAGTCGGGCCGGGCGTGGGCGGCCCCGGCCTCGGCCAGGGCGGTGATCGCCATCCCGTTCCACGCGGTGACCACCTTGTCGTCACGCGCGGGTTGCGGACGCTCGTCTCGGGCCTGCCGCAACAGATTCCGGACGCGATCGAACCGCTCGAGATCGACCGGACCGGAGACGCCGGTTCGGCCTTTCGGCACCGGCAGCGTGAGCACCGACGTGCCGTGTTCGAAACTTCCTTCCGGGGTGACACCGAAAACCGTTGCCGCCCAAGTGCCATCGTCCGGGCCGAGGATCTCGCTCAGTTGCGTCGGAGTCCACACGTAGGTCGCGCCTTCGACTCCCGGACCGTCCGGGTCGACATGGGTGTCCGCGTCCAGCCCGGAGGCGAATCCGCCCTGATCGGTGCCCAGATCGTCGAGAATGAACGCCGCCGTCTCCGCCGTCACCCGCCGCGGCAGATCACCGCGCGAAAGTTCTTCCGCGGCAGGCTCTTGCGCACCGGACCGCGCCAGATGTGCGTAGACGCGTAGCAATTGAGCGTTGTCGTAGAGCATCTTCTCGAAATGCGGTACCACCCAGGCGGCATCGACCGCATACCGCGCGAATCCGCCCCGCAGCTGATCGTAGATACCGCCGCGAGCCATCGCGACGGCCGTCTCCAGCACAGCGCCCCGCGCCGCCTCGTCACCGGTGCGCTCGACGTGCCGCAGCAGCCCCTCCAACAGCGCGGACGGCGGAAACTTCGGCGCCCCACCGAATCCGGCGTACCGCGGATCGACATCCCGCAGCACCGCGGCCACCGCGTGATCCAGCAACTCCGGCCCGACCGCGAAATCACCGACCGGCAGCCCGCCGGCCTGCGCCCGCAACGCGTCCGCCACCTGCCCCGCGGCCTCGTTCACCTCCGCCCGCCGAGTCCGCCAGGTATCCGCGACCGCGGTCAGCACCTGCGTGAACGACGGCATCCCGCCGCGCGGCGTCTTCGGGTAGTACGTCCCGCAGTAGAACGGCTCCCCCTCCGGCGTCAGAAAACACGTCATCGGCCATCCGCCCTGACCGGTCATCGCCACCGTCGCCGACATGTAGATCGCGTCGATATCGGGCCGCTCCTCCCGATCCACCTTCACGCACACGAAGTTCGCATTCATCACCCCCGCCGTCCCCACATCCTCGAACGACTCGTGCGCCATCACGTGACACCAGTGACAACTGGCATACCCCACCGACAACAGAACCGGCACGTCCCGCGCGGCCGCCTCCGCCAACGCCTCGGCCCCCCACTCCCGCCAATCCACCGGATTGTCGGCGTGCTGACGCAGATACGGCGACGTCGCGTTACCCAATCGGTTCACCCTGCCAGCGTCTCACATACGCCGATCCCACGCCGTAGCTCTCACCCCGACAGCCCTGCTGACCAGGACATTCATCGTCGGGCGAGGACGGCGAGCGGTGAGCAAGTCCGTCATCCGCAGGGCCGGGATACCGTCTGGAAAGGTAGTGGCGATGAAGCGATGGCGGCGGTGCGGCAGATGGTGGATGCGGGGGCTGCTCGGGGCGGGTGCGGCGTCGGCGCTGGTCGTGATCGCGGCCAACGGCCGGTTGCGGATGCTGTCGGCCGGGCACCGGTTCACCGTGCCGACCGTGCCGCGGGCGCCGGTGGTGATCGTGCCGGGCGCGAAGATCGGGCCGGACGGGCAGCCGATGACGTATCTGCGCGGGCGGCTCGATGTCGCCGTGGAACTGCTCACGGCACGCAAGGTCGACGAGGTCCTGATCTCCGGCGACGCGGAAGGTGAGTCCGGCGACGAAATCGCTTCGATGCGAAGCTATCTGCTCGATCACGGCGTCGAGCCCGGCCTGATACGCGCGGACGGCGAAGGGTTGTCCACCCGCGCGACCTGCGAACGGGCCCGCGACCTGTTCGGCATAGACCGCGCGATCATCGTCACCCAGCACCAGCACGTGCCGCGCGCGATCGCCCTGGGCCGCGGCGCCGGCATCGATGCCGACGGCGTGGACGCCTACCGTGAGTGCACGCGGAAAACTCTGGTGCGCAACACTATTCGTGAATGGCTCGCCGCCCCTAAAGCTGTTGCAGCGTTGACTGTTTCGGCTCAACGACCCATGCGGTCAGCACCGGCGAGCCCCTGAGCAGGTGCGGACAGCCGGACGAGGATTCAACCAATCCCCGTCCCACATCACGAGTTACCGAGCGAGTGGGTGGACGGCCGAAGGCAGGCGTCGGCGAGGCCACGTGGGCATACCACACGAGACCCCACAGACTGGTTAGGTTAGGCTACCTTGTCAACAGGGCGGGCGGGTGATGCGCCGGACGTCGACGGCCGGGCATTCCGCCGGAGCCACACGCGCCGAGCAGAGTCGAAGGGGATACCGATGTCGACCACGGAGGAGTCCGACACCAGGATTCGGAGACCTCGCGACGCGCGCGGAGCCGACACCACGACGGCCCGGACCCCGCCTCGGGCCGCACCGCGTCGACGAAAAGTGCCGGTACTCAAGCGATTCCGCACACTGCGCACGATGGTCCGGTGGTCGGCGGCGGTACATCGCTGGGTCACGGCGGTCCTCGGCATCGCACTGCTGATCCAGGTGAGCTGTGGTTGCGTACTGCTGTTCCGGCCCGAGCTGTACCGGATGAATCATCCGGAGCTGTTCGCGGCGACCGATACTCGTCCGGCGATCACGGCGGCCGAGGCCATCCGGATCACCAGGCAGACCCGACCGCTGCCCCAGGCTCAAGCGCGTCTGATCGACGGCGTATTCCAGGTGCGTTCGGGATATTCCGGCCCGGCCACCTACATCGATGCGGGCAGCGGACGGGTCCTGGGCACGGCCGACCCGAACGGCGGATTTCTCGGACTACTCACCAACCTGCACGCCTGCGCACTGTCCTGCGAGAAATTTCCCGGATATCAACCGTGGCTGGCCCGGACGTGGCTGACCATTCCGCTGGGCTACTGGCTGATCGCGCTGCTCGGTGCGGCCCTGACCTGGTGGTGCGTGAGCGGACTGCTCATCTGGTGGCCCGGGATCAGGAACCTCGGCGCGCGTCTGGCGATCCATCTGCGCCGCGGCGTCTATCGCGCGTTTCGCGATCTGCACGACGTCCTCGGCGCGGCCACGATGGTATTCCTGCTGTTCTGGGCCGTAACCGGCGCCGGATTCCTGATCCCGGCGATCGCCTCGGCGTGGTACGCGCTCACCGGAACCCATTCGCTCGCCCGCACGGCGTACTCGGTTCCCGGCACCGGCCCCGATGTGAGTACCGATTCCGCGGTCGCGGCCGCGCGGGTCCTGGTCCCGACCGGGCGCGTGGTGGGCGTGCTGGAACCCGGCCCGAACCCCACCGCCACCTACGGCATCGACTTCGAACAGGGTGCGACGGTCGGTCGCGGCATCGTCTCCCTCCCGGCCACCTCGGTTGCCGTCGACCGTCACACCGCCACCGCGACCATTACCCGCGGCGGCAGCGTCCCCCTCGGAAACACCCTCTGGGACAAGTGGAGCTACGCACTGCACTTCGGCTCGATAGCCCCCTGGCCCCTCCGATCACTCTGGCTGGCAGCAGGTTTCACTCCGATACTGCTGACCTTCACCGGCCTCTACACCTGGCTCCACCGCCGACGGCGCATCTCGCGTCGCGAGGTCCGCACGTGAAGTCACCGCCCATGTGCCGAAACCGTGACTCCCACGGGCCTCGGGATGGGTATTCCCAAGGAATGAGTAACACCGCAACAGCCGGTTCGGCGGAACGTCGGCCCTGGTACGCCGATCTCGAGGACGCCGAACGTCGCGGCGCGCGTGGGAGCGCCGGAATCGGCTATTTCGACTGTGATTGCGATATCTGCCATCACCGCCACTACGAGAGGCCGTACTGAGCACGTACCGACAGCGTGCCCATGCGCCCGGGACCAGGATCGCCACGTCATCCGAGTCCGGGACGTCGATCTGCCCGCCCCCGCGAACCGGCCCGTCGACCCGCGCACCCCGCACCCCGTGACCAGCGGCGAAAAATACCTGGCAGCACCGGAATTCGGCACGTATATTTCTTCCCGTGCCCGGTGCGCAGGCAACGGATACTTCGACTACGGATCGGCAGGTTGTGGGTTCGAATCCCACCCGGGCCATTTCGGCCCGGTAGCTCAATGGATAGAGCAGCTCAGGTGCCGTCGCCGACTCGATCTCGGGCACTGGTCGACGACCGCATTCGATTCGGATGCGGCCAATCGGATGCGGCCGTTCGATTCCCCTTGTGCCACAGTGCCGTCAGCCACGCACCCGAGCACGGAGGCCTCGGAAAATAGGATGCGACGCACCGGTCGCGACCACTACCCTGTTGATCACGCCCGATGCGCGGGAAACGATTGGTTCCCAGTGGGAGCACAGGCACGATCGGCCTCCGGAACGTCGACATCCGACGCGGCCGATGGCGCCGATCCGTCGCCGAATTGTTCTCGGGCGCAATGTTTCGCACCTCCCGGTGCGACGCCCACGGCCACTCTCCAGCAGTTCGGAGAATCCGCGGGTCACGATGACCTCGGGAGACCCGCACACGCGTCGACCGCCCCGGCGGCGATCCGGTCTCCCGCGTACGACACGGGGGGCATACCGTGAGCAAGTTCGACACTTCACACATGCGAACCGGCGCGACGTCGGCGGTGCGGACCGCGCGGACGGCGTCGGGACGCACCTACGCGGGCGCGCCGGGGTACGAGCGCACCCCGAAGAGTGCGCTGTTCCTGCTCGCGGTGTCGAATATGGTGGGCGAGAACACCTTCTACGAATCCGGCCACGCGCGCGACAGCCGCTACGCCGCCCTGATCCGGGAGAACACCCTCGCCGATCCGGAATGGACCGCGCGTTTCCTGCGTTGGCTGCGCACATCGGCGAACCTGCGCAGCGCCGCGCTCGTGGGCGCGGCGGAGTTCGCTCGGGCGCGACTGGCCGCCGGTGAGCCCGGAATGTCCCGTCAGGCAATCGATTCCGTGCTACAGCGGGCGGACGAGCCGGGCGAGCTGCTGGCATACTGGCTCAGCTCGTACGGGCGGGCACTACCCAAGCCGGTCAAGCGCGGTGTCGCCGACGCGGTGCGCCGCCTCTACGACGAACGCGCACTCCTGAAGTGGGACTCGGCCGCGAACGCCGTGCGTTTCGGCGACGTCCTGGATCTGGCGCATCCCGCGCCCGCGGACGACAAGCCTTGGCAGAGTGAGCTTTTCGCGCACGCCCTGGACCGCCGCCACAGCCGGAACGCCGCGATCCCGGACGGGCTGCGCATCATTCGCGCCCGCGCGGAACTGCTCGCGCTGCCGTCCGGCCCGCGACGTCGTGCGCTGTTCGACGATGCCGAGACCGCCCGCACGACGTTGCGTGCGGCGGGCATGACCTGGGAATCGGTGGCCGGTTGGCTACAGGGTCCACTCGACGCCCGGGTATGGGAAGCGCTGATCCCGTCGATGGGTTACGCCGCGCTGCTACGCAACCTGCGCAATTTCGATCAGGCCGAGGTGTCCGACGAGGTCGCCGCGCAGGTGGCCGCCCGACTCGCCGATCCCGAGCAGGTGTCCCGATCCCGGCAGCTGCCGATGCGATTCCTGTCCGCGTACCGGGCCGCACCATCGCTGCGCTGGGGCCGGGCACTCGAGCCGGCGCTGGGACGCTCGCTGTCCTCGGTTCCGGCCCTGCGTGGTCGCACCCTGGTCCTGGTGGACACGTCCGCCTCGATGAATTCCGTGTTCTCCCGAGACGGCCGGCTGCGTCGCTGGGACGCGGCCGTGGTCTTCGGGATCGCGCTGGCGAGCCGATGCGAGCACGCCGATCTGGTGTCGTTCTCGATATCCAGCCTGGTCTTCGACCTGCGGCCCGGCGAGGCCCTGCTGCGGGCGGCCGAACGGTGGCAGGCCGACGGCTATTTCATCGGCGCGGGTACGGACACCGCACGGGCGGTGCGCACCCACTTCGACGGGCACGATCGTGTGGTGATTCTCACCGACGAGCAGGCCGAGGGGCAGGACGTCGACCGGGCGCTGCCCGCCGCGGTTCCGCTGTACACCTGGAATCTCGCGGGTTATCGCCTGGGTCATGCGCCCAGCGGTTCGCACCATCGCCACACCTTCGGCGGCCTGAGCGACGCGGCATTCACCGCGATCGGTCTGTTGGAGGAAGGCAACCGGGCGAACTGGCCGTTCTGACCAGCGCCGCAATCGAATTCGCCCCCGCTCCGGATTTCCGGGGCGAGGGCGAATCATCTGCGTCGCGCGTCGGGGCGCTCAGGACTCTCGAGGTGGCTTCGACTCCGAAGCCCCCGATTCGGCGCCGTCGGACTCCTGATCCTCGGCCTTGTCCTCGACCTCGGTCGCACCCGGATCCGTGCCGTCGTCGGCGGCCTGATCGGGTTCGGGATGCTCGGGCGAGAAGTCCGCGGGCAGACCCTTGATGTGCTTGTTCATCGAACGGATCAACAGCACGGTCCCGGCCAGCAGGATCAGGACGATGACCAGACCCAGCGGAGACGCCTTGCCGAACTCCGGTCCGGTCGGATTGGTGGTGGTGTTCTGAGCCAGGACAGTGAGAATCATCGGTCCGCGACCTCGATCTGCGGATCTTCGATACCGGCGAACAGATCGGTCTCCGGGATCTCCGTGCGCACCCGGGTCCTGGCGAGTTCGAATTCCTCGGTGGGCCACAGCCGCTGCTGCATCTCCATCGGAATCGCGAAGAACGCGCCGTTCGGATCGATCTGGGTGGCGTGCGCGCGCAACGCCTCATCACGCTGCGGGAAATATTTGGAGCATTCGATCTGCGTGGTCACCCGGCCCATGATGTCGCCGCGTTCCTCGGCCCGCTTGCGGAATCCGTCCAGCCACTCCTGCATCGGGAACGGCTCGCCGATGCGCTCGAACTCCTGCGCGAAGATCTCCATCCGCGAAATGCTGAATCCGTGGTCGTAGTAGAGCTTGAGCGGCGTCCACGGCTCGCCCGCGTCGGGGAATTTCTCCGGATCGCCCGCGGTTTCGTATGCGGCCATGGACACCTTGTGGCACATGATGTGATCCGGGTGCGGATAGCCGCCGTTCTCGTCGTACGTGGTGATCACGTGCGGTTTGAATTCGCGCACCACGCGCACCAGCGCCTCGGTGGACTCCTCCAGCGGGACCAGCGCGAAGGACCCCTCCGGCAGCGGCGGCAGCGGATCACCCTCGGGCAATCCGGAATCGACGAATCCGAGCCACTGCTGGCGGACGCCGAGCGCCTTGGCGGCCTCGGCCATCTCCTCGCGCCGCACCTCCTCGATGCGATCCAGGACGCCCGCGGTGTCCATCGCCGGATTGAGGATCGACCCGCGCTCGCCGCCGGTGAGGGTGACAACCAGAACGTCGTTGCCCTCGGCGGCGTACTTCGCGGTCGTCGCCGCGCCCTTGCTGGACTCGTCGTCGGGATGAGCGTGCACCGCCATGAGACGCAGACCGGTCACGACTCCACCATCTCGCTCACGCCGGGCTCACCTCGTTGCTCACCGTCTCCACCTCATCGCTCTCCGCCGCCATCCGGGCAGGGGGGTGTCGGATCTGTCTCCCTATAGTTCCATCCGACCCTCTTTTGTTCCGAGCTACCCCCTGCAAAGGTGAGGTACGCCGATTACCTGCGGGAGCGAGCAAATCATGAGCGAGCGCGGTGAGCGCCCGACGAGCGCGGACGAGCCGGAGCCGAACGCCGCCCAGGCCGGGACCGAGGAGACCGTGCGCCCCGAATCCGGGGCCGACGACCGATCGAGTACCGCCGAACAGGCCGGGGCCGCCGCGGAGAACGGCACCGCCGAACGCCCGGTCCCGGCCGAAACATCCGGTCCCACTGAACAATCGGGCACGGTCGAAGCACCCGAACAGTCGGGTGTCGCCGACCGTTCCGGCGCGACCGGACGGCCCGGGTCGGGGTCGGTCGGCGATCGTTACGGCAGAGCGCCGAGAAGCAGCCGACGCTGGGTGCTTCCGGTACTGAGCGTCGGGGTGGTCGTCCTGGGCCTGATCATCGCGTACATCGGCTACAAGCAGTTCGGGCCGAAAGATATCGATCCGGAACAGCTCGGGTATACGGTTATCAACGATTCGACCATCGAGGCGCATTTCAAGGTGACCCGGACTCATCCCGAACAGGCCACGGTGTGCTTCGTGCGGGCGATGGACTCCAACGGCAGCGAGGTCGGGCGGCGCGAGGTGCTGATCACGCCCTCGAGCAGCGGCACGGTCGAATTGAAGACCATCGTGCGGAGCGTGGCACGACCGGCCGCAACCGATATTTACGGCTGCGGCGGAAAAGTTCCCGCCTATCTGCGCGCCGGATGAGGCTATGACCGGGCGATCCAGGCGAAACGCCTCGCGATCATCGCTCCGACCTGCATCTTTGTAAATCGTGCTAAAATGATGCGATACACGGTTCCGAACGCTCGGAGCCGTGTTTGCTGCATTGGCGGCCAGCGCTATCGGTTCCTCGGCACACAATGCCACACGGGAACGGGGCCTGTCGGGGTTCGACGATATCCCCCCAGGGATCGCTCTAGCCGTCGTCTGTTGCTGTGCGCGCCCACGTGGGGTGCGCGTGGTTGCGGGTATTTGGGAATCCCGGTTCGCCGGGAACAACTACTAGGGAGTGATCGAGATGACTGAGACGCAAGTGACCTGGCTCACACCGGAGTCGCATGAGAGGCTCAAGGGCGAACTCGACGCGCTCATTGCCAATCGTCCGGTCATCGCGGCCGAAATCAACGAGCGACGCGAGGAGGGCGACCTCAAGGAGAACGGCGGTTACCACGCGGCGCGCGAGGAGCAGGGCCAGCAGGAGGCCCGCATCCGCCAGCTGCAGGAGCTGCTGAACAACGCCAAGGTCGGCGTCGCCCCCACCAAGTCGGGCGTCGCGCTGCCGGGTTCGGTCGTCAAGGTCTACTACGACGGCGACGAGACCGATACCGAAACCTTCCTGATCGCGACCCGCGAGGAGGGCCTGGGCGGGTCGAACCTCGAGACCTACTCGCCGAACTCACCGCTGGGCGGCGCGCTCATCAACGCCAAGGTCGGCGAGACCCGCGAGTACACGCTGCCCAACGGCAACATCATGAAGGTGACCCTGGTCAGCGCGGAGCCGTACCACAGCTGAGCCCCGGTCGGCTCGCAGCAGGCCGACCGATCCGCTGATCGGACCGAAATACGACACAGTGGCCGCACCTACTCCGGGTGCGGCCACTGTGTTTTCTGCCGTTGTCTTACCGCCTCACTGTCAGATCGAAGACACACCCTCACCTCGTTCCACCAACCCCGGACAACGCCGACCTGTTCGCGGTCCGTCCCGTCGCTCGGACGCGTGGCGGGTGCGAGGAACGAGTGCCCGACACGGGGCCGAGCGACGGCACTCAGGGGGCCGCGAACCGCCGGAGCGAAGCGGAGGCAGAAAATTACAGCAGCGCGTTTTCTATGTCGGCTAGTAGGTCGCTGATGTCTTCGATGCCCACCGACAGTCGGACCAGGTCCTCGGGCACCTCGAGCGCCGAGCCCGCGGTGGAGGCGTGCGTCATCGCGCCCGGATGCTCGATCAGCGATTCCACTCCGCCCAGCGATTCGGCGAGGGTGAACAGCTTCGTGCTCGAGCAGAACTTCAGCGCCGCGTCGCGACCGCCCCGCAACCGCACCGAGATCATCCCGCCGAAACGACGCATCTGCTTCTGCGCCACCGCGTTTCCGGGATGCTGCGGCAGACCCGGGTAAATCACCTCGGCGACGGCCGGATGCCCGGACAGGAATTCGGCGATCGTCTCAGCGTTGTCGCAGTGCCGATCCATGCGCACCGCAAGGGTTTTGATGCCGCGCAGGGTCAGGAACGCATCGGTCGGGCCGGGCACCGCGCCCGCGCCGTTCTGCAGGAAGGCGAAGGCGGCGTCGAGTTCGGGATCGTCGGTGATCAGCGCCCCGCCGACCACATCGGAGTGTCCGCCAAGGTATTTCGTGGTCGAGTGGATCACGATGTCCGCGCCCAGCAGCAGCGGCTGCTGCAGGTAGGGCGAGGCGAAGGTGTTGTCCACCACCAGTTTCGCGCCACCGGCGTGCGCGACGTCGGCCAGCGCCGGAATATCGCCGACGTTCAGCAGCGGATTGGTCGGCGTCTCCACCCACACCAGTTTGGTGTTGGAGCGCAACGCGTTACGCACCGCGTCGGGATCGGAGACCGGCGCGACCGAGTACTCGATACCCCACTGGGTGAACACCTTGTCGATCAACCGGAACGTGCCGCCGTACGCGTCGTCGGGGATCACCAGATGATCGCCGGGCCGCAGTGTGGCCCGCAGCGCACAGTCGGTGGCCGCCATCCCGGAGGAGAAGGCCCGGCCGTGCCGCCCCGACTCGAGCGCGGCCAGATTGGCTTCCAGCGCGGTGCGAGTGGGATTGCCGGTGCGGGCGTACTCGAAGCCCCCACGCAGTCCGCCGACGCCGTCCTGGGCGAAGGTGGAACTGGCGTAGATCGGCACGTTCACCGCGCCGGTCTGCGGATCGGGATCGAATCCGGCGTGCACGGCGCGTGTGGAGAACCCCAGCTGATCGGTCATGTCGACCAGCCTAAATCCGTGCGCAACCTCTCCTCACCACGGGCTGGGTGTCATTGTTACCAACGTCTCTCCGCCATAGGGTGAGCGCATGGTCACCGTCGACGAATTGTTCGCCATCGATTCCCTGCTCACCGACACCGAACGGCAGATCCGCGACACCGTGCGCAGGTTCGGTGAGCAGCGGCTGCGACCGCATGTGGCCGACTGGTTCGAGCAGGGCACGTTCCCGGCTCGCGAGCTCGCACCCGAACTGGGTGCGCTCGGTCTGCTGGGCATGCATCTGGACGGATACGGCTGCGCGGGCACCTCGGCGACCGAATACGGGCTGGCCTGCATGGAACTCGAGGCGGTGGATTCGGGTGTGCGCAGCATGGTCTCGGTGCAGGGTTCGCTGGCCATGACCGCCATCCACAAGTACGGGTCCGAAGAGCAGAAACAACAGTGGCTCCCGCAGATGGCGGCCGGGCGGGCGCTGGGCTGCTTCGGGCTCACCGAACCCGATTTCGGCTCCAACCCGGGCGGTATGCGCACCCGCGCGGTTCGCGACGGCTCGGACTGGGTGCTGAACGGTTCGAAGATGTGGATCACCAACGGGTCGGTGGCCGACGTCGCGGTGGTGTGGGCACGCACCGAGGAGGGAGTGCGCGGATTCCTCGTTCCCGCGGACACGCCCGGATTCACCGCCCGTGAGATGCATCGCAAACTCTCGCTGCGAGCCTCGGTCACCGCCGAACTCGATCTGGACGGGGTGCGGCTGCCGGGTGATGCCCTGCTGCCCGAGGGCAAAGGGCTCTCCGCGCCGCTGGGCTGCCTGTCCGAAGCGCGGTTCGGCATCGTATTCGGCGCACTGGGCGCGGCGGCGGACTGTCTGGCCGCCGCCATCGATTACGCGCGCACCCGCGAGGTGTTCGACAAACCGCTGGCCGCCTATCAGCTGACACAGGCCAAACTCGCGGACATGGCCGTCGAGCTGGGCAAGGGCCAGTTGCTGGCGCTACATCTGGGCCGGTTGAAGGACCGCGGGGAGCTTCGCCCGGAACAGGTCAGCGCCGGAAAGCTCAACAGCACCCGCGAGGCGATCGCGATCGCGCGGCAGTGCCGGACCATTCTGGGCGCGAACGGCATCACGCTGGATTATCCGGTGCTGCGGCATGCGAACAATCTGGAGTCGGTACTCACCTACGAGGGCACCGCCGAGGTCCATCAACTAGTCCTCGGAGAGGCCCTCACCGGCTCCAAAGCGTTTCGCTGACAACGCATTTCGCTTCATCGCCGGCAGAGGGCGTTTTCGCGGGCGCGCCGAGACGAGCAGGATCAGCACCGCACCGACGATCACCACGACCGTGCCCAGGATGGGCAGGGTGATCGAGGCGGGCACACCGATCGGCCCCAGCGCGGCGGCCGCACCGGAACCCCAGATCAGCACGGCCGCGAATCGGCCGACCAGGCGCCCGCGGGCCGGATCACCGAAACGCCTCGCGACCGGATCCATCACGATGCGACCGAGTACGGCCGCGATACCGGCGATGGCGAGGGCGCCCGCGACATTCGGCAGGCCCGACACGATCTGCATCCGCATCGAGTCCACCGCGTGCACGAAACACCCCCTCGCACCGCGCGTTCCGGCCGGGTACCGAAACACTCCGTCACCGGTATACCCCGGGTGGTCGTCCCCACTCACAGTTTGCGCTGTGCTGATTCGATACAACGCACGGATGTGGCGGGTTCGACAGTCGTACAAGAACGAGACCGGTCAGTAAGCCGAATCGACGTTGTCCATCGAGCCGTACCGCTGGGCGGCGTAGTTGCACGCTGCGGCGATATTGGCGACCGGATCCCAGACGTTCCACGAGGTGCCCTCGACGTGATACGCCTGGAAGGTGGGATCGATCACCTGCAACAGCCCCTTGGACGGGATGCCCGCCGCGGCATTGGAGTCGTAGAGGTTGATCGCCTGGGGGTTGCCACTGGACTCGCGCAGGATGTTGCGGTAGATGCCGTTGTAGCTGCCCGGGATGCCGTGCACGGCCATGATGTCCATCGCCTGGTGGATCCAGCCGTCCAGGTTGTCCGGGTAGCTGGGCGCGGGCGGCGGCGGGGGCGGCAGGACCTGCGCGGGCGG